>CAMCFT010000007.1 GCA_945874225.1 Flavobacterium psychrophilum
ACAATCGATACCAACAATGATGCAGCGACCGTAACCATTGCAGACGATGACACTTCAGTAGTAAGCATTGCAGCAACAACACAAGCAGGCGAACCGAACTTCAATGGATTGTTTACTTTAACGTTGAGTAATCCGGTATCCGTATCCACCACAGTAAGTTATACAGTATCGGGCACCGCCACTGCTACAAATGATTACGTAGCCTTAACCGGTACCGTAGTGATTCCAGCCAATACCACCAGCATCACCATCCCGGTAGCAGTGAATGATGATACTATCGTAGAGATAGCAGGAGAGACTGTGATTGTAAACTTAACAGGGACCAATACAGCAGTTACAATCGATACCAACAATGATGTAGCGACCGTAACGATATCCGACAATGATGTATCGGTAGTAAGCATTGCAGCGACCACCCAAGCGAGTGAGCCAAACAGTAATGGATTGTTCACTTTAAGCTTAACCAATCCGGTATCCGTAGCCACCACAGTGACATACACAGTATCAGGCACCGCCACCGCAACGAACGATTACGTAGCCTTAACCGGTACCGTAACGATAGCTGCAGGCGCTACCACCGCCACCATAGCGGTAACCGTAGCAGATGACAGTATAGTAGAGACCTCAGGAGAGACTGTTATTGTGACCTTAACGGGAACCAACACAGCGGTAACCTTAGGCACAACAGTAGCGACCGTAACGATAGCTGACAATGACGCTTCAGTAGTAAGTATTGCAGCAACGACACAAGCGAGTGAACCAAGCAGTAATGGATTGTTCACCATCAGTTTGACCAATGCAGTATCCGTAGCCACCACAGTGACCTACACTGTATCGGGCACCGCCACTGCCACGAATGATTACACCGCCTTAACCGGTACAGTAGTTATCCCAGCCAATACCACCAGCATCACCATCCCGGTAACGGTGAATGATGATACTATCGTAGAGACCTCAGGAGAAACTGTTATTGTGACCTTAACAGGAACCAATACAGCAGTGACAATCGATACCAACAATGATGCAGCGACCGTAACCATTGCAGACGATGACACTTCAGTAGTAAGCATTGCGGCAACAACACAAGCAGGCGAACCGAACTTCAATGGATTGTTCACCATCAGTTTGACCAATGCAGTATCCGTAGCCACCACAGTGACCTACACTGTATCAGGCACCGCCACAGCAACGAATGATTACGTAGCCTTAACCGGTACCGTAGTTATCCCAGCCAATACCACCAGCATCACCATCCCGGTAACGGTTATTGATGATACTATCGTAGAGACCTCAGGAGAAACTGTTATTGTGACCTTAACAGGGACCAATACGGCAGTTACAATCGATACCAACAATGATGTAGCGACCGTAACGATAGCTGACAATGACGCTTCAGTAGTAAGTATTGTAGCAACGACTCAAGCGAGTGAGCCAGCAACAAATGGATTGTTCACCATCAGTTTGACCAATGCAGTATCCGTAGCCACCATAGTGACGTACACAATAGGAGGCACCGCCACCGCAACGAACGATTACGTAGCCTTAACCGGTATCGTAACGATAGCTGCAGGCGTTACCACAGCTACCATAGCGGTAAGTGTAGCAGATGACAGTATAGTAGAGACCTCAGGAGAAACTGTACTAGTAACTTTAACAGGCACTAATACAGCGGTAACGGTAGGCGCATCAGCAGCAACCGTAACGATAGCTGACGATGATGCTTCAGTAGTAAGTATTGCAGCAACGACTCAAGCGAGTGAGCCAGCCACCAATGGCTTGTTCACTTTAACCTTGACTAACCCAGTGAGTGTAGCCACCACCGTGAGCTACACTGTATCGGGCACCGCCACTGCAGCGAACGATTACGTAGTCTTAACCGGTACCGTAACGATAGCCGCAGGCGCTACCACCGCCACGATAGCGGTAACAGTGAATGATGATACAATTGTAGAGACCTCAGGAGAAACCTTAATTATCACCTTAACAGGCACTAATACAGCAGTTACAGTCGATACCAACAATGATGCAGCGACCGTAACGGTAGCTGACAATGATGGCTCGGAAGTAAGTATTACAGCAACAACACAGGCAGGCGAGCCAATCTTTAATGGCTTATTTACATTAATCTTAAGTAACCCATTATCCGTAGCCACTACCGTAACGTATACCGTAGGAGGTACCGCAACAGCAGCTACAGATTACACTGCCTTAACCGGTACCGTAACGATAGCAGCTGGTGCTACAACAGCTACGATACCAGTCACAGTGATAGATGATATTATTGTAGAGACCTCAGGAGAAACTGTGATCGTATCCTTAATAGGAACAAATACCACAGTGACAGTTGGATCAATAAATGAAGCGACATTGACTATACTTGACAATGATGCATCAACAGTGAGCATTGCAGCCACTACCCAAGCAAGCGAGCCAGGAACCGACGGCTTGTTTACCTTAACGTTGAGTAATCCTGTATCAGTAGCTACTACGATAACATATACAGTAGCGGGTACCGCCACAGCAGATGCAGATTATGCAGTATTAATAGGAAGTGTAATAATACCAGCAGGAAGCACCACGGCTATAATAAACGTGTCAGTGATAGACGACGTTATTGTAGAAACTGGTGGAGAAACAGTAATCGTGACCTTGACAGGAACCGATACTGTGGTTGCGTTAAACACTTCAAATACAGCGACTGTAACAATAGCTGAAGATGATATTGCTGCGCCATCAATAATATTAATTAAAACTGCATCTTTAACAGGAACTGAAGCGGTAGGTAGTATAATCACTTATACGTTTACAATAACTAATACCGGCAATGTGCCTTTGAATACTATTGAAATTGCTGATTCATTACTATCTGCAACGCCAATATCAATACCAGGCATGTTAGATGTGAGTGCGGTTACTACCTTAACAAGAACGTACACTATTTCTCAATCTGATATAGATGCTGGAAATGTAATTAATACCGCAACAGCTTCAGGTTTCGATCCTAATGGTAAAAGAATATCCGATGTTTCTGATAATGGCAATCCAAATGATGGAAATGACAATCCAACAATATTTAAACTATCTCAATCTCCGAGTATTGCCGTGATTACAACAGCTGTATTCGATGATAACAATGGGGATGGTTTTGCGCAAGCCGGCGAAACAGTTAGCTATAGTTTTACTATAACCAATACTGGAAATGTTACTCTTACCAATATTTTAATTCCAAATAATTTACTTGGAATTATGGTTACCGGAGGCCCAATATCTTTAGGTGTGGGACAATCTGACAGCTTTACATTTAAAGCAACTTATGTACTTACACAAGCGGATATTATCTTAGGTATAGTTACAAATCAGGCAACAGTTGTTGGAACTAGTCCGAGTGGAACCCTTGTTCAGGACAAATCAGATGATTTGGATATCAGTAACGATAATCCAACGGTATTGTCTATCACAGGTTGTGTTATCGAAGTCTTTAATGCAGTATCACCTAATGGTGATGGTGATAATGATGTCTTCTATATCAGAGGTCTGGAATGTTATCCGGATAATAGTGTAGAAGTATTCAATCGCTGGGGAGTTTTGGTATTCGAAAGAGATCATTACAACAATGCGGACAGGGCATTTAGAGGGGTGTCAGAAGGACGAGTAACAGTCAATCAATTTGAAGAATTACCAGAAGGAACCTACTATTATGTATTCAAATACAAAGATGGTAATGCAAATGGACATCAAAAAGCAGGTTACTTATACATTAATAGAAAATAGATAAACTAATTCCTGAGGGTTCTATAAACCCTCAGGATTAAAAACCGAAACAGATGAAAACAAATTTAATTATATTGGTTTTAATACTTTCTATAAGTACCAGTTATGCCCAGCAAGATGCTCAGTTTACACAATATATGTACAACACCATTAACATAAATCCTGCCTATGCAGGTTCTAGAGATGTGATGAGTATTTTTGCATTACACCGAACACAATGGGTAGGACTCGATGGAGCACCAACTACAAACACGGTGTCTATAAACGCTCCTGTTACCGGAAGCAATGTAGGTTTAGGATTGTCTATAATAAATGACAAAATAGGACCTTCGGATGAAAATAATATTGCAATAGATTTCTCCTATACGCTTTATACATCAGACACTTATAAGCTAGCTTTTGGGTTAAAAGCTAGTGCTAATTTACTTAATATTGATTTTTCAAAATTAAACCAGCACGATAAAAACGACTACGTTTTTGACATTAATGTTGACAATAAGTTTTCGCCAAACATAGGGGCAGGATTTTATTTGTATTCTGATAAAGGATATTTTGGATTATCAGCACCAAACTTATTGGAAACTACACATTTCGATAAATATGCAAGCACAGGGGCTAATAGTCATGTTACCAAGGAAAAAATTCATTATTATTTTATTGCAGGCCAGGTGTTTGACCTGAGCGATAGTGTTCAATTTAAACCATCAATTCTTGCTAAAATGGTTCAGGGTGCACCATTGCAGTTAGATATTTCAGCAAATTTTTTGGTAAATGAAAAATTCACCGCTGGACTTGCTTATAGATGGAGTGCTGCAATGAGTGCTTTGGTTGGCTTCCAGGTGTCTGATTCTTGGTTTATAGGTTATGGATATGATTTAGAAACCACAAAACTGGCAAACTACAATTCAGGTACGCACGAAATATTCTTGCGTTATGAATTTTTTAATAAATATGAAAGAATAGTTTCTCCTAGGTTCTTCTAATACTATCAACTATGAAAATTCAAACTTTTTTTTACAGTACGCTATTAAGCCTCATTTTTATTCAAGCATATTCGCAAAAAACGGAAATTGCAAAAGCTGATAAACAATATAATGCCTATGCTTATGTTGATGCCATAAAAATATATGAGCGTGTGGCCGAGAAAGGGTATAAAAACGAAAAAATGTTCCAAAAACTAGGCAACGCCTACTATTTCAATGCAGAATTGGTAGAAGCAGCAAAATGGTATGGTGAACTCTTTGCAATGAACCAAGACCAAGAACCAGAATATTTTTTCAGGTATTCTCAAGCCTTAAAATCTATTGGGGATTATGTCACTGCCAATAAAATGTTGGAACAATTTAATGTGAAATCAGGTAACGAGAGAAGAGCTCAATTATTCGAAAGCAATAAAAACTATCTCGAAGAAATCAATTCCAATTCAGGGCGTTTTGATATTACCGATGCAGGAATCAACTCAGAGTATTCGGATTTTGGAAGTGTTTTTTTTCAAAATAAACTGATATTTGCTTCTTCAAAGGAGGTTAAAGGAGTTTCAAATAAAATTTTCAAGCAAACCAACCAATCTTTTTTAAATTTATATGAATCCGAAGTATTACCAAACGGAAGTCTTAGTGAATCAATACTCTTTGGCAACAAGATAAATTCAAAATTTCACGAATCAACTCCTGTTTTTACTAGAGATGGAAAAACGATGTATTTTACCAGAAATAATTATTTGGATGGAAAAAAAGGGGAAGACAGTAAAAAAGCAATGCTTTTAAAATTATATAAATCCACATTAAAAAATGGCAAGTGGAGCGATGTGACTGAGTTGTCTTTTAATAGCAACCAATACAGCACTGCGCATCCTATTCTTAGTCCAGATGACAAAACATTATATTTTGCATCGGATATGCCAGGAACAATAGGACAATCAGATTTGTTTGAAGTAGCAATAAATGAAGATGGAAGTTTTGGAACACCAAAAAATCTTGGCGCCAAAATCAATACTGAAGGCAGGGAAACCTTTCCCTTTATATCAGATGACAACGAATTGTATTTTGCCAGCGATGGACATCCTGGATTGGGAGGGTTGGATATTTATGTCTCCAAAATAGAAAAAAACAACATTTTTAAAGAAGTTAAAAATGTGGGTTCACCAATAAACGGGCCTCAAGATGATTTCGCCTTTATGATTGACAGCAAAATCCGCAATGGATTTTTTACTTCCAATAGAGATGGAGGAAAAGGTTTTGACGATATTTATAAATTTACAGAAACCCGCAAACTGGCTTGCGAACAAAAATTAGCAGGAATTATAACAGACCAAGAAGATGGGGCAGCATTAGCTAATGTTAAAGTGAGCTTGTTTGACGAAAACTTCCAATTAATCAAAGAAAATATAGCCGACGATAAAGGGCAATACAATTTTGATGTCGAATGTGGAAAAACCTATTATGTTCGAGCCCAAAAATCAGATTTTGAAACCAAGGAGAGTATTATAATTATTGCCAAAATGACTGGAACAACAAATTTATCATTGGCAATTGACAAACGCATTAAGCCAATAGGAGTAGGGACTGATTTAGCTAAAACAGTAGATATACCAACAATTTATTTCGATTTGGACAAATGGAATATTAGGCCAGATGCCGCTTTTCAACTCGAAAAAATAGTTGAAGTGATGAAACAATTTCCAGCCATGAAAATCGATATTCGTTCCTATACCGATAGCCGCCAAACCGCTCAATATAATCTTAATTTGTCTAATAAAAGAGCTAAATCGACTATGGAATGGTTAGTAAAAAAAGGAATAGAATCTAGCCGTTTAACCGGAAAAGGTTATGGTGAAACCCAACTTATAAATAAATGTTCCGATGATGTAAAATGTACCGAATCTGAGCATCAAGCTAACAGGCGTAGTGAGTTTATAATTATTTTGATGAAGTAAATGCCTTTGCTAAAACTATTTAAATTGTAGTGATTAGAATGAAAATTAGTTTTTTGGAGACCCTTTAGTAAGTAAATAATCTTCATAATTTTCAGCAAACCACTTCTCTTTGTTTTTTTTGGCAGTCTCTTTTTCTTTTGGATATAAAATAGCTAATCGATCTGAAAATATAGCAATCTTAATGGTATAGGTGTAGAATTCCTCTTTAGTTAATACAATATCTGGATTTGATTTTTTTTCGAAAAATTCAAAAAACAATGCGTCAAACTCTTTCAAAGAAAAATTCGCAACCTTTTTTTTATTTTCATTATAAATGGTCTCTTTCAAGAGAGCATCAGCGCTATTTACTTTTTTATCCTGAGCATAAAGCAAATTTAAAAAAAGCGTAAAGGACAACATTAAAATTATTTTTTTCATACTAAAGTACAAATAAGCTTGTTTTATATTTTCAAAATTACTAAAATAAATTTATAGATATCCTAACTTTTAAGATAATTCTAATTTCAAGAACTATAGTTAGATTCGAAAATAAGCTTTGGTTTAATGTGGATTCCTAGTTTTTGATGAACCGATTAATTTGGCTGAATTACAGAGGAGTTATTTCGGAATTTTTTGATGCTGATTTGAGATTTTTGAACAAAAAAAACCTCTAGATTACTCTAGAGGTTTTTGGTACGACAAGTGGAGTCGGGGAGAGTCGAACTCCCGTCCAAACAAGCAACTAAAAAACTTTCTACACGCTTATTTCCTGATTAGGTTTTCGACTTTGTGCTCGGCCAGAAACAGCCACACATTGCTTATCTTCTTAATTTCGAAATCCACCCGAAGCTTGTGGAAATCTAGGTTTAAATTTACGATTCACCTTTATCGACCGCTATAAACCAAAGCTTTCGAGGTAAATCCTGCTCTCCTATCTGATAGGAGCGAGGCTAATCTTACTATGATTCAGATTATGCAGCAAGAGCGTAGTTTCCTTCGCCGTGTATGTGTTTTGAAACCTTTTATTTACGAGAATTGTCCCAGTTCTCGACGTGCTTACTTTTCAATTCGACTTGCTGTCAAAACCAGTCGACCCCATTTTTTTTAGTATTCAGTGGTCAGTTTTTAGTATTCAGTCTAAACTGAATTTCAAAACACACTACTTACTGAAGTGTGCAAAGATACAATAATTCAGAAGGATTTGCAATACTGCAAACTGAATACTGTAAACTGACCACTGATTACTCTTTACTCGTCTTCTACTTTAAAAGGATAGTCACCAAATATAGGCGCTAATTTTCGAATTGCATAAGTACTTTTTGTGAATTTGTTAGAAAGGGCAATTATAGTAACATTTTCATCTTTTAGAGGAATATAGGAAGATGTAAAACCATGCCACCAACCATTATGGAAATAGAAGTTTTTACCATTTTCCCAATTAATCATTCGGATTCCCAAACCATAATTTTTTCTTCCAGGATGCTCATTGCTATATCCGGTATACACTTGTTTTAAAAGTGCGGGTTCTAAAAAGTCAGGTGAATTTCGAGCTCGGTCAAATTTTAATAAATCTCTTGGAGTAGAGTAAATATTTTTATCACCATATACTTTATCAAGATAGTCAATCCCTATTTCCACTCTGTTGCCTTTATACGAAGGAGCAACTTTCTTTTTATCTTTATCAAAGTCCAAAACAAAAGTGTTGGTCATTCCTAGTGGTTTGAAAATAATTTGGCTCATAGCTTCTCTATAAGAAAGTTTGGTAACTTTTTCAATTATCAAAGCCAGCATTGCATAATTGGTATTGCAGTAGGCAAAACGGGTACCTGTTTTTTGTTCTAAACCAATGTTTTTTGTTCCCATTATGGTTAAGATATCTTGATTGGTTAATGTATTATGCCTGTCCCAAACCGTTTTATCACGATCCGTAAAATAGGCATAACTACGCATTCCACTTCGGTGACTTAATAACATTCTGACTGTCGCATCTGGATACGGAAATTCTTTCAAATAGATGGTTACTTTGTCGTCTAAACCAATTCTTTTGGCATTGACCAATTTTAAAATTGCTGTAGCAGTAAGGACTTTACTTACAGAGGCAATGTGGATGGGTGTGGTACTTGTTATTGGTGTTTTATCTCTAAAGTTGGCAAAACCTTCGTATTTTTCATAGATAATTTGGCCATTTTTAGCAACAAGAAATCCACCATTCATACTATTGTTTGGCCAGTTTTTTCTATAAAATGCATCAATTTTTTCTTTGGTTGCAGAGATGTATTCTGTAGTAAGTTTTGGAACTTCGTTAGTTAAGGGTTTCATTTTTGGCAATGCATCTTTGGGAAGTTCAGCATCGTTTAGTTCTACTTTTTTCTGCTTTGCGCATGAACTTAAAACTAAAATAAGGATAAGTAATTGTAGTATATTTGCTCGTTTGATAAAATTCATATATATTTTGCTAGAAAGGCAAATATATATAATCAATCCCTTTTGATTTATATTTTTTTCGAAAACCTTAACACTTTTTTAATTTAAAATTGTGTTTTATGTTATTATCGTATTAATCAGCTTTTAATGATTTTTATCTTTAAATATTTTTTGAAAAAGTATGTCAATTAATTAATAATGTTATATTTGTAACAAAAAGACACAATAAAGTTAAATTATAAAAAATATATAATATGAAGTTTGGAATTATCAAAGAAAGAAAAAACCCGCCAGACAGAAGAGTTGTGTTTTCTCCTGATGAATTAGCAAGATTAAAACAGCTTCATCAAGGTGTTTCTGTTAAAGTGGAAAGTTCTGATATTAGGGTTTTTACCGATGATCAATATAGAAATATGGGAATAGAAGTTGCCAATGATATCAGTGATTGTGATGTTTTCTTTGGAGTAAAAGAAGTTCCTGTAGAAAGTTTAATTCCTAATAAAACCTATTTCTTTTTTTCGCATACGATTAAAAAACAGCCACATAATCAAAAACTTTTGAAAGCTCTATTGAAAAAAAACATTGATTTTTATGATCACGAAACCATTGTAAATGCTCATAATTTTAGATTGATAGGTTTTGGAAAATACGCGGGAATTGTTGGTGCATACAATAGCATTCGTGCTTTTGGAATAAAATTCGAATTGTTCAAACTTCCAAAAGCAGAAACACTTTCCGGAAAAGAGGAGATCATAGCACATTTGAAACGATTGGTTTTGCCACCTTTAAAATTTGTAGTTACTGGAACTGGAAAAGTGGGTAATGGTGTCAAAGAAGTTCTCGACGCCATTAAAATTAAGGAAGTTTCAGTAGAGAATTATTTAACAAAAACCTATGCACAACCCGTTTATGCTCAGATTGATGTTTTGGATTATAATGTTCGAAAAGATGGAATGGTTTTAGACTTTAATGACTTTTTTCAGAATCCTCAGGATTATGTTTCAAATTTTGAACGATTCACAAAAGTTTCAGATATATACATTACGGCACATTTTCAAGCTAATGAAGCGCCAAATATTCTTACACGCGAAATGCTTAACTCTAAAGATTGTAAAATAAAAGTAGTAGCCGATATATCTTGTGACGCCAATGGTTCTATAGCTTGTACACTGCGTTCAGCAACTATTGCAGATCCTTTGTATGGTTATTTGCCAAGTGAAAATAAAGAAGTAGATGTTTTTCATCCCGCAGCAATTGTGGTAATGGCAGTTGATAATTTGCCTTGCGAACTTCCAAAAGATTCCAGTGAAGGTTTTGGAGAAATGTTTATGGAATATGTGATTCCTGCGTTTTTCAACGGAGATAAAGACGGAATTTTAGAACGCGCAAAAATGACCGAAAAAGGCAAACTCACTCCTAGATTTAGTTACCTGCAAGATTATGTAGATGGAAAATAATTAGAATATTACAATTCAATTTAAATATAAAGCTTCTCAATTGGGAAGCTTTTTTTTGTGTTTTTATTGGAAAAATGTGTTTATATTTGAAAATAAATCCTCCAATTTTGAAAACTGTCTTAATAAAGTTACTTTTTTTCGGCTTGATCTCATTTCAACTTTATTCACAAGAGTTGCTGCCTTTTGTTGAAAATTATAATAAATCAAACTATCAGGGAGACAATCAGATTTGGAATGTAGACCAAGGAAATGATAAGGCGATGTATTTTGCCAATAATCATTATTTATTGCGTTATGATGGTGTAAAATGGGAGAAATATACACTTCCAAATAAAACCATAATACGTTCAATACTGGTGGATGGAGAAAAAATTTATTCTGGTTCTTATAAGGAATTTGGGTATTGGATTCGCAAAGACGGGATAATGATTTATGTATCGATTTCTAATAGTAAGAAAGTTTTTGAGGAAAATGAGAATGAAGAAATTTGGAAGATTTTTAAGTTCAATAACAAAATTTATTTTCAATCCTTCAACGAGATTTTCCTTTATGATGGCAAGATAATTAAGAAAACTAAATTTCCATTCCTTATTTCATATTGCTTTCAAATTGGCAATCAACTTTTGATTGCCTCAGTGGATAGTGGTGTTTTTAAGATGAATAATTCTAAAATTTCAAAAATAAAAGGCTGGGATATTCTGGAAAACAATGTCATTCACGCTATTGAAAAACATCAAAATAAAACCTACATATTTACTAAAAAAAATGGGGTTTATATAGCTGAAAATGGGGTTTTGAGTTCTTGGAATAGTCCATTAAATGAAACCTTAAAAACGGCCATTGTGAATGCTGCGAAGTTTATAAAAAACAATAAATTGATTATTGGTACAGCTAGCAAAGGGCTTTATGTTTATAATTTAAACGATAATTCGTATATCAATATCAACCGAGATAATGTGTTGATGAACAATTCTATTTTGAGTATTGGTCAGGACAAAGAAAATAATTTATGGCTGGGTTTAGATAACGGAATTGCCCACATTGAGGTTAATTCGCCAATTTCAATTTTTTATGATAATTCCGGTACTTTAGGCTCAGTATATTCAGTAGCAACTACGGGGAAAGGGTATTTGATTGCTTCAAATCACGGCATTTTTAAGTATGAAGATCATCGTTTTTCGTTGGTTCCAATGACACAGGGTCAAGCTTGGAATATTAGTAAAATAAATAATAAATATCTTATAGGTCATAACGAAGGGACGTTTCTTTATGAAAACGGTTTGTTTTCTAAATTGAATTCTATAAGTGGCGGTTGGAATTTGATCAAGAGCAATATAAATAATTCCTATTTACAAGCATCTTATAGCGGTGTTTGGATATATAAAGATCCGAATGATTTGTCTCAAAAGAATATTATTAAAGGGCTTCTTAAACCTATAAAATACGTTGCGCAAAATAGAAAAAATGAGATTTGGGCTGCAGATAATTACAGAGGTCTGTATCGGGTTCTGTATAACGATGCTTATGAAACATTCAAGATAGAAAATGTAACCCAAAAGAATAAAATTGCCGATGATTTTGGTGTGAAAATATTTGAATTCCGAAATGAAATCCTCTTTTTGATACACAATTCATGGTATACTTATAATTCTATCACAAATAAATTGATAGAAAACGAATTATTCAACACTAATTTTAAAAATATTTCTGATATAGTAGCTATTGATGATAATAACTTTGTTGTACTTCAGGAAGGACTTTTATTTCATATTTATGCCAATGAAAATAAGTTTATTTGGAATAATATTCAGGAAAAATATTATAGAGGAAAAATAATAAATGACAATATAAAAATTTTCAAAAGCAACAAAAATTATCTATTGAATCTTGATGATGGATTTATTTCCCTTCAATTAAAACAAGAAATAAGTCATAGTCCAAGTTTAAAGATAGAAGCTTATAATAATGGAGATTTGATAAATAACAGATCAAAAATAAAGTATAATTCGGAACTAAAATTAGGAGTTATATCCGGGATTTATGGCAATACAAAGCCGAGTTTGTTTTATATAATTAATGAATCTAATGATTTTATATCAATAAAAGAAGGGGCGATAGTTTTAAATAATTTAAGTAGTGGTTCGCATAATATTGTTGTGTATTATTTTGATGGCATACAATATAACGAAGTTTCCAGCTTTCATTTTATTGTTGCTAAACCTTGGTATTTTTCATTTTGGATGATAGTTTTGTACATAGCTGTTTTAGGAATAATTTTATACCTGTATTATAGATGGAATAAAATGCGTTACATCCAAAAATTAGAATTGCAAGAAGAAGAATTGAAGCACCAAAAGAAAATCCTGGAGATGAGCTTAAAAGCTGAAAATGAATTAAATCTGCAAGAATATGAAAAGCATATTCTGGAGTTAAAATTACAAACTAAATCATCTGAAGTTACCGGTAAATCACTTTCGATTGCAAAACAAAGCGAAATGATAGAAAATATTCAGGGAATTTTAAATACTGAAGTAGATTTCAATAAACTTAAAAGTGAAATTAAAAAAGTCATTAAGTCAAATGCTATCAACAAACACGAATGGCAAACTTTTGAATCAAACCTGAATCAAATACACGACCAATTTATTATCAACCTCACAAAAAAATATCCTAATCTTACTTCTAAGGATATCAAGCTTTGCGTCTATTTAAAAATGAATCTTTCTTCAAAAGAAATTGCACCTATGATGAATATTACTTTCCGTGGTGTTGAGTTACAACGCTATAGATTAAGAAAAAAATTGAATCTTATACAGGATGAAAATCTCTCAAAATTTTTATTATCTATATAAAAAAGTGATATTTTTTATAGATGTATTACTTTTTTAATTATTTTTATACTACATCATTATTACATCAAATTATACATTGTATTCTGTTATTATCTCTATGGACTGCTTGAAAATATTGATTTTGTAATATGCTTTAACAAATTGATGTAGTCGTGTAGTAACTCTACATAGCTTACTATAACGTTGTAATTATCTAATTTGGCTGTACTAACTTATACAAATCATTAATTTATGAGAAATTTTATTTTTATTTTTTTAGCACTCATTCTGCTTCCAGTCTATATGTCTGGTCAAGTAATTAAAGGGAAAGTGTCAGATAAAAATGGTATTGGAATTCCTGGGGCAATTGTTGTTGCAGTTGATTCCAAAACTACCGCTGATACTGATTTTGACGGAAATTTTAATATCAGGGCCAAAGTAGGAGAGGTATTAAAAATATCTATGGTAGGTTTTGATGCTATTTCTGTTAAAGCTACATCAGAAACTATGGCTGTAACGATGAATGAATCCAAAGACACTGAATTGAAAGAAGTGGTTGTTATTGGATATGGTACAGCAAAAAAACGAGATTTAACAGGTTCCATTGTTAGAGTGGAAGGGAAAATTATTGCTGATAAACCAAATACTAATCCAGTGGCGTCTTTACAAGGTAGAGTTTCCGGTTTGTCTATTGTAAATTCTGGACAACCTGGTGCAGAACCAGATGTCAGAATCAGAGGTACTGTAAGTAGATACAACTCAAAACCATTGTATGTCGTTGATGGTATTTTTACAGATAATATTAATTTTATCAATGCAAATGACATTGAGTCGATGGAAATATTGAAAGACCCTTCTTCACTAGCAATTTTTGGGGTTAAGGGAGCTAATGGAGTAATTATTATTACATCCAAAAAGGCTAAAGTGGGGAAAACAACAGTTAATTATAACACTACTTTAGGTGTAAAAACGATTGTAAGTAAACCATCTCTTACTAATGCATCCCAATTTAAAACACTTTATGATGAACAGAGAGTAAATGAAGGCGCTCTACCTTATGCTGATTATGATAAATTTACGGGAGACACAGATTGGATTAATGCAATTTCAAATGCTAATGCCACAATAATTAATCATAACCTAAGTATATCTAATGGTACGGATAAAAATAAGTTTTATCTTGGAGTTGGATATGTTGAGGATGAAGGTTTGATTGATTATGAGCAGTATAAAAAATTTACTTTCAATTTAAATAATGAATTGCAAGTATCAGATGCCATAAAAATTGGTGTTGGGTTTAGTGGTGTTGATGCCAGACCGGCACAATTACATTCTTTTGGATCTGCATTAAATGCAACTCCAATTGTTGAACCCTATAATTCGGAGTTGGGTGTTTACAATCAATTGCCAACACAAATCGGAGGAGCTCAAATAGGCAATCCATTGCTATATGTCAAAGGAACTCAAGGAACACAATTGAATCGAGAAACCAGATTTGTGGGTAATGTATTTGCTGAATTTAAATTATTTAAAGATTTAAAGTTCAGGGCTGCCTATTATGCTGATTTAGGATACAATAAGGGTAGGGGATATACACCAATTTTTGATGTTTATGTGGCTGAATCAGATGAACTTACTCTTGCAGGTGGAAATTCTCAAACATCAGTAAATCAATATAGTAATACATACGAAAAAACCCAACAAGATTATTTATTTACCTATAACAAGACTTTTGGTAATCATAACTTGACAGCTATGGCAGGTTATACTCGCTATTATTTTGGATATGAATCTATTAATGGTTCTATATCTCAATACATTGGTGGAGATCCGATTCCTTATGATAAAAGATGGTGGTATTTAAATGTATATCCGTATGGAGATCCTTCAACAAGCCGTTCTAGTTCTGAACAATATGAAAATGGCACCGTTTCCTATTTAGCAAGAGCTTTATACAACTATTCAGGAAAATATATATTGAATGCATCATTCCGTAGAGATGGTTCTTCAGCATTTACAGGTAGTAACAGATTCCAAAATTTCTGGTCTATGGGTGCAGCCTGGGATGTTTCCAAAGAGGATTTTATGCAGAATCAAAAGATTTTTAATACTCTAAAAGTAAAAGGATCTTATGGAGAATTAGGAAATCAATATACTTCTATCCAATATCCTTCCTATCCTAATTATACCACAGGAGCCTCAGCAGTTTTTGGAGATAAATTGGTTCCAGCCTATATTTTGGCCTATAGAAGTAACCCAAATTTAAAATGGGAAACTGTGACTTCCTATGAAGGGGGTATAGAAGTGGGAACTTTAAATAATAGATTAAAACTGGAAGCCACCTATTTTGATAAAACAACAAAAGACTTATTGACATTTGTAGATTTGGGAGCCGAAAGGTTCTACACAAATGCAGGAGAAATATCAAATAAGGGCTTTGAGTTTTCAGCTTCTTGGAATGACAGGGTAAAGGATGATTTTCAATACTCCATAAGCGGTAACCTAACCACTTTAAAGAATGAAGTTAAATCGGTATATGAAGAAGGTTTTCAAGTTGCTGATGGGCCTTCTATCTTGACTGCAGGTGCACCAATCGGATCTTTTTATGGGTATGTTGTTGAAGGGATTTATCAATCCTACTCTGACGTTCTAAGTTCTACACCAAGTTCTTTGGGCGATTATGGTCCAGGTGATTTGAAATATAAAGATGTTAACGGTGACGGAAAAATTACTCCAGATGATAGAACAATAATTGGAAACCCAACTCCAGATATTATGTACGGAATGTCAGTAAGTGCTACTTATAAAAACTTCACGCTGTCAGCTGATTTGCAAGGTGTATATGGTAATGAAGTATGGAGGGATTGGGGTAATGGTTCTACTTATGCACAATTCAACTATAGAACTGATAGATTGGATAGATGGAATGGGGCTGGTACTTCTAATTGGGAACCAAGAGTTAATGACGGGTCTGGATATAATAAACAAAATTCAACTTACATGATTGAAGATGGAAGTTATGTTCGATTAAGAAACGTACAATTGGCTTATGATTTTAATCCTAAGTTTTTGAATAAAGCATATATTCAAGGATTGAAATTGTTTATTAATGCTCAAAATCCTGTAACATGGAATCATAATTCTGGATTTACGCCTGAAGCTGGAGGATCTCCTATTTCATTTGGTAGAGATTTCGGCGGATATCCTCTTCCGGCAATTACGACCCTAGGTTTAAATGTTACTTTTTAATAATATACAAAAATGAGAAATATGAAAAATTATAGATTTATCATTAAAATAGCACTTATAGCCACATTGGCATTGCCTACCCTAAATTCCTGCAGTGATGCTGATTTTCTTGATATGAAGCCTTTAGGAATTGCTGCTGAGGGAGATTTGGCAGCTGGTGGTTTTGAAGAAAGTGCTTTTGGATTGTATGGAAAAATCCGGACACAAGAAGGTATTTCAGACTGGCATCGCTATTGGTTTCAAAGCATTCGATCAGATGATGCCGCAAAAGGAAGTAGTACTTCAGATGCATCCACATGGGGAAATGTTATGGACAATTTTCAGTATTCAGCTAATGAATTTGCGGCGAACTGGAACGGTCATTACAGCTTGATATTTGCCTGCAATGATTTAGTAGTTGCCGTAGAAACCTCTGGAGCAACAGACCAAGGTAGTATTGTTAATGAAGCTGAGGCCAAAGCGCTAAGAGCGTTTGCTTATTTTGATTTGCGTCGCGATTATGGAGAAGTTCCAATTATCTTGAATAAAATTGTAACACCAAGCGATGGTGTTAAAGCAAAAAACACTGTAGCCGAAGTAGATGCTCAAATCATAAGCGATCTAGAATTTGCAGCTAAATATTTACCACTAAGTTGGCCAGCATACCCAGGAAGAGCAACAAAAGGATTTGCCAATAGCCTTTTGGCAAAACTGTATTTGTATCAAGGGGAATGGAAAAAATCGCTTGCACTAAGCGAAGAAGTAATCAAATCAGGACAATATAAATTGATGGATTCTTATGAAACTTTGTTTACTAAAGCTGGGAACAATTCAACAGAAACTGTTTTTGAAGTTCAGTTTTTAGTAATAGGAACAACGTATTACACAAATAATTATTTTGAGTCACAAGGGGTTCGAGGTTCTGGTACTTGGGATTTAGGATGGGGTTTTAATGTGCCTACGGCAACTTTAATGAATGCCTACGAATTTAATGATCCAAGAAAAGCCGCAACCATTCTTTATTCAGGACAAAGTGATGGTTTTGGAAATATACTTCCAAAAAGTCCACCATTAGATCAATTGTATTGGAACAAGAAAGCTTATACACTTCCTTCAGAAAGAGTTCAATACGGGGTAAATAAAAATTACTGGGAGAACATAAAACTTATGAGATATGCTGATGTATTATTAATAGCTGCAGAAGCTGCTAATGAAGACGGAAATTCAGGTCTTGCAGCAACTTATCTAGAAGATGTTCGTAAAAGAGCAAGAGGCGCAAATAATAGTATTTTACCTGTAAGATCGGGAGGACAATCTGCTATGAGAGACTACATTAAAAAAGAAAGAAGAATCGAATTTGCATTAGAAGGCGAACGTTTTTATGATTTAGTTCGATGGGGTGATGCATCATCAGTTCTTGGTGGAAAAGGATACCAAACCAAAAACATGTATTATCCAATTCCACAAACAGCAATTGATCAATCTGGTGGTGTTTTAAAACAAAATCCAAATTATTAATAACAATTCAATACTAAAGAAAATGAAAATTAATAAATCATTTATAAAAAAAGCTTTTGGAATAGCACTTATTTCATTGGTATTTATTGGATGTCAAAATATGGATAGACCTGAATTGGGTGATTATCCAAAAGACGCCAATGCCCCGGGAGGTCCTTTAAAGTTCTATGTAGCTTTTGATGGTACAACTACCAATTCATTAATGAATGCAGTGGATAGTATTCGCGCCAAGTTCCCAACAAATAATCCATTAGAATCAACCGAAGGGATTTCTGGAAAAGGGCTAAAAGGAGGAAAACCTAAATTGTTTGTTTCCTATTCAAAACCAAATGATTTTGTGGCTAATTCTGCGAGTTTTACCATTGCTTTTTGGTCAAAACACGGAACTAAAACACAAACAGAATTTGCTTTTAGCGTATTAGCCGATAATTGGGCTAAGGCCAATATGTTTTGTTTATTCGAGGGTACTGATTCAGACCCAGTCGTGAAGTTTTATATTGACGAACAACCAGGTGATAAATGGTTCGAATGGTTGAATACGGATAAAATTCCTGGAATATATGATGGCCAATGGCATCATTTGGCCTTTGTTTATGATGGTGCGACATCGGGGATGACACTTTATAAAGATGGTGTAGCCTTTGCAACTAAAGAATGGTTTGGTCATGGGAATTTAAAACTAAAAGATTCAAATGTTTTGGGTTTTAGAATTGGTGGTGCTGGGAATCCTGACGAGGGCTGGATGAATTCGTGGACTGGTGACCTAGACCAATTCAGAATGTATGGAAATGCACTTACCGTTGCAGAAATTAATGAGTTGTACACAAAGAAAAAATAATTAAACACGAAACTTGCCAAAGTACATGCTTTGGCAAGTTTTATTAAAAAATATAGATGAAAACTTTTAAATTTTATGCTTTTGTATTTTTGTTTTCAATCCTAAGTTGTAGCAGTAGTAGCGATTCTCCAACGCCAACACCAATACCTCCAACACCAATACCTCCTACACCCACGCCTCTTACAGATGTTCAAGCAATGGATCAAGTACAAAAGGATGCTATAAAATATTTTTGGGAATATGCAGAATCAAATTCTAGATTAGCCAGAGAACGATACCATTCCGATGATCCGGGAAATGATGCGCATACAGTTACTACCGGTGGTTCTGGTTTTGGGCTAATGTCAATAATCGTAGGGATAGAAAGGGGTTTTATTCCAAGAGTCGAGGCAGTTTCAAGACTTACAACAGCATTAAATTTTCTTGAAAAGGCAGATCGTTTTCATGGCGCTTGGCCCCATTGGATCAATGGTGAAACAGGTCATGTAATCCCTTTTGGGACTATAGATAATGGCGGTGATCTTGTAGAAACATCATTCCTTTGTCAAGGTTTACTAACTGTCAGGGAATATTTTAAAACTGGAACTACTGACGAACAAGCATTGGCTATTAAAGCAGATAACTTATGGAAAGGCGTTGAATGGGATTGGTACACAAAAGGCGGAAATGTTTTGTATTGGCATTGGTCACCCAACTATGCTTGGCAAATGAATTTTAAGTTAGAAGGATATAATGAATGTTTAATTACCTATGTTTTGGGAGCAGCTTCTCCAACACATCCTATATCTGCCGCTGCTTATCAACAAGGATGGGCACGAAACGGAGGGATTGTTAGTGGAAGTTCTCAATATGGTTTTCCGGTGGTATTGAACTATAATGGTGCGCCAGGAAATGTTGGTCCTTTGTTTTGGTCCCATTATTCCTATATGGGCTTGGATCCTCGCGGATTAACAGATACTTATGCTGATTATTGGACATTGACACAAAATCATTCGAAAATCATTAATCAATATTGCATAGCTAATCCTAATAAATGGGCAGGATATTCAGATAAATGTTGGGGGCTTACAGCTAGTTATACCAGAAATTCTGATGGCACAACAGGTTATACGGCACATCAACCCACGAATGACCCCGGAGTGATTTCGCCTACAGCCGCCTTATCTTCATTTCCATACACACCTGTTGAAAGCATGAAATTTCTACATTATTTATATGATGAAAAAAAGAGCACTTTAGTTGGTGTTGCAGGACCTTATGATGCATTTTCGCCTCAATATAATTGGGTTACCCCAAGATATTTGGCAATCGATCAAGGAACAATTGCTCCAATGATAGAGAACCATAGAACAGGATTGATTTGGAATTTATTTATGCAAGCCCCGGAAGTTAAGGTTGGTTTAAAAAAATTAGGTTTTTCATCGACCCAGCATAACTTATAAAATTAATTATTAAATATGAAAATTAAACTAATTCTACTATTTATTGGCTTTTCACTTATTGGCTACAGCCAAAAAAAGACAGATAAAAAAAACATAATCATTAAGCCCAAAACTGAGTTTGTAGCCGATTTGATGTCGAAAATGACTATCGAAGAAAAAATATATCAAACGGTACAATTTACTTCTGATGGAACTATTACAGGTCCAAAATCTGGTGATAATTTCATCACCCGAATTCAACAGGGAAAAGTAGGCTCAATTCTTAATGCAACTGGTGCCAAAGAAACCAGAGAAATTCAACGCATTAATATAGAGAATTCTAGGTTAAAAATTCCTTTGTTATTTGGTCATGATGTGATTCATGGGTACAAAACCATATTTCCAATAAATCTTGGAATGGCTTCTTCATGGGATCCAAAAGCTGTAGAATTGGCAGCTCGAATTGCCGCTACCGAAGCTTCATCTGCCGGTGTTCATTGGACATTTGCACCTATGGTAGATATAGCTCGTGATGCAAGATGGGGTAGGGTTTCTGAAGGTTCCGGTGAAGATAGTTTTCTGGGAACTCAAATGGCTGTTGCCAATGTCAAAGGTTTTCAAGGCGATGATTTATCAAAAACGAATACCATTTTAGCTTGCGCCAAACATTTTGCTGCTTATGGTGCTGCCGAAGCGGGTAGAGATTATAACACAGTCGATATGTCTGAAAGAGTGCTGCGAGATACCTATTTACCTGCTTTCAAAGCTACTGTAGACGCTGGAGTAAAGACTTTTATGGTCGCTTTCAATGAAATTGCCGGAGTTCCATCTACAGGAAGTAAATTTTTGATTCGGGATGTCTTAAAAGGGGAATGGAAATTTAATGGACTGGTTGTGTCTGATTACACTGGTATTAATGAATTAGTGGCCCACGGCTTTGCAACGGACAATAAAAATGCCGGAGAATTAGCTTTGCAAGCGGGAGTCGATGTGGATATGGTAAGTGCTGCTTATATGAATTATACAAAGCAATCCTATGACGAAGGTAAAGTGACTTTAGCTCAAATAGATGATGCTTGCAAAAGAATTTTAGACGTCAAATACGATTTGGGATTATTCGAAGATCCGTATCGATATTCTGATGAAAAACGAGAAAAAGAAACGATATATAAGCCAGAATTTTTAGAAGCCAGTTTAGAAATTGCCAAAAAATCATTAGTCTTGTTAAAAAACAATAATACTATTTTGCCATTGAAAGCGAACCAAAAAATTGCTTTCGTAGGTCCTTTGGTAAGCGATGAATATAATATTATTGGTTCCTGGGCAGCACTTGGTGATAGAAACGGGTTTGCTACCAGCGTTAAAGAAGGAGTAACCAATTATTTAAAAAATATCTCAAATGTAACATTTGATCAGGGTGTCGAAATCAAAAGTGCCAAAAGAGATTTGATGCAAAAAGCATTGGATAATGCCAAAAATGCTGATGTTATTGTTGCCATTATGGGCGAAAAAGAAAACATGACTGGCGAGGCAGCTTCTCAAACTAATATCGATTTACCGGGATTGCAAAAAGAATTCTTGGCTGAATTGAAAAAATTAGGCAAACCAATCGTTCTGGTATTGTTAAACGGAAGGCCACTGACACTTACTTGGGAAAACGAAAATATGGATGCCATTTTAGAAGCATGGTGGCCTGGAAATCGAGGTGGCGATGCAATTGCTCAAACTCTTTTTGGCGCAAATAATCCAAATGGAAAATTGCCTATATCTTTCCCTAGAAATGTGGGTCAATTGCCATTGTATTACAATCATAAAAACACCGGAAGACCTTATTTAGGACCAACTGATCCAGAGCAAAAATACAAATCTCAATATACCGATGTAGGCAATAGTCCTTTGTATCCTTTTGGATTTGGATTGAGTTACACCACTTTCGAATATTCTAACTTGAAAATTTCAAGTGATAAAATCAAGTTTGGTGAAAAACTAAAAATCAGCGTAGAAGTTAAAAATACAGGGAATTATGATGGTCAGGAAATAGTTCAACTCTATATTCGGGATTTAGTAGGTTCTGTAACAAGACCGGTGAAAGAACTAAAGGGATTTGAAAAAATCACTTTAAAAAAGGGAGAAACAAAAACCGTTTTATTTGAAATTTCCTCAGATGATTTAAAATTCTACAATATTGATATGGAAAACGTTGCAGAAGCAGGAGGTTTTGAAGTTTTCGTGGGTGAAAATTCTAATACGGACAGAAAAGCAAGTTTTGAATTGGTTAAATAAATTATAGATAGTTTATTTAGTAATTGCCCTCCAGTAACAATGCTGGAGGGTTTTTTAAAATGTGTTTTTAAATAGAGATTTTTAATGTTCCATATATAGAATTAATATTTTCCTTTTTTAATGATTTTTTAAGCTATTTTTATAAAAATAGTCATCTGATTAGTTTTCATTTTTATCACTTAAATGTTAACTTTACTTGCTGTTTTTCTAGTCAAGATTAAATAATTATTTAGCTTTTGAAAAGGAATAATAAAAAAGATATTTGAATACCCACCTTTTTAATAAAAAGCATAAAACTTTCTAAAATGAAAAATTTAAAAAATACTCTCAGCATCACTGTCCTTTATTTTTTGATGGTCAATGTGCAGACCGCATATTCTCAAGTTATAGAGAATTATGAAGTAACGCCATTAACGATGAATATTTTAAATGGAGGCGCTACAGATCTAAGTACTTTAACAGTCATCAATAACCCGTTTAAAACAGGAATTAACACCAGTAATAAGGTGTGTAATTTATTACGTGATAAAGATGGAATTCCTGATGTTGGTTTCTGGTCTACAAAAACAATTGACTTTACCACTAATAAATACATTCACGTTAAAGTATATAAAACAAGAATAACCACAGTCAAGTTCAAAGTAGAAGATGGTCTTGGAGGAATCCTTGAAATGACTAGTATAAATCCACAAACAAAAGTGAATCAATGGGAAGACCTTGTGTTTGATTTCAGTAGTTTGACTGGAAGTTATACTAAAATTAGTTTTATGCCGGATTTTATAGATCCAGTAGGATTAGGAGCAGACATAAATATCTATTTTGATGATATTATTATCAATAATAACCCCAATGCAGTCACTTTTGTAGATGAACTTTTCCAAAACAGTTATAAACTGTATAAGGATATAAGAAAATCGAATGGAGTTTATCTTGATGCATTGGCTCTGAATGGAGCTGGGGCAAAACCTGCTGCCATTGCTGCTAATGGAATTGGACTTATGTCTTTATGTATTGCTGATGCCATGTATAATAAAACGGGAGATGCAGTTAATTGGGAAGCCACAGCAAATCAGGTAATTGCTACCACCCAAACATTTATTGATTTTAAAAATAATAGTAAAATAAATGGTGCAGGAATGTTTCCTCGATATTTTAGATGGGACAATGGAAGCCAAGACGGAACCTGGCCCTACGAGTATAGCACGATTGATAATGCAATTTTTGCTATGGGACTGCAAATGTGTAAGAACTATTTCTCTAGTAACTCAACAATTGTATCGAATGTAAATATTTTACTTGGTTCTATGGATTATACAAAAGCAATATATTCTACGCAGATTGCCATGATTTTAGATCAGTCAGGAACTATTGGAAGTGCATTTACGATTCCTTTTAACGAATATATGTTAGTAGCTTGGTTAGCCAAAAATACAAACTCTTCAAATCCAGGTTACGCTAAATCTCAAACATTTTGGAATACCTATTTTGCTAATCCTACAACAGCTCCTATAACAAGGCCAAATTATGCTGGTTATATAACCCTTTCTGATGGTGGATATTTGTCTTGTTTTATTCCGCAGTTTTGTTATTATTTTGTCAATCTTTTTAAAAATGACACTAATTATATGTCCTACTTTAATAATTGGTTAAATGCCGATAAACTATTTGCAACAAACAATGGTGCGCCTAATAGTTATGAGTGGGGGCTTGGAGCAGGAGAGATTCCAGGTGGCGGATATTCTGCTGACAAAATTAACGATAACCCCAATAAAATTGTATCACCTCATATCATTGCAGGATTTAGCCCGATATATTCAAACACAAAATCAGACCTTTTAAGTTTGTATAATAACGGCAATGGTGTTTCAATTTATAGTATTCCGAGCAATACTTCAAAAAAAGTTTTATGGCGGTATAAGCGAATAGATACAGCAGCAAGAGCCTCTTATATACAAGCCATAGATTACTCTACAATGTTATTCGGCTTAGCTTCTCTTTCTGAAAATCTTGGTATTAATTGGTTTTCATTCTATAACTGGCCATTGGATTTACAAGCATTATCATTAGATGATTTATCCAATAAAAATGATGAAATTAGGGTATACCCAAATCCTTTCGTCGAAAAAATTACTGTTTCAGTTAAAGAATTAACGGGTGCCAATATTAAAATATTTGATGTGTCAGGAAAACCAATAATTGCGACTAAAATGAATAATTTTACCGAAACAATATATTTACCAAAAGGATTACCATCTGGATTGTATATCCTGGAATTGAAAACAATTAATGATAGCGTCAGAGTAAAAATTGTTAAAAAATAACATTAAGAGATCCAGATATTTTCTTTCTAATACAAGGAGAATTTATAGATAATATTTTATATTCGTCAATTCAAAATAATTAATTACAATGAAACATTTACTTTTCCTTTTTCTAGTTTTTGGTATAAATGCCACTTATTCGCAAAACATTAAATCTCCATCAAACAAAATTTCCCTAAATTTTAAATTAACTACTGATGGACAACCTTCTTATTCTGTTAATTACAATAACAAACCGGTAATTTTCGAAAGCACTTTAGGAATAAAACTAAAGGATAAACCAGCCTTGGATGCTAATTTTGAAATAGACAGCGTCAAAAATTCCAGTTTTAATGAGTCTTGGAAACCCGTTTTAGGAGAACAAGCAACTATTGTAAATCATTACAATGAACTTATAATTGCTCTTACTCAAAAAGTAACTCACATAAAAATGAATGTTATTTTTAGGGTTTTTAACGAAGGTGTTGCCTTTAGATATGATTTTCCAAAGCAGGCAGCCTTAAATTATTTCATTATTTCCGATGAGGTTTCTCAGTTTAATTTGACCGAGAATAACAAAGTTTTTTGGCTTCCCGGAGACTTTGACAGTCAGGAATATGTGTACAATGAATCATCGTTTTCAGACATAAACACACAAAAAATTAATTTGAATAATGGTATTGGCGTAAAATCCATTGCAGGAAAATATGTAGTTCAATCCCCATTGATGATGAAATCTCCTTCGGGTTTGTATCTTAATATTTTTGAAGCCGCTGTTGTAAATTACCCAATTATGCATCTTGATTCAGACGTGAAAAATAATAAATTAACTTCTCATTTAGTTCCAAATGCCATTGGAGACAAAGCCTACTTACAAGCGCCATGTGTTTCCCCTTGGAGGACCATTATGGTCAGTGATGATGCCAGAGATATTGTGGGTTCTAAGATGATTTTGAATCTGAATGAACCTTGTAAAATCGACGATACTTCTTATATAAAACCAATGAAATATGTTGGAATTTGGTGGGAAATGCACGTTGGAAAATCGACTTGGGATTATGCAGGTTCACAAAATGCCCAAAATGTTTCAACACAAGATTTATTGCCTTCAGGAAAACACGGTGCTACAACCGAAAACACCAAAAGATATATTGATTTTGCTGCCAAAAATGGTTTCGATGGCGTTCTTGTCGAAGGCTGGAATGTAGGTTGGGAAGATTGGTTTGGCAATTGGAAAGAAGAAGTTTTCGATTTCACTACGCCTTATCCTGACTTTGATATTGACGCGGTTACGGCTTACGCCAAATCCAAAAACGTGAAGATGATTATGCACCACGAAACCTCTGGTTCGGTGGCAAATTATGAACGACATTTAGATCGTGCTTTCGACTTGATGAAAAAACAGCATTATCCAGCGGTTAAATCAGGTTATGTAGGTAAAATTATTCCGCGTGGCGAATTTCACGATGGACAAACTATGGTCAATCATTTTAACTTTGTTGCCAGACGCGCCGCTGATTATAAACTGATGGTCAATTCTCACGAAAGTTCCCGTCCAACGGGTTACAGCCGTACGTATCCAAATTACATTGCCGCCGAAGCTGCTCGTGGCAATGAATTCAATGCTTGGAGCACAGGAAATCCCCCAATGCACGAAACGATTTTACCTTTCACCAGATTACTTGGCGGTCCAATGGATTACACGCCGGGAATTTTCGAAATAAAAATGAGTTTTTACGACAAAACCAAAACCGAACAAGTTCATACCACATTGGCCAAACAATTGGCGTTATATGTAACGATGTATTCGCCTTTGCAAATGGCTGCTGATTTACCTGAAAACTACGAAAGATATCCGGATGCATTTCAGTTTATCAAAGATGTTGCAGTAGATTGGCAAGAGTCAAAATATCTTGAAGCTGAACCAGGAGATTATTTAACAGTGGTTCGAAAAGCTAAAAACTCAGAGAAATGGTTTCTTGGCACCATCACTGATGAAAATGCCAGAAAATCTGAAATTAAACTGGACTTTCTCACCAAAGGGAAAAAATACAAAGCCATAATTTATGAAGATGCAAAAGATGCGGATTGGAAAAATAATCCAAAAGCCTACAAAATAAGTACAATAGAAGTTACTTCTAAATCAAAAATCAATTTGAATTTGGCACCCGGAGGAGGAACAGCGATAAGTTTTGAGCTAATTAAATAATGGGTTTATATGACCTATGAGGTTTTTAAAACCTCATAGGTCTGTTTAGACATCAGCACTTTATAATTTGTCATTTCGACCAGCGGGAGAAATCACATAACGTGAGCAACAAATGTGATTTCTCCCGCTGGTCGAAATGGCAAAAGAATTGCCCAAAATATCAAAATCAAAAATATGAAGATAATCCTATTAAGTCTGCTTATTTGTTTTTTTATAAATACCAACGCCCAACAAAAAACCTACTGTAATCCTATTAATATCGATTACGGCTATTGTCCAATTCCTAATTTTGTAACCCAAGGAAAACACCGTGCCACCGCTGACCCAGTAATCACTTTTTTTAAGAATGAATACTATTTATTTTCCACTAATCAATGGGGATATTGGCATAGTAAAGATATGCTTGACTGGCAATTTATTCCTCGAAAATTTCTTAGACCAGAACACAAAGTTTACGATGAATTGTGCGCTCCATCGTTGTCATTCGTAAATGATACATTGTTGGTGGTAGGTTCTACTCACGATAAGGAATTTCCCATTTGGATGAGCAAAAATCCGTCAAAAGACGATTGGAAAGAACTCGTTCACAAATCAGAAGCTGGAGCTTGGGATCCTTATATTTTTTGGGACAAAGAGAAAGATGCCGTTTATGAATATTATGGTTCCAGTAATTTATATCCTTTGTACGGTGTAAAATTGAATCGTAAAACCTTTCAGCCAGAAGGCGAAGTATTTCCATTAATTGCTTTGAATGATGAGGAACACGGATGGGAACGTTTCGGTGAAAATAACGACAATACTTTTCTCCAACCTTTTATGGAAGGTGCTTTTATGAATAAATACAAGGACAAATATTACTTGCAATATGGCGGCCCAGGCACCGAATTTAGCGGTTATGGCGATGGAGTTTATGTGAGTAAAAATCCGTTGGGACCTTTCGAATACCAGTCGCACAATCCGTTTTCGTATAAGCCGGGAGGTTTTGCCAGAGGAGCCGGGCACGGTGCAACGTATCAAGATGTGAATGAAGATTATTGGCACGTTTCAACTATTTCTATCTGTACCAAAAATAATTTCGAACGCCGTTTGGGTATTTGGCCAGCAGGGTTTGATACCGATGGAATACTTTATTCGAATACGGCTTACGGTGATTACCCTACTTTTTTACCTTCGGAAAAGAAAAATCATTTGAATGAAAATTTCTCTGGTTGGATGTTATTGAATTACAATAAACCGGTTGTGGTTTCTTCAACTTTGGGCGGTTTTCAGCCTAATTATGCTGTTAATGAAGATGTCAAAACCTATTGGTCGGCAAAATCGGCTGACAAAGGCGAATACCTAATTTCTGATTTAGGCGAAAAAAGCACCATCAACGCCATTCAAATAAATTATGCCGATCAAGATGTGGAATTAATGGGAAAACCAGCAACGACAACCGGTCATAAATATATTTTGTATTATTCAGATAATGGGAAAAACTGGAAAATCCTTGTAGACAAAAGCAAAAACACCAAAGATGTTCCGCACGATTACATCGAACTCGAAAAACCAATTTGGGCGCGTTATGTAAAGATAGAGAACCTTCAAATGCCAACAGGCAAATTTGCTTTGTGTGGTTTTAGAATTTTCGGGAAAGGAATTGGAAATTCTCCCGGAATTGTCAATAATTTTGTTCCTTTGCGGACTGAACCAAAGAAAGAAGGAGAACGCAGAAATGTTTGGTTTAAGTGGCAGCAAGAACCTTTGGCGGATGGATATGTGATTTATTTTGGCAAATCGCCAGATAAAATGTACGGTTCGATAATGGTTTATGGAAAAAATGAATATTACTTCAATGGATTGGACAAATCAGATGCTTATTATTTTCAGATTGAAGCTTTCAATAATAACGGAATTGGTCCCCGAACCGAAATAAAAAAATCAGAATAAAAATTCCAATAATTTTATGAGAAAAATAGTTTTTTTAGCTGCCTTATTACTAAACGGAATAGCGCTATTTGCACAAACCAGTAACGAACAAATCCTCAAGGAAATCTACAAATCTTCGTTAACCAATTCTAAATGTTATTCTTGGCTGGATTATTTGTCTAATTCCATTGGAGCACGATTATCAGGTTCAGATAATGCAGAAAAAGCGGTTCAATATACAAAATCACAAATGGAAACCTTGGGTTTTGACAGAGTGTATCTTCAGGAAGTGATGGTGCCAAAATGGGTTCGTGGAGAGAAAGAATCTGCCTATATTCTAGACAATAAAATGAAAACTAATATTCCGGTTTGTGCGCTAGGAAGTTCCATTGCCACTCCAAAAGGAGGTGTAACTGCCGAAGTAATAGAAGTAAGTGGGATTAAAGAATTAGAAGCTTTGGGCGAAAAAATAAAAGGTAAAATCGTGTTTTTTAATCGGCCGATGGAACCGGAAAATATTGAAACATTCAAGTCATACGGGAGCTGTGTCGATCAAAGATTTGCCGGAGCGAAAGAAGCTTCGAAGTTTGGTGCTGTAGCAACAATTGTGCGTTCGATGAATTTACGTTTAGACGATTTTCCTCATACTGGCACTCAAAGTTATGGTGATATTCTAAAATCGCAATATATTCCTGCTGCTGCAATTAGCACAAATGGAGCTGAATTGTTGAGTAAATCCTTGAAAAATAATCCACATTTACAGTTTTACTTAAAACAATCTTGCCAGCAATTGGAAGACGTTTTATCCTATAATGTCATTGGCGAAATTAAAGGAAGTGAGCATCCCGAAAACATTATGGTTGTAGGCGGACATCTTGATTCTTGGGATCTTGCCGATGGTTCCCACGATGATGGAGCCGGAATTGTGCAAAGTATGGAAGTGATGAATATCTTCAAAAACATTGGTTACAAACCAAAAAATACGCTGCGTGTTGTACTTTTTATGAATGAAGAAAACGGTGGAAGAGGCGGAAAAAAATATGAAGAATTGGCTAAAGCCAAAAATGAAAACCACATTTTTGCATTGGAAAGCGATTCGGGTGGTTTTTCTCCAAGAGGATTTTCAATAGAAAGTGACGATGCCAATTTCAACAAAATCCTTTCCTGGAAAAACTTATTTGAACCTTATTTAATTCATAGTTTTGTAAAAGGTCACGGTGGATCTGACATTGAACCATTAACTTCTAAAGCAGTTGTAAAAGCAGGTTTGAAACCTGATTCACAACGTTATTTCGATTATCATCACGCTGCAAACGATAAATTTGATGCCATCAATAAAAGAGAACTGGAATTGGGAGCCGCGACTATGGCTGCAATGATGTATTTGATGGATCAAAACTAATTTGGATAACATCAACATTTGTTTGATTTTTTTAAAATGGTTTTCTAATACTTTGTTTATATTAATAAACATTGTTGTCCGATTTAAATTTTAAAAAAGCTAATTATCCTGACCTATATAGTCCCTACGGGACATTTTAACTGGGTTAGCTTGGTTTTTATTCTACCCACATTTAGCTACTAACGGAGCATACCTCGTAGAGGTTAAATATTGGTAACAAGATAGTTATAAATCGCAAATTTGTCCTGTAGGGACTATACTTTGATTTTATCGGACAACAATGATTAATAAACAGAAATAGTCAAAAACACCATTGTGATTAAGGTTAGAATTATCACCAATGGCCAAATAAATTTTAGCCATTTGTCAAATCCAATTTTTGCAATGCCTAATGTGGCTAATATCAACCCAGTTGGATTGATTATGCCAAATATTCCCATTCCATACATGTATGTATTAACTATTATTTCTCTGCCAATCCCTACAGTATCAGCTAGCGGAGACATAATTGGCATTGAAAGTACTGCCATTCCAGAGGATGAAGGAATAAAAAACGATAAGCCATTATAGATAAAAAACAAAGCATTTACAAATACTCCTTTATTCATTCCTTCGGTTATAGCGCTGGTATTGTAGAGTACGGTATCACTTATACATCCATCTTTCATAAGAATAGAAACTCCTCTGGCAATGCCAATAATGAAGGCAACTCCCAGCAATTCTCCAGCTCCTTTTGAAAATGCATTTACAAAGTCACTTTCGTTTATTTTGGCAACAATCCCAATTAATAAAGCACCAACCAAGAAGACAGAAGCCATCTCAGTAAACCACCAATCGAGTAGAGAAACACCTATTACCATTATGATAAAACTAGCCGTGAATAGGAATAATATGATTCTAAGTTTATAATTCAATTTTATAACCTTGGTTTCTGAAGTGCCACCAAATAATTTTTCCATTTCTATTTTTTGGTCAAAAATGATTGATTTTGTGGCGTCATTCTTAACACGCTTTGCATAACGAAGTATATAAAGTATAGAAATGGTGGTACAAACACAAAACATCATTACTCTGCCATAAAGACCAGTTGTCCAATTAATACCTGCTGCATCTGAAGCTATGATGGCTGCAAATGGGTTAGTGGTAGAGCACATAGAACCAACGGACGAACCCAAGAAAACACATGCTATTCCTACCATTGCATCATACTTTGCAGCAATAAAAACGGGTATTAAAATGGGGATAAAAGCCAAGGTTTCTTCAGCAAAACCAAAAGTAGTTCCGCCTAAAGCGACTAATGTAGTAGTGAGTATTATTAAAATATATTCTCTGCCTTTGAGAACACTTGACATCCATATAATTCCTGCATCAAAAGCACCGGTAAGATTCATAATTCCTATTAATCCTCCAATGAAAAGAACTAAAAAGATAACATCCGCTGCTTCAATTATTCCCTTGATGGGTGATTGGACAAATTCAAAAAAACCTTGCGGATTAGCGGCTACTTTCTCATAAGTATCAGGAATGCTAATGGGTTTGTAAATAGCTCCGTTTGTAAAATTTTCGAGAGGTATTTTAATATTAAGTTGGTCCAATGATTTTTGACTGGCAGGAATCAATCTTGTTTCTCCTTTACTCAGTATAATGAAGGTGTTGTCTAATTTATTATAGGTTAAACTGTCGTATTTTCCCGAGGGAATTACCCAGGTTAATAGAGCAACAAAAGCGGCTATCACCAATAAAATGGTTTGAGCAGATGGGAATTTTCTTTTTTTCATATTTTATTTTTAAGATTCCTATATCTATTTACATTATGAAAATATTGAATTGAAATCAAATTATTTTGAAATAGCGTTTTATATTATAGATGAATTAATTATCCTTATAATTATTTTATCTCATTGGCTTTTAAAACCCTTAAAAAATTTCCGCCCAGAATTTTGTCGATATCCTTTTCGCTATATCCTTTTTCGACCAAAGCTTTTGTGATTAGGGGATAAGTTGTGACGTCATCCAGTTGCTGAGGTGTAGATTCGATACCATCAAAATCAGAACCCAAGCCAACATAATCAACTCCAACCAACTGAATAATGTACTCAATATGCTCCATCAACAATGAAAACGGCGCTCTTAAAACTTCAGATTCCGTTTTGTATTTCGTAAATAGTTCTTCTTCAACTTTGTGCTTTTCCTTACCACTTTTATAGAGTGAATCCACTTCTTCTTTATGTTTTTCCAAAAAAGCATCTTTGTTTTTAAAATAATTGGGATCCAAAAATCCAGAATAAAAATTCACCTGAATCACGCCTCCGTTTTTTGCAATGGCTTTTATTTGGTAATCCTTTAAATTTCTTTGGTGCGGACATAAATTGTACACACAACTATGCGTAGCAATTATTGGTTTTGTGGTTGTATTTATAACATCTTTAAAAGTTTCTTCGCCCACGTGACTGACATCAACCAGCATTCCCAAAGCGTTCATTCTTTGTACTACTTGTTTGCCAAAATCAGTTAAACCCTTATGTGTTAAATCTTTTTTGAAAGTTTCGTCGAAAGCGCTTGTTGCCCAATCTGTCGAATTATTCCAGGTAAGTGTCATATATCTTGTGCCACGTTTATAGAAATAATCTAAATTGTCTAAGTTGTTTTCTATCATGTGACCGCCTTCCACACCAATCATGGCGGCCAGTTTATTTTGATTTACCACTTTCAATAAGTCTTTGCTATTCGCCACTTTCACAATTTTATCTGGGTTGCGTTTTATCACTGCATCCAATGAATCTATTTGGTGCTTGGCAAAATCAAAAGGTTTTACTTTTTCTCCATCACAAAAAACCGAAAACAATTGTACGTCAAGACCACCTTCTTTCCATCTGGCCAAATCACTGTGAGTAAGTCCTTTTAAATCTTTATCAAACACAAATCCTTTATCAGCTGTTTGCATAAGAATATCATTGTGAGTATCTACTACAATCGCTTTGGCGTGGATTTTTTGATAGGATTGAGCCATGATTTGCTGGGATAATATAATACTGATTAGTATAATTTTTATTTTCATAATAATTTGTAGATTGATTTCTTGAATTATTTATTAACCAAATATAATCAAAAGAGCTTGAAAAGCAAGTTGTATGATTTTTGGGAAATGTTTTTAATGTTTCGCGGCTTTAAACGTTTGCAACTTATGAAACAAGTATTTTCGTTTAAACCAAAAAAAGATTAAAAACGGTAATTCTACTAAATTTGCAAATGACTAGAAACGTGTTTTGGTGGTAGTGCTTATTTCTTCAGTTTGTTTGGTTAGTTTAGCAATTTCTTCAGTGCTTTTTTCTCCTAAAACATTAGCTAATTCCCAAAAATCAATTTTCTTCATTACGTAATATTCAATCAAAGTAGTTCTTACATTTTGGAAATCATCTGAATTAATCAACTCAAATTGATATTTTTTTGTTTGGCCGGATTCAAAGAAAATTATTATGAAATTGTTGATTCCATTTGAAAGTGCTGGCCCAAAATTCCCTTTTGATATATTTACACGTTTTCCAATATAATCATCATTGGAGATTTGAATATTTTTTATTTTGTCAAGTAAAAATATTTCGTCATTAACTTTGATAAATTCCTTTTCAAATGTTAAATAACCTACAAGATTTCCGTTTAGTGGTTCAACCTTATTAGAGCAGATAATTTTTGAAACTAATCCGCTTAAAAATCCAAAAATTGTTAGCCACATAAAAAATTTATCAAATGAATTTTCTTCTAGATTAAGAACTTTTTGTCTAAAAAGCATAATACCACAACAGAAAAAAATTGCAGAATAAATTATCTTATTGTTGCTCCAATAAAACTTATTCGATTTTTTATAAAGAGCAAATTCAGTCATTTTTTAGATTAAATAATTATGTTTGATTTTCGTTCGCACAGTGCATTACTGCCAACTTGTAAATTGGTGTGATAGAATCAAACCAATCTACCCTTATTAAGATAGCTTTGTGTGGCAAGCTTTTCTTTTTAGATATTGCTAAAGTAAGAATAAATACTTGCCCATTCTTGAAATGATTTTTTATTTGCAGCATAATTTTCTATTTATGCACCTGAAATTTCTGGGTTTTTAACATAGTTGTTTCTAAAAGTTTCTAAATTGACAATCACACAAATTTTCAAATTACCAATTAAAATGGTATTTTAGCATTCTGTAAATTTTATTATAAAATGATTAGCGAAACACAATTCAACAACGAACTTCAACTCATTATAGAAAACGCCATTCGTGAGGATGTAGGCGATGGCGATCACAGCTCCTTGGCTTGTATTCCGGCTTCGGCAACAGGGAAAGCAAAGCTTTTAGTCAAGGAAGACGGCATTATTGCTGGCGTGGCTTTCGCCAAAATGATTTTCGAATATGTCGATAGCAATCTAAAAGTAGAAACCTTTATCACAGACGGATCTTCGGTAAAATATGGAGATGTAGTTTTTAATGTTTCAGGAAGTTCTCAATCCATCCTTAAAGCTGAAAGATTGGTACTCAATTCGATGCAAAGAATGAGCGCCATTGCCACCAAAACTAAAAGCTATGTTGATTTGCTCCAAGGAACAAACACACAAATTCTTGATACACGAAAAACAACTCCAGGTTTCCGAGCATGCGAAAAATGGGCAGTGAAAATTGGAGGCGGAGAAAACCACCGTTTTGCGCTATATGATATGGTGATGCTCAAGGATAATCATCTTGATTTTGCTGGCGGAATTACTTTGGCTATAGCCAAAACCAAAGCCTATCTGAAAGAAAAAAATCTGGATTTAAAAATCATCGTCGAAGCCAGAGACCTAAATGAAATAATGGAAATTCTAAAAAGCGACGGAATTTATAGAATTTTGATAGACAATTTTAATTATGAAGATACCCGGAAAGCAGTTGCTTTAATCGGGAATAAATGCCAAACAGAATCCTCAGGAAACATCAACGAAGAAACCATTCGCGCTTATGCCGAATGTGGTGTTGATTATATTTCGTCAGGCGCTCTGACGCATTCAGTCTACAATATGGATTTGAGCTTGAAGGCTTTTTAAATTCAGATAGCAGGTTGCAGATAGCAGGTTGCAGATTTCAGAAAACAGATAAGATAAATAATAAAAAAAAGAATATGAGATTTCAGGATTTACTAGCATATAAGAAATCATTTGAATTAGCAATGGAAATTTATTCAGTTTCAAAAAGTTTTCCTTCTGAAGAAAAATATTCTTTGACAGATCAAATTAGGCGTTCTTCCAGAAGTGTATCGGCTAATATCGCAGAATCAACAAGAAAAAGAAGATATGAAAAACATTTTGTTTCGAAATTAACAGATAGTGATGCTGAAAATGCCGAAACTCAAGTATGGTTAGAATATGCAAATGCTTGTAATTATATTGATACTATTAATTTTGAAACTTTAACATCAAAAAGTCTTGAAGTTGGTAAGCTATTAAACTATATGATGAATAATCCAGATAAATTTTTATGAATATTTCAATATGCAACTGCAACCTGCAGTCTGCAACCTGCAGTCTGCCATCTGAAAAATTATGAGTAAGGAAATAGAAGAAAGAATAGAGCGAATCCACATTTTACGCAATTTAGTTCGTCCACTAAAACGGATAAAACTGCCGTGGTTGGCGGGATTGTCTTTTTATGACTTATTGGAATTGTACATACTTGGAATAATGGAAAATGCGCTGACCTATCACGCCAGTGCCATTGCTTTTAGTTTTTTTATGGCACTATTTCCCTTTGCATTGTTTATTTTAAATCTCATTCCATACATTCCAATCGAAGGATTTCAGTTGGATTTTCTTCAATTTGTAAGAGAAGGAGTGCCACCTAACACTTTTGATGCGATAGCTAATATTGTTAACGATATCCTGAATAATAGTCATTCTGGATTGCTGTCAACAGGGTTTATTTTGTCTATTTTTCTTATGGCAAATGGTTTGAATGGAATTCTTGGTGGTTTCGAATCTTCAAAGCATGTGCTTATCAAAAGAGGATTTTTGCATCAATATTTGGTTGCGCTTGGAATGTCACTAGTATTGTCGATTTTGTTGTTGGCCACCATTGCCATAATTGTGGTTTTTGAGGTTTTCATCCAAAAAACAATTATTCAGGATGTGTTGAGCGATCAGATACCGTTAATCATTTTAGGGCGATATGCCTTTGTAGTACTGATGATTTTAGTAACTACATCAATCCTTTTCAGATTTGGAACTAAACATTTTATAGGTGGTCCTTTCATTTCTATAGGATCTGTATTTACTACGATATTAATACTACTTGATTCTTATGTTTTTGGAATTTGGGTATTAAGATTTTCCAAGTACAACGAATTGTATGGCTCCATAGGAACCTTATTAATTCTGATGTTTTATATTTGGATCAACTGCATGATTTTACTCCTTGGATTCGAATTGAATGCATCCATAAATAAATTAAGGCTCAAACATTCAAAAGTACATCTTCCTACTAAGAATGTGGAACAGTCTAATCCCAAACAATAAATGCATTTCGTCGAAGTAATTTTACCGCTTTCTCTTGCCAAAACGTTTACGTACAGCGTTTCGGAAGCCGAGTATAATTATATCAAAAAAGGAATGCGGGTGGCAGTGCCTTTCGGCAAAAGTAAAATCTATACGGGACTGGTTATCGAAATTCACGAAAACAAACCTACATTGTATGATGCCAAGGAAATTCACCAAATCCTTGACGAAAAACCTATAGTTACTGAAATCCAAATCAACCATTGGCGATGGATAGCTTCTTATTATATGTGCGCCATTGGTGATGTGTATCGCGGTGCAATGCCATCGGCACTTTTATTGGAAAGCGAAACCATTATTTCCCAAAGGCAAGATGGTTTTGTGGATGAGAGCTTGCTTTCGGATGAGGAATACTTGATTTATCAAGCACTTCAACAGCAAAGTTCATTAAAGGTTCAGGATATTATCAATATTTTGGACAAGAAGAATATTTTTCCCGTTATCCAAAAATTGATAGACAAAAACATTCTAGTTCTGCAGGAAGAAATGCTGGAAACTTATTCTCCAAAACTCATTCGATACGTAAAATTACATTCAAAATACGAATCCAATGAAGGGTTAAGCGAATTATTGGAAATACTGAAAAACGCCAATAAACAAAAGGAAATAGTACTGAGTTTTTTCCAATTAAGTGCTTCGGAGAAAAAGCCAATTACGGTAAAAAAGCTTACGGAAACAGCTAATTCTACTTCTGCAATTGTAAAAGCATTGATTGATAAAGAAATTTTCGAAGAATATTATATTCAGGTAGATCGTGTCAACTTCTCTGGAAAAACCAAAGAAGAACTACTGCAATTGAGCGAAGCACAGCAAATAGCTTTCGAAGAAATTAAGGATAGTTTTACCCAAAAAGAAGTCTGTCTTTTGCACGGAGTAACGTCCAGCGGAAAGACCGAAATTTATATTAAACTCATCGAAGAGTATATAAAAGAAGAAAAACAAATTCTGTATTTATTGCCCGAAATTGCATTGACAACTCAACTAGTTGGGCGATTGCGCGATTATTTTGGCAATAAAGTGGCGGTTTTTCATTCGAAATACAGCAACAACGAAAGGGTAGAAGTATGGCAGCAAGTTCTGGAACAATCACCAAAAGCACAAATTGTTATTGGAGCAAGATCGGCTTTGTTTTTGCCTTTCTCCAACTTGGGCTTGGTCATTGTTGATGAAGAACACGAGCAAACCTTCAAACAAGTGGATCCATCGCCACGATACCACGCTCGCGATGCTTCGATTGTTTTGGCAAACAGCTTTAAAGCAAAAGTTTTATTGGGATCGGCAACGCCAAGTATTGAAACTTATTTTAATGCTCAATCCGGTAAATATGGTTTAGTCGAAATTTTCGAAAGATACGGCAACGTCAGAATGCCCGAAATAGAATTGGTGGACTTGAAAGACAAATACTTTCGCAAGAAAATGTCGGGTCATTTTAGCGATACTTTAATCGAAGAGATTTCAACAGCTTTGTCTTTGGGAGAACAAGTTATTTTGTTTCAAAATCGCAGGGGATTTTCGCCTGTTGTAGAATGTATGACTTGTGGTCACGTTCCGCAATGTCCGCAATGTGATGTGAGTTTGACCTATCATAAGCATAAGAATCAATTGCGTTGTCATTATTGTGGATATTCAATGGCTAAACCAACGAATTGCCATAGTTGCTCGAGTATTCATTTAACCACAAAAGGTTTTGGGACAGAACAAATTCAGCAGGAATTAGTTGAATTATTTCCAAATGCGAAAGTGGGAAGAATGGATCAGGATACGACTCGCGGTAAATTTGGCTTTGAGAAGATTATTGATAGTTTCAAATATCAAGAAGTCGAAATTCTCGTCGGAACACAAATGCTTGCCAAAGGGTTAGATTTTGATAATGTGAGTTTAGTAGGAATTATGAATGCCGACAATATGTTGTATCATCCTGATTTCAGGGCTTTTGAAAGAAGTTACCAAATGATGACACAAGTTTCGGGACGATCCGGACGTTCCGAAAAACAAGGAAAAGTGATTATCCAAACGTATAATCCAGACCATAATACCATTCGGCAAGTAGTACAAAATGATTATTTAGGAATGTACAATGAACAGTTGTACGAAAGACAAATCTATAAATATCCACCTTATTTCAAACTCATAAAACTGACTTTGAAACATAGGGATTTTGATAAACTCAAGGAAGGTTCAATGTGGTTGTATCAAGTGATTCAACAAAACTTGACAATTCCGGTTCTTGGTCCTGAAGAACCACCAATTTCCAGAATACGGAATGAATATATTAGAACTATAATGATTAAAATCCCTCAAAATCAGTCTTTGCAAGGCACAAAAAAAACTATCCAGAAAATGCTGAATAGTTTTGAGGCAGTTGCACAATACAGATCAATTAAAGTGACTGTAAATGTTGATTTTTATTAGTTGATTGCCAAAGCTCTTACTAAATCTTCTTTTTTATGTCTGCTTAATGGAATTTTTGTGATTCCAATTTCGGCAAATCTACTGTTGAAGCGTTCTACTTTATCAATATTGATAATGTAAGATTTATGCACTCTGACAAATTTGTCTTTTGATAGGTCTTTTTCGAAAGATTTCATTGTAGAAAGAACCAGATTACTATCTTCTTCGGTAACCACTTTTACATAATCACCAAAAGCTTCAATCCATTTTATTTTAGCAGTAAAAATTTTTAATTTTTTTAGGTTACTTTTAATAAAAATGTGATCGCCATCTTCTTCGTGAATTTCAGATTTTAGCAAATGCAAGTCCATGGCTCTTTTTACAGAGGCATTAAATCGATCTACTGCGATAGGTTTTTGAAGATAATCGGTAGCATCATAATCAAATGCTTTCATGGCATACTCAGCCTTGGAAGTGATAAAAATAATTTGGGGCTTTGTTTTTAAGCCATCCAAAAAATCGAAACCACTAATAACGGGCATCTCAATGTCTAAAAAGATCAAGTCCACATTATGTATGGTCATGCATCCTTTTGCTTCTATTGCGTTAGAAAAATCACCTATTAAATGTAGATTTGGGTGATTATTTACTAACTTTGTGATAATCATTCTCTGAATGGAACTATCATCTACAACGACACAATTTAGTTTCATAATTTATATTATTTAAGATTCGGGATAGTAAAAGTACTATACGTTTTTAATATAACCTAATCTTTATCGGCTTTTTTTGCATTATGACGATTAAAGTTTAATTTTGTTTGTTTATTAGAAAAAAATAATTACTTTTGCACCCAAATTAACAAATACATACATATTTATGAATCATTATGAAACTGTTTTCATTTTAAATCCCGTTTTATCTGAAGTTCAGGTAAAGGAAACAGTAAGCAAATTTGAAGATTTTCTTACTAGCCGTGGAGCTGAAATGGTATCGAAAGAGGATTGGGGCCTAAAAAAAATGGCTTACGAAATCCAAAACAAAAAATCTGGTTTTTACCACTTATTTGAATTCAAAGTAGCAGGAGAAGTCCTAATTGCTTTTGAAACCGAATTTAGACGTGACGAAAGAGTTATGCGTTTCTTGACTGTAAGTCTTGACAAACATGCTATTTCTTGGGCTGAAAGAAGAAGAACTAAACTTAAATCTGCAAAAGCTTAATCATTATGGCAACATTACAACAATCAGCTTCAGGAAAAAAAGACGGAGATATCAGATATCTTACTCCTTTAAATATAGAAACAAACAAAACTAAAAAGTATTGTCGTTTCAAAAAATCAGGTATCAAATATATTGATTATAAAGATGCCGATTTCTTATTGAAATTCGTTAATGAGCAAGGAAAAATTCTTCCTCGTCGTTTAACTGGAACTTCATTGAAATACCAAAGAAAAGTGTCAGTAGCTGTAAAAAGAGCGCGTCACTTAGCATTAATGCCATATGTGGCTGATTTGCTAAAATAATATTAAAAAAACTCAGTTTGTTGTCCCGCTTCAGCGGGACTAACTTCTAATAACAAAGGACAACAACATGGAAATTATATTAAAAAAAGACGTTCAAAATTTAGGCTTTAAAGATGATGTGGTAAATGTAAAAAACGGTTACGGTCGTAACTTTTTAATCCCACAAGGTCACGGACAATTAGCTACTCCTTCTGCAAAGAAAGTATTGGCTGAAAATCTAAAACAAAGAGCGCACAAAGAAGCTAAGGTTGTAAACGATGCAAAAGCATTGGCAGAAATCTTAAAAGCATTGGAAATTAAAATTTTCGCAAAAGCAGGTGGAGAAAAACTTTTTGGATCTATCACAAATATTGATATTGCAGAAGCTTTGGAAAAAGCGGGTCAAGCAATCGAAAGAAAATTTATCACAAGCGGTATTGTTAAAAGAACTGGTAAATATGCTGCAAGCATCAGATTACACAGAGATGTAGTAGTTGAATTACCTTATGAAATTATTGCTGAGAAAGCATAATTTGTTAACACTGTTTGTTTACAAAATAGTAAAGCCACTCCTAGGAGTGGCTTTTTTTTGTCTAAGTTTACTTACTAACTAAAATCAAAAAATATGAAAAAAATTGTTACATTTTTGTTTCTTTTGTTTGCCTTTCATTCAATGATTGGGCAAACTACAACTTCAAGCATTAAGGGAACCGTGAAGGATTCTAATTCAGAGTCGCTTCCCGGAGCTACTATTCAGGCAGTACATACGCCTACAGGATCCAAATATTCGGCATTGTCAAATGAAGACGGACGATTCAATATCTTAAATATGAGAGTAGGTGGACCTTACAAAATTGTTGTAACCTTTGTAGGCTATAAAACTCAAGAAATTGCTGATGTATTCCTTGAATTAGGAAAAACTTCTGCACTTGAATTTGTTTTGGTTAGCGAAAGTCAAAGCCTAAATGAAGTAAAAGTAACTTCAAAAAGCAAAGTTTTCGGGAGTGGTCGAACTGGTGCCGAAACAACTATTGGTAGAAAAGAATTGTCTACATTGCCTTCTATTTCTAGATCGGCCGATGATTTTACTCGATTAGAGCCATCTGCGAGTGGAGGTTCATTCGGAGGTAGAAATGATCAATACAATAACTATTCTTTGAATGGGGCTATTTTTAACAACCCTTTCGGATTGGATGCTGCAACTCCAGGCGGGCAAACAGGGGCGCAGCCAATTTCCTTAGATGCGATTGAGCAAATTCAAGTTGCAGTTGCTCCTTATGATGTTACTTTATCTGGCTTTACTGGTGCTTCTGTAAATGCAGTAACAAAATCAGGTACAAATGAATTTCACGGAACTACTTATGGCTATTTCAGAAATGATGCTATGACAGGAGACAGAGTAAAAGGTCAAGATATTGTTGTCCCAAATTTAGAGCAAACTCAAACTGGTTTTAGCATTGGAGGTCCAATTGTTAAAGATAAATTATTCTTTTTTGCTAATTATGAAATTGATCAACGTAGTGATTCAGGTTCAAATGTTGTTGCCAATGATGGTAATAGTACAACAGGTGTAAATGAATCTAGAGTGTTAGCCACAGATTTAATGCACGTTTCTACAGAATTGAGTAAACTTGGATATAATTCTGGAGCTTATCAAGGTTTTACTCATAATTCTAATTCTAGTAAAGGTATTGTAAAGTTTGATTGGAATATTAACGATGATCACAAATTAGCTTTCATTTATAACTTTTTAGACGCATCTAAAGACAAACCTGCGCACCCAACGGCAATTCGTCGTAGAGGACCAGATAACAATACAATGCAGTTTGAAAACTCGGGTTATGAAATAAACAACCAAATTAGTTCATTTTTAGTAGAATTGAATTCAAAAATTACAGAAACAATTTCTAATAAATTACAAGCGGGTTATACTCATTTTAATGATTTTAGAAACCCATTTTCTGCACCAGCTCCTGTTATTAGTATAACAAAAGATGGTTCCCCATATATTATTGCAGGACATGAACCATTTTCAATAAATAACAGGTTAGACCAAAAAGTAATTCAAATTACTGATAATTTAAATATTGTTAGAGGAAATCACACATTTACAGCTGGATTTTCTTTTGAAAAATTCATTTTCAAAAATTCATTCAACTTAAAAGGGTATGGTTTTGATGTTTTTGGAAGTGTTGATATGACTGGTTTTGATGCCAATATAGCAAGTGGTTATTACGCAACCGCTTTCGCTAGTGCTCAAGCAACATTTGATGCTAAAAATAAATTAGAAGCAGGAACTGATGGAGGTTGGAATTTGTCTGAAACAACTGTTGGACAATTGGCTTTTTATGTGCAAGATGAATGGAATATCAATGATAATTTTAAATTAATTTACGGTTTAAGAGCAGATAAACCATTATATTTTAACACTGCTGATAATATTCAGAAATTCATTGATACTGATAATTCAGAAGGGTATTTACCAGGAATTAACTATTATGACCCAAAAGACGGAAGTACTGTAAATCTTGATTCGACAGTATTGCCTGGAAATTCATTTTTGTGGTCTCCAAGAGTTGGTTTCAATTGGGATGCCAATGGTGAAAAAACGACTCAATTGCGCGGTGGAACTGGTATTTTTACTGGAAGGCTTCCATTTGTATGGATAGGAAATCAAGTAAGTGGTATTGATCCATTTTTCTATCAAGTTGTCGACACTGATTTTAAATTTCCTCAAGTTTGGAGAACAAGTTTAGGTTTGGATCACAAATTTAAAGGAGGCTATATTTTGACTGTTGATATGTCCTATAATAATGATTTAAATGCTGTACACGTTCAGGATTGGGGATTGAAAACACCAACTAGCAAATTAGTTGGCGCAGATGATAGACCAATTTATGCTGCTAGTGATAAAGGTGTTTGGACTGATTTTGGATTCCCAGCAGATTCCCACGCTTATGTATTGACTAATTCTAATAAAGGAAGCGCATTTAATAGTTCGGTAAAACTTCAAAAAACCTTTGATAATGGATTGTTCGCTAGTGTTGCTTATAACTATTTGAAATCAATGGATGTTAATTCAATTGAAGCAGAGATTACAGGAGATGCATTCAATTTTAATCCTGCTTTAGGAAATGTAAATAACGATCAACTTTCTAATTCTAAATACGGAGATACGCACCGCTTTATTGGTGTAGGTTCTAAAAAATGGAAATATGGAACTGATGATAAGTGGGCAACTACGGTATCAACTTTCTTTGAATATGCTCAAGGAGGACGTTTTAATTATACATACGGTGGTGATATTAACAATGATGGCGCGTTTGGAAATGACTTAATTTACATTCCTACAACCGCTGAGATTGCTACAATGGCCTTTACTGGGGTAGGACAAAGTACGGCTTATGATAATTACATCAACCAAGATGATTATTTGAGTGGACGTAGAGGTCAATATGCTGAACGTTATGGAGCTTTAGCGCCTTGGAGAGGAAAATGGGATTTTAAAGTATTACAAGATTATAACTTTAAAGTCGGTGCTTCTAAAAAATTGAATACCATTCAATTGAGTCTTGATGTTTTAAATCTTGGAAATTTATTGAATTCTGATTGGGGTTTAATTCAACAACCTAACAGTGTTCAGCCAATAGGTGTAAGTGTAGTAAATAATGTACCAACTTATACATTTAATGGTGCGCTAACCAAAACATTTGCTTATGATGCTAGTTTAGCTTCAAGATGGCAAGCACAATTTGGTATCAGATATATTTTCTAATTATCAGAAAAGCTTTAAATTAGCCTTCTCGTTCGAGAGGGCTTTTTTTGATGTCATTGCAAGGAACGAAGCAATCTCATCTTTTTTAACTTTTAATAATTTGGAACGATATTGCTTCGTTCCTCGCAATGACTAAATAATGAAATACTCAAGATTAACAAAAGAACAATTCGAGGAATTACACCAAGAATTCATCAATTTTCTCGCTACACAAGCTATTGATAAAGCAGAATGGGATAAAATTAAAATCGAAAAACCAGAAGTTGCCGAGCAAGAATTAGATGTTTTCTCAGATTTGGTTTGGGAAGGTGTTCTTGGCAGAGCCGAATATTTAGAGCATTTCTCTAAAAATCACATTTTCCTTTTCCAATGCTTTGATACATATGTTCAATCTATTGTTTTGAAATCATTGGTTCCTGAAACTGATTTTTTAACTAAAGAAGGCTTGCAATGGTTGAGCGACAATATGTTTACTGAAACCATCGAAATTAAAACTGGTAAAAAAGAATTTACCGAAGAACGCAATACTTCTATTTTTGGATTAATTCAACAAGGGTCGTTTTTAAGCGACGGTCAATTATACAAACAAATTATTTCGATTATTGAATCGTAATTTTATCGTTTTTTCTATTAAATTGGTTATTTTAGTCCCTTATTTCAAAAGCTAAAATAGCCAATTTTATTTTCTATGGATATTCAAAATACGATTCAAAAATTACGAGAGGAATTAAACCAACACAACTATAATTATTATGTGTTGGACAAACCAACAATTTCTGATTTTGAATTTGATTTAAAACTAAAGCAGCTTCAAGAGTTAGAAAATAAACACCCGGAATTCTTTGACGAAAACTCTCCAACGCAACGCGTAGGAGGAACAATTACCAAAAACTTTGAAACCGTAAAGCACGAGTACAGAATGTATTCCCTGGATAATTCCTATTCTAAAGAGGAATTATTAGACTGGGAAAAACGTGTTCAGAAAGTGTTGGGGGAAGTTCCATTAGAATACACCTGCGAATTAAAATACGATGGTGCATCAATAAGTATCACTTATGAAAATGGAAAGCTAAAACGCGCCGTAACTCGTGGTGATGGTGTTCAAGGAGATGATGTTACCAATAATATAAAAACCATTAAATCAATTCCTTTAAAGTTAAAAGGAAATTTCCCGGATAAATTTGATGTTCGTGGCGAAATCATTTTGCCTTTTGCAGGGTTCGAAAAAATGAATCAGGAATTAATCGAAATTGGTGAATTACCCTATTCTAACCCTAGAAATACGGCTTCGGGAAGTTTAAAATTACAGGATAGCGCTGAGGTTGCGAAAAGACCTTTGGATTGTTTGTTGTATTTCATCATTGGAAATAAATTGCCATTTAATTCTCAGTTTGAAGGCCTGGAAACTGCTAGAAATTGGGGTTTCAAAGTGCCCAAAGAAGCTAAGCTAGCTCAGAATTTAGAAGAAGTTTTCCAGTTTATAGATTATTGGGATATTCACAGACATAATTTGCCTTATGAAACAGACGGTGTCGTTATAAAAGTGAATCAGTTCGAACATCAAGATGAATTAGGATTTACTGCTAAATCACCTCGTTGGGCAATAGCTTACAAATTCAAATCAGAGCAAGTTTCTACACTATTAAATTCAATTTCCTACCAAGTGGGAAGAACCGGTGCGATAACACCAGTTGCCAATTTAGTTCCGGTTCAATTAGCGGGAACAATAGTGAAACGAGCTTCTTTGCACAATGCTGACCAAATCGAAAAATTAGATATTCGTATAGGTGATACCGTTTTTGTGGAAAAAGGAGGGGAGATTATCCCGAAAATTATTGCTGTGGATTTTAGCAAACGACCAGAAAATTCCGAACCTACAAAATACATCACGCATTGCCCGGAATGCCAAACAGAATTAGTTCGAAGCGAAGGCGAAGCCAATCATTATTGCCCCAATTTTTATGGTTGTCCACCACAAATTATCGGAAGAATTCAACATTATATTTCCAGAAAAGCAATGGACATAGAAGGTCTTGGCGGAGAAACGGTGGCTTTATTATTTAATAATGGATTGGTTCATAATTATGCAGATTTGTATGAATTGACAGTAAGTCAAATTCTGCCTTTGGAAAGGATGGCTCAAAAATCGGCAGAAAACTTGGTTAAAGGAGTTGAAAATTCAAAGAAAGTTCCTTTTGAACGTGTTTTGTATGCTATTGGAATTCGATTCGTGGGAGAAACAGTGGCCAAAAAATTAGCGAAACATTATAAAAGTATTGATGCATTAAGTCAAGCCAGTATTATGGATTTGGTTTTGGTAGACGAAATCGGGGATCGAATTGCACAAAGCGTAATTGATTTTTTCGAAAATCAGGAAAATAGACGTATAATTGAAAGATTGAAAAGTTACGGAGTTCAATTTGAAACTATCGAAATTATAAATCCGAATGCCACCAATAAACTCGAAGGAAAAACCTTTGTTGTTTCTGGCGTTTTCGAACAATTTTCGAGAGACGATTTAAAAAAATCAATCGAAGACAATGGCGGAAAAGTAGGAAGTTCTATATCTACAAAAACAGATTATGTAGTTGCCGGAGCTAATATGGGACCTGCAAAATTAGAGAAAGCTGTTAAGCTAAATATTCCAATAATTTCAGAAATGGATTTTATGGAATTGATTAATAAAGACTAATATAAGAAAACAATGGAGATTTTTAAAAAAGAAAGTGATCTCGAAAAACTTATTATAGTTTTATATTTTGCTATAGCTGCGGTTGAGGTAACCGCAGAGCTTTTTCCATACAAACCTGCCCTGTTCGTTTTTAAACCACTAATTTCAATAGTGTTAATGGTGCTTTATTGGAATACTTCAAACCAAAGAAACCCACTTTTTTTCTTGACAATATTCTTTTCCTTGATTACCAATGTGTTTTTTATTTATGATACTGAAAAAATGTTGTTCTTGGGATTGATTGCCTTTTTCGTACATCGATTATTGATAATTTATTATATCATCAAACTAATAAAACTCAAGGATTATATTCCGTTGCTTATAGGAATGATTCCTTTTATGTTTTTTTTCTTCTATTTATTGTCTATAACAAGTGAAATAACAGCTAGAAGTTATGGGATTTTGATAATTCAAAATATTTTGATTTCCATAATTGCCGGAATGACTTTATCCTATTATGTTATGAATAATGGGAAAAAAGATACTCCTTGGTTTTTTATATTTGGACTTTTATCGGTTACCCAATATTTTATTGTTTTTATCGAGAAGTATTATCTCTCAGATCTTTCTCCTGTCAGCTTCAGACCATTGGCAATGATTTTGAACGCGGCGGTCTATTATGCCTTTTATAAATTTGTTAGAGCTATTGAAAGATTAAACGACAATTGATTTTCCAACAGAAGATTTGGACTTGTCATTATCAAAATAAAAATCAATTCGTCCCAGATTTATTCCGTAACAACCCACTTGGTTAACCAAAACTTCCTTACCATCCAGATTTTTTGCAACAGTAGGTTTATCCAAAAAAGTATGGGTGTGACCACCAATAATTAAGTCAATATCCTTTGTAAGTTCCGCTAATTTCAAGTCGGATATTTTATTTGAATCTTCTTTACTGTATTTATATCCAAGGTGTGAAAGGCAAATAACCAAGTCACATTTATTTTCTTTTTTTAGAATCCGGACCATATCTTGTGCCGTTTCTAAAGGATTATTGTACACAGTTTCCTTGTACATTCTTTTATCTACTAGGCCTTCAAGTTCAATTCCAAGGCCAAAAACGCCAATTTTTATTCCATTTTTATTAAAAATCTTGAACGGTTTTACAAAACCATCCATCGTAGTGTTTTTAAAATCGTAATTTGCCGAAACAAATTCAAAAGTAGCGTGAGGCATTTGGGCAGTTAAACCGTCAACTCCATTGTCAAAATCGTGATTTCCAATGGTTGACAAATCATATTTCATCATACTCATCAATTTGAATTCCAACTCGCCGCCATAATAATTAAAGTAGGGAGTTCCTTGAAAAATATCACCAGCGTCAAGCAACAATACATTTGGATTTTCCTGACGAATGGTCTCAATTAAAGAAGCTCTTCTGGCAACGCCGCCCATATTTGGATTTCGAGGATTATCCATTGGAAAAGGATCAATATGACTGTGAACATCATTAGTATGAAGTATCGTTATATGTTTAATATCTGATTTAAAACTGCTCAACGACAAACCTAAACTCAACAAAGCCGTGCTTGCAGCCGTTTTCTCTATAAAATCTCTTCTTTTCATTTTTTATTTTTTTTGGAGCTACTTCCCGCTTTCCGTTTCAATCCACGCAAAAAAGCGTGGGATTTCCGCTGCAATCGGGGCTAGGCAATAGAATAACTATATATTTTTTGCTTTATTCAACACTTTTTTAAAATCTGCAACCTGCAACCTGCAACCTGAAATCTGCAACCTGCAACCTGAAATCTGCAATCTGCAACCTGCAACCTGCAACCTGAATCTTATTCAATACTAATTCTCACGTCATTTATCACAGGAATCGTATCTACTTCCTTGAAATAATCAATTAAAACATTTCTTAATTTATAGTCCAAATCATATTTTTGGACTCCTTTTTTAAAGAAATTCATATTATCACCTCCGTTCGATAAATAATCATTCGTGGCTACATAATAAATAGCATCTTTTTCGACTGGTTTTCCATTCACTAATATGTTTTTTGCAACATTATCTTTGCTGATTGTAAACGTAATTCCTGATAACGGATGCGGTTTTTTTGTAGCAATAAAGTAGTCGACCATTTCAAAAATCTGTTCTCCTTTTAATGCTATCACAACAAGTCCATTTTCAAAAGGCATTATTTCAAAAGCAGTTCTGCTGGTAACATTTCCTTTTGGAAGCATAGCGCGAATCCCGCCGTTATTGAGAATACATAAATTAATTTCTTTTTTTTCGCGAGCCTTGAAAACTATATTTCCTCTTTGCAAAGTGGCATCAGCCATCAAATTACCAATGGTAGTTTGCCATTTGCCATCACTTTTATCCAAAGTCACTGGGCAATAAGCCAAAACACTGTCCAAATCCTTGTTGATGTTTTCTCTGTATGGTTTGATATAGTCTTCAATTTGAGAATTTTGAGTTTCTTTGTCAGTAACTGTTATTCGTTTTCCTTCTATTTTAGAAACATAATAACTTTGTTTAGCACAGGAAACAATTAAAAAAAGTGTTAAGAATATAACAAAAAGTTTCAAAACACCATTATACTTTTTTAGATTTACCATCTGTAATGCGACTTAATTTAATTAATTTTGTAATCAGGTAAAAGTAGTATGTTTTTAAATTATATAAAGGATTATTTTTTAATTAAAATTTTAAAAAATAATTTACATAATGTCAAGGCAAGTACATCAACTGTTTCTGTGCAAACCGTTGGTTTGCTTATAGATGAAAGTTATTTTTTTGAAAAAGAAGCTTTGGTAAACGAATTGATTGCAAATGGAATTCTCGAAGGCAATATTAAAATTATTGTTTACAGAGATAAATGGAAAAAAAATGAAGTGTATTCTCAACCAACATTTGGAAAAAAACATATAAATTGGAATACACAAATCACGAATCCGGTAGTAAATGATTTCATTAACGAAAAATTTGATTTATTAATAAGTTATTATGATGTGGAGAAAGCTTTTTTACTAAAGATAACTCATAGTTCTAAAGCTCATTTTAAAGTTGGATTTTCATCTGTAGATAAGAGATTAAATCATTTGATGATCAATACCAACGCCGAGAATTATAGCGTTTTTGTTCACGAATTATTTAGGTATTTAAAAATATTAAACAAAATATAAAACAAATTATGCAATCATTAATAGGAACAGGTGTTGCCCTTGCAACTCCTTTTAGAAAAGATTTTTCAATTGATACCGAAGCATTAATAAGAATAGTAAATTTCTCTATTGATGGAGGAGTTGAATACCTTGTGGTACTTGGCACAACTGCCGAAAATGCAACTATGTCTCAGGATGAAAAAGAATTTGTAATCAAGACCATCGTCGAAGCTAATAATGGAAGATTGCCTCTGGTACTTGGAGTAGGAGGAAACAACACTATGGAAGTTGTCGAGGAACTTAAAAATAGAGATTTGTCGCAATTTGTAGCGATACTTTCTATTTCTCCCTATTATAATAAGCCAACTCAAGAAGGAATCTATCAACATTTTAAAGCCGTTGCTGAAGCTTCTCCAATTCCTGTCATTTTGTATAATGTTCCAAGCAGGACTGGAAGTAATGTGTTGCCATCAACAGTGATTCGATTAGCAAATGATTTCAAAAATATTGTAGCCATTAAAGAAGCTGCCGGCGATATGATTCAGGCTATGCAATTATTAAAAGATAAACCAAAAGATTTCCTAGTGCTTTCTGGCGACGATATGATTGCTTTGCCAATGGTTTTAGCAGGAGGATCTGGCGTTATATCTGTAATTGCTCAGGGTTTTCCAAAAGAATTTTCCGAAATGATGCGTTTGGGTTTAAATCGAAAAGTTGATGACGCCTTTAAATTGCAATACCTTTTTGCTGATTGTATTGATATGATTTTCGAACAAGGAAATCCTGCAGGAATCAAACAAGTGTTTCAGTCATTGGGAATAGCGGACAACACAGTTCGTTTGCCATTAGTGAAAGTTGATGAATCACTTGGCAATAGAATTGATCAATTTATCAAAAAAATCAATAAATTGACATAAAAAACCATCTTTTTTTAATAAAAAAATATATTTTGTAGTGGCTAAATTAATACCTAAATTTGCCACCGAAACTTCGGTATGGTATTTGAAAGTCTGACTTTCTTCTAAATCATAAAAAAAGTAAATAAAAAAAATGAAAAAATTATTATCTCTATTGCTTCTTGTTGTCGTTTTTGGTTCTTGTAGTGAATATCAAAAAGCACTAAAAACCGAAGATGTTGCTGTAAAGTTTGAAATGGCCACTAAATTATATGATGCCGGAAAATATAACGACGCCATTAGACTTATTGAGCAAATTGCGCCAGCATATAGAGGAAAACCTCAGGCTGAGAAATTATTTTATATGTTTTCTCAATCTTATTACAAAACGAAACAATATTATTTAGCGGCATACCAATTTGAAAGTTTTGTTTCTGGTTATCCAAAAAGTGAAAAATCGGAAGAAGCAGCATATATTGGAGCAAAATGTTTTTCGATGCTTTCGCCAGTATATAGTTTAGATCAAACCGATACTTTCAAGGCAATTGATAAGTTACAGGGTTTTATAGATTCGTATCCAAATTCGACCTATTTGCCAGAAGCCAATAAGACGCTAAGAGCTTTAAATGAAAAAATAGAGAAAAAAGTTTATGAAAATGCAAAGCAATACAACACTATTTTAGATTATAAATCAGCAATGGTGGCTCTTGATAACTTTGTTGAAGATTATCCTGGAACACCATTTAAGGAAGATGCACTGTTCTATAAATATGATTCAGCTTACCAATTGGGAATTAACAGTATTCCTTCAAAAATGGCAGAACGATTAAATATAGCTAAAACAGCTTATTACTCTTTAATTAAATTTAAGCCCGATACAAAATACAAAAAGACTGCGGACGAAATGTTTGTTCGTATTGAAACAGATTTAAAAAATTTCACTAAATAAATAAAGTCATGGATTTAAGAAAGACAAATGCTCCGGTAAACACAATAACTTACAATAAAAATATTATTGAAGAGCCTACAGGAAATGTGTATGAAGCTATTACAATTATGGCTAAAAGAGCAAATCAAATCAATTCTGAAATCAAAAAAGAATTGACCGAAAAACTAGAAGAATTTGCTACTTACAATGACAGTCTTGAAGAAGTTTTTGAAAACAAGGAACAAATTGAGGTTTCAAAGTTTTACGAAAAATTGCCAAAACCACACGCTTTGGCAGTTCAAGAATGGTTAGATGGTAAAATCTACCATAGAGAAGGAACCAAATAATATCTATAAATGTCAGTTTTAAGCGGAAAAAAAATTTTACTGGGTATTTCCGGTGGAATTGCAGCTTATAAAACAGCTACATTAGTTAGACTTTTTATAAAAGCAGGTGCACATGTCCAAGTGATAATGACACCTGCTTCTAAGGATTTTATAACGCCACTTACGTTATCAACCTTATCTAAGAACCCCGTTTATTCTAGTTTTTACGACCAAGACGAAGACAATGAAAAATGGAATAGCCATGTTGAATTAGGTCTTTGGGCAGATTTGATGGTTATTGCTCCTGCAACCGCAAATACATTGTCAAAAATGGCAAATGGAGCTTGCGACAATCTTTTACTTGCTATTTATTTATCGGCAAAATGTCCTGTTTATTTTGCTCCGGCAATGGACTTGGATATGTATATTCATCCATCTACAATAGCCAGCTTTAATAAATTAGAACAGTACGGAAACACAATGATTCCTGCCGAAAGCGGAGAATTAGCAAGTGGTTTATCAGGCGAAGGAAGAATGTCTGAACCGGAACATATTGTTGCATTTCTAGAAGCCGATTTAGAAAGTAAATTGCCTCTTAAAGGAAAAAAAATACTGATTACTGCTGGTCCTACATACGAAGCTATAGATCCTGTGCGTTTTATAGGAAATCATTCTTCTGGAAAAATGGGTTTTGATATTGCACAAAGTGCAGCAAATCTTGGAGCTTCGGTAATTTTAGTTTCTGGACCTTCCCATTTAAAAATGGAGAATAATTTAGTAAAAGTGATTCGTGTTGTTTCGGCTCAAGAAATGTATGATGCTTGCCATCAATATTTTGATGATGTTGATGTGGCTATTTCAGCAGCTGCAGTGGCGGATTATAAGCCAAAGAATATAGCGCTTCAAAAAATAAAAAAAGAAGCTGATGATTTTACCATTGAACTCGAAAAAACGAAAGATATCTTGGCTTCATTGGGCGAAATTAAGAAAAATCAGTTTTTAATTGGCTTTGCTTTGGAAACAGAAAATGAAATTGAGAATGCAAAGTTGAAAATTCAGAAAAAAAACCTAGATTTGATAGTTCTTAATTCTTTGCAGGATCAAGGAGCTGGTTTTGGAAAACCAACCAATAAAATTACTTTTATAGATAAAAATTTCAAGGTTGAACCAATGGAATTAAAATCGAAAGAAGCAGTTGCCGATGATATTTTAAACAAAGTAATAGCACATTTTTTATGATCAGAATAATTACTTTTTTCTTGTTACTCACATTTGGGTTTGCTCATTCTCAAGAGTTGAACTGTACTGTGACGGTAAATACACAAAAACTTAATAATGCAAACCAACAGGTTTTTAAGACTTTAGAAACATCATTAAGTGAGTTTGTTAATCAAACACATTGGACAGCATTAACCTATAAACAAAACGAAAAAATTAATTGTTCGATGTTTATCACCATTTCATCGAATGAATCAGATCAATTTACAGCTACAATTCAGGTTCAGTCTTCAAGACTTATCTATAATTCATCTTATTCATCACCAGTATTTAATTTTAATGATAAAGATTTTAGTTTTAGATATGCAGAATTTGAAAGTCTAATCTTTAATCCGGCCGAATTTGAATCAAATCTGGTTTCGGTAGTTTCTTTTTACAGCTATATCATATTAGGAATGGATGCTGATAGTTTTGTGCCATTAGCTGGAAATTCTTATTTTGAAATCGCTCAAAACATTTCTAATGTTGCTCAACAAAGCGGTTATAAAGGCTGGAGCCAAACTGACGGAAATCAAAGCAGATACTATTTAGTAAATGATTTATTAGCGCCAGTATTTAATGAAGTTCGCCAAACCTCATTTGCCTATCACTCAGGATTGGATGTAATGAGTCAGGATTTGAAATCTGCAAAAGAAAAAATTAAAAATTCTTTGCTTAATTTAGGAAAGCTAAATACTGTAAAACCAAATGCATTTGTGACTCGAGTGTTTTTTGATGCCAAATCAGATGAAATAGTTTCTATTTTTTCAGGTGGACCAAGTATTTCCATCACGGATTTAGTGGAAAGTTTGAATAAAACTTCTCCTTTAAACTCCAGTAAATGGGCACTGATTAAATATTAATTTTTTTCGAATTTTTCACAAAATTTCTGTTTTTCTTCATAAAATTATATAAATGATAACTTCCCTGTCGATAAAAAACTATGCTTTAATTGAAAAATTGGCTATCGATTTTTCTAAAGGTTTTTCGATTATTACGGGGGAAACTGGCGCAGGAAAATCTATAATTTTAGGAGCTTTAGGATTGGTTTTAGGAAAAAGAGCCGACTTGACTTCCTTAAAAAACAAAGAAGAAAAGTGTATTATCGAAGCTCATTTTGATATCTCAAAATATAATCTACTTCCGTTTTTTGAAGCCAATGATTTAGATTATGAAGACGAAACTATCATTCGACGTGAAATTCTTCCTTCTGGAAAATCAAGAGCTTTTATCAATGACAGTCCAGTAAATCTTCAAGAATTGCAGGAATTGAGTTTATTCCTGATTGACATTCATTCCCAACATCAAACTCAGGAGCTTTCTGAAGAAAAAGTTCAGTTCGAAATTATTGACGCTATTGCTGATAATCAATCCACTATTTTGGATTATCAAGTGCTTTTGAAGAGCTATAAATCGGATAAATCCAAGTTGAATTCACTATTAAAAAAGCAAGCTGAATCCAACAAAGAACAGGAATACAATACGTTTTTATTAGACGAATTAATTACAGCAAATTTGAAATCAGGCGAGCAAGAATCTCTTGAAGCGGATTTTGAAAAACTCAATAATGTCGAAATTATAAAAGAATCTCTTGACAAGTCTTTGGCTATAGCCAATGAAGATCAAATAGGAGTGATGCACAATTTGAAGGAAATTAAAGTTTCCTTGCAAAAAATAGCTTCTTTTTCGCCAGATTATCACTCTTTATTAGAACGTATAACTAGTTTAACTATTGAATTTGATGATATTTCGGATGAATTGAATCGATGTTCAGAGAAACTCATCAATGATCCGGAGAAATTGGAATTAATCAACCAAAAATTGCAAATGATTTACAGTTTGCAAAAGAAACACCAAGTTTCCACAGTTGAAGAATTATTGGAAATTCAAAATAAGTTGGATGACTCACTTTTAGAAATTGGAAATTTAGAAGCCGAAATTGCAGCTTTGACTAATTCAATTCAACAGAAAATTCTAACATTAGATGCTTTATCAAGTACGATTCACAAGAAAAGAATGGATTCTATTCCGGTTTTATCCAATAAGCTAATTTCAATTTTAGAAACTTTGGGAATGCCAAATGTTCGTTTCAAAATTGACATCAATTCTACTTCAACTTATTTTGAAAATGGAAAAGATGAGCTTCAATTTTTATTTTCGGCTAATAAAGGAACTGACTTTGGATTATTGAAAAAAGTAGCATCCGGTGGTGAAATGTCAAGGATTATGCTGGCTGTAAAAGCAATTTTGGCACAATATTCTAAACTTCCTACATTGATTTTTGATGAAATTGACTCGGGAGTTTCAGGAGAAATAGCCAACAGAATGGGTGAAATTATGAAGGAAATGAGTCAGACAATGCAAATTTTTGCCATTACACATTTACCACAAATAGCGGCAAAAGGAACTGCACATTTCAAAGTCTCAAAATCAACTATTGGCGAAGACACACAATCAGAATTAAAATTATTATCAAGTGAGGAGCGCATTGTCGAAATAGCGCAAATGTTGTCTGGAACTGTAGTTTCCGATTCAGCATTAAACCACGCAAAAGCCTTGCTGAACTAAAGAAATGCCTTATATTTGTCACCTTAAAAATACCGAATAACCTGAATAACTTTAATATATGATTATAGAACCTAGAATGCGAGGATTTATTTGTTTGACATCACACCCAAAAGGATGCGAACAAAACGTAAAAAATCAAATCGAATACGTAAAATCAAAAGGACACATCGATGGAGCAAAAAAAGTTTTAGTAATAGGAGCTTCAACCGGATTTGGTTTAGCTTCAAGAATTACTAGTGCTTTTGGTTCTGATGCTGGAACGATTGGTGTGTTTTTCGAAAAACCTCCCGTTGAAGGAAGACCAGGTTCGCCAGGTTGGTATAATTCGGCAGCTTTTGAAAACGAAGCTCATAAAGCAGGATTATATGCAAAAAGTATTAATGGAGATGCATTTTCAAATGAAGTTAAGAGACAAACTTTAGATTTGATTAAAGCTGATTTAGGTCAAATTGATTTGATAATTTATAGTTTAGCTTCCCCTGTTCGTGTTCATCCGGTTACCGGAGTTTTGCATCGTTCCGTTTTGAAACCAATTGGAACAACTTATACGAACAAAACCGTTGATTTTCATACAGGTTTAGTTTCTAATATTAGTATTGAACCTTGTCAAGATGATGATATTGCGAACACTGTTGCTGTAATGGGCGGCGAAGATTGGGCAATGTGGATTGATGCTTTGAAAGCGGAAAATCTATTGGCGAAAGGCGCTACAACTGTTGCATATTCTTATATTGGACCATCATTAACCGAAGCTGTTTACAGAAAAGGAACTATTGGTCGTGCAAAAGATCATCTTGAAGCTACGGCTTTTGCTATTACGGACAGTTTAAAATCTATCGAAGGAAAAGCATTTGTTTCCGTCAATAAAGCTTTGGTAACACAAGCAAGTTCAGCCATTCCGGTTATTCCTTTGTATATTTCGTTGTTGTATAAAATAATGAAAGCCGAAGGAATTCACGAAGGCTGCATTGAGCAAATTCAACGTTTATATCAAGACAGATTGTTTACGGGTAAACCAATTCCAACGGATGATAAAGGTAGAATTAGAGTTGATGATTGGGAAATGCGTGACGACGTTCAAGAAAAAATTGCGACTTTGTGGAAACAAGCTACTACAGAAAGCTTACCTGAGATAGGAGATTTAGAAGGATATAGAAAAGACTTCTTAAACCTTTTTGGGTTTGAATTCGATGGAGTGGATTATAAAGCGGATGCTGATGAAATGATAGGTGTTTCGAGCATAGTTTAAAGAAATAGTAGATTAAAAATATTTAAATGTTAAAAACCATCACGAGAAACGTGGTGGTTTTTTTATGGATAAATATTATCTTTGTTAAAATTATGAAGTTAAAACTTTAAACCTTAATTTAAGATTATGTTGTTTTCTTTAATCATCCCAGTTTACAATCGCCCTGATGAAGTCGATGAACTTTTAGAGAGTTTATCTAAATTAGATTATAAAGAAGATTTCGAAATTGTAATCGTTGAGGATGGTTCTTCAATAAAGTGCGATGATGTTGTACGTGATTATGGTGGAAAATTAAATATTTCCTACTATTTCAAAGAAAATTCTGGACCTGGAAATTCTAGAAATTACGGAATGCAGAAGGCAAAAGGAGATTATTTCATTATTTTTGATTCAGATTGTATTATTCCAAATAATTATTTAACAGAAGTTTCCAATGCGTTGAAACAAGATTATGTAGATTGTTTTGGCGGACCTGACAAGGCTTTGGATAGTTTTTCTGATATACAAAAAGCAATTAATTTTGCGATGACTTCTTTTCTTACCACTGGCGGAATTAGAGGTGGTTCTGAGAAAATCGATAAGTTTCAGCCTAGAAGTTTTAATATGGGATTGTCTCGTAAGGCTTTTGAAGCTTCCAATGGTTTTGGGAACATTCACCCTGGTGAAGATCCTGATTTATCAATTCGATTATGGGAATTGGGTTTTGAAACCAGGCTTTTTCCAAAAGCTTTCGTTTATCACAAAAGAAGAATTGACTGGGAAAAATTTTCGGTTCAGGTCAATAAATTTGGAAAAGCAAGACCAATATTAAACAGTTGGTACCCTCAATACAATAAACTTACTTTTTTCTTTCCATCTGTTTTCATAATTGGATTTATTGTGGCGTTGGTTTTTTTGGTTTTTAATCACGACTTACTGCTTCAGTTGTATTTTGTTTACTTTTTGGTATTGTTTTTGGTGTCAACCTTTCAAAATAAAAGCTTTAAAATAGGTTTCTTATCAATAAAAGCGGTTTGGAAACAATTTTATGGTTACGGAACGGGTTTTATGGAATCATTTTTAAAGATTATCATTTTGAAACAAAAACCACAAGAGGCTTTCCCAGAGTTATTTTTCAATAAATAATATGACAAAAATAATTGGATTAACAGGAGGTATTGGAAGCGGAAAAACTACAATTGCCAATCATTTTTTGGCAGCTGGTATTCCTGTTTATATTGCTGATGACGAAGCAAGGAAAATTATGCAATCTTCAGTAATTATTAAAGAAATAAAAAAAACATTCGGTAGCGCTATTTTTGATACTGATATTTTAAATCGAGAAAAACTATCTGAAATTGTATTTAATAATCCTGAAAAATTAAAACAACTCAATGCTATTATTCATCCTGCCGTAAAAAATCACTTTGGCAATTGGATTTTGAATCATAATAAGCATCCATTTATTATTTATGAAGCAGCCATTTTATTTGAAAGTGGCAGTTATAAAAATTGTGATTTGATAATAACGGTTACCGCTCCAATAGAATCAAGGATTCAGCGCGTAATTCAACGAGATAAAACCACTCGTGAGAAAGTTTTGAAAAGAATAAATATGCAATGGACCGATGAACAACGCATCTCTAAAAGCGATTTTGTAATTGAAAACATCAGTCCTGAAATTGCAAAATCAGATGTAGATAAAATTCTTAAAATTTTGAAGATTCAATAATTAGAATCTTTGTTGTTAATCTTTGGTTAATTTATTATTAATTATACTGTTAAAATACTAAATTTGTATTGATGAATAAATTATTTTTTAGAATACTGGTTTTGTTGATGAGTTTATCCTTAATCGGGATAATTTTAGTTCAAGTATATTGGTTTAATACCTCGTTAAAAAATAATGACGAGCAATTTAAATTTCATGTTAAACAAGTTATTGGAAATGTTGCCAATAAGCTTCAAAAACAAGAAGAATATGCTTATTACGAGAAATTTAATCGGTTTAAAGACAGTACAGGAAAAATTCCTCAAACCAATGATTTATTAGAGTTTTATTACGTTCAGAAAAATCACAAAAATAATACAACAATTGTATTTTCGAACAGTATAACTTCTGAAAATTACGATTTGCCATCAACGTTCTTTGATAAAAAATTAGATAGTGTAAAATTCACAAGCTTCAATTCTAAGCGAGTTACAGAAGTTTATGACAACAATAGATTTGACGATTCTAAGGTGCAAAGCAATTTGACACCTGATGTGAAAATCGAAAAATCTGGAAATTTGGATGTTTTGGATAATATTGCTTATGAAATAAATTACAAAGAAATTGCTTCTGCAATGCCTTTACAGGAAAGAGTTTCAAAAGAGACTATTCAGAAGTTGTTGAAAAAGGAATTAGAAGAATATGGTGTAAACACAGGATTTGAATTTGGAGTTTTTAGTAGCGGTTTAGCAACGAAAGTAAAATCGGATGGGTTTAAGTATGATGCAAATACGACCTATTCAATTCCAATATTTTCTGATAATGAAGGAAATAATAAATATCAATTATTAGTTTCTTTCCCTCAAAAAAAGAAATTTCTGCTTTCAGATCTTGTTGGTATAACCTTACTGTCAATTATTTTTACACTTATAATAATAATTGCTTATTCGAGTGCATTGAATCAATTGATTCGTCAACGTCATATATCTGAAATAAAATCTGATTTTATTAATAATATGACTCATGAGTTTAAGACTCCTATTGCGACAATAAATTTGGCTTTAGATGCTATACGAAACCCAAAAATAATTGGAGATCAGGAAAAGGTGCTCAAATATCTTCAAATGATTAAGGATGAAAATAAGCGAATGCATGCACAAGTTGAAAATGTGTTGAGGATATCTAAATTAGAGAAGAAAGAATTAAATATTATTAAAGAATCTACTAATATTCAAGAGGTTATAGATGATGCAATCGAGCATGTTAACTTGATATTAGAAGATAGACAAGGAACAATAACGAAACATTTTGATGCAGTTAGAACAAGTGTTTTGGTAAATGAAGTTCATTTTATAAATGTAATTGTGAATATCTTGGAGAATGCCATTAAATATTCACCTAATATTCCAAAAATTGATGTCTTTACTGAAAATGTAAAAGATTTTGTGATTATCAAAGTGAAAGATAATGGGGTAGGAATGAGTAAAATAGCCCAGAAAAGAGTTTTCGAAAAGTTCTATAGAGAACATACCGGTGATTTACATGACGTTAAAGGTCACGGTTTGGGTTTAGCATATGTTAAAAAAATTATTGACGATCACAACAGTCAAATTTATGTAGAAAGCGAAAAGGGAAAAGGAAGTACCTTCATAATAAAAATACCATTAATAAATTAAGATATGGAAAATGTAAATAAAAGAATCCTTTTAGTTGAAGATGATCTCAATTTTGGGGCTGTGTTAAAAGATTATTTAATGCTAAATGATTTTGATGTCACTTTAGCAAAAAACGGAATGGAAGGTTTCGAAAAATTCAAAAAAGATACTTATGATTTGTGTATTTTGGATGTGATGATGCCTTACAAAGATGGATATACATTGGCAAAAGAGATTAGAGAAAAAAATCAAGAAGTGCCAATTATTTTCTTGACAGCAAAATCAATGAAAGAGGATGTGTTGAAAGGATATAAAGCCGGTGCTGATGATTATTTGAACAAACCTTTTGATTCAGAGGTTTTGTTGATGAAAATCAGAGCCATAATTCAAAGAAAATCATCTGCTACAAAAGCAGAACCGGTTCAATTTGAATTTAACGTAGGTAAATTTCATTTGAATTCAAAACTGCGATTTTTATCTTTTAACAATGAAGAGCCAGTTAAGCTGTCTCCAAAAGAAAACGAATTGTTAAAAATGTTGATTCTTCACGAAAATGATTTGATGCCGAGAGAATTGGCTTTGACAAAAATTTGGAGAGATGACAACTATTTCACTTCAAGAAGTATGGATGTTTACATTGCCAAATTGAGAAAATACCTAAAACTAGATCCAAATGTTGAAATTCTAAACATTCACGGTGAAGGATTTAGACTGGTGGTTAAAAAATAAAATAATATTGCATAAATTATTTTTAAAAGCTTCCAGCCTTTTGAAGGTCGGAAGCTTTTGTATTTTAAAAGATTATTTCAAATTTAACTGTAAAGCAAAACAAGTTTTATCTACTTTGGTAATACTAAAAATCAGTGATTCTGAATTCAAATTTTCGTGAATGACAACTTTGTCTTTTAAAGATAATTCTTTTAGAAAATTCATTTCAAAACTTTCTATTTTTTGATTTAGAATCAATTCTGCATCAATAAAATCCATGCACCATTCCAGGTATTTCACGTTATTAACGTGATTTACGATGTCTAAATCCGAAAGAGCAACGGTTTTCTCAAAGACCATTTCGGTTTCGTTATGGAGGTTGATTTTAGAAAAGGTTTTCTCAGTTGCTTTGTGTTCTGGATACAATTCAAAATGTTTGAAAGGTAAAGCCAATGCTTCTGGTCGTCTAATTTCAGTATTAAAAACAGCCCAAAAAGTCTCGCAACCCACTATTTTATTTCCGTTGACATACATTTCTAGAGCTCGCACTGAACGTGAATTTTCGAGTGTATTAATCCAGGTTTTTACCGTTATGATGTCTTTCCATTTAGGTAATTCAGTAATTTCAACACGCATTCTGCTCAAAACCCAAGCTTGATTAAATTCCTGCATATCCGAAAAACTAATTCCACCCACTTCAGAATGAGCAGCAGCAGTTAATTGCAAAATATTACACAAATCCGTGTATTTTAAAAAACCATTTGGCAAACATTGCGTAAAATTGATTTCCCAATCTTTGCTGAATATGGATGTGAAATTTGGTGAAATTTGCATTTTGATTTAATTAATCGTTAACGAATTTTAATTTTATTCCAAGATTTATTTGGAGCATTTTTGAATTATCGTAAAAAGAGATATATTCGGCAGCAGTTTTGACATCATAATTTGTAGACACATAGCCTAATCCAGCAAAAGCTGAAATTGTTTTATCTAATTTATAATCAAGGTTGAAACCTATTCTAAAATCGTTTCCTGTTTGATATCCAAAACTTCTATCACCAGACTTAAAATTTAATTTTACCGAACCGAAACCTAGATAAGGCTGCAAATATAATTCATTAGAAAGTTTGATTTCATATCCCAAGAGTCCGTATACAGAATTATATCGGCTACTTCCTATATTTCCAGCTTTGGTAACGTCTGTTATAGAATAGCTAATAAAATCATAGCCTATACCAAGTTTAAAATGTTGAACTTGGATAAAGTTTAAATTGGTACCTATCCCAATATGTGGTTTATTGGCTTTTGCCAAATAGTTTTCACCAAAGTTGTTAGGAATTATGGCATAGATACTGAATTCTGGTTTAAAAGACAGGATACTTTTGGTTTTTTTTTCTTGCCCGTAAGATATATTTAGGCAGAATAAGATTAAGAGAATATTGTATTTCATAACTAGTAAGTAATGGTATAGGTTATAGCATCATTGTTTATAGGGATAGAAATGCTATGAATTGTTGGTGTGGCAGCATTTGAATAATCAATGATGGTGTATTTTAATACAATGGTTTGATTTTTTACAACAGTATAATAGGTATTTAAATAATCAGAATTGTTTTGTAATGCATTTAAGTCAACTAGACTTTTTGCTTGTTTTCCTTCGATTTCTATATCTTTCAATTGCTTGTTTGTAGAAGTTTGATTTAAAATTAATCTTAGTGTAGTAATCGATTCGTTTTTGTATAACGTGATTTCATCTAAATTCAACTTGTAGTTTTCGAAATTATTTTTTGTAGCTATATATGTTTTACTTTGAAAATCACTTGCTTGATTGATTATATCATTGATAGAAATGAAAATTTGATTTTCATTTTTAGGAGCAGGAAATATAAAAGTAAAATTTCCGCTTTGGTCGGATTTTCCAAAGGAAATCAAATCTGAGCTCGGTAAGATAAATCCTCCACCACTTATTGTAACTTCAATATCTTTGTCAGAAAGAGAATTGCCATTTTGGTCGATAATTTTCCCTGTAACCACCATTTTAGTTTCTCCATCGTATTGGATTTCGCAAGAAGTTAACAAAAATAGAATGCAAAAGATAAGTGCTATTCGTTTCATTTCAAATGAATTAAAGTTTGCTAAAGATGCTTATATTTATAAGATGTCTATTTTATTAATTTTATGTATTCGATTATGTTTTGTCTTTCCTCCAAATAATCAAACCATTTTGTATTTTCATTTCTTTTGAACCAAGTGAGTTGTCTTTTGGCAAATCGTCTGGTGTTTTTCTTGATTTCTTCTATGGCAAATTCCAATGAAATTTCATCTTTAAAATAACTAAATAATTCTCTGTAACCCACAGTTTGTAATGCATTTAGGTCTTTGTTAGGAAATAAATCTTTGGCTTCTGTCAATAAACCTTCATAGGCCATTATATCAACTCGCTGGTTTATTCTGTTATAAATCACGCTTCTTTCGGCTTCCAAACCAATAAGAATAGGAGTGAAGTTTCGAGTGTTTTTCTTTTGATTTAAAAAAGATGAATAGGGTTTTCCGGTACCGATACAAACTTCTAAAGCACGCATCATTCTTTGTGGATTTTCTTTAGCAACGACTGAAAAATAATCTGGATCACGTTTTTCTAACTCAGTTTGTAAATACGCAATCCCTAATTTTTCATAATTGGAAGTCACTTCTTCCCGAACCGAAGCTTCTATTTCAGGGAAATCGTCAAATCCTTTTAAAACTGCATCTACATATAATCCTGAACCGCCAACCATTACAACATAATTGTTGGTTAGAAATAATTCATCCAGTTTGGAAATAGCTTCTTTTTCAAAATCGCCGACGGTATAATTCTCGAAAATAGATTTATTTTGGATAAAATGGTGTTGGGCTGCAGCCAATTCTTCGATAGAAGGAACTGCAGTTCCTATTTGCATTTCCTTAAAAAATTGTCGGCTATCGCAAGAAATAATTTCGCAATTGAAATGTTGTGCCAAAGCGATGCTCAAGGATGTTTTTCCTATGGCTGTTGGTCCAACGATGGTGATTAAGTACTTCATATTTTTAGCCCAGATGGAAACGAAAACCCCACAGTCAGGAAAGTTAGTTTTTCTTGGTGTAAAAGAGCGACAAAGGAAGCTCCTTTTATGCCTTAGAAAAACAACTAGAATGACGAGGAGTTGTAGTGTACAGCTGGAAATAGCTTCTTATTAATATTCTTCTAATTTATGTCCACAATGATAACAAAACTTTGCTTTTTCAGGATGGTCATCTGTTCCACAATTTTTGCACTTATTTTTATCTGGATTTGTTTTTTTATCGGTTGTTCTCGTAAATTCAGCAGTTACAATTCCTGTGGGAACGGCGATGATTCCATAACCTAAAATCATCACTAACGAAGCGATGAATTGTCCTAATGGTGTTACGGGTGAAATGTCGCCATAGCCTACGGTTGTTAGGGTGACGATTGTCCAATAAATACTCGTTGGAATGCTGGTGAAGCCATTTTCTTCACCTTCGACAACGTACATTACCGACCCGATAAGGATGGTGCTGATGAGTACAAAGTACAGAAAAACTGTTATTTTTCCCCTGCTGGCTTTTAAAGCTTTTACTAACTGAACGGATTGTCCGGTAAATTTTGGATGATTTAATATTTTGAATAATCGCAGTAATCTAAGGGCTCGAATGATAGAAAAAATCTTTGTTCCCAGAAAGAAAAAGGATAAATACATTGGCAAAATAGAAATCAAATCGATAATTCCAAAGAAACTGAAAATGTATTTTAAAGGTTTTTCTGTGGTGATGATTCTCAATAGATATTCAACTGTAAAAAGGGCAGTTACAACCCATTCGAGAATAATGAGTTGTTGATGGTATTTTGCATCAAATCCTTTTACGGTTTCGAGCATTACGAAAAGGACGCTTAAAAGGATTAACCCTAATAAAATGAGGTCAAATAGTCTTCCGGCTACAGTATTTGTACCATAAATTATGATATGGATTTTTTGCCGAATTGTGTTAATCTTTGATTTTATTTCATTCATAAGAAATAAAGTTAAAAATTTACAATTTTAATTCCTTTGCTTTTTCGTAAATAACTTTGAATATTATTCCGAGTATCTCGATTACTTTGCATCGGGATTATAATGTTTCTTAAAATTTCAATGTTATTGATTTGGTAGTTTAAATCAAAGAAAGCATATCCTTTGTAAACTCCATTTTCAACAAAAATAACACTGCGCTCAGTAATGGTGCGCCCTTTGTCTAAAATTGCCAAAGTCTTATTGTCAAACAAATTCTTGTCAATAAAAGTCTGGACACGTTCATTGTATTCTATATGTGAAATTTTTCCAACGCAAGCACCGTCACATTCGTTTATGGTGTGTTGAAAACAATGTGTTTTAGTTTCGTATAAACCTGTTAATTTCTGGCATAATTGATAATGTGAAGTAATTCGATACAAGGCGTCTTTTCCTTCCTGCATAGAAATATATGATTTTATTTCTTTTTTCCTGCCGTCGGCTTTTTGTAATTTCAAATTTAAATACCCATTTGCATCTTTTTCGGGGTAAATTGCCCAAGAAAAGTTGCTTTTTGGTGACATTCGGTTATAAATGGGTCTGTTAATTTTGATTTCTTCGGATTCTTTCAAAAGCGCAATCAATTCGCTTCCAGTTTCTTCATAGGTTACTGTGAAAACTTCATTTTGGATTTTCTTGGCACTTCGTGTAATTCCTGTAAAATGCTGATTAACTCGTTTTTTGATGTTTTTGCTTTTGCCAATAAAAATCAGGCTTCCATCTTCTCTATGAATGTAGTAAATTCCAATTTTTGAAGGTAAACTTTCTACAATATCCATCAATTTTGGAGAAATTCCTTTTTGAACTTCAAAAGTGATGAGTTCTTTAACAATCTCTTTATTTAGATCTTTATCCAAAAGCATTTTGAATAATTTTACTGTTGCCATCGCATCACCACTGGCACGATGTCTGTCCGCCATTGGAATTCCCAAGGCCCGAACCAATTTTCCTAAACTGTGTGAGGGTTGTTCAGGTAATAATTTTTTGGATAATTCTACTGTGCAAAGGGTTTTTACATTAAAATCATAACCTAAACGGCGAAATTCAGTGCGTAAAATTCTGTAATCAAAAGATGCGTTATGGGCAACTAGTACACAATCATTGGTCATTTCGATAATACGTTTTGCCACTTCAAAAAACTTTGGAGCTGAGCGCAACATTGCGTTATTTATTCCAGTTAATTTTACAACAAAGGGCTGAATGGGGATTTCTGGATTAACCAAACTGATAAATTGATCCACGATTTCGTGACCGTCAAATTTATAAATGGCAATTTCCGTAATTCCTTCTTCGTTGAATTGTCCTCCGGTAGTTTCTATGTCAAGTATTGCGTACAAAATAAGTGTTCAGTGTTCAGTTTTTAGTGTCAGATATCAAATCTGAATTCAAAAATCGTTAATCTTAAATCAAAAATCAAATTCGTCCTCCAAATATACTACTTCCTATCCGAACCATCGTGCTTCCGCATTCAATTGCGAGTTGATAATCGCCGGACATTCCCATTGATAATGTAGAGACGCACTGCAGTGCGTCTCTACAGGGTGCGTCTCTACGGGGTGCGTCTCTACGGGGTGCGTCTCTACAGGGTGCGTCTCTAAGGGGTGCGTCTCTATGTAATTGTAATTTATCAAAAATAGATTTCAAATGATTGAATTCTTTTCTAATTTGTTCTTGATTTTCAGTAAAAGTTGCCATTCCCATTAACCCAACGATTCGAATGTTTTTCATTTCTTTAAATGCCGCTGAAGACAGAATCTCGTTGAGTTCTTCTTCGTCGAGACCAAACTTAGTTTCTTCTTCGGCAATATGTATTTGCAATAAACAATCTATGATTCTATTATTCTTTTTTGCTTGTTTGTTGATTTCTTCCAATAATTTTAAACTATCAACACCGTGAATTAAGCTCACAAATTGTGCCATAAATTTGACCTTATTCGTCTGAACGTGACCAATCATATGCCATTGAATGTCTTTTGGCATTTGTTCCCATTTCTCAGCCATTTCCTGGATTTTGTTTTCACCAAAAATGCGCTGACCAGCATCATAGGCTTCCATCAAATCAGAAACGGGTTTGGTTTTTGAAACGGCAACAAGCGTTACATTTTCAGGTAAAGTGGATTTTATGTTAAGGAGGTTCTGTTTTATTGACATTGTTTATTTTTATTAAAAAATCTAAAGTTCATAAATCACTAATCCATTTCTGAATTTTGGTTCTATATAAGTGCTTTTTGGCGGCATAATTAAGTTAGAATCTGCTAAATCTTTTATCTCATGGATGTTTGAAGGGAACATTAAAAAACCAACCTGAAACTCACCATCATCAATTCTTTGTTTTATTTCGGTGATTGCTTGCTTTCCAGAGATGTATTCAATACGCTCATCATTGCGAAGATCCTCGATATCTAGTATTGGTAAAAGTACATTTTTATATAGAATTTGTGTATCCAAACAATCTAAAGCATTTTTGAAAGTAAAATTTTCTGTTTTTAATTCCAAACAGTAAAATTCAGTATCAAGATACATTCCGATTTGGTATTTTTGAGAAGGCTGAAATGGTTTTTGCTTCCAATTTTTCACAACGAAATTTTTATTTAACTCCTTTAAAAAATTTTCTTTCGACAGACCATTTAAATCTTTCACTAATCGATTGTATTCATATATTTTGACGTTGTTTTCCGAAATCAAATAGCTTAAAATATAGTTTTTGGCAGTATTTTCCGCATTATCATTTTCTTCGGACAGTAATTTTATTGCTTCCGTTCGATGATGACCATCAGCAATATAGAGATTTTCTGTTTTCTTGAAAATGTTTTGTATCCAATCAATTTCCAGAGCATCATCAATTTTCCACAAATAATGTGTTTCTTTTTTTGTGGTTGAAAACTCAAAATCAGCTAATTTTTGAGTACAATTGTTTAGCCAGTTTTCTATGGATTTGTTGGCCGGATAAGTCATTAAAACCGGCTCTGTGTTAAACTCTGAATACTTCATATATTCTTTGAGCAAACGAACTCTAAAAGCAATAATGCCTTCGTGTTTTTTGATGATATTATTGCGATAATCATCAACGCTGGTTCCAACAATAATTCCGGTATAGGATTGCGTTTTGTTCACAATTTTATGAATGTAAATGGCAGGTTTTTTGTCTTTAACCAAAATAATTTCGTTCTTAAATTCCTGATATTTTTGAGATACCTGTTTGTACCTTTTTTCGAAAGAAACGCTTTCCTGATTGGTATATGCGGGTTTTAAAATATGTAAAAAGGACAAAGGGTTGAAGTCTAATTGGGCAGCTAACTCTGCATTTACATATTCATCATAAGAACGGCACGTTACTAAACATACTTTATCACGAGTAGGTCTTACTGCTTTGAAAGGAACTATTTTGGCCATTTTATTAGTGTTTTTGTATTAATATCGAAATTCAGAAGTATAAGAAATAGTAACTCTTAAATTTCTACTTACCAAAACTATATAAACTGTTTCGAAATTTTCTCTGCTTTTTTACTTTCGCTATAATCATAAAAACCTTCACCAGATTTCACGCCCAGTTTTCCGGCACGAACCATATTTACTAATAATGGACAAGGAGCATATTTTGGATTTTTGAAACCTTCATACATCACATTTAAAATCGCCAAGCAAACGTCAAGCCCAATAAAATCAGCTAATTGCAAAGGTCCCATAGGATGTCCCATTCCAAGTTTCATTACGGTATCGACTTCATAAACGCCTGCTACTTTGTTGTATAATGTTTCGATGGCTTCGTTTATCATTGGCATCAAAATTCTGTTGGCAACAAAACCAGGATAATCATTCACTTCAACTGGAGTTTTGCCCAGTTTTTCAGATAAATCCATAATAATTTTTGACACTTCATCGCTTGTGTTGTAACCACGAATAATTTCGACCAATTTCATAATTGGTACCGGATTCATAAAGTGCATTCCGATAACGCGTTCCGGATGAGTTACCACTGCGCCAATTTGTGTAATAGAAATTGAAGAAGTATTCGTTGCTAAAATAGTATTATGCGAACAAGCTTCATTCAATTGTTTGAAAATGTTAAGTTTCAATTCTACATTTTCGGTGGCAGCTTCAACAACCAAATCTACTCCAACAACACCATCTTTAATATCAGTATAAGTGATGATATTGCTAATGGTTTTGAATTTATCTTCTTCGGTGATGGTTCCTTTTGCAACCATTCTGTCCAAATTTGAGGCAATTGTAGCCATTCCTTTATCTAATGATTTTTCGGAAACATCGATTAATTTTACGGCAAAACCACTTTGTGCAAAAGTATGCGCAATTCCGTTACCCATTGTTCCTGCTCCGATTACTGCTATTATTTTCATATTAAGCCCCCTAACCCCCGAAGGGGGAATTCCTATTAGAGGTAAATAGGATTTTAATTAATGTTTCTCTAAAATGTGCAAAAATTCAGTTGTACTGTTTGCTGTGTGATTTCTATTTTCGGTTTTGTCGGCTTTAAAACGTTGGTAATTGGTGGTTGCCAAATCGTATTTTCCGTATTTAGACATAATGTTTCTAATTTCTTCTTCGGACATTAAACCTTCATTGTTGTAACTCAAAAATGTGTATTTGAAATTAGCATTTTTCACCAAATCTTCAAAGGATTTTCTAACATTTATTTTACTGCAATAGTCCGAACGATTGTAATCTCTTAAGCCTGTTTTTCCTTTTGGAATAAAAGTATCGTATTTTGCTATAGTGTTTAATAAGTGATAATTAGAGCCATATTGTCTAGCATTATACGGTGGATCTAAATATAGAATATCACCTTCAATTTTCTTTATTAAAAGATTGCTGTCTTCATTATACACTTTGTGTTCATTGTCGTTTATGGAGAAAATTGCGGGTTCCAAAACAAGATTTTTTTGAGCTGATTTCTTGATATTTTTTAAATAAGCACCATAAACCGAAGCGGTATTTGCCACTTTATCAGCGCTCTCTAATAAAGAAGCCAAAAGGAAATAATAGGTTTTTGAATTTATAATTTTTTCCCTTTTCCAACTTTCTATTTGTTGCCGAATAGCATCTATTTTTTTTCCGTTTTCTTCAGAGAAATAGAGTCTTTCCTTAGTTCCGTTTTCGGAATATTCATTGAATATGAAGCCTTCAATTCCGTTGAGTGAATTTAGTTTTTCAATAGTTGAATGAAAATCTAACGCTTCGTGATTCTCAATGTAATTTTTGTTCAAAACATAGCTGTAATATTCTAAATCATTGCTGATAACTTTTTTTACATTGGGTTTAAAAGTTCTTCCCACAATTCCGGTTCCGGCAAATAAATCGCAAAATGTTTTTTGAGACAAATCATCTCCAACTACTGAATTTACAGCTATTTGAATAAAGGATGACAATTTTTGTTTGGAGCCTATGTAGTTCATAAAGTATTAATTTTCAACCCAAATAAGGTCGGATAAAATGGCGTTATTTTCAATATTTAGTTTGAATAAATTATCGGAATTGAAATTCTCGACATAACTATCAATTTCAGTTTTTAACAATTTAATTTCGGATTTTAGTTTCCAATGTTCCTTGTTTTTTTCAACCAAAACGATGAACAATCTGTTTTTTAAATGCTTTCTGCCTTCCTGACTTTGGTTTAAATAAAGCCATTGAATTAATTCGTCAGGATTATTTTTTGCATAAGTTACCGTATGATTAAAGCCATTGGGGAAAACGGTTGTTTTATGGTCGAAACTAGTTGTATTTATAGTAAAATCAATTAATTTGTCGAATTTATTTTTGTTAGGCATTACTTTTTCGTGCAAAGAAAATAGATTTTCAACCGCTTCGGCAGACCAAAAATTATACCATCTATTCAAAGCGTAATCACGAACTTTTTCATCAAAATCAACTGTTTTTTCTAATAATTTTTTAAAAGTATAAGTCGAATAAATAAAACTTGTTTTTGCATCCCAATCGTCAGACTGTTTTCGTCCCCATTTGTAAGGATAAAGTAATCGTTTTTTTAATTCATTTTCAACTCGCACTAAATCCATAACTCAATATCTGCTTTTAAATTTAAATTATATTCGTACTTGAAAAAATAAAAAAGTTAAATAGACATCGGTTAAACCTTATACAAATTTGATTACTTCTTAAAACAATCAATAATTTGGTAAGCCACACGCAATGCTTCTGTTGCTTGTTCCAATGTAACCACTGGAGAAGTGTTGTTGTTAATAGCATCTGCAAAAGATTCCAACTCATCTAGAATAGCATTGTTTTGCTCCACATCAGGATTTGAAAAGTAGATTTGTTTTTTTACGCCTTCAGCATTTTGTAATATAATATCAAAATCTCCTGGAATTTCGGGAGCATCTTTCATTTTTACGACTTCACATTTTTTCTCTAAGAAATCGACAGAAATGTATGCATCTTTTTGGAAAAAGCGTGATTTACGCATATTTTTTAGGGAAATTCGGCTGGCAGTTAAATTAGCTACGCATCCATTTTCGAACTCAATTCGAGCATTGGCAATGTCTGGAGTGTCACTGATAACTGAGACTCCACTGGCGTGAATTTCTTTAACTTTCGAATTGACCACGCTCAAAATCGCATCAATATCGTGAATCATTAAGTCAAGAACCACGGGAACATCTGTACCACGAGGATTGAATTCTGCCAAGCGATGCGTTTCAATAAACATAGGGTTTTTAATCATATCTTTTGTCGCTTTGAATGCAGGATTAAACCTTTCGACGTGCCCCACTTGCCCTTTCACATTATATTCTTTTGCTAAAGCGATAATCTCTTCGGCTTCATCAACGGTATTTGAAATAGGTTTTTCAATAAAAACATGTTTGCCGGATTTGATCGAAACTTTGGCACATTTATAATGCGAAAGCGTTGGCGTTACAATGTCAATCACATCAACGGCGTGGATTAAAGTAGCTATTGTAGAGAATTTTTTATAGCCAAATTCATTGGCGACTTTATCGGCGTTTTCTTGATTTTCATCATAAAAACCAACTAATTCGTATTTTTCGGATTGTTGTAATAATCGTAAATGTATTTTTCCGAGATGTCCAGCACCTAAAACGCCTACTTTTAACATATAAATGATTTTTAACAAAAATAGCAATTAAATAACAATTGATAATTTATAATTGATAATTATTTATGAATTTAAAAATTTAAAATACAATATTTGAAATAGCAATTACTTTCTTATTTTTACCAAAATAAATCAACCAAAATTTTGAAAGATACTGCCAAACATCAAGGACTTCGTAATCAATTAGTAACCCTTTTGAAAGAAAAGGGAATTACCGACAAAAGTGTTTTGGAGGCCATCAAAAAAATTCCAAGGCATCTTTTTTTGAATTCCAGTTTTGCCGATTATGCTTATCAAGACAAAGCTTTTCCTATTGGTGCCGGACAAACCATTTCGCAACCTTATACAGTAGCTTTTCAAAGTCAATTATTAGAAGTAAAAAAAGATCATAAAATTCTCGAAATTGGAACCGGTTCGGGTTATCAAACAGCTGTTTTGTGTTTGATGGGAGCGAAGGTTTATAGTGTCGAAAGGCAGAATGAATTGTTCAAACAAACATCGGTTTTATTGCCAAAATTAGGCATTAGACCCAAACATCTTTCTTTTGGCGACGGATATAAAGGATTGCCAAATCACGCTCCATTTGACAGTATTATTGTTACGGCTGGTGCGCCAGTAATTCCGCAAGCATTAATGGCACAACTAAAAATAGGAGGTAGGTTAGTTATTCCACTTGGAGAAGAAAACCAAGTTATGACCTTGTTAATCAGGAAGAATGAAACTCAATTTGAGAAACACGAATTTGGAGATTTTAAATTTGTGCCTTTATTGGAAAATAAAAATTAAATCCCATCCCCAACCCTTCCCAAAGGGAAGGGAGCTGAAAATGGATTTTGGTTCTACAATAGTATCTTAAAAATCAGTTTTTATCCGCATTTTGCTTTAGCAATCCGTTTTACCTGCCTGTCGGCAGACAGGTCTGTGTACTATTTTACACAAAAAATTATTGACCAATAATATCAAGATAGCGCTCTAAACTTTCTTTTTCGATTTGAGCAACAAATAGGAGAAAATCTTCTTTGTTGTTTTTTGTTTGAGCAATTTCTAATGAATTGTAATATTGCATTCTACTGTCATAATCGCCTTTTATGTTTGCAATTACATAGCCGTTTTGCAAAAGGATAAGATTCATTACCAAACGTGAAGTTCTTCCGTTTCCATCTATAAAAGGATGGATGGTAACTAAACGCTCATGAAGCTCTGCTGCCAATACTATTGGATGTAAAACGTTTTTATTGGTTTCATACCAAATAAAGAAGTCTTCCATTTCCTTGGTAACTAAGAATGGTTGAGGCGGCATAAACGAACTTCCTTTTATCATTACTTGTACACGGCGATAACGACCTGCATCTTCTGGATTTATACCACGCAAAATCAAGTTGTGAATAGACAAAACTTCTCGCTCGTTTAAGGAGGTGTTTTTCTCCATTAAATGCTTGATGTATGCAATAGCTTCCTGATGGTTTATAGCTTCAAGGTGTTCCCGCATACTTTTTCCAGAAATAGTCAAACCTTCGTTGATTACTAGATCAGTTTCTCGAAGTGTAAGCGTGTTTCCTTCAATTCTATTGCTTTCAAAAGTATATTCTAGTTCTAATGCTTGAGCAATTCTATAACTATCAAATTGTCTAAACTGGTCTAGTTTTGACTTCAAAACATCTATTTCGTCAAGAATGGAGAGTAAGTTTTTAGATAGCGATTTTTTTATGGCAACATAGTTGTTTTCAACCTCTTCACGAACCAAATTCATTGCTTTTAGTGCAAATTCATCCTGACCTATTTCATAAAGAATTTTTTCTTTTAGCCAAGCAACCATCAGTGTCTCAAAATCTATTCCTAACAAGGAAGCTAATTTAACAACTTGATCTTTGGTTGGTTTTCTGGATCCATTTTCGAATTTGCTTATCAAGGCTTGATCGATTCCTAAAAGTTGAGCCACTTCTCTCGTCCTTAATCCTTTTTGTTCTCTTGCATTTTTGAGTAGTGTTTTCATTTTTTATGTATTTATATTGTCTTGACAAATTTAGTCATAATATTTAAATAAAAAAAATAACACTTAAAATTTTAAGCATTTTTTTTATCATTGTTGTCCGATTTAAATTTCAAAAAAGCTAATTACTCTAACCTATATAGTCCCTATGGGACATTTGAGCTAGATTAGCTTGATTTTTATTCTACCAACATTTAGCTCCTAACGGAGCATACCTCGTAGAGGTTAAACATTAGTAGCAAGATCGTTATAAATTGCAAATTTGTCCCATAGGGACTATACTTATTTTATTGGACATCAATTTCTTAATTCTAGAAGGATTTTTTTATTCTGTCAAGATCACGCTTGGTGTCTTGCTCTTTTAACGACTCGCGTTTATCGTAGGTTTTTTTTCCTTTGCAAAGTCCAATTTCTAGTTTTGCCATTCCTTTTTCATTGGTAAACAATTTTAAAGGAACGATAGTCAAACCTTTGGCTTGGACACTTCTTGACAAACCTTTTAATTCTCGTTTGTTTAGTAAAAGTTTGCGCTCGCTTCTTGCTTTGTGATTGAATTGGTTACCAAAAGCATATTCTTCAATATAGGTATTTATTGCAAAAAGTTCAGTTCCACTAAACTCGCAAAAACTCTCAGTAATATTGGCTTTTCCCAACCGAATTGATTTTATTTCGGTTCCTGCCAAAACGATTCCAGCCGTAAATTTTTCGATTATTTCGTAATCGAAACGGGCTCTTTTATTAAGTATGTTGATGGTTTTTAGCATAGGATGGCAAAGTTAGGGTAAAAAATAAAAATTCTAAAATAAATTTAAAATTTTAAATGAAATTATTTAATTAAAATATAATGTTAAATAATTATAAAAATATGATTTTTATCAGTTTTATGCAATAATAACATCAATATATTTGCGAAATAATCATAAAACAAAAACCAAAACAAACACCAAAATGAAAAAAATTTTATTAGTTGCAGGTATCGTGTTGTTAAGTTTAACAGCAAATGCACAAGAAAAAAGTAAAGGATTGCAAGGAGTATGGTGGGTAGCAGGACAAGTTTCTTTTGATACTTCTGAAACGGGAGATGCAAAAACTAATTCAAGCTTGATTTTACCAATCGTAGGTACTTTTATTTCACCAGACGTAACAATTGGTTTGGGAATTGGAAACATTAATTCAAATACTAAATTGGGTTCGGTAACTACTTCTGAAAGTAACACTTTTGTTATCAAACCATTAGTTAGAAAGTATTGGAACATTAAAGGAGGGTTGTTTTTCTATGGTCAAGCAGCATTACCAATTACCTCAACAAATATCAAAAATTCTGACGATAAAGCATCTAGTGTCGCTTTATCTGTAGCTCCAGGTTTTGATTATGTAATCAACAAATGGTTAACTATTGAAACTTCTTTTGAAGTTTTAAATATTGGATCAACTTCTTCAACTGAGGCTGGAGTAGAAACAACTACTTTTGGATTTAACGCAAATCCAATGAATTCAGTTGCAGATAGAAATTTAGGAGCTTTACAAATAGGAGTTAAATTTTTATTCTAAATTTGAAACACGTTAATGATTTGTAATTACATTTCATTAGTTTTGTAAAAAGGGCGTACTTTTTTAAAGTACGCCCTTTCTATTTTATAATTATCAAATGTTATTTCTAAATGCAAGATCAAAAAAACAATCCGCTTCACGGGATTACACTTCAAAGAATTTTGGAACAACTAGTCAATCATTATGGCTTTGATACATTAGGTGAACTAATAAGCATTAAATGCTTTACAGATAATCCAAGCATCAAATCGAGTCTGACTTTTTTGAGGAAAACGGATTGGGCTAGAAAAAAAGTAGAAGAATTGTATATAAAAACTTCTCCGAAACTTAAAATCTAATTTAAACGGTACGAAATCATTAGACCGCCTCGATAAGGCAACCAATCACCGCTTATATTCCAATGTTTGGCTTTTTCATACCTTCCGGGTGTTCCGTCATTATAATATCCATGATAGTATCCTTGATGCCAACCACCTCCAACAAAGAAATCTAGCATTAATCTATCATTTAGTTTTTTCTCGTATCCAATTGTTCCTCCAAATTTGTATCCAAAACCATCTTCGTACATATTAGTATCCCAATAGTTCCATTTTTGAAGCATATATCGATCAGCTCCAGCATGTCCTCCAAAATAAAAGCCATTGTATTTTTCATGAAAATGATAGCGAACTTCTGCAATTAAAGAATAAAATTCCATTGGATGATGTCCATTAAATGATTTCCAAAAAGAGGCCATAATGTCAGCTTGAAATGTGAATTTTTTTCCAATACTAGTTTCTATTCCAATATTTGGAACTAGTGCCAAGGCTGTTACTGCATTACCTTTTATATAAGTTTGAGATTGAGAATAAATTGAAGATAGAATGAAAATAAAAATGAGTAGTTTTTTCATACAGTAAGAATTACTAGTTTTATTAATGATTTTTCAACTAGTTTTGGTTGCAAATATAGAGATTATTGTGAAGAATGAAGTTAACTTAGTGTTTATTCAAAATTGAATAAATAACTGTATCCAAAAATCGTCCTTCAAAACATTCGTTTTCTTTTAAATGAGCTTCTTTAACAAAACCATTTTTCAGCAAGACTTTCTCAGAAATAAGATTTTCAGGATCGATGACCGCTTCAATTGAGTGTAGTTTCATTGTTTTAAAACCATATTTCACGACTTCTTTTATAGCTTCCGTAATGATGCCTTTCCCTTGGTATTCCGGAAGCAACATATACCCAATTTCCGCTCGATAATGTTCCGGCTTTATTCTGTAATGTCCAATGATTCCTATTAGTTTTGGATTATTTTTTAAAGTTATTGCCCAATTTATTCCCTCATTATTCTCAATTTTGGAATCAATTAGGGCAATGTGTTCCAGAGCATCTTCTTTAGTTTTTGCCAATGGTCTGGGAATGTATTTCATTGTTTCTTTATCAGATCGCAGAGCAAATATTTCGTTCACATCATCATTCACAACACGTCTTAAGTGTAAACGCTCTGTTTCAAGATTCGGAAATGGAGTAAAATTTATATCTATCATTTATTATAAAATTTCAATACTAAAATTTGATTTAAAAGTTTCGTTTTTTTCCAAAAGCTGAATTCCTTCTTTTTTAGAAATAGTATCATATTCTTCTAATGTATCCGAATATCCAAACCAAGGTTCAATACATAAAAAAGGTCCGTTTTTAACAGTCCAAATCCCTAAATTTGGAAAATCGGTAAAATTTACTTTCAATAATGGAACAGTATTTTGTATGATAGTTATCGATTTAGATTTTAATGTTTTAAGGACTAATGCGTCATTTTCAAAAAGTAGATAATTTAAACCAAGTTGCCGATTATCCAAAGGAATCTCATTTGTACTGTTTGAAATTAAGCCATCCTCAAGAAGATGATATTTTAGAATTTCCTGTTGTTGAAATTCAAGGCTATAATTTTCAAAATTTCCGGTCAAAGCAAATGCAGGATGTGCTCCAATAGAAAACGGCATTATGGAATCATTTTTATTAATGACTTTGTAATCAATGTTCAATTTATTTTCGACTAATGAATAACAAACCAGTAATTCAAAATCAAAAGGATAAGCTTTTCTTGTTTCTACTGATGAAATTAAAGAAAATGTCGCGCTTTTCTCTGTTTTTTCAATCAATTCAAATTCCATTTCTCTAGCAAAACCGTGTCTTGGTAGATGATATTCGATTCTGTTATGAAAATATGAATTGTTCTTTAATGTGCCAACAATTGGAAACAAAATAGGAGAATGTTTCCCCCAAAATTCAGGATTTCCTTCCCAAATGTATTCTTTATTCTTGCTGTTTTTTAAAGAAAATAATTCAGCACCAAAGTGATTTATTTGAGCTGTTAAATTTGAATTTGAAATTGTTGTAGTCAAAAGAGTTGTTAGTTATGTTATAATAATCTTGATGTTGTAAATATATTTCATAAATTTAGATTAGGACAATAAAATAATGCTAATTGTAAAATTGATAAAGTTTTGTCAAAACTTTGTATTTAATTTAAGTGTTATGTTTATTTTTCATTAATTTGCTTTAGAAAATTTATATAATGAAAAAAAATCGTTTAAAAGTCCTATTGCAGTTGACTTTATTATTAGTGATTTCATCTTTATGGTCACAACAAACTCCAGCTTCTTCAACATTAAAACCAATTTCGAAGTATGATTATCACGATGCTTTTACATCTTTTTTTTATACAAAGGATGGAACAAACACACGTTCTGCAAGCGGTCAGCCTGGTCCTGAATATTGGCAAAACAGAGCAGATTATCAATTAACTGCAAAATTAAATGAAGCAAACAATGAAATTTCAGGAATTGGAATTATAACTTATACAAACAATAGCCCGGATAAAATGAACTTCTTATGGATGAATTTGGATCAAAATTTATTCAAATCAGATTCTCGTGGTAACGCCGTTATTCCGATAGCTGGAAGTAGAAACGGAGCTCAGGGTCAAATTTTTGATGGAGGTTTTAAGATAAAATCGGTAAAAATTGTTTCTATATCCAATGGGAAATCTATCGAAAAAGACGTTAAATATTTAATTACTGATACCAGAATGCAGGTTTTTCTTCCCCAAGAATTGAAGTCTAAAGGTGGAAATGTAAAAATAAAAATTGATTTTTCTTTCATTTCTCCAGATGAAGGTTCAGATAGGATGGGAGTATTGGAAACTAAAAACGGTAAAATATTTACAATTGCCCAGTGGTATCCCAGAATGTGCGTTTATGATGACTTAAGAGGATGGAATACCAACCCGTATTTAGGAGCATCTGAGTTTTATTTGGAATATGGTGATTTTGATGTCAGCATTACTGCGCCTTCCAATCATTTTGTGGTTTGTTCAGGAGAATTGGTAAATTCATCTGCAGTATATTCTGCCGATCAACAAAAGCGTTTTGTCCAAGCTTCACAAAGTGATAAAACAGTTATTATTCGTTCTGGAGATGAAGTCTTGGCTACAGCCAATGCCATTGCAAAATCTAATAAAACTTGGCGTTTTAAAATGAAAAATTCACGAGATGTTTCTTGGGCATCTTCAGCTGCATTTATTATTGATGCGGCAAGAATTAATTTACCTAGCGGAAAAAAATCGATGGCGATTTCTGCATATCCAATTGAAAGTGATGGTAATGAAGCCTGGGGACGTTCAACAGAATATACAAAAGCATCCATCGAAAACTATTCAAAGAGGTGGTTTGAATATCCTTATCCAGCAGCAACAAATGTAGCCGGAATCGTTGGAGGAATGGAATATCCCGGGATTGTTTTTTGTGATTATAAGGATAAAAAAGAGAGTTTGTGGGGAGTTACGGATCACGAATTTGGACATATTTGGTTTCCAATGATAGTGGGTTCAAACGAACGTTTATTTGGTTGGATGGACGAAGGCTTTAATACTTTTATCAATTCATTAAGTTCAGTTGATTTCAATAAAGGGGAGTACAAGGAGGTTGTTTCTGATTTGCATAAAGATTCTGAAAGGTATACCAATTCAAATTTAGAGACGGTGATGAGTTCTCCGGATATTATGAAGGAAGCAAATATTGGTACTTTATGTTATTCAAAACCAGGTGCCGGATTAGTAATTTTGCGTGAACAGATTTTAGGGCCAGAACGTTTTGATTTAGCTTTTCGCACCTATGTTGAGCGTTGGGCATTCAAACATCCAGCACCGGATGACTTTTTTAGAACTATCGAAAATGTTTCTGGAGAAGATTTAAGTTGGTTTTGGAGAGGCTGGTTTGTAAATAATTGGCGTTTAGATCAAGGTATTAATTCTATAAAATATGTCGATAATAATCCAAAATCAGGTGTTTACATCACAATTGAAAACTTCGAAAAAATGGTGATGCCGGTAACATTGGATATAAAAACAAAAAGCGGAAAAGTTAGCCGTATCAAATTACCGGTAGAAATATGGCAGAAAAACAAGGATTGGACTTTTAAACATAATTCCACCGAAGAAATTGAAAGTATTATTGTCGATCCAGACCACGTATTTCCAGACAGTAACGAAAGTAACAATAGTTGGACTTCAGCAACGGGAATCATTGAAAAAGACATAAACCTAGATGGTTATATTGGAACTTTCTCCAATAGGAATGCTCCAATAAAAATAGTTTTTTCAAAAAAACGTGGAGTCATCAATGTTGAAATAACAGATTATCCAAAATTCCCTGTAGATTTTATAGGCAATAACATTTTACAATCTAATGAAGCTGGACTTAAATTTGAATTTAATGAAAGCAAGACTGGATTTAATATGGTTTTGGATGACGGTCAAAAAATTCCTTTTACCCGAGAAAAATAATTTTAAGTTTGCTTTACAAAAAAAAACACCAATTTAGTTGGTGTTTTTTTATGGTAAAAAGGCAACTTTAAATCTAACTTTATTCTGGAATTTGTTGACTTAAACAATGCAATGTGCCGAAACCCCAAATTAAATCTATCGCACTAATCCCGATTATTTCTCTATCAGGAAAACAATCGGCGATTATGTTTAAAGCTATTCTGTCAATGGCATCGTTAAAAGTTGGAACCAATACACATTTATTTAAAATTAAAAAATTAGCATAACTGGCTGGCAATCGAACACCATCAAAATCGATCCGTTTCGGCATTGGCAATTCCACTACATTTGGAGATTTGCCGTTTTCTAATTTGGCGTTTTGTAAACGTTTTAAGTTGTCCTGCAATGGTTTGTAATTTTTATCCTTTGGATCAGATTCTACAATAGTTATGATAGTATCTTCATTTACAAATCGACATAAATCGTCAATATGTCCGTGAGTATCATCGCCTTCAATTCCATCGCCTAGCCAAATCACGTTTGTAATTCCAAGATATTCCTTGAAAACAGCTTCATAATCGGCTTTGGTAAAATTCGGATTTCTAACTTGGATTGTTGGATGCAACAAACATTCTTCTGATGTTAATAAAGTGCCGCATCCATTGCTGTCTATTGCTCCGCCTTCTATAATTACTGGTTTTCCGTTGTATAAAACTTGAGTAATTGGAATATTTAGAAATTCACCTACTTTCGCAGGAACGTGTTTGTCTAAATTGATGTTTTTATATTTTGCCCAGCCATTAAAATTGAAATTTAAGGCTTCTCGTTTGTTTCCGTTTTTAACGATAATTGGACCCGAATCTCGCATCCAGCTTCGGTTGGTTTTATGAATTAGGAAAGAAACGTTTGTCATTTGAACAGCAGCTGTTTCCAGCATATTAATGACTTTTTCCTTAAGTTTTTCATCAGCGACAATCAAAAAAACGTGTTCGTATGTGGCAACTTTTTTGATGAATTCAACAAAAGCCCATTGTATCGCTTCGTATTTTCCGGGCCAATCTTTACCATTATGTGGAAAACACAATAAAAGACCTTGTTGCTTTTCCCATTCGGAGGGAAACCTTCTTGTGCTTGTACTCATAATTAGTCGATTGCTCTTTTTGTAATGTCGCCAAAAGCATCAATTCTTCTGTCTCTAAAAAATGGCCAATTCTGACGTACATTTTCCTGTGTATCCAAATCGACTTCGGCAATCAAGATTTCCTCTTTATCGTGTGAGGCTTGCGCCAAAATTTCACCTTGTGGTCCTGCAATAAATGAAGAGCCCCAAAACTGGATTCCCGCAGTTCCTTCTATATATTGTTCTAGACCAATTCTATTTGCGGCTGCAACATAAACGCCATTGGCAACAGCGTGACCTTTCATCACGTTCATCCAAGCACCGTGTTGATTTTCGCCATATTGTTCTTTCTCTAATGGATGCCAACCAATTGCTGTTGGATAAAATAAAACTTCCGCACCTTGTAAAGCCGTCAAACGAGCCGCTTCTGGAAACCATTGATCCCAACAAATCAACGTTCCAATTTTTCCTTTATTCGTCGGAAAAGCTTTGAAACCCAAATCACCAGGAGTGAAATAGAATTTTTCGTAAAAATGAGGATCGTCTGGAATGTGCATTTTGCGATACAATCCCGCTTCGGAACCATCGGTGTCGATAATATAAGCGCTGTTATGGTAAATTCCTGCCATTCTTTTTTCGAAGAAAGGAACAATGATAACAATTCCCAATTCTTTTGCCAAAGCACTAAAAGCAACAAACGAAGTGCTGTATAATGGTTCTGCCAAGGCAAAATTATCTACATCTTCACTTTGACAAAAATAGTGACTGCTGTATAATTCAGGTAACGAAATGACTTCTGCACCTTGACTGGCGGCATCTCGAACCCAAGATAAACATTTTTTCAGGTTATTTTCGGCAACATCATTAAGATTCAATTGAATAACCGCTATTTTGTATTTATTCTTTGGCATAAGGCAAAAATTTAGAGTGCAAAAATAGCTATTTTTAGTCTTTATTCAAAGACTTCTATTTGCGAAATCCTATCTAGTAATTGGCACAAGTTTTCCGTATTCTCAACACAATCTATCTGAATATGTTTTAGTTGTATCTTTTTTATAAATTTTGAACATCTATAACCAGCATTTATTGGAATATTACTTTTTTCCAAATATCTTTTTGAAAAGATTTACCATTCCCAAAACCAGCAGTCCAATGATAAGTCCAAAACAAAATTCTTTTACAATGGAAGGCAATTGAGGAAATAAATGATGCAGAAAATCAATGTTATGCACAAAGATGCCGCCAGCTACAAGAATCAATGCGATTGTACCAATAACAGCTAAACTTTTGATTACCTTGGGCAAGGCTTGAACCAATATATTTCCTATTGTTTTTGATACACTACGTTCTTTGGTACTCAATGCAATAAGTTTAAAACCCAGTTCGTCCATTCGTACAATCAGAGCCACAATGCCATAAACGCCAACGGTTGCCAGTATTGCAATTATGGAAACTACGGTAATTTGTGAGGTGATGGGTTTTCCAATTACGGTTCCTAGAGCAATGATTACAATTTCTACTGACAGAATAAAATCGGTTACTATGGCTGATTTTATTTTGCCTTTTTCGAGAGCTAAAATTTCTGCTTCTGTAAAATCTTGTACGATAATATCAATTGCGATATGTTTGTGGGGAAAGAAGTATTCATATATTTTTTCGGCACCTTCGTAAGCTAAATAAAGTCCGCCAAGCACTAAGATTATTATAATAGCCACAGGAAAAAATGCACTCAACAGGAAGGCTATTGGTAAAATAATTAATTTATTGATAAAAGAACCTTTTGCAATAGCCCATAAAACGGGTATTTCTCTTGAAGATATAAATCCAGATGCTTTTTCGGCATTGACAGCCAAATCATCACCCAAAATACCAGCCGTTTTTTTGGCTGCAATTTTACTCATTACCGCAACATCATCCATAATTGCTGCGATATCATCTAATAGTGCGAAAAAACCTGATGCCATTGTAATTTGTTTTAGTAACTGGGTTGATTTTAGTATCGTTTTACCAAATCTTGGCCAACGAATTTTGATTTTTTATTTGTGCGAATCTAATACTTTTTTGGGGTACTTAATTTATAAAATTAATATATAATTACTAAATTTTTGGACTAGGACTGTTGGTAAAAATTTTCCTTTTTAAAAATACCTTTAAATAGTTTCAATTACATTTTCTAGTAATCTTCTTGATTTTGGTGTCACTTCAATTCGGTTCGAATCTTCTTCCGAAGCGTAACCTACGGCCATTGCAAATAACGGTTTGTAAGCTGCCATATTAAGAATGGCTTTGTATTTATCCGATTCTATACCTTCCATCGCAGTCGAATCCAACCCTAATGCAGCACTGGCCGTCAAGCCTACTCCCAAAGCGATATACACTTGTTTGGATAGCCATATTTTCAAATCGGCTTCAGGCATAATGGCTTTAATTTGGTTGTACCAATTCCTTCTGGCTTCCCCTAATTCGTTATCTACCACTTTCTGGAAAGCATCTAAATCATCCGCTACACTAAATACAATCAATAGTTGCGCTTGATTTATTTTTTCTCCATTGTGCATCGAAACGGAAGCTAATTTTGCTTTAATTTCCTGGTTTTGTACGAAGGTAAATTTCCAAGGTTGAATATTTATCGAAGATGGAGTGAGGCGTAATATCTCTTTCAAATCTTCAATTTTTTCTTGTGGTATGGCTTTGTCAGCGTTATATTTCTTTGCTGTGTATCTTTTTTGTATTAAATCTAAAATGTTCATAGTTGTATTTTTTTAAATGTTTTTTAGCCAAATATAGATGCAAAGTTAAGCTAATAATAGCCTTTAGATTTGCATATAATTGGGCACGAAGTAGGAGGCTTAGCACAGCAAGTGTGAAATGCAGTTTACAGTTGTAATGAAATGGTTCTGAAAAACTATAGTTGAGTTCTAAAAAAAGAAACACCAATCTCTCGACTGGTGTTTGCTGTTATTTGTCATTGCGAGCGATAGCGTGGCAATCTCACTAAGTTGCTCAACTTGTCTGCTCTTGTTAGTGTGATTGCTTCGTTCCTCGCAATGACTATTAATGAACCAATTCATTCTGATTTCTAAAAACTAATTTTCCGTCAAAGGCATCAATCAAAACGATGCTATCGGTAGTAATTGTTCCTGCCAAAATCTCTTTTGATAATTGGTTCAAAACATCTCTTTGTATCACTCGTTTTACGGGTCTGGCACCAAATTGCGGATCATAACCTTTCTCTGATAAATAAGTAATGGCTTCTGGAGTAGCATCAAGAGTAATGCCTTGAAGAGCCAACATTTTTTTGACACTTTTCAGTTGCAAGCCTACGATTTGGGCAATATTAGCGTTGGTCAATGGTGTAAACATCACGATTTCATCAATACGATTGATAAATTCCGGGCGAACGGTTTGTTTCAATAAACCCAAAACTTCCACTTTTGCGGCTTCGGTGGTGGCTTCGATGCTTCCTTTGAGATTGTCGAATTTATCCTGAATTATCTGGCTTCCCATATTCGAAGTCATAATGATAATCGTGTTTTTGAAATCGGCCAATCTTCCTTTATTGTCTGTCAATCGTCCTTCGTCCAAAACCTGTAACAAGATATTGAAAGTATCGGGATGCGCTTTTTCGATTTCGTCCAACAGAATTACAGAATACGGTTTTCTTCGCACGGCTTCGGTCAATTGTCCGCCTTCGTCATAACCCACATATCCTGGAGGTGCTCCAACCAAGCGGCTCACGCTGTGGCGTTCTTGGTATTCACTCATATCAATTCGGGTCATTGCGTTTTCATCGTCGAATAAATATTCGGCCAAGGCTTTCGCTAATTCGGTTTTTCCAACACCAGTTGTTCCCAAGAAAAGGAAGGTTCCCACCGGTTTTTTCATATCCTGTAATCCGGCACGACTTCTACGAACGGCGTCGCTTACGGCTTCGATAGCTTCTTCCTGACCTACAACGCGTTTGTGCAATTCGTCTTCCAGTTTCAAGAGTTTTTCTCTTTCTCCCTGTAGCATTTTCATTACCGGAATTCCAGTCCATTTGGCCACGACTTCGGCGATATCTTCACGGGTCACTTCTTCTTTTATCAAGGAAGTTCCTCCTTTTTGATCTTCGGCCAATTGTTTTTGGAAAACTTCCAATCGTTCTTGGGCTTCTTTGATTTTTCCATAACGAATTTCGGCTACTTTTCCGTAATCACCTTCACGTTCGGCTCGTTCGGCTTCATATTTAAAGTCTTCAATTTCGGTTTTTACGGCTTGGATATTATCGACTACATCTTTCTCTGATTTCCATTTGGTATAAACTTCGTTTCGGTCGTCTTTCAGATTGGCCAAATCCATTCCTAGATTTTTAAGCTTGCTTTCGTCCTTCTCCCGTTTGATTGCTTCGATTTCGATTTCCAATTGCATTATTTTTCGATCCAAAACGTCTAATTCTTCCGGTTTGGAATTGATTTCCATTCGGATTTTAGAAGCCGCTTCGTCCATTAAATCAATGGCTTTGTCGGGCAAAAACCGATTGGTAATATAACGTTGCGATAATTCGACAGCCGCAATAATAGCGTCATCTTTTATCTGAACTTTATGATGGGTTTCGTATTTTTCCTTGATTCCACGAAGGATAGAAATGGCACTTTCGGTATCTGGTTCTTCAATCACTATTTTTTGGAAACGTCTTTCGAGCGCTTTGTCTTTTTCAAAATATTTTTGATATTCATCCAAAGTGGTAGCCCCAATAGCACGCAATTCGCCACGAGCCAAAGCTGGTTTCAGGATATTGGCCGCATCCATTGCGCCTTCGCCACCACCAGCGCCAACAAGGGTGTGGATTTCGTCTATGAAAAGAACGATATCACCTTCAGCAGCGGTAACTTCTTTCACGACTGATTTTAGACGTTCTTCAAATTCACCTTTGTATTTGGCTCCGGCAATCAAAGCACCCATGTCAAGTGAAAAGACGATTTTGTCTTTCAGGTTTTCGGGAACGTCGCCATCCACAATTCGGTGTGCCAAACCTTCGGCAATAGCAGTTTTACCAACACCAGGTTCTCCCACAAGCATTGGATTATTTTTAGTTCTTCGCGTTAGAATCTGCAAAACCCGACGAATTTCTTCGTCACGACCAATCACTGGATCGAGTTTGCCGGACCGAGCTAATTCGTTAAGATTTTTGGCGTATTTATTTAAAGAGTTGTATGTCTCCTCCGCAGAAGCCGAAGTAACTCTTTCGCCTTTTCTAAGTTCTTCAATGGCAGCCTTTAATCCTTTTTCGGTAACGCCTTGGTCTTTTAATATTTGGGCAACTTTACTTTTGGAACCAAAAATGGCCAAGATTAAATGTTCAATGGAAACAAATTCATCGTTCATTTTCTTGGCAATGATTTCCGATTCGTTGAGCGTTGTGTTTGCTGTTCTGGATAGCATAATTTCACCACCAGAAACTTTTGGAAAGCTTTGAATGGTACTGTCCAATATTTGTTCAAACAACGGAACATTTACATTCAGTTTTTTCAAAATAAAAGGAGCCACATTTTCATCGACTTCAAAAATAGCCTTGAAAATATGTTCGTTTTCTATTTGTTGTTGTCCAAAACTCTGTGCCAACTGCTGTGAAAGCTGAATTGCTTCCTGCGATTTGATAGTAAATTTATTGATGTTCATTTTACTTTTGATTTAAAGTTTAATGTGCAAATTATTGATGCTTGTGTCAATTATATAGTTGTTGTACCTTTGGCAAATAATCGTCAAATGTTATTCCAACACTAAAGTTACGACAAAATGACTGAATATAAGGTTTTTACTAACGACAAATTGACTTAAAGAAAGATAAAATGAGTGTATTTTCAAATATTTTAGGAGGTTCAGAAAAACAAGATAATTCTAACAGCAAAATCAATTGGATTCCATTAAATCATTTGGGGCAGTTGGATGAAATTGTTGCCTTTTCCACTGAAAAACCTGCGCTGATTTTCAAACACAGCACCCGTTGTAGCGTGAGCAGATTTGCTTTGAAACAATTTGAAAACGAATTTGGTAATGAAGATAAAGTAGATGCCTATTTTCTGGATTTATTGGAACATAGAGACATTTCAAATGCAATTGCAACTCGTTTTGGGGTCTATCATCAATCGCCACAATTGTTGTTGATAAAGGATGGTAAATCGGTTTATGATGTTTCCCATAGTGATATTGATGCTGGAGAATTGATGGGGAAGTTGTAAATGGTTTTGGCTTTTAAAATAAATTACCGCAGATTCGCGGATTATAATATTAATCTGCGAATCTGCGAATCTGCGGTAAAATTTTATGTTTAAACCTTGTAAACCTTTGGTCAGTATAAATTATGGAATGAAAGTCAATATACTTTTAAAATTGTAATTGAATCAAAAAGTATCTCTCATCTTTCTTTTTATTTCCTTTAAACACAAATTATTGATACTTCCTTCGTGGGTGTGTTTTGTCTCTTTTGGTGATTGAAAAGTTCCGTTTTCCAGTTGTTCAGCAACGGCTTTATAGGCATCTCTAAAAGGAATTCCAGCAACCACCATTTCGTTTAAAGTATCAACGGTAAATAGATAATTGTATTTTGGATCGTCTAAAATGTGTTCTTTTACTTTGATGTCTTTTATGGAGAAAATCGCAATATCCAAACACGCTTTCAGGTTTTGAATGGCAGGAAACAATCCTTCTTTCAATAGTTGTAAATCTCTGTGGTAACCACTAGGCAAGTTGTTTGTGATTAGTGTAATTTCATAAGGTAAAGCTTGAATCTTGTTGCATTTTCCACGAATTAACTCAAAAACATCTGGGTTTTTCTTATGTGGCATAATACTAGAACCAGTTGTTAAATGCGCTGGCAAAGCGATAAAATCAAAATTTTGGCTCATATACAAACACACGTCCATCGAGAATTTCGATAAGGTTGCAGCAACGCTACTCATAGCAAAAGCTACCGTTTTTTCTGATTTTCCACGGCTCATTTGTGCCGCAACCGAATTGTATTTTAAGGTTTCAAAGCCTAATTCTTTGGTTGTAAAAGTTCTGTCGATAGGAAAGGAACTACCGTAACCCGCAGCCGAACCTAATGGATTTTGATCTACGATTTTCAAAGCCGCATTTAGCATTGTAATGTCATCAATCAAAGTTTCTGCGTAAGCGGAAAACCACATTCCGAAAGACGAAGGCATCGCAATTTGCAAATGGGTGTAACCTGGCAACAACACATTTTGGTGTTTTTCGGCAGATTCCATTAGCAAATCAAAAAGGGTTTGGACTTGAGATTTGAATTCTTTGACTACGTCTTTTAGATATAAATTGACGTCTACTAAAACTTGGTCGTTACGAGAACGAGCGGTGTGGATTTTCTTTCCGGCATCACCCAATTTTACCGTCAATAAATATTCAATTTTGGAATGCACGTCTTCAAAACTGTCTTCAATTTCAAAATTTCCTTTTTCTACGTCAATGATAATATCTTCTAAAGCGAGAACTAAAGAATCTGTTTCAGAATCGGTTAAAAGACCTATTTTACCAAGCATTTTCGCATGAGCGATAGAACCCAAGGCATCATATTTGGCGAGAACTAAATCCAATTCACGGTCGTTTCCAACGGTGAAATGTTCAATTTGTTTATCTGTTGGTATTCCTTTTTCCCAAAGTTTCATAGGTTATATGTTTTATGAAATTATCTTGTTTATTGTGATTTCTAGCCCTGATAGCAGCGAAAATCCCACGCTTTTTTTGCGTGGATTGCAGCGTATAGCAGGAAATAGCTCCTAAATATTTTTAAAAAAATCAGTTAGTATTTTGATATACAATTGAATTCCTTCTTCGATTTCGTTTATATATATAAATTCATCTGCCGAGTGAGACCGCAGGGTTTCTCCTGGTCCCATTTTTAATGACTTGCAACTCAAAACCGATTGATCAGAAAGAGTAGGTGAGCCATAAGTCGTTCTTCCCAAAGCGATTCCTGCTTGAACCAATCCGTGAGAAACTGGAATGGAAGATGCATTCAAATGCATCGAACGTGGGGTAACTTCAGCATTCACATTTGCTCTTACTGTTTCTAAAATTTCTTTGTTGTTATAGCAATCATTCACTCGAATGTCGATTACCAAATGGCATTCTGCAGGAACAACATTATGCTGTTTTCCTGCGGAAATTTGGGTTACGGTCATTTTTACAGGACCCAAAACATCCGATATTTTTTCGAATTGATAGGTTTTGAACCATTCAATTACGGGCATTGCATTGTAAATAGGATTGTCAGGATTGTTGTGTGCGGCGTGACTGGCAGTGCCTTTTACAACTACATCCAAGACCAATAATCCTTTTTCGGCTACAGCCAATTGCATTAATGTGGGCTCACCAACGATGGCGCAATCCAATTCCGGCAAATGTTTTAAAACGCTGTTTAATCCATTTTTTCCGCTGCTTTCTTCTTCAGCCGAAGCGACCATTACGATATTGTAAGGCAGATTTTCATTGGTATAAAAATGAACAAATGTTGCCATTAATGAAACCAAAGCTCCACCTGCATCGTTGCTTCCGAGTCCAAATAATTTGCCATCTTTTACAATCGCTTCGAATGGATTGTTGGTATAACCTTGATTGGGTTTTACTGTATCGTGGTGTGAATTGAGTAAAAGTGTGGGTTTGGGTTTATCAAAATATTTATTGAAAGCCCAAACATTATTATTTTCTCTTTCGAACGGAATGTTGTTTTGAGTAAACCAATTTTCAATTAAAAGTGCTGTTTGATCTTCTTCGCTCGAAAAGGAAGGTGTTTCAATCAGGGATTTTAATAGCGCAATGGCTTCTTTAGTAAGGATTTCTATGTTTTTCATAAAGTTATTGTAGTATGCAATGCAGCCTTATTTTGTAACATTCTATGATGGCCAATTTTTATTTTCTGAACTCCTTTAGACAAACTATTGAAACAGTTGTCTAATTTAGGAATCATTCCGGAATGGATGGCGCCTTCTGCTTTTAATTTAGAATAAAGAGCTGAATTTATTTGTTGGATTACTGAGTTTTCATCATCAACATCCGTCAGAACTCCGGCTTTTTCGAAGCAATAATTCAGAGTTACTTCAAAAACTTCCGAAGCAGCAATCGCTAATTCACTGGCGATAGTATCTGCATTGGTATTCAATAATTGTCCTTTTTTATCGTGTGTAATAGCACAAAAAACAGGAACAATTCCGTTATTGATTAAAGTTTCCAATAAAGCGGTATTCACTTTTTGAACTTCGCCCACAAAACCATAATCTATGGTTGGATGGTTTCTTTTAGTGGATTGAATTAAATTCCCATCAGCACCAGAAAATCCCATTGCATTGGTATCATTGGCTTGCAATTGAGCCACAATATTTTTGTTGATTTCGCCAGCATAAATCATCACAACTACATCCAACATTGGTTTATCGGTAATTCGTCGCCCGTCAATCATTTGAGGTGTCAAACCAATACTTTGCGCCATTTTGGTAGCCGATTTCCCGCCTCCGTGAACGAGAATCTTATTACCTTCAATCTTGGAAAAATCAGATAAAAACTGAGATAATTCCGAAGGGTTATCGATGATGTTTCCACCAATTTTTATGATTGAAAGAGGTTTTAAGTTCTGTCCCTCGACTGCGCTCGGGATGACATTGGTTTTTGGACTCATTACTATTATTTTAAAAGTCTTTTCTCTATTTTCTATTTTCTAAAATCTTCTGCAATACTAATTGAGCGGAATAAGTTCTGTTATTCGCTTGTTCGATTACTATCGAATTTTCGCTATCAATCACATCGTCAGTTACAATTACGTTTCTACGAACAGGCAAACAGTGCATAAATTTGGCATTGTTAGTCAGTTTCATTTTATCGGCAGAAACCGTCCAATTTGGGTCTGAATTCGTAATTTTTCCGTATTCTTTGTAATTGCTCCAGTTTTTGGCATAAATAAAATCAGCATTTTCGAAAGCTTTGTCTTGATTGTATTCTATTTTGGAATCTTTCGTGATTTCAGGATTCAGTTCATAACCTTCCGGATGTGTAATTACAAAGTCCATTTCAGTTTGTTTTTGCATCATTTCAACAAAAGAATTTGGAACTGCTTGAGGCAAAGCTCTTGGATGTGGCGCCCAAGTCAAAACCACTTTTGGTCTGTGCTGGGTTTTGTGTTCCGCCATTGTAATCGCATCGGCAAGTGATTGCATCGGATGTCCCGTGGCGCTTTCCATATTCACGATAGGCACAGTCGCATATTTCAAAAAACCAGATAGTACGGTTTCGGCATTGTCTTTTTCTTTGTCAACCAATCCTGCAAAGGCTCTGATGGCAATGATGTCTGCGTATTGAGAAACCACTGCAGCCGCTTCTTTGATATGTTCCGAAGCACCTTGATCCATAATCGCTCCATCTTCATATTCTAATGTCCAACCTTCACTGCCAAAGTTCATCACCATCACGTTCATTCCCAAGTTTAAGGCTGCTTTTTGCGTGCTCAAACGAGTTCTCAAACTCGAATTGAAAAATAACATTACCAGTGTTTTGTTCTTTCCCAGTTTTTTGTTTTTAAGCGGATTTTTTTTAATTTTTAGTGCCTGTTTCACCCATTTTTCGAGTGAATCTATGTTTTGTATGGATATAAAGTTCATTTTTTTATTTTTTTTGGACGCTGATTAAACGGATTCGCTTTGCGAAGACACGGATAAGAACGGATTTGTTGCTTGTTTTTTTGTTATTTGAACCCTGATTAAACTGATTCGCTAAAGCGAAGGCAAGATAAAAGCGGATTTAATTATTTATGTTTCATTAAATTAAACAGTTTTAAGATGTTATTTTTATTAATTTCTATAACAATAAAAAAATCTGTTTTGATCTGTGTTTGCAGAGCATCTGTATCATCTGCGTTCTATTTATTTTCTATTATTTTCAAATATTTTTCTTTTAAATTCTGGTTTCTTTCCAAAATTTAGAAGTAAACCAACTTCACAATCAGTTCCTCTTAAATAATTTAGAATTTGATTTTCAAAATCTTTTACAATATAATCAGCTGCTTTCAATTCGAGTATAATTGTATCTTCTACCATTAAATCAGCATAATATTCTCCAACTTCAGTTCCTTTGTAGTAAACCAAAATTATCTTTTGGGCTTCTACTTTATAACCTTTATTTTTTAATTCTAAATACAAAGAATTTTGATATACCTTCTCCAAAAAACCATACCCCAATTCATTATAAACTTCATAAAAAGTTTTTATAATTGCATTTGTTAATTCTTCGTGTAATAATTCCATTTCAAAAATCTGTATTAAAAATACTTGAATATCTTTACAAATTGTATAAATCCGTTTTTATCCGCGTTTTCACGAAGTGAATCCGTGTCATCCGTGTCCCAATCTATACAATCTTTGTAAATGCTATCTCGTTTTTCAACCCTTTCAAAATAAAATTATCTTCCAAGCCATTGATAATCCAAGTTTCAATATTTGCTGCTTTGGCAATAGCTGCCGAATCAATCTTAGATTGCATTCCGCCTGTTCCGTGAGACGATTTCGAATCTCCAATTTCTTTTTGTAAAAGCTGTAAATCCGTTACTAATTCAATGGTTTCAGGAAATTCATCTTTGATGGAAGCTTTGGTGTAAATTCCGTTGGTGTTCGTGGCAATTATCAGAATGTCAACGTTCAATAATACTGCCGTTAAAGCTGCTAATTTATCGTTATCACCAAACTGAATTTCATCAGTGGCAACGGTATCATTTTCATTAATAATTGGAATATAACTGTTTTTTACCAACACATTAATCGTGTTAACGATATTGAGTTTGGTTTGTTTTTTTTCGAAATCAGAATACGAAAGCAGACATTGTGAAGTAAGCAGACCCAAATCGCTGAAATTTTCGTGGTAAATCCGCATCAGATGTGGCTGACCGATAGATGCCAAGGCTTGTTTTACAAAAACATCTTTGTCGTGATTATCCAGTTTTACAAACTGTTTTGCCGCCGCAATGGCGCCTGAACTCACGATTATAAATTCATATTCGTCTTGTAAAGCGGCAATTTGTATACCAATATCTTCAATCTTTCCTCTCGAAATGTGATCGGTTTCCTTGGTGAGCGTGTTACTGCCTAACTTTAATAAGATTCTTTTTTTTGCCATAATTTTATCTTTTTGGACGCTGATAATACAGATTCGCTAAAGCGAAAACGCGGATTTAAACGGATTTTTAAATCTGAAATCAAAAATCGTTAATCTTCAATCAAAAATCTTTCTATCTAACTTGTCCTTCACCGTAAATATACCATTTATTAGTGACTAAATGTTGCAAACCTATTGGGCCGCGTTGGTGCAATTTGTCCGTGCTTATCGCCAATTCTCCTCCTAAACCAAATTGTCCTCCGTCGGTAAATCGAGTGGAAGCGTTTTGATAAACTGCTGCACAATCTACTTGTTCCATATATTGTTGCGCAATTGCAGTGTTTTCGGTAATAATCGAAGCCGAATGCCCTCCGCAATATTTGTTAATTTTTGCAATCGCTTCTTCGTCAGAATTTACGATTCCAATAACAATTTTATAATTTAAAAACTCTTCGTACCAAATCAAATCCGATTCGATTTGAGGAACATTTGTTGATTTCGAGAAGCGTTCGTCTCCCAAAACTTCAACCTTATATTTCTGTAATTCAGCAACCAAATTAGTTGCGAAAGCTTCCCAGTTTTCTAAATTGGAATCTATTAAAACTTTATCCAAAGCATTGCAAACACCTATATTGGTTGTTTTTCCGTTGATGATAATGTCTAATGCTTTTTGTAAATCAGCTTCCTTGTTTACATACACGAAATTATTTCCGCGCCCGCTGATAATAACCGGACAAGTGGCGTGTTTCTTGGTAAAAGCAATCAATTGTTCGCCACCACGAGGAACTATTAAATCTACTTTTTGTGTTGGTTTCTCCAAAAATGCCTGAGTTTCCTCCCGATTATAATTCAAATATTCAACCCAATCTTTAGAAATATCATTTTCTTCCAATGCTTGATGCCAAAGGGAAACAATTTTCAAATTGGACAATAAAGATTCTTTTCCACCTTTCAGCAAAATCTTGTTTCCAGATTTGAAAGCGATTCCACCCGCTTCAACCGTTACGTCAGGTCTGGATTCGTAAATAATCATTATTGTTCCAAAGGCCGCTGTTTTATTGATGATTTTTAGCCCGTTTTCGTGATCGAAATTAAATCTTTCCACTCCAACAGGATCTTCTTGGCTAGCCAATTGTTGCATAGACAAAATCATCCCGTCAATTTTGGAATCATCAACGAGCAAACGTTTTTCCATAGCCAAATCCTCTCCAGAATAATTGTTTAAATCCTGTTGATTCACCGTTTTAAGGTTGGCTCTTTCTTGTTCCAGAAGTTCTGCCATTCTACTTAAAACAGCATTTCTTTTTTCTATGGATAATAATGTGTTCATTTTTATGATTTTAATTCTTTTGCTCCGCAAAGTCTCTGACTTTGAGGATGTGTTTGAAGGTTTTAAACCTTCGCTTTGAATGCAGTCAGAGACCGCTTGTCACTTCCGCAAAGTCGGAGACTTTGCGGAGCGTATTATTTTAATTTTTTTCCTGATAACCTTTGTCAAAGTTTTAAACTTTGACAAAGATTTATTTTAATTCTGCCAAAGCTTCTTTCAAAGCGATAATAAATTGATCAATTGCTTCTTTTTTGATTGTCAATGGCGGCAAGATTCTCAATAAGTTTTTATTATTGGCATTTCCGGTAAAAATATGTTTTTCGATAATCAGTTTTTTGCGTAATTCCGAAACATCAAAAGCAAATTCAGCGCCCAGCATTAATCCTTTCCCTTTTACCTTGATAACTTCTGGAACTGTTTTGATAGCTTCCAAGAAATAGGCGTAAACCTCATTCACGTTGTCCATTAATTTCTGGTTGCCCATCACTTCAAGAACAGCAATTCCTGCGGCACAAGCAAGATGGCTTCCGCCAAAAGTTGTTCCAAGTAATCCGTAACTGGCTGTAAATTTTGGTGAGATCATAATTCCACCAATTGGAAAACCGTTACCCATTCCTTTGGCAAGACAGATAATATCTGCTTTAATTCCGTGATGCTGATGCGCGAAAAACTTTCCGCTTCTTCCATATCCTGATTGGACTTCGTCTAAAATTAAAACAACATTATTGGCTTCACAAACTTTTTCCAAAGCCTGAAAAAATGCAGTTGTGCCTTCATCTAAACCGCCAACACCTTGAATTCCTTCAATAATTACACAGGTAACATCTCCTTTTTTCAATTCGGCTTCCACCAAATCAATATCATTCAGAGGCAAGAAAGTAACGACTTGTTGAGCGTTAATTGGCGCAACAATTTTTTTGTTATCGGTAACAGCAACTGCCGCTGAAGTTCGACCGTGAAAGGAATTATTAAAAGCAATTACACGTGATTTTCCGTTGTGAAAAGAGGCTAATTTCAAGGCATTTTCATTGGCTTCGGCACCAGAACTACACAAGAATAAGCTGTAATCTTCGTAACCTGAAAGTTTGCCTAATTTTTCGGCAAGTTCTACTTGCAAAGGATTTTGAATCGCATTGGAATAAAATCCAATATTATCCAACTGATTTTTTAATTTGGCAACATAATCCGGTTGGGTATGACCAATGGAAATCACACCGTGACCACCATATAAATCAAGATATTCCACACCATTTTCGTCAGTAATCGTGTAATCGAGCGCTTTTACAGGCGTGATATTATATAAAGGATAAACGTTGAATAAGTTCATAATATATTTTTTTTCCTCTCCCCAACCCTCTCCGAAGGAGAGGGAGCCATAACTGGCAAAGGAGAGTTTTATTTGTATTCAGTTTTTGTTGCTCAACTCCCTTCCCTTCGGGGAGGGTTGGGGAGGGGATTAAAATCCGCTTGGTTTCAAATGCAATCCTGTGCTTTCGTCCAAACCAAACATCAAATTCATATTTTGTACGGCTTGTCCCGAAGCACCTTTTGTTAAATTATCTATAACTGAAGTAATCAATAATCGATTTCCTTTTTTCATTAAACTGATAATACATTTGTTTGTTTGTACCACTTGTTTCATATTAATGGCAGTCGTGGTGACGGTTACGAATGGTTGGGCTGCATAAAAAGCTTCGTATTTTGCTAGGATATCTTCTAAACTTTCTTCGATAGTTGTGTATAAAGTGGCGAAAATTCCTCTGGCAAAATCACCTCTATTCGGAACAAAAATCAATTCGTTTTTATAGGTAGCTTGCAATTGATTTACATTTTGGTTTATTTCGCCCAAATGTTGATGATCGAAAGCTTTATAATGCGACATATTGTTGGATCTCCAACTAAAATGCGTCGTTTCCGAAGGGGTAACTCCGGCTCCTGTACTTCCTGTTGTGGCATTGATATGCACGTCGGTTGTCAATAGATTATGCTTCGCCAAGGGTAATAATGCGAGTTGAATAGCCGTTGCAAAACAACCTGGATTAGCAATGAATTGAGCGTTTTTAATTTCCGATTTATTCAATTCCGGTAAACCATAAACAAATGATTTTCCGTTGAAATTATGATCTTTTATCAATCTGAAATCATTTCCTAAATCGATGATTTTAGTTTGTGCAGAAAACTGATTTTGTTCTAAAAAAGCTTTCGATTTTCCGTGGCCTAAACACAAGAAAACAACATTCACATTGGGATTCACGGTGTCAGTAAAATTCATTTCGATATCGCCCATCAAATCGTGATGCGCTATCGAAAGTGGTTTTCCAGCATTAGTGGTGCTGTATACAAAATCGATTTTGGCATTGGGGTGAAACATCAAAATTCTGATGAGTTCGCCAGCAGTGTAACCTGAACCGCCAATTATTCCAATAGTAATCATATAGTATATATTTTAATATTTATTTGGTTTTACAAGGTATTTTTTTTAAACAATTTTTGTATTAGTTATAATCAATTAGAAAGTATGTATTCAACTGATACTAACTTTATTGATTTTAGGGTTACATACTGAGGACTAAATGCAGATTCCACGTCATAACTTACTGTACAGCTAGATTTTGCTCCAATTTCGGTACAGAGTGGATTTCTTGCAATGGGTGAAAATACTGATCCATCCCAATTCATAGTTAATTGTGGGACTCCTTTCACGGCAACATTGTTAGGATTGCTAAACTTGATTTCATAGCGAAATCTAGATGAATTATTACCTGTATCAGGTATATATTCAAATAATAAAACTTCATATGTAACGCTTTTCAATGTTACTTTTTCAGGTGTCGAATTATTATCACCAGTACATCCAAAAAACATCAGAAACAAAGGGAGTAAAAAAATAAATTTTATTTTCATAAATATTTTATATTAAATTTTATTTAATCTTTCCATTGACAACAACTGCTAATTAATCATAATCTAGATGATTTACCGATGAAAATATGTTTTGTGCATTCCCTAAAATCTTGATAAATCCTTTGGCATCGTCCGATGTCCAAGCATTGTTCATTTCTCCATATTGTCCAAAACCAGTATTCATCAAATCATTATCCGATTCGATTCCGTCCAATGAAAAATGGTAGGGTTTCAAAGATACAGTTACTGTTCCGTTTACCGTTTCTTGAGTTGATTCAAGGAAACTTTCGATATTTCTCATAACAGGATCCAAAAATTGGCCTTCGTGAAACAACATTCCGTACCAGTTTCCCAGTTGTTCTTTCCAGTATTGTTGCCATTTTCCAAGTGTGTGTTTCTCTAATAAATGGTGTGCTTTTATAATAATTAAAGGAGCAGCAGCCTCAAAACCAACTCTTCCTTTGATACCAATAATTGTATCACCAACGTGAATATCTCTACCAATTGCGTATGCATTGGCCAGTTTTTCAAGGGTTACAATGTTATTGGATGGTTTGTCTTTTTTACCATTTACAGCAACTAATTCCCCTTTTACGAATTCTAAAGTCACTTTTTCTTCGCCTTCTTTTTGTAATTGTGATGGATAAGCTTCGCTAGGAAGCGGTAATTTTGCGGTTAAGGTTTCTTTTCCTCCAATACTTGTTCCCCAAAGCCCTTTGTTGATGGAATATTGCGCTTTTTCCCAAGAATAATGTACCCCGTTTTTTGCTAAATAATCTACTTCTTCTTGACGAGATAGTTTCAAGTCACGAATAGGAGTGATGATTTCAATTTCAGGTGCGATGGCTTGGAAAATCAAATCAAAACGAATTTGGTCATTTCCAGCGCCTGTACTTCCGTGGGCAATTGCTTCTGCATCAACAGATTTTGCATATTTAATGGCTTCCATAGCTTGGAAAACACGTTCTGCACTTACAGATAATGGATAGGTATTGTTTTTTAATACATTACCATAAATCAAATATTTGATGGCTTTATTGTAATATTTATCTAAGATGGATAGGTTGACGTGCTTTGCACTTCCCAATTCATAAGCTCTGTCTTCGATAGCTTGTAATTCGGCGTCGTCAAATCCACCAGTGTTTATCAATACGGTATGAACTTCGTATCCTTTTTCGTTTTTCAAATATTTTAGACAATACGAGGTGTCTAATCCTCCGCTGTATGCTAATACTACTTTTTTCATTGTGTTTGTTTTTTTCCTCATAACAACTCTTTCTAAGAGATGGAAATTGGAAGGTTATTTTTTTAAGAATAGAGTTTGTTTTATTTCTTTTAATCTGTTCCAAATCCGGACATTAAACGGATGCTTTGGTGGGTCTTTCGGTTTTTCTTTTGGATCATAGAGCATTCCGGTACACAGGCACATTTTGTTGTCTTTGCTTTTTAGAATTTCAAAATTAGTGCAAGTTTTGCACCCAGCCCAAAAGCTTGGATCTGTTGTCAATTCAGAGAAAGGAACGGGTTTGTATCCTAAATCCGAATTGATTTTCATTACTGCCAAACCAGTTGTGATTCCGAATACATTGGCATCCGGATATTTTTTTAAGGAATAATCAAAAACGAATGATTTTATTTTTTTTGCTAAACCGTGATTCCTGTAATCGGGATGAACAATTAATCCTGAATGCGCCACAAACTTGCCGTGTTGCCAACTTTCGATATAACAAAACCCGACAAATTTATCGTCAATTAATGCGATAACGGCATCTTTATGCTCCATCTTTTTTTGGATGTAAGCTGGTGTTCTTTTGGCTATCCCGGTTCCTCTTAATAAGGCAGATGATTCAATTGTTTCGCATATTTCCTGCGAATATTTATAATGTTCTTCCTGAGTTACTACAATAGAGATATTCATTTCAAGAGTTGAATTTTAAATTAAAAAAGATTTTATTTAGGGGTGTTACAATATTGAAATTGCTCATTTTATTAAAAATTACAGAATAAGTCGATATGCAGAAAATAGTGCTATTTTCAGGATATAATCCAAAGGATAAATGATGTAATTTCAAAATAAGAAAAATGAAAAATGAATAAAAATAAAGAAACACTTATGGAAACTATAATGATAGCATCCGTACTTCGGGTGAAGTCGTAAGTCTGTTTATCCGTGATAATGAAGTTATATGTAAACTTGGTTTATTCATCGACACAAAATTACACTTATTTTATTAAAAAAATAGGTGTTTTTTTATTTTGTAACAAAATTAAAATTAAATGTTGGTTTTATTTAAAAATCCTCCTTTAATAATGAATATTCAAGGAGGATTAAAAAAATAGTTTAATTAATTTCTAAAAGTGTTTCGATTGATAAGGTCCTTAATTTTCATTTTCAAATTTTCGCCAGTATCGTATACCATTTGCTCATTAGAAGGGAAAGGAACGGCTCTTTTGTCAAAATATGAATAATAATTATCATCAGCAGCACGTCTGTCTCCTTTGTAATTTGAATAAATATTTTCGAAAACAAACTCGCTTGTCAAAGGAAATGATTGCATTAATTGATTGTTTCTAAAATCAATATAATCCACTTTTGCAGTAATTTGGCAGGATTTGAATTGTCTTGATTCGTTGATTCGTACTTTAGAATTTATAAGATTGTCAACCATAACAATCTTTCCGGTATTGTCTAGGACTTCTTTCCCATTTGCGTCCAGAAGTTTTTTTTGTCCGTCTTTTATTTGTCTTTCCTTAATAAATTCTTTCTCTTTTATTTGTTCTGGTGAAATAAGTATTTCTCGAAAACTGATCATCATTTCGTAATCATAATTAACTCCTTTTTGTTTGCTTCCGTGAAATTCAGTCCATTTAGAATTCAAACCATAGGTGCTAAAGTCTAATAAATCATTTTGCAAACGAGCAGGAATTATCATATTGGTTTCGTTTTTTGTATAAACGCTGACATAGTCGATTCCTTTAGAGTGAGCTTCAGCCATCAAATCCAAAACGTTTTTGTAGTTAGGATTTATTTGGTTCAAATAATTTAAATCGTCATATGCTTTACGAAAATTCATTTTATCAGATCTAGATAATAGTGATTTAGCATTGTTATATAAATAATTAGACAAATTGTTTCTGCTTGTTACTATTTTGTCGTTATAATTATCAAAAGGAAAAATGGCATTTCTGTTTTCGTTCAATAATTTCAGGGGGAGTAAGGGTTTTATTTTTTCCTGACGATTGTTTAGTTGTAAATAGGTGTTGTACGTTTTTTCAAAGTTCGCAGGATTTTTGTCTTTTTCCAATAGATTTATAGTATTCAAATCGCGTTCTTTAGCTTTGGCGAATGCATCTTCTAGCAAATAGACATAATCTTGATTTCCTTTTTTGTTTTTATTAGATTGTAAATTCGAAATAGAATTGTTAATTGCTTGATCATAATTACCAGAACTTAATAAGTTTTGAGTTTGTTTTACACCGCAGGATGTAAGTATTATAAAAGCGAAAATTAGGTAGATTTTTTTCATGGGTATTTTTTTGCAAATTTACTTTAATTTTGAACTAAGGAAATTTTTTTCCAAGATTTTTTCCCAATAGTATTGTTTTCAATAACAATGCCAAAAAAAAATCCGACAAATATGAAAATGTCGGATTATATAAAAAAATGAAATTGATTTATTTCCTCACAAAAGGAGGAAGCAGTTTAGTCGAAACTTCTCCGAAACCTATTCTGGTACCATTGTTTTTGCAAAAACCTTTCATTATTACTGTATCGCCGTCATTTATAAATTTACGTTCTGTTCCATCGTTTAGTTTAATTGGAATTTTCCCACCTAAAGTCAATTCAACCATAGAACCAAAAGTATCTGGTGTTGTACCTGAAACTGTGCCTGAACCCATCATATCGCCTGAATTTACCCTGCATCCATTTGAAGTGTGATGCGTTAATTGTTGGCTCATAGACCAATACATATTTTTAAAATTAGTTCTGGTAACAATTGTCGGTTCGGATTTTTCCGGTTGAATGGCAACTTCTAAATTAATATCAAAATTATGTTTGCCTTTTTGTTGCAAATAAGGAAGAGGTGCAGGGTCTTGTTTTGGACCTTTAGTTCTAAATGGTTCCAAGGCATCCATTGTGATAATCCAAGGAGAAATTGATGTGGCAAAGTTTTTTGATAAAAAAGGACCTAGTGGCTCGTATTCCCATTTTTGAATATCTCGGGAACTCCAATCATTTAATATAACCATACCAAAAATATAATCTTCAGCTTCATTTATTGGAATATTTTCGCCCATAACATTGACATCAGTGGTGATAAAAGCAATCTCTAATTCGAAATCCACTAATCTTGAAGGGCCAAAAACTGGTGTTTTTTCGCCATTTGGCAAAGATTGCCCCATTGGTCTGTGTACCGGAATTCCTGAAGGAATAATCGAAGAACTTCGACCGTGATATGCTAACGGAATATGAAGCCAATTGGGTGATAACAAATTTTCTGGATCGCGATAAATTTTCCCAACATTGACAGCATGTTCTTTATTGGAAAAGAAATCAGTATAATCACCAATTAAAACTGGCAATTGCATTTCAATATATTTTACATTAAAAATTACAATATCTCTATGCTCTTTGTTGTCTCTTAGTTTTGGATTTGTTTCGTCAAATAATTCTGCCAAGCGATTTCGAACCAATCTCCATGTTTTTTTTCCATCCGAAATAAAATCATTTAGGGTGTCCTGCATAAACATATCATCAGTCAACTCAATGCCTTCAAAATAATTTAATTGTTGTAAAGCACCCATATCAATGGCGCAGTCTCCAATTCGTGTTCCAATGGTAATCACATCATCTTTGGTAATAAATACTCCAAATGGAATGTTTTGAATTGGGAAATCACTATTCACAGGAACTTCTATCCAAGATTTTCTTTTGGTATTATTAGCTGATATTGGCATACTATTGTTAATTATTTTGTTAAGAATTACTCATCAAATATATCATAATCTAACTATTTACCAAACGTTTTTTCGTATTTTTGCACCAAATTAACTAAAATCAAAGAAATGCAACGCGACAAACAAATTTTTGACCTTATTTTAGAGGAACAAGACAGACAAATTCATGGATTAGAACTTATAGCTTCTGAGAATTTTGTAAGTGATGAAGTAATGGAAGCAGCTGGTTCTGTTTTAACTAATAAATATGCCGAGGGATATCCTGGCAAAAGATATTATGGAGGTTGCGAAGTGGTTGATGTTATCGAACAAATTGCCATTGACAGAGCTAAGGAATTATTTGGTGCCGAATATGCAAATGTGCAACCTCACTCAGGTTCTCAGGCAAATACTGCTGTTTATCACGCTTGTTTAAAACCAGGTGACACCATTTTAGGTTTCGATTTATCCCACGGTGGGCATTTAACTCACGGTTCTCCTGTAAACTTTTCAGGACGTTTATACAATCCTGTTTTTTATGGTGTTGATAGAGAAACGGGACGTTTAGATTATGATAAAATTCAAGAAATTGCTACAAAAGAACAACCAAAATTAATTATTGCTGGAGCTTCGGCTTATTCTCGTGATATGGATTTTGAGCGTTTCAGAGTAATTGCTGATTCTGTTGGAGCCTTTTTATTCGCTGATATTTCTCATCCTGCTGGTTTAATTGCCAAAGGTTTGATGAATGATCCAATTCCTCATTGTCATATTGTTTCCACAACTACACATAAAACCTTGCGTGGTCCACGTGGTGGTTTAATTTTGATGGGGAAAGATTTTCCAAATCCAATGGGTTTGACAACTCCAAAAGGAGAAATCAGAATGATGTCTTCCTTATTGGATTTAGCTGTTTTTCCAGGAAATCAAGGTGGTCCTTTGATGCATATTATTGCTGCTAAAGCAGTAGCTTTTGGTGAAGCTTTAACCGATGAATTCTTTAGATATGCTTTGCAATTGCAAAAAAATGCTAACGCAATGGCTGATGCTTTTGTAAAAAGAGGCTATGATATTATTTCTGGTGGAACAGACAATCATATGATGTTGATTGATTTGAGAAACAAAGGAATTTCAGGAAAAGACGCAGAAAATGCTTTGGTTAGAGCAGAAATAACTGTAAATAAAAACATGGTTCCTTTTGATGATAAATCACCATTTGTAACTTCTGGAATTCGTGTTGGAGCTGCTGCAATCACCACTCGTGGGCTTGTTGAAGAAGATATGGAAACTATCGTTGCTTTGATTGATAGAGTTTTGACTGACCATACCAATGAAGATGTTATCGAAGAAGTAGCCAATGAAGTGAACGAAATGATGAGCGAAAGAGCCATTTTCGTTTTCTAAGAAGAACATAAATTTCAAACACAGATTTACTTCGTCTGTTCGTTTTGCTCGGGTCACTAATTTTCACACATTTTATTTGTGTTAATTAGTGATTTCGTGTTTTATGGACTCTCAAAATAAATTGTTGTACCGCTTTATTTTGTAATTTTGGAATGATATTTATAAAATTTAAATTACAAAGAAATGAGAATAGAGACAGAAATGAAATTAGGGTTTAAGGATGTAATGATCAGACCCAAAAGATCCACATTAAAGAGCCGTTCTCATGTTACTTTAGAAAGAGATTTTAAGTTTTTGCATAGTAGCAACACTTGGTCAGGAGTTCCAATTATTGCTGCCAATATGGATACTGTGGGCACTTTTTCGATGGCTAAAGCTTTGGCTGAAGAAAAACTTTTTACTGCAATTCACAAACATTATTCGGTGCAGGAATGGAATGATTTTTTACAAGATATTTCTCCTGAAACCTATAATTATATTGCCATTAGTACTGGAACCGGAAAAAACGATTCCAAAAAATTAGCTGAAATTTTCGAAGCCAATCCGCTATTGAAATTCATTTGTATTGATGTGGCAAATGGCTATTCAGAGCATTTTGTGAACTTTGTGCAGCAAACCCGCAAGCAATATCCTGATAAAGTGATTATTGCCGGAAATGTGGTTACAGGCGAAATGGTCGAAGAATTATTATTGGCTGGAGCCGATATTATAAAAGTGGGAATTGGACCTGGTTCTGTATGTACAACAAGAGTAAAAACCGGAGTAGGTTATCCTCAACTTTCTGCCATTATTGAATGTGCCGATGCTGCTCATGGTCTTGGTGGACAAATTATCAGTGATGGTGGTTGTTTAACTCCAGGAGATGTTGCTAAGGCTTTTGGAGCCGGCGCCGATTTTGTTATGCTTGGCGGAATGCTGGCTGGTCATACCGAAAGCGGAGGCGAACTTATAGAAATTAATGGCGAGAAGTTCAAACAATTTTACGGTATGAGTTCGACTACAGCGATGGAAAAACACGTGGGAGGCGTTGCTGAATACAGAGCAAGTGAAGGTAAAACGGTGCAAGTACCCTTTAGAGGTGATGTTGCAATTACTTTAAAAGATATTCTTGGCGGTTTGCGAAGTGCGTGTACTTATGTTGGTGCTTCCAGATTGAAAGAATTGACCAAAAGAACTACATTTATTAGAGTTTCTGAACAGGAGAATACAGTTTATACAAAATGATTTAAAGATTACAATTTCTAAGACAACTTTTTAAATTGTTTTTTTTTCTTCTATTTGATTGTTAACTAAATTCAATCCCCTTTCAAAGTTTTGCTTTGAAAGGGGATTTTTTATTTGTCTCAAATATGGTTTAAGTGTATCTGTTTTTAGTGTATTTATCTTTTAGGTTAAAAAAATCAGATATAGATTCAGAGATTTATTAGTGCTAATCTTTGAAAAATTTGACAAAAAAAGTAGTATTCCAACCGTTCAAACTTTAAGTATGTCTCCGGTTTAGTTATTACTTCATACATAATACCCTTGAAAATAATAATTATTAAGGTCAATTTTTTAAAGGTTTTGATATTATTTTCTGTGATTTTTTTGAATAAAAAAAATCCTGATTTGCCCTTTTTCAGAAGAAAATGAATCAAAAATGAAAAATGAAAAAAACTATAGCGTTATCGTTATTTTTTGATATTGTCTTTAAAATTTTAAAAAAAAATCACATAGTGAATTAATCACAAGAAAACTTTTTAGTATTCTTTGATATTTAAGTCAGGGGTTGATTTATTACTAAAAAAAATGTAAAATTCATTATCAATTTACATATATCGTAAATTTAAACATAGAAAAAAAGACAATTAGACAAGATAAACTTAGACTATAAAATAATGGAAAATTTAGTAGAAAGAATAGAACAAAATGTAGGAGTTTCAAAAAACAGTATTAATGTGCATGATTTTATCTTGCAAAACATCAAATCATTTGAAGGTGATGCCAGTTTTCTTGTTGGACCATCAAAAAAAACAATTAAGTTATGGGATGTTTGTAAAGAAGCACTATTAAATGAGAGAATTAATAACGGCTGTCTTGCAATTGATACCGAAGTAATTTCTAATATCACTTCTTTTGGTCCTGGATACATTCAAAAAGAAAACGAAGTAATTGTGGGACTCCAAACAGATATGCTTCTAAAAAGAGCAATGAAGCCTTTTGGAGGTATCAAATTGGTTCAATCTGCAGTTGCCGAAAGGGGGCTAAAAGTTACAGATAGAGTTGTTGATATATTTAAATATGCAAAAAATCACAATCAGGCTGTTTTTGATGCCTATGATGATGAAATTAAAGTTTACAGATCAAAACATGTTTTAACCGGCTTGCCTGATAATTATGCAAGAGGTAGAATCATAGGAGATTATAGAAGAGTAGCTCTTTATGGAATAGACCGATTGATTGCAGAAAAAAAGCTAGATAAATCAAAAACATCTGGTGAAATGAATGATGCAAAACTTCGTTTACGTGAAGAGATTTCTGAGCAAATCAAAGCATTGCAAGACATGAAAAAAATGGCTCTTTCTTATGGAATTGACATTTCTAAACCTGCAATCAGTGCACACGAAGCAGTACAGTTTACTTATTTAGCTTATTTAAGTGCTGTAAAAGAGCAAGATGGAGCGGCAATGTCTTTAGGTAACGTATCTTCATTTTTAGATATTTATATTCAAAATGACATTGAAGCTGGAATTATTGACGAAGAACAAGCGCAAGAATATATAGATCAATTTGTAATGAAATTGAGATTGGTGCGTCACCTTCGTCCTGAAGCTTATGATGCCATTTTTGGCGGAGACCCAACCTGGGTTACCGAAGCTATCGGCGGTCAACTTAATGATGGAAGAACCAAGGTTACCAAAACATCTTTCCGTTTTTTACAAACACTTTATAATTTAGGCGCTTCACCAGAACCAAATTTAACCATCTTATGGTCAGAAAACTTGCCACAAGGATTCAAGGATTTTTGTGCACAAGTTTCAATAGACACTTCTTCGCTTCAATATGAAAATGATGACTTGATGAGAGACAATCGTGGTTCAGATGATTACGGAATTGCTTGTTGCGTTTCTTATCAAGAAATTGGAAAAACGATTCAACACTTTGGAGCTCGTGCAAATTTGCCAAAAGCACTTTTAATGTCCTTGAATGGTGGAAGAGAAGAAGCTGAAGGAATTCAAGTTGTAGACCATATTTCAGAAATAGATGATGAAGTATTGGATTATGACACTATTATGAAATCTTTCAAAAAAACATTAGCAGAAGTAGCCCGTGTTTATGCAAAATCAATGTACATCATTCATTATATGCATGATAAATATTATTATGAAAGAGCTCAAATGTCTTTAATTGACAGCAATCCAAAAATAGACATTGCCTACGGTGCTGCCGGGATTTCTATAATTGCCGATTCATTGTCTGCAATTAAATATGCCAAAGTGACTCCAATCAGAAATGAGTACGGTTTAACCGAAGATTTTAACATTGAAGGAGATTTTCCAAAATTTGGTAACGATGACGATAGGGTAGACAGCATTGCTCAAGAAGTCACCAAAATTTTTATTGATGAGTTAAGAAAACATAAAACGTATAAAAATTCAACGCCTACACTTTCATTGTTAACCATTACTTCAAATGTGATGTATGGTTCCAATACAGGAGCAACACCAGATGGACGTAAAGCAGGCGAGGCTTTTGCTCCAGGAGCAAATCCTATGCACGGAAGAGATGTAAACGGCGCAATTGCTTCTTTAAACTCTGTTAGTAAATTAGATTACAATGATGCTCAGGACGGAATTTCTTATACTTTTACAATGGTTCCAAAATCATTAGGAAATAATTTAGAAGAACAAGTGACCAATTTAACGACTACACTTGATGCTTATTTTGGAAGAAATGCGCATCATTTGAATGTGAATATTCTAAACAAAGAAACTTTGTTAGACGCTTACAATCACCCTGAGAATTACCCTCAATTGACCATCCGAGTTTCTGGTTATGCCGTTAATTTTGTACGTTTGTCAAAAGCGCATCAGTTAGAAGTTATCAGCAGAACGTTTCATAGCACTATGTAATTGATTGCAAAGCTCCAAAAAAGTAGGTTTTATGAATGCTATTTCTTTAATTATTATTTAAAGGAATAGCATTTAATACATAAACTAATAAAACACAATATGTACTTCCCAGAACAAGAAATCCATTTATTAAACGATTCAGATACTGATTTATTGAGAATACATTCATTGGAAACTTTTGGAACACACGATGGTCCTGGTATCCGAATGGTTGTATTTGTTCAAGGATGTCAATTTCGCTGTTTGTATTGCCAAAACCCGGATTCATTAGATGTTCACGGAGGTTCATTGGTAAATATTGATGAACTGGTTTCGAAAGCATTAAAGCAAAAAGCTTATTTTGGAAAACAAGGAGGAGTCACTGTTTCAGGAGGAGAACCTTTATTACAAAGAACCAAATTGATTACATTTTTCGATCGTTTGCACGAAAACGGAATTAATACTTGTTTGGATTCGAATGGTCGAGTTTTAGATACACAAACCATAGAACTCCTAGAAAGAACCGATTTGCTGCTGTTGGATGTAAAACACATCAATCCAGAATGGCATAAAAAACTTACTAGTTTAAATAATACCACTACATTAAAAATAGCCGAACACCGCGAAAGTACAGGCAAGCCAATGTGGCTGCGCTATGTTTTGGTACCGGGATGGACTGATCAAGAAGAATATTTGCACGAATGGGCGAAACATTTTTCCAATTATAAAACTATCGAAAGAGTAGAGATTATCCCTTTTCACCAATTGGGAAAACACAAATGGGAGTTGATGAATATGGAGTATGCTCTTGCTGATACTCCTTCGCCAACCACTGAATCGTTAGAAAAAACAAAAGCTATTTTTGACTTGTATTTAGATAACGTGAAAATAAAATAAATTCAGATTTTACCGCATTAAGAATAAGAATAATGAAAAAGAATAAATATTTAATTGTATTGGCAGGAATGGTTATGCAACTGTCAATAGGATCTATTTATGCATATAGCAAATGGATTGAACCTTTGTCTAATGAATTAAATTGGGATGCTCACGATACCAAAACAGGGTTTAGTTTAGCCATTTGTTTCTTAGGATTAACAGCAGCTTTTATGGGCAAATTGGCTCAAAAAATTGGCCCAACTAAAGCAGGATTAATCGCCGCCGTATTTTTAACCATTGGATTATTGGGTAGTGCTTTGGCTGTAAATTTGGGCAATATTTACTTATTTTACTTAACATTTGGAGTTTTGCAAGGGATTGGTTTAGGTTTTGGATACGTTGTTCCTGTTTATACGGTTGTAAAATGGTTTCCAGATAAACCAGGATTGGCTTCCGGAATTATCATTATGTCTTTTGCTTTAGGTTCCTTGTTGGCTTCGTTTTTAATTGGGCCTTTAATTGCTTCAATGGGCTTGTCAGGAGCATTTACCGCACTTGGAATTGGCTACGGAATTTGTATGCTGTTGAGTGCTTTATATTTGGCAAATCCCGAAAGTTCGAGCTCAACACACCACGCTCATATCGATTTGACTCCAAAAGAAATCTTGACTGATAAACGTTTTATGGCACTTTGGTTATTGTTATTCCTGAACGTTTGTGGTGGAATTGCGATCATCTCTAAAGCGGCTATTTTGGGACAAGAAGTTGTAGGAATGTCGGCAGCACAAGCTACGATGTTTGTGGCTATCATTGGGTTGTTTAATGGATTGGGACGTTTATTTTGGTCCAGTATTTCAGATAAAATAGGGTGTTGGACTACTTTTATGCTTTTTATCGGAATCAACGTGGTTTGTTTTGCTTTGATACCTAGTTTTTCGACCAATTCTATTTCTTTTCAAATTTTGACTTATGTCATTATTGCGGGATACGGCGCTGGTTTTGCTACAATGCCTTCTTTTGTGAAAAGCATTTATGGAACTGAAAACTACGGACAAGTATTGGGTTACATCTTAACGGCTTGGTCTGCCGCAGCATTTGCAGGACCATTATTATTAGGTTTAAGTGCTGAAATTACCATTTTTTATTTATTCGCAATACTATTAGTCATTGCTTTGGTGGTTGGAATGTGGTTGAAAGGATTGCTGGTAAAACCGATTTAATATTGTTGTGAATTGATAAACAAAAAAAGAGTCTCTTTGCGAGACTCTTTTTTAAATTATAGCACTTTTGATACAATTTAAACTAGTTCTTCTTCTTTTTTAAATTCGGAAACTAATTTTTTCTGCATATCAAAAGAAACTGATTCATAGTGATCAAACTTTGCTGTAAATCTAGCTCTTCCCTGAGTAATAGATCGTAAGTCACTACCAAATTCCTGCATTTCTGCAAAAGGGAGAAAAGCAGTAATCACAGTAAACTGTCCTTCGGCATCCATACTTTCAACCGAAGCTCTGTGAGTTTGAATATTACTCATAATCGCACCGGTAAGTTCCTCAGGACCTTGCACTTTAATATGATAAAATGGTTCTAATAGTTGTGGGTCTGCTTTCACGAAGTTTTCTTTGAACGCCATCATTCCGGCAGTTTTAAAGGCTAAATCGTTACTGTCAACAGGATGCATTTTGCCATCATATAAAATAACTCTGACATCTCTCACATAAGAACCGGTTAACGGTCCTTTATTCATTTTTTCCATAATTCCTTTTAAAATAGAAGGATGAAAACGGGTGTCAATGGCACCACCAACAATACAATTGTAATAGATTAATTTTCCACCCCAAGCCAGATCAATTTCCTCTTTTCCTCTAATGTTGTACCCTTTTGGTTCATCCATTCCATCAAACCAAGGTTCAATCTTCATTGCTACTTCGGCAAACTGGCCAGAACCACCTGATTGTTTTTTGTGACGATACGTGATTTCGGCACTTTTTTGAATGGTTTCACGATAGGGTATTTTTGGATTGCAAAATTCTACCGATAATTTATATTGTTTTTCTAATTTCCATTTAATAATAGCCAAATGCAATTCGCCATGGCAATGAATAATAGTCTGATTTAATTCTGGTGAAACTTCAATGCTAATGGTTGGATCTTCTTCTACTAATTGATGCAGCGCAATAGATAATTTCTCTTCTTCGCCTTTTTTTGTGCCTTCAACAGCAATCGAAAGAGTTGAATTTGGGAATATTATAGGTGTAATTTCAATGTGTTTTCCCTTTTCGTGCAAGGTATTATTTATATGTGTGTCTTTTAATTTTAAAGTAGCACCAATATCTCCGGCGAGTAATTCATTAACGGGAGTTCGTTTGCTTCCTTCCACTTCATATAACTGGTTGATTCTTTCGACTTGTCCTGTATTTTCATTGGTTAATTCATCTCCCACTTTAATTTTACCGGAAAGCACCTTGAAGAAACTTAAATCGCCAATATGTGGTTCGGATAGGTTTTTATAAATAAATATGGCTGTTGGACCTTTTTCGCTGCATTCAATTTCCTTACCGTCAATAGTTTTTTGTTTTGGCATTTCAAAAGCTGACGGACATACATTGTCAATGAATCCCATAATTCGGCCGCTACCCATATTTTTCTTGGCCGAAACGCAAAAAACAGGAAAAATTTCGTGTTTTATAAGGGAATGATGTAATCCTAATTTCATTTCATCTTCATTCAATTCTCCTTTTTCGAAATAAAGTTCCATTAAATCTTCATCATTTCCGGCAATAGTTTCAATTAATTCCTGATGCAAATGATTGGCTTTTTCGGTTTCATTTTCAGGAATGGCTGCCTTTTCCGGTTTTCCACCATTTTTTGGATATTTATACATAACCATATTCAAAACATCAATAATGGCATCAAATTCAGGCCCTTGATTTAAGGGATATTGAACCACGACAACGCTTTGTCCAAAATGATCTTTGGCTTCTTGTATCGTTCTGTCAAAGTCTGATTTCTCATTATCCAATTGATTTACGGCTAGTAATATGGGTAATTTATAATCATTTGCGTATTTCCAAATAATGTCGGTACCCACTTCAACACCCATAGAAGCATTTAGAAGCATAAGACCACAATCAGCCACACGCATCGCTCCAATTATTTCTCCGGCGAAATCATCATAGCCAGGGGTGTCTAAAAGATTTATTTTATATCCTTTCCATTTTGTATTTACTAATTTAGAAAAAAACGATTTTCCTTTTTCGTGCTCGATTTCAGTGTAGTCAGCAACTGTATTTTTTTCTATGATTGATCCGCGACGATTAATTAATCCAGCTTCAAATAACATAGATTCAATAAGAGTTGTCTTGCCGCTTCCGGTATGACCAACCAAAACAACATTTTTAATGTGATTGATATCAAAATTTGCCATAATATTATGTTTTAATTTAAATTAGTAGTATCAAATTTCACAAAAAATAATTATTTTAGATATGATATATATCATATTTTGTATAGGATATAAAGACTATTTTTTGGAGTTTAAATTTTTTTATGCAGCACTAGAAATTGAGGCTATAAAAGTTAGTTATTTAACCTAATAAAAGTAATACATTATTTTTATTGTTCAATTAAAAACAAAGTAAATTATTGATGTAGAAAAGATAGAGGGGAAACGGACTGCGAATAATGTTTTAAAAAAGACTGCAAAGATTATTAATGAACAATAATGTCGTGTTTAAAAAGCAATCCTTTTATTCCGTCAAGTGAAAACACTGCTTTCTTAATTTTGGTTTTTGTGGGGTCGATGGTGTAGTTGTAGCTGGTTTTAAAATTGGCTTTATTGGCATTGGCTTTGCCAAATTCAGAACGATATAAATCACAATTATCGAAAATTACTTCGGTCAAATCTGTGCTCATAAAATCCACAGCAATAATACTGCAATCTATAAATGTAGTGCCTTTAATTTTTAGGGTGTAAAATTTAGAAAAATCCAAAGTACATTCCTTAAAATGGATTTCAAAAATCAGTTTATCGCACATTGCAAAATTCACTGCTGAAATTTTGCAACGATTAAAAAACACCGTTCTGAAAGCGACATAATTTATTTTTGCGCCGCTAAATACGCAATCATTAAAAACACAATCAATAAAAGTAACCGCTACAAATACACATTGGGAAAAATCACAATTGTTGAAAGTGCAACATTCAAATTCCTTTAAATTGACTTCTTGTTCACCATAAGTGATGTTGTTGTATTCGACGTCAAGGAAATAATCTGTCATTTTTCTATAAAAGTTTAAATTACTTCGGTTAAACAGCTTTTTTAAACTGGATTTTGCTTCGCAACAACAGCAAAGCTACACTTTGAAAATACTATTAACAAAAAAAACGCTCAACCGAGCTTTGTTGATTTAACTACAATTTCCGAACTGGATTTTGCTTCGCAACATCCAGACAAAGCTCCGTAGTGGAAATGGAAAGCTTTTTCAATCAGAGATTGAAAACTTTTTTTGTAAATATTTGATTTTTTGAGCGAGCTCAAAACCAAATATTTACAAAAAAAGCCCAAACTTTCGTTTGAGCTTTCCATTCTTAAGTGACCGCGGCTGGATTCAAACCAGCAACCTCTTGAGCCGTAATCAAGTGCGCTATTCAGTTGCGCCACGTGGCCATTTTTGTGAGTGCAAATATAGGTATAATTATGTAATTTGCAAATTGGAAATCAAAATTAAATCTATTATTTATAAATCTAAAATTTGCAATCTAAAATCTGCATTTATCAATCTAACGCTCTTGTAGTTACATAATAGCGATAGCCAATAATTGCCATTTGCCATTTCTTGGCTTTGGTAATATCCAAACCATTTTTAGTAAAACTGGGAAGGAATAGCTTATTTATTTTGGCTAGGAATTTGAACATAAGTAAATTTTTTTCAAAGATATAAAAAAAGACGGTTTTGATTAGAACCGTCTTTTGCAGATTTTAAAAGATTGTTTTTATTGATTATCTATTTTTTACATAGTATCTTTTTTTGCCTGTTCAGCGTCTTTTAAAGCTTGTTTAGCATCTATTTTGGCTTGAATTTCATCTTTTCTTGCTTGCAGATCATCTTTTCTAGCTTGAACTTCGTCCTTTCTAGCTTGAATTTTGTCTTTTTTAGCCTGAACTTCGTCCTTTCTAGATTGAATTTTATCTTTTCTTACCTGAATTTCATTCTTTCTAGATTGCACTTCCTCTTTTCTATCTTGTTCATTTTTTGATGATGATTTTAATAGGTCAACATTTTCTTTGGTACTAATTTCAATTGCTCCGTTTTCGCCCTCTTTACCATATTTGTCGACTGCATTTTTTCCTTTTAATACCTTCATACTTTGAATTAAATTTGGATCCAATTTGTTTAAATCTTCAAAAGTGGTTTGGGTTCTTTTTCCGTTAAGGATAATGATAGGTTTTTCAATATCTTTTGTTGGTCTTGGTGTTTTTGGAGGTGGAGGCGGTAATAAAGTATTTGAATTTGAAATATTTTTAATGTTTTTCGCTGCTCTTGACGTTTTTGGCGGTAATGGAGTTGGCATTTCATAAAGTCCATTAGAATCATATAGCCTCCAGTTTTTACTACTCATAATTTCGCTAGATGCACTAAACCCAACAATTTCATTACTATTTTTTTTCTTGCTCAAAAAAACCAATAAGGGTTTTATAACTTTATAATTTAAACTTTGATAGCTGTTAGTTTTCTGGTTTGGACAAGTGATATCAACTTTCAAAGCAATTATTTCTCCTTGAGTATTTCGTTTGATTTTCGAAAATACAACATCTGTTTTGTATTCTTTTTTGAATTTTTCTACTTCAGAATTAATAGTTTCATCGGTAGTTTCTTTTGAGACATAGAAACTTTTAATAATTTCCAACTTTCCAACAGTTTTGTGTACTTGCATTTTCTTATCCTCTGCCACGACTTTAACCTGAAAGAAAAATACAAATGCTCCTAATAGCGGAAGCACCAAAGCATACTTCCAAGAATTACTTTTATTTGATTGATTTTTGTTTAACATAACGATTCGTTTTTTGATTAATGATTGATAAAAATGATTGGTAATGGCAACGCAATTCTCGTGCGTTGTTATTTTTAAAAGCGTCAATTGATACGCTTTTTTGTCAAATAGGTTTTTTGAAGCTTCGCTATCGGCGATGAATTCCAGATTTTGAACAATGGCTTTTTTGTACAACCATACAAACGGATTAAACCAAAAAACAATACAAAATAACCGCGAAATCAATACGTCAACCGTGTGGTTTTGTGAACTGTGTACTTTCTCGTGTTCCAATATATTTTCCAATTCCGTGTCGCTGTATAGTGATGAGTTATATACGATATAATCAAAATAGGAAAAAGGTGAAATATTTTCGGTTACGTCAATAAACTTGAAATCGGCTTGTTGTTGGATAGTTTTTCCTTTTAGAACTTTGGACAAACTATAAAAATCGAAAGCGAATTTTAGCAAGAAAATTAATATTCCAATCGAATAAACAATTCCAAAAACTAAATACCAATTGATTTCAAACGTATCATTTTCGATAGCGGTTGTCACCGGAACTTTTGACCAATCAAAATTTGTTGGACTTGGATCGACCCAAATTATTTTTGTAAAAACAACCAATGGTAGAACCACCGAGGTGATTAATCCCGCCAATAAAAACCAACGATTGCTGTTGAAAAAAGTTTCTTTTCGCAACAAAAAATAGTAAGCCAAATAAAACATTCCAATCAAACCGCTCGATTTGATGGCGAAAATAAATAGTGTTTCCATATTATTGCTTTTTTTCGATCATCGCTAAAATCTCGCGTAATTCTTCGGCTGAAATCTTTTCTTCTTTGGCAAAAAAGGAAACCATATTTTTATAGGAACTGTCAAAATAAGTATCGATTGCCGTGTTCATAAACCGTTTTCTGTAGTCTTCCATTTTTACGATAGGGAAGTATTGGTGCGTATTTCCAAAAGCATTATGGGACACAAAACCTTTCTCTTCCAGGTTTCTGATAATAGTGGAAAGTGTGTTGTAATGAGGCTGTTCTTCAGTGATTTCTGCAAGGACTTCTTTTACAAAAGCCTTTTTTAGCTTCCATAAAATTTGCATAATTTCCTCTTCTTTGTTGGTTAGTTTTTGCATAGTTGTTTCGTTTTTGTCATCCTGGGAACAAACGTACAACTATATTTATAGTTAACAAACTATTTTTATAGTTATTTAACTAAATTTTAAGTTTGTCCTTCATCTGCGCTCAGGATGACAACAAATAAATTAAATTTATGTGGGTATTTTATTTTCCGCTAACAGCATTCTATTCAGCCAAACCGAACAAAATAATGCGATCATTCCTAAACTTCCCATCACAATCCAATTGGTTTGATACCCAAAATGCGCTATGATATCCAGTCCCGTTTTAGAACACACAATATGTGCTAAGCTAAAACTCATGGTAAATAGCCCCATATATTGTCCTTCTTGACCTTTTGGTGCTCGGTTCAACGCCACAGCATTTGAAAAAGGGAAAGTAAAGATTTCTCCAAGGGAGAGTAATACGATGCTAATTATCAAAACAAAGATCCAAGAATCAATTAGTAAAATATAATATCCTAATGCAACGCATAAAGCACCATAAGAAATGATTTTAATTTTATTGATTTTTTTTCGTTCAATAATGCTCACAATGGGCATTTCTAATAAGAAAACTAAAAGTCCGTTTAAGGAAAGAAGCATTCCGGTATGAAATTCGGTTAAACCAAATTTTTCGTGATGATACAAAGGAAGCGTTGTGAATAGTTGAAAAAACACCATGGCAACAATAAAAATGGTGAATAATAGTAACCAAAAAGGTTTGTCTTTGTATATCGATTTTCGGTTTATTTTTACAGGTAATTCACCTATTTCAAGCGGAATTCTCTTCTTTTCTTTAACAGTAAATGCAAAAATTAGAATTGCAATTATACAAGTGCTACCATCAATCCAAAACAAGCCTTGATAACCCATTCCCAGAATAATTAAACCGCCCAATGTAGGTCCAGCAGCAAAACCAAGATTCACTGATAAACGAACTAAAGAAAGTGCTCGAACTCTATTTTCAGGTTTGGCATACACGCTCAAGGAAACAAACATTGCCGGTCTGAACATATCTGCAATCGCCATTATGGCAAACATCCCAACACATAATCCCCAAAAACTTGTGATATATTGCAGGATAAAAAATAGTATTCCGCTGGTAAAAAGGCTGAAAATCATAATCTTATAAAAGCCAATTTTATCGGATAATTTACCTCCAAGCCACGAGCCTAACATCGATCCTAAACCAAAAGCAACCATAATCCATCCCACTTGCCCATAAGTGAAATGTAAATTTTCTTTCAAATATTTGGACAAAAACGGCAAAACCATCGTGCCCGCTCTATTGATAAAGGTTATGATTGCCAGAATCCAAACTTCTCGCCTGAAGCCTTTAAAATTATTGAAATAACTACGAAGTCCCGTTCTAAGCATATGAAAATTTCTAGTTTACAAATCTACAAAGATTTTTAGGAGCTTTTTCCAGCTATCCGTTTCAATCTTTTATTTTTTTAAAGAAAAAAAATAAAAGGATTTCCACTTTTATCTGGGCTAGGATTCGCAATGCAGGAATCATTCTCCACAAAATATAAACTTTGTGGCTTTCTAACTTTTAAACTATTTTTGCTTAAAATTTATAAAATGAGAACAATTCTTACTTTGGTTTTTTTGACGGTATTCACTTGTGGTTTTGCACAGGAAAAATTTGATGTTGCCGCAGTCGAAAAATTTCAAAAAGATTTAAATATCGAATATGCAGATGCAAAGACAAGTCCATTGACAGCCGAAGATCTAGCCGTTTTTAAAACCTTGGATTTTTATCCTATTAACGAAAAATTCTTTGTTGTCGCAAGATTTGTCAGAACTGAAAACGAAAAACCATTCGAGATGAAAACTTCGACTGACAGAAAACCAATGTATGTAAAATATGGGGAAGTATCTTTTTTTATCGACGGGAAATCATTCAAATTAAACATTTACAAAAACATAGAATTATCCAAAAAAGAGGAATATAAAGACTATTTATTTTTGCCTTTTTCAGATTTGACTTGTGGAAATGAAAGCTACATTGGTGGAAAATATATTGATATGAAAACGCCAAAAGGAGACACAATTGCCATTGATTTCAATACAGCGTACAATCCGTATTGTGCCTATAATCATAAGTATTCTTGTCCAAAAGTGCCGCTAGAAAACGACTTGGATATTGAAATAAAAGCAGGTGTCAAGAAATTTCACGACTAATGCAATTTTTTAATTTACATACACACAAATTTACCAATCAACCCGATGTGTTGGAATTGGTCAATCAATATCCACAGGAATTTGATGCTGACATTCCGTTTTATTCCATCGGAATTCATCCTTGGTATATTGACGAAAACCGATTACAAAAGGATTTAGAAATAATAGAAAGTAAGTTAAATAAAAAAAACTGTCTTGCGCTTGGTGAATGCGGATTGGACAAACGAATTGAAATCCCGTTGGATTTGCAACAGTCAGTTTTTGAAAAACAATTGATATTGGCCGAAAAATACCAAAAACCAGTCGTGATTCATTGCGTTGTAGCGTTTCAAGAAGTTATCGAAATCAAGAAAAGATTAAATATTTCAGTTCCAATGATAATCCACGGATTTTCAAAAAACGAACAAGTTGCAAAACAATTGGTTGACAACGGATTTTACATTTCATTTGGAAAATATTTATTGAGAAACCCAGAATTGGAATCGGTTTTTAAAAGCATTCCAAACAATCGGTTTTTCTTGGAAACGGATACTATTGAGGAAGGAATTCGAGAAGTTTATACCTTGGCAGCAAAATACAAAGAATTAGAATTAAACGAATTACAAGAAGTTATAAATAATAATTACAACACAGTTTTTAAAAATCAGCAATAATTCGTGTTTTTGCTTTAGCAAATCCGTTTTATCCGTGTACCAAAAAATAATTAAACTTAAAAAGAGGATGAGATTGCTTCGTACCTCGCAATGACAAAATGGGAGAATGGACAGAAAGGGCAGAGCTCTTATTTAAAGCAGAAGGATTAGATAAATTAAGAAACGCCAATATTTTGGTCGTGGGATTGGGCGGAGTTGGTTCCTTTGCTGCGGAATTTTTGGCGAGAGCCGGAGTCGGAAAAATGACCATTGTTGATGGTGATATTGTTGATATTACCAACATAAACCGTCAATTACCTGCTTTGCATTCGACAGTTGGACAACCAAAAGTGACTATCGTTGGCGACCGATTAATGGATATTAACCCGGAATTACAACTAACCAGAATCAAGGAATTTCTATCTCCGGAACGCGCTTTCGAAATTGTTTCTGAGGAATATGATTATGTTTTGGATTGCATTGACAGCATTACACCAAAACTGAATTTAATCATTGCCGCCAAGCGCAAAAGAGTGAAAATCATCAGTAGTATGGGAGCAGGAGGAAAGATGGAAGCTTCGAAAGTAAAAGTTGCTGACATCACCAATACCGTAAATTGCTTCTTAGCTAAAACCATTCGTCGTAGATTGAAAGAATTTAAAATTGACAAATTGAAAGTGGTTTTTTCTTCTGAAATCCAAGATGACAACAGTTTAAAAATGACCGATGGTTCAAATTACAAGAAATCTTTTTATGGAACAAACAGTTATATGCCGGGATTATTTGGCTTGTATGCCGCCGAAACCGTGATTCGATATTTGCTTAAAAAGTAGTGTTCAGTGTTCAGATTTTGAGTATTCAGTCTGACCAATTTTTGCTACTACAACCACTGACCACTAATAGACTGATCACTGACCACTAAAAAACTATGAAGTACCTTAAACTCATTCGCTACCAAAACCTTCTAATGCTAGCATTTATGCAGCTTATTTTCAGGTATGGCTTTCTGGAATTGCAAAATATTCCTTTGGCTTTGGCAGACTGGCAATATGTATTATTGGTTTTGGCAACAATGTCAATTGCATCTGGCGGTTATATTATCAATAATATTTTTGACGTGGAAACGGATATGGAAAACAAACCCGATAACGTGATTGTTGGCAAGTTCATTTCCGAAACCAAGGCGTATAATCTGTATATTGGTTTTACCGTAATTGGAGTTGCGATTGGTTTTTATTTGTCGAATGTGATTGACAAGCCTAGTTTTGCATCAATATTCATAATCATTGCGGCGACACTTTATTTTTATGCCACGAGCTTAAAACAAAGTTTGCTTATTGGCAATATTATTGTGGCTATGTTGCTTTCGTTTAGTGTAATTATTATCGGGCTTCTCGATTTATATCCTGTTACTAATGAAGAAAATAGATCCGTTATGGGATTGCTTTTCGGAATACTTTTGGATTATGCCATTTTTGCTTTTATCATCAATTTTATTCGGGAAATTGTCAAAGATTTACAAGATGTTGAAGGCGATTCTAACCAAGGAATGAATACGTTGCCCATTGCTTTTGGAATAAAAAAAACAACAAAACTTGTTTTTGGATTGAGTTTTATTCCCGTGATATTAATCCTGAATTACATCAATTCGAACTTGTTTTCGGCAAATTTACTCTTTGGAACGATATTCGGAATAGTTTTCATATTGGCTCCATTATTATATTTTATTACTAAAATTTGGTCTGCAAACAATCAAAAAGATTTTCATCATTTGAGCACCGTTCTAAAATGGATTCTGTTTTTCGGAATCCTTTCGATTGTGGTCATTAGCCTAAACATAAAACACAATGCTTAAAAATAAATTACAAAAATACAAGCTGATTTTGGCTTCGGGTTCGCCAAGACGTCAGCAATTCTTCAAGGATTTAGACTTAGATTTCGAAATCAGGTTGAAAGAAATTGAAGAAATTTTCCCTCCGGAACTAAAAGCGGAAGAAATTACCAATTATCTAGCCGAATTGAAAGCCAGTGCTTTTGAAGGAGATTTGAAGTCCAATGAAATCCTGATTACCAGCGATACTATTGTTTGGCACAACAATAAAGCTTTGGGTAAACCAAAAGACGCCCAAGATGCTTTTGACATTCTGAAATCATTGTCGAATGCGACTCACGAAGTAATCACTTCGGTTTGTTTTAAAACCAATATAGAATCAACTTTAATGTATGAAGTGACCAAAGTAACTTTCAATGAATTAAGCGATGAAGCCATTCGCTATTATATTGAAAATTACAAGCCTTTTGATAAAGCTGGAGCATACGGAATTCAGGAATGGATTGGTTTTGTTGGGGTTTCAAAAATTGAAGGTTCTTATGCCAATGTTATGGGAATGCCTACAGATAAAGTCTATGAATATTTGAGTAATTTAGCATAAAATATAAAGATATGAACTACTTAAATGATTTTACAAAAGAATTAATTGCAACTGGAATTTTGTTCTTTCTGGTTATTTTGTCACGACTGATAGTTTCAAAATTGGTTCGAAGTTTTGCCAAAAGAAGCCAAACAATAGAAAAACGAACCCGTTTAGTGCTTAAATACATTCATTTGCTAATGAATATTTTAGCGGCCATTGCTCTAATTGTCATTTGGGGAGTTCAAACAAAAGATATTTTTATAGCACTTTCTTCTATTGCCACAGTCGTGGGCGTAGCGATGTTTGCACAATGGTCTATTTTGAGCAATATTACATCAGGTATTATCCTGTTTTTTTCTTTTCCATACAAAATTGGAGATTATATTTTTATTCACGATAAAGATTTTCCTATCGAAGCCGAAATTGAAGATATTGGAGCCTTTCACGTGTATTTGAAAACCCAAAAGGGCGAAATTATTGTCTATCCTAATAATTTAATGTTGCAAATAGGAATAACAATTTTAAAACATCCTGATGAAGAAAAAGAGTTTACAGATTAATTTTTAGTGTTGATTATATAAGAATTTCAAAAAATAACACAACACTTTAGAAACATAAAAATCTAATATTGGCCTGTTGTTCAAACAGTCCAATGTAACAATTTTAACTGCAACTATTAATCTTTTTTAGATGCTTCAGAAACCAAAAATTGTCTTTCTTATTTTTATATTCTTTTGCTTTCAACTGTTTTTTCACAAGAGAATGTTTCCAAAAAAGGCAGTTTATTAAACCACAAATAATATTAGGTATTAATCGTCAGAATTCTATTGGCAATCAACTCTCCATTAACGAAAATTATGGAATTCAAGGTTTCAAAAGTGCCGTTTTCGGCAATCAAAAAATGATGTTGATTTATCAGACTTAAGCCTATTCACCTTGGAATCTTTTGGGTTTTCGACTAAATCCTTATTTCAATTATACGATTGCAATGCTTGGAAATGAAGAAACAGGATTGCACAATAAGCAGGCTTTTTCAAAAATTGGCATTGGATTTATAATTATAAATGATTATTTAGTGTTCCGTATTTTTCAGATTTTACGGGTTTATTATCCAACTATTCCTAGAAATGGCAATACTATTTTCAAAACGAATTCATTTGATTCTTCTGATTTTAGATTTCAGGATTTTGGTTTGGAAAAGCCAAGAACCGTTATTTATAAATAGAATAAATTGACAATAACTATCTGATAAAAAGTATTTTATGAATCGTTGATCAATTGTTTAAAGTGTGAATTTTGTAAACATTATAGAATATAATATAACATTTTTCGTTATTTATTTTGTAACTTTAGCTCAATGATAATTTTAAACAAAAATCAAAAAAGATGAAAACATTAAAATTAATTGCGGTGGGAATATTCCTTTTTGTATCTGGTTTGATGCAAGCGCAGATTTCGGTAAATGTGACCATTGGTGCACCTCCATCTTGGGGTCCGGTTGGTTATTCGAATGTACAATATTATTATTTGCCAGATGTTCAGGCTTATTATGACATTCGAGCATCTCAATTTATTTACTTTAACAACGGAATATGGATTCGAGCAAGATATTTACCTGGACCGTACCGAAATTATGATTTGTACAGTGGTTACAAAGTAGTTTTGAATGATTATCACGGTTCACATCCTTATTACTATTTCAATAGCCATAAAACAAAATATTATAAAGGATATAAAGGGAAACCACAACAAACAATCGGAAGAAACCCTAATTATAAAAGTAATAATGGAAATTATTCAAACAGAAATAGCAATAATGGAAATGTTAAAAATGGTAATAGTGGTCATAAAGAAGGAAAAGAAAACAAAGGAAAAGGCAATAACAAGCATTAATTTCTAAATTTCATAACATTGTTGTCCGATAAAATCAAAGTATAGTCCCTACGGGACAAATTCTCGATTTATAACTATCTTGCTACCAATATTTAACCTCTACGAGGTATGCTCCGTTAGGAGCTAAATGTTGGTGGAATAAAAATCAAGCCAACCCAGTTCAAATGTCCCGTAGGGACTATATAGGTTAGGGTAATTGTCTTTTTTAAAATTTAAATCGGACAACAATGATTTCATAATAATAAAAGTAGAGAACCTGCATTGGTTCTCTTTTTTTGATTCCAAATTGTTCCTTTTTGTCAAAGAAAATAAAAAACTGTATTCTGAAATTCAATTAATTACTACATTTGGACTTATTGCCAATTAAATTCCAAAAAAATGCAGAAAGTTTTGATTCAATCTCTTGTTATTTTCCTTCTTTCTTTCCAAATAATATATGCACAACAGCCCCAAAAACCAAACTCGGTTGAAATTTACAATCAAATTCAAAAGCTCAATTTCTTGGGCACAGTACTATATATCGCGGCGCATCCTGATGACGAAAATACGCGGTTGATTTCGTATTTATCCAATGAAACAAAAGCAAGAACGGGCTATTTGTCCTTGACACGAGGTGATGGCGGTCAAAATTTAATTGGTTCACAATTGCGGGAATTACTAGGAATAATCCGAACACAAGAATTGATTGAAGCTCGAAAAATTGATGGTGGAGAGCAGTTTTTTTCACGTGCCAATGATTTTGGCTATTCAAAAAATCCAGATGAAACTTTAGAAATTTGGGATAAAGAAAAAGTGCTTTCTGATATTGTCTGGACCATTAGAAAATTTCAACCCGATGTAATCATCAATCGGTTTGACCATCGCTCGGCTGGAACGACCCACGGTCATCATACTGCTTCGGCACTATTGAGCGTGAAAAGTTTTGATTTGGCCAATAATCCTGCAATTTTTCCAGAACAATTAAAATTAGTGGAACCTTGGCAACCCAAACGCCAGTTTTTTAATACTTCGTGGTGGTTTTACGGAAGCAAGGAGAAATTTGATGCCGCTGATAAAACCAATTTATTTTCGATACAGACAGGAGTTTATTATCAGTCTATAGGAAAATCAAATCAGGAAATTGCAGCATTGAGCCGCAGTCGTCATCAATCGCAAGGTTTTGGCAGCACTGGAACTCGTGGAGAAGAAACCGAATATTTAGAGTTTATAAATGGCAAACCGCTTCAAGATAAAGTTGGCATTTTCGAAGGAATTGATACTTCTTGGAATCGGGTAAAAGGAGGAAAACCTATTGGAGAATTGATGACAAAAATTGAGTCAGAATTTGATTTTTCAAATCCTTCGGCGAGTATTCCAGAATTGGTAAAAGCGTATTCGATGATTCAATCCTTGGATGAAAACCATTGGAAACTAATAAAATCAGAAGAAATCAAAAAAACTATTGCTGCTTGTGCCGGATTATTTTTCGAAGCAGTTGCCCAAAATCAGGAAGCTACTCCGGCGAGCCTCGTTAAATTGAAGCTCGAAGCGATAAATAGAAGCGCTATTGCGATGAATTTGACAAGTGTTAACACATTACCAGAATCCAAAAACACGCCTCAAAATCTATCTTTAAAAAACAATATTTCGCAAAACATAAATCTTGATTTACAATTGCCCTCAACTATTGAATACACGCAACCTTATTGGCTAAAAGAAAAAGCAACCGAAGGATTGTACACGGTTTCTGATCAAAAAATCATTGGAATTTCGGACATTATTAGGGAAGTAAAAGTGGTGTTTAATGTTCAAATAAACGGAATTGAAATTCCCTTTGAAAGAACCGTTGTTTACAAATACAATGATGATGTGAAAGGCGAAATGTATAATTATCTGGACATTGTTCCCGAAGTAACCACCAGTATTCTGGATAAAGTATTCCTTTTTACAGCCAATAAAAAGAAATATTTAGCAGTGAAAATCAAGTCAGGAAAAGATGCGGCGAAAGGCGATTTACAATTGGAATTGCCAGCAAATTGGCAAGTTTTTCCAAAATCAATTCCTTTTGCTTTGGATAAAAAAGGAACTGAATTAACAGTTTATTTTGAAGTAACGCCTCCAAGTTCGCCAGATGAGGTTATTGCTAAAAGTGTTGCCATTATTGATGGTAAACGATATGACAAAGAGCAAATCATTATCGACTTTAGCCATATTACAAAACAACAAGTATTAAAACCTTCGGAAGCTAAGTTTATCCGAATGGATTTAAAAACTAAAGAAGAAAAAATCGCTTATATTATGGGAGCTGGCGATGAAGTTCCCAACAGTCTGAAGCAAATGGGCTACAAAGTTACTTTGCTTAATCCCGAAGAAATCTCTCCTGAAAAACTGGCTAATTTTGATGTGGTTATGACTGGAATTCGAGCTTATAATACGGTTCAGGCATTAGCAAATAAGCAAAATATTCTTTTTGATTTTGTAAAAGGAGGAAAAACAATGCTCGTGCAATACAATAATCCAAATGATTTGGTAACTGAAAATATTGCCCCGTTTCCCTTGAAAATCTCCCGTGACAGAGTCACCGAGGAAAATGCTGAAGTTCGGTTTTTAGCACCCAATCATCCGGTTTTAAATTCACCAAATAAAATTACCGCAAAGGATTTCGAAGGTTGGAAACAGGAGCAAGGCTTGTATTATCCGAATGAATTTGACAAAGCTTTTATTCCAATTTTATCTTCCAATGACAAAGGAGAAACTCCAAAAAATGGTGCGTTATTGATCGCTCCTTACGGAAAAGGATATTATATTTACACAGGTTTAAGTTTCTTTAGGGAATTACCCGAAGGAGTTTCGGGAGCCTATAAATTATTGTCTAATATGATTTCGTTACAAAATTCTGTTACAATTCCTGCTGAAAAAGGGAAGCTATGAAATTAAACAATATTGCCGAAAAGGTACAAAGTCACAAAGAAAAAAATAAGTCGTTTTTCTCTTGAACCATTAAGAAATTAAGGTTCATTAAGGCTAAAAACTTAATTTTCTTAATTTCTTAATGGTTTAAAATATAATATGAAAATTTTGGACAGCATAGTGGACAGCCATAAAAAATTAAATAATAATTAGTGAAATTTGCGCCTTTGTGTCTTTGTGGCAAAAAAGTAATATAGTGTGTGGCAAAACACAAAAAATTATGGAAACAAAAAAAGTTAAAACTTGGAAAAAAAGCTACACTTGGGTTCTTGTGGCTAATGTTATTTATATTTTGATTTTTTATTTTTTAATGAAATTATATTCCTAGCCTATGCAATTATTTGATTGGATTGTACTGATAGTAACTTTGCTTTTTATCGTAATTTACGGCGTTTGGAAAACTCGTGGGAGCAAGAATGTCGAGGATTATATTTTGGGCAGCAATGAAACGCCTTGGTACACTGTAGGACTTTCGGTTATGGCCACGCAGGCCAGTGCCATCACTTTTCTTTCGACTCCGGGACAAGCGTACCACGACGGAATGGGTTTTTTGCAGTTCTATTTTGGTTTGCCCATTGCAATGGTGGTTATTTGTGTCACTTTTATTCCAATATACCACAAGTACAAGGTTTTTACAGCTTACGAATACCTCGAAAAACGTTTCGATTTAAAGACCCGTTCACTTGCAGCCATACTTTTCTTGGTTCAAAGAGGTTTGGGAACCGGATTGACCATTTATGCACCAGCCATTATTTTATCAGCATTGTTGGGTTGGAATCTTACGGTAATGAATATTGCAATTGGAGTTCTCGTTATAATTTACACCTTTTCTGGAGGAACAAAAGCCGTGAATATTACCCAAAAGCAGCAAATGTTTGTCATAATGTTAGGAATGTTTATTACGTTCTTCCTGATTTTGCATTATTTGCCCAATGATATGACATTTACCAGTGCGTTGCATATTGCCGGGGCAAATGACAAAATGAACATTGTTGATTTCTCTTTTGATCCAGAAGAAAAATATACTTTTTGGAGCGGAATTACCGGAGGTTTCTTCCTGGCTTTGGCTTATTTTGGAACAGATCAATCCCAAGTAGGTCGCTATTTATCAGGAAAATCGGTTCGGGAAAGCCAAATGGGATTGATAATGAACGGATTGCTTAAAGTGCCAATGCAGTTCTTTATATTACTTACCGGTGTTATGGTTTTCGTGTTTTTCCAATTCAATCCTGTCCCTTTGAATTTTAATCCAAATAATAAGATAATTGTAGAAAAATCTGCTTTTAAGAATGAATATCACGTTTTGGAAAAAAAGCTGGATGCCCTTTCAGAAGATAAGAAAGTGATTAACCTATTATATATAGACCAACTCAATCAGGATTATGACAACCCCATTCTTCGAAAAGAATTGGTTGCATTATCAAGCAAGGAAAAAGATTTAAGAGATCGTGCCAAAGAAATTATACTAAAAGCTGATATTCACAGCGAAACCAATGATAAAGATTATGTGTTTTTTCATTTCATTCTGAATTATTTGCCCAAGGGATTGATTGGTTTATTGCTTGCCGTGATTATCTCGGCCGCAATGTCATCTACGGCGTCCGGACTCAATGCATTGGCATCAACCACTGCTATCGATATTTATAAGAGAAATCTAAAATCAGCAAAATCAGAAAGACATTATGTGAATGTCACTAAATTTTTTACCTTGTTTTGGGGAATTGTAGCCATTCTTTTTGCCAGCATTGGAACCTTATTTGAGAACTTGATTCAATTAGTCAATATTGTGGGTTCTATATTCTACGGAACGGTTTTGGGTATTTTTCTCGTTGGTTTTTATATTAAATACGTTCAGGCTAAAGCCATATTTTATAGTGCCGTTATTAGCCAAATTACTATTTTCATCATTTATTACTATGCCATTTTTATTTACCCGAGTGGCGAGGAAAAACTGGGTTATTTGTGGCTCAACTTCATAGGAGCAATGCTAACTATTGTATTGTCAATGATTATGGAGGTAATTGTTTTTAGAAAAAAACTTCCTACAAATTATTGAAACAGTAAAAATCGTGATATTTTATTGCTGTTTACTGAATGAGACAGAGAAAAGGTATGTTTATCTATAAAAAAAACTTAGTTGAATATTAGATAATGCATTTGTATAAATACAAATAGTGAAATTTAATTTGAAAGAAAAAGAGGATTCTCAAACTAAATCAGGATGAGTTTATCCTCTTTTTTGTTTTTTAAAACAAGACAAAAACATCCTCTTTCGTAAAAAATTATTAATTAAAATTGTGTATTCTAATTTAATAGCAAAGAAATGGGGGTTTTTCTTTTTATTTCTTTTTAATTTTATGATATTATCAGATTTATTGATAATTTTTACGAATATGATAATTATCATTTAGTTTTAATCGTATAAAACTGAAATTTACTTCATTATAAAACTTAAGATAGAGTTATAATAAAAATTAACTAAACTAAACAATCAAAATTATGAAAAGAGTTAAACTATCAATGTCAGTTATTGTGGGGCTTTTATTAGTCTCTTTACAAGGGTGTACCCACGCCGATGATTATGTTGAACCAATTCCAGAGGAAGCAACATCAAGTTCTAATGAATTATTAGTGACAAAATTTGCCACAGCTCCAGTTGTTGATGGCAACATTGATGCTATATGGGCAAATGCAAGACCATTAATAAACTCTTATACTGTTCCTTCAGCAGGAATAAGAACGGTACCATTGAATCCTGATGGATTTTTGAATACAGAACCTTTAGACCTTTTCGAATCTTATATGGGAGAGTCTTATAAATTCTCATTGAAAGGAGCCCATGATGGTACTAATCTTTATCTTTTATTAGAAGTTGAAGATAATAATGATAGCAGAGACAGAGAATCTTTTTATTTTGATCCAGCAACAAAAACTTGGAAACAAGAGCATAAATATGCTAACAACGATAATGATAAATTTTATGAAGACAAAGTTGGATTTATGTTTCCTATTAAAGATGCAACCGGAGCAATTCCTGCGGGATGGAACGAAGGAACTTGTGCTTACACTTGCCATGGAGGTTTAACTGGAGCTGGAGCAGGAGACAAAGCGACCAGACATTATATGCCAGCAACTGGAAAAGCAGACTTATGGCACTGGAAACGTGACAGAAATGCACTTTCTAATACTGTTGATGACGGTTATGTTTATGCTTATAATGATGCCGCAGGAACTCAGGATAAAAGAGGAACAGCCCAAGCACAAGGACGATTAACTGATGCAGGAAAAGGACAATATGATGACAAACCAGTATTTACGGATGCGGTTACTGGCAAAAAAGGACCAAAATGGATTAAACCAGGCTTGTCAGGTTATTATTGGGTGACTGATGCTGAGGTAACTGATTATACTGCAAAATTAGTTACAGGAGTTGCTGTTGATGGAACACTTTCTTATAAAGATGATGCCGCTGGAACTATTAAAACTTTAGATCCAAATGCCGATCTTGTTTCTTATGCACAGGGAAAAGGAAATAAACGATTTCCTAGTGTTAAAATCAACGACGGTAGCGGGTTTGTAGGGTACGATTCAAGAAACGATACCAAAATAAAAGCCGTTCACACTGGAACAAAATGGGTAATAGAAATTACACGTAAGCTAAAAACCGAAGATACTGCAAATGATGTTGCTTTTGAGATTGGAAAAGAAATAAAATTTGGTATGGCTTTCTTTAGTAATTCAGCTATTGCTCACGGAACTTTAAATCTTTTGACAATGAAAATTGTTGAATAAAATTTATAACAATTATTCAATTTAAAAATAAAAAGATGAAAAAAATAATTCAATATTTAATGGTGTTTACGGTGAGTATGATGGCAACATCCTGTTACTATGACGAAATGCCACCAGAAGCTGTTACACCAATTCCAGATGTTGTTTCCTATAAAACAGATATTCAGCCATTATGGGATCAAGATTGTATTAGTTGTCATAAGGCAGGATCAATAGCGCCAGATTTAACTGCCGTCAATTCTTATGCTGCATTGACTACAAATAACATCTATGTTGTTCCAGGAAGTTCTGCAACTAGCAAACTACATAA
>CAMCFT010000008.1 GCA_945874225.1 Flavobacterium psychrophilum
AGAACTAAAGGATGAAATCAAAAAGTACATAAGCTACTACAATAACGTAAGAATAAAGTCAAACTTAAACAAAATGAGCCCGATACAATATCGAGCTCATTATTATCAAAATTAATTATAAATTTGTCTAAACTTTTGGGTTCAGTCTAAAACTTACGGTTTTCGATTGAGCCGGCGGAGGGACTTCCCGAATTGCTTCGCTCGGGATAAACTTCTCGTCCCATTGTTTTTCAAAACAAAAAAACCGCAAGCTATAAACTTACGGTTTTCGATTGAGCCGGCGGAGGGACTCGAACCCACGACCTGCTGATTACAAATCAGCTGCTCTAGCCAACTGAGCTACGCTGGCGACTCATTACGGTTGCAAATATAAGTCTGAATTTCAATTTTCCAAAAAAAATCAGACCTTTTTATTGACTTTTTTTACTGTAATTCGTTGATTTTAGCAATCAATTGATTTGCAGTTTGTTCCAATTCAACATTAATTTGTTTGAAGTGGGCTTTTTTATCTTCAACTTTTTTAGCGTTTACTTTTGTAATCAAAGTATCAAAAGCTGCTATTGCTTCATCGATTAAAGCGTTAGTTTCTGTTGTTGGTTTTCCTGTAGTAGAAATTTCAAACAAGTAAACTGCTTCAATAATATCTCCTAAAACGTAGTTGATGTCTTTTTTTAAATTCTTAACGTTTGCCATTTTATTTTTAAATTTTAATTTGCGATTGCAAAAGTACATATAATCTTTCTATTACCGACTATGAAATATAAATTTCTAAAATCGAAGCTTTCCCTTTGAGAATGAAAGCCTTCAGGGCAGCAGGAATTAAAACGGTATCTCCTTTTTTATATAGAAATTTTGTATTGTTGCTTTCTATTTCGAAATTACCTTCCACACACATATATACCGTAAATGTTTTCGCCGTTTTGTTCACTTCAACTTTTCCATCTAATGGTAGAAAGTTAGTCGTGAAATAAGGGCAATCCACAACAGTATTCGATTGATTTAAAGTGGTATTGTAACTTTTTTTAGTATCTATTTTATTGTAATTAATAGCTTCTAAAGCTAAGTCAACATGTAATTCCCTTGAATTTCCCTGACTATCAACTCGATCAAAATCGTACAAACGATACGTAATATCTGAAGTTTGCTGGATTTCGGCAATAACCAATCCAGCGCCAATAGCGTGAACCGTTCCGGTTTCCAAAAAGAAAACATCTCCCGTTTTTACTTTCACATCATCTAGAATAGAAAGCAAGGTTTTGTTTTTTAGATTTTCAAGATATTCGTTAGCATTGGAATTCTCTTTAAATCCAACAATTATTCTGGCATTTTTATCTGCCTGCAGGACATACCACATTTCAGTTTTTCCAAAAGAATTATGACGCTTCTTTGCCAACTCATCATTGGGATGCACTTGTATAGATAGATCTTCGCGAGCATCCAGATATTTAAAAAGCAACGGAAATTGTTTTCCAAATCGCTTGTAAACGTCTGTTCCTAATATATCTTCCGGATTTGAATCAATCAATTCGTTGAGTGATTTTCCTGCCAAAACTCCATTAGAAACCACACTAACATCACCTTCAACCGTTGATATTTCCCAGCTTTCGCCGGTTATATCAGAAATAATGGGTCTGTTTAAAACTGATTTCAACTTGGTTCCACCCCAAATTCTTTCTTTTAAAATGGGCTCAAATTGTAATGGATATATATTATAACTCATTATTTATACTAATTTCTTAATCATTTCTAATGCTCTTGGAATATGATTTGTAGCCACTAAACTATCAAAAACCAATTGGATTATTCCATTTTTATCAACCACATATGTTACTCTGCCGGGAAGCAGTCCAAATAAATTAGGCTTTACGCCAAAAAGATTCCTGATTTTTTTATCAGAATCCGAAAGCAAAATAAAGGGCAACTTATATCTATGAACAAATTTTTCGTGAGAAGTAATGCTGTCACTGCTTATTCCAATAACTTCGGCTCCTAAATCTTTAAAATCTTCGTATTTATCTCGAAAACCACAAGCTTGAGCAGTGCAACCTGGCGTATTGTCTTTTGGATAAAAATAAAAAACAACAGGTTTTTTACCAATGATAGATGCACTTTCAAAATCGTTACCATCACTATCTTTTGCTGAAAAATTGGGGGTTTTATCTCCTACTTGTAGTGCCATTATTCTCCTTTATAAGTCACGAAATTTCGCGGCGTTTCATATAAAACAACTTCTAAATCAAATTCGGGTTTTATTCTTTTTCTGATTTTATTCCAAATGACAACCACAATGTTTTCGGCAGTTGGATTTAGATTTTCAAATTCAGGAACATCTAGATTCAGGTTTTTATGGTCGAAAGGTCTTTCTACTTCTTCTAAAATCAAATCACTCAAATCCTTAATATCCATCACATAACCGGTTTCGGGATTAATTTTTCCCGTAACACTCACAATTAATTCATAGTTGTGTCCGTGAAAATTGGGGTTATTGCACTTGCCAAAAACAGCATCATTTTGCTCAAAAGTCCAATCTTTTCGATACAATCGATGTGCGGCATTAAAATGGGCTTTTCTTGAAATAGTTACTCTCATGTTGAAGCTAGAGGTTAGAAATCTTAAATTTTATGTTCTTCTAAAAAATGGTAAAACTCATCAAAAATAATTTTAAACCAAATGGTGTAAATTTCGGGTTGTAACTGAATGTCTTTTACCACATCTTCGATACTCATCCACTTCCAGTTTTCTACTTCCTCAGGATTAATTTTTGGTGCATCATTATAATAACCAATCATCACGTGATCGAGTTCGTGTTCTGTCAATCCATTATCGAAAGGAGCTATGTAAATAAAATGGAATAATTCCTTTAAACCAGTTTTAAAACCCATTTCTTCAAATAGTCTTCGACTTCCTGCCTGAATATTGGTTTCTCCTTCGCGCTGGTGACTGCAACACGTATTAGTCCATAATAAAGGCGAATGGTATTTTTGATTAGCTCTTTGCTGGAGCATTATTTCATTTTTATCGTTTAATACAAAAACTGAAAAAGCACGATGCAAAACTGCTTTCTCATGAGCTTCCAATTTGGGCATTAAACCTATTTGTTCGTCATTTTGGTTAACTAATATTACATTCTCTTCTTTCATAATTTATTTTAGCTTGTCAAAAATACGAAAAAAGAATTGGGAACACTGATTTTTAGATTATCAACAATCGTTAAACTTTCCTTAAATGAACCCCTTTTGCAATCTACAAGACAATTTCTTGCTGATATCTATTGTAAATTTGGACCATAATCTAAACAAGATTGCTATGAAAAAAATCTTTAATTATTTGATATTATTACCTTTATTAGCATTAAATGCCTGCGGACAATCGACTAAAAAAACAGAATTAACTCCAAAATCATCTACTATGGAAAACACAATTAGCAAACTAGGAAACCCTTATTATTCAAATACAGACACGACAAAACTCCAAGTCACCGATGCCGAATGGAAAAAAGTGCTTCCGCCAGATTTGTATGCCGTTTCAAGAAATGCCGATACCGAAAGAGCCTTTACTGGAAAACTTTGGGATTCTGATGCCAAAGGCACTTACTATTGCGCGGCTTGTGGCAATAAACTATTTAGATCTGACCAGAAATTTGCCAGTAGTTGCGGCTGGCCAAGCTTTTTTGAACAAGAAAACAAAAACAGCGTGATTTACAAAGAAGATAATTCGTATGGAATGAAAAGAATTGAAGCTCTTTGCGGCAGATGTGAGGGACATTTAGGACATCTTTTTGATGATGGACCAAAGCCAACGGGCAAAAGATATTGTATGAATTCCATTGCAATGGATTTTGTTCCAGATAGCGTCATTGCAGAAAATAAGAGCACAAGCAATCTGGAAACCATTACACTTGGTGGTGGATGTTACTGGTGTGTGGAAGCCGTTTACGAAAATTTAAAAGGAGTAAAATCAGTCGTTTCCGGATTTACCGGAGGAGAAAATCCAAATCCTACTTATGAAGAAGTTTGCACCGGAAGAACAGGACATGCTGAAGTCGTGCAAATTACTTTTGACAAAACCGTAACCAGTCTCGATGAAATTTTCAAGGTTTTCTTTACTGTTCACGATCCAACAACTTTAAACCGTCAGGGTGCTGATGTGGGAACCCAATATCGCTCCTCAATTTTTTATGCAAACGAAGATCAAAAAAAAGAAGCACATTCTATTATTGATCAATTAACTGCCGGAAAAGTTTACAACAGTCCAATTGTTACTACTTTGGAACCATTAACCCAATTTTACAAAGCCGAAGAGTATCATCAGAATTACTACGAAAATAATAAGAACCAACCGTATTGCCAGATGGTCATCCAACCGAAAATTGAAAAATTCGAGAAAATATTTAAAGACAGATTGAAAAAATAAGAACAAAATTGATGAAAAACCGGAAAGAGATTTTCGGTTTTTTTATTGCCTTTAGTTTTTAAATTAATCCATATTTATTCCTAGCAATAAGAACATCAAACATCTAGAAGAAATTCAATTCATATTTTTTTAAACATAGGAGAAACATAGTTTTTATTGATTTTATCAAGGCATTTCATTTTGCAATAGCAAAACATAGCTATGCTAAAAACCAAGAATTGGTCTATCTCATTCTTTTTTCTATGTTTCTATGCGTTTCATTTTTTAATTTTTCTAAAATTCTGATTATTACACCCTACGAGTTACAGGATATTTATTATATTTGAAATACTGAATAATTTAATTTTCTTTCACAATATAAAATCCCATCAAAATGAAAATAGCCCTTTTTTCGAATGAATTTCCTCCAAACATTTACGGAGGAGCTGGTGTTCATATCGATTTTTTAAGCCAAGAATTAGCCAAATTAGGTCAAGTCGAAGTACGTTGCTTTGGCGACCAAAACGTAGATACCGATTCGATGCACGTTAGCGGAATTAATTCTTCGCTAACTAAAATGATTGACGATGCCAATCCACACATCAAAATGTTTCACAATATGAGCCGAAATGTCGAAATGTCACAAGCTACACCACAGGCTGATGTTATTCATTGCCACACTTGGTACACGCATCTCGCCGGGATTATGACGCGCGAATTGTTGCAATCACCTTTGATTTTGACCACTCACAGTTTAGAAACACATCGTCCTTGGAAAGTAGAACAACTAGGTAATGGTTATTTCCTTTCGCGTTGGATAGAAGATAGCGCTTATAACACCGCCGATGGAATTATTGCTGTAAGCCAACAAATGAAAGACGATGTCATCGAAGCATATGGCGTAAATCCAGAAAAAGTGACCGTAATTCACAACGGAATCGACCCAGAATTTTACAAACCAACATTCGATAACAATTTACTTATGGAATTAGGAATTAATCCCAACATTCCTTTTGTATTATTTGTAGGACGCATCACGCGCCAAAAAGGGATTTCACAATTGATTTCTGCTGCCAAATATTTTAATAAAAATTGCCAAATCGTACTTTGCGCTGGAGCGCCAGACACCAAGGAAATTGCTGAAGAAACCGAAGCTTTAATTGCAGATTTATGCAAAGAAAGAGAAGGTGTAATTCTAATCTCGGAAATGTTGCCACGCGAAAAAATAAAAGTTTTGTACAGTCACGCACGAGTGTTTGCTTGTCCTTCCTTATACGAACCTTTTGGAATTATCAACCTCGAAGCAATGGCTTGTGAAACGCCAGTTGTGGGAAGTCACGTTGGTGGAATTCCAGAAATCATTGTTGAAGGAGAATCTGGTTATTTAGTCCCACTCGAAAGTGTTTCCAGAACCAATTTTAATCCTGCAAATCCTGATGCTTTTCAAAAAGCTTTTGCTGCTAAAATTAATATTTTGTTAGAGGACGAATCCTTGGCAACACAAATGGGGAAAGCCGGTCGAGAACGTGTTTTGAAAATTTTCAGTTGGGAATCTATCGCAAAAACTACTTTTGATTATTACCAAAAAGTCATTAATGAATTTGTGAAAGAGAAGGCTTGATAAAGTACAATCCTATTCAAAAACCAAAATCAAGCCTGTAAAATAAAAAACTATTTTTTTTATTTTACAGGCTTTTTATTACCCTAACAATTGGAAGTTATTTAAAGAAATTTTGAAAACTAAAAATAAATAGTTCAAAATTGAATATTTTTTAATTTTTTTTAATATTTTAACATTTTTACCTGAAATAATTAAAATAATAAACAATAATTACAGATTATTTTGTCTAATTTTGCAAAAAATTTAAAAAAAATACAAATTAAATGGACAAAATTAAATTAGGAAACCCAGCAGTAGTTGGATTAGCAGGATTCGGATTAACAACATTATTGTTACAATTCCATACTTTAGGCCTTTGTGGTCTTGGCCCGGTAATGGCGATGGGAATTATTTTTGGAGGATTAGCACAATTCATTGCTGGTTTTATGGAGCAAAAAACAGGTAATAACTTTGGCTTTGCTGCTTTTACAAGTTTTGGTGCTTTTTGGATGGGACTTGGAATCATCTGGCTATGTAACAATTTTAAAATATATGAATCCTCTTCTACTGACCTAGGAATTTATCTTGTGGCCTGGACATTACTTACTTCTATTCTTTGGATTGGTTCTCTTTACATACATGGTGCTATGGCAGCCACATTCACTACTTTGATGATTGGTTTTATCCTTTTAGATTTAGGTCATTTGGGATTCCCAGAATTGAACATCATAGCTAGTTATGTTTTGATAATTTGTGCTTTATGCGCTTGGTATATGATGGCGATGATAATTCTTAATGACCTTACGGGTAAAGAATTATTAAAACCGGGAAAACCATGGTTGTCCAAATAATTATATATATTTAAAGCATACTTAACCCAAGCTATCCGAAGTCTTATGACTTCGGATTCTTTTATTAATAACTTCTAATATCTGATAACCCGTTGGGTGCAATTAATAAAATACTCAATTATTAACGAAATATAAAAATTTTAACACATAGAGTCATAGTAAAAAGAGTTTGATAGACCAAATCTTGGGTTCACATAGCTATGATTCACTATCAAAAAGTGAAACGTCTTAAAAAAACAATAAAAAACTATGTTTCTGCCTTTCGGCAGACAGGTCTATGCGTTTAAAAAAATATAAATTGAATTACACCCAACGGGTATCCGATAGTATGGATTTGTAATCCATGCCTAGTAACACTAAGCAAAGTGACCAAAACAAAACTCATTTCAAAACGATGAAAAAAATTCCACTAACACTTATTCTATTGTTTCTAGTAATCACAAATGGTTCCGCTCAAAAAAAGGAAACTTGTATTATTAAAACATCCTTAGGTGATATTACTGTCGAATTATATCCGAAAAAAGCTCCGATTACGGTCGCCAATTTTTTGAAATATGTTGATGCAAATTTGTATGACAACACCAGCTTCTTTCGTTCGGTAACATTAAACAATCAGCCTAAAGATTCCGTAAAAATTGAGGTCATTCAAGGTGGCGAAGTTGATTCTACAAAAGTGTTGAAAGCGATTCCTCTCGAAAGAACTTCAAAAACAGGAGTGCTTCATAAAAACGGAGCTATTTCTATGGCGAGAGACACACCCGATTCGGCCACTTGCAGTTTTTTTATTTGCATCAATGACCAGCCTTCATTAGATTTTGGTGGCAAAAGAAACAAGGATGGACAAGGTTTTGCTGCTTTTGGAAACGTCAACAAAGGAATGGATGTAGTCAAAAATATTCAGGAACTTCATCCAGAACAGGAACAATATTTCAAACCTGAAGTATTGATTTTGTCCATTAGAAGGAAATGAAAAAATTACTAGACTTCTATCTCTTAATAATTCACTTCTTTTTGTTGTAATTTATTTTCAAGTCAAGATACAATATTTCAAGCAAATTCATAAAAAAACCTTCCGTTCTGGAAGGTTTTTTTATGAAACTTAGTCCTTTTAATTCATATTTTGCCAACCATAACTTCCCGGAGTTGGCTGAATGTGAACCCTGAATAAAACGTCATTCGCTCCTGGAAAACAGCAAGCACTCCCGTTTGGATAATTAGCATTTGTACCAAAAGTTCTAAAATCAACACCAGGACCTATAAACCCCAAATGAAACATTCCTCCATTGGTAACCGTTATAGGATTATTTAACACGAATGTATGCCAAGTCCAATTTGTATAACTTGGGACAATGTAAGTTCCTTGCCCCATAAAATCAATGTCAGGGGAGCCTCCCATAGCATCCTTTAAAAAAAGCTCTACAGCTATAACTTGCCCGTCTAAAGGAGAAATAAATGATTGATCAATAATAAAACTATCTGGACCACTTTCTGTTCCAACAAAAATTTCGTTCAAGATCGAGGCATTATCTGTAAGCATTGAATAAACCTGCAATTTATGAGCATCGGTATTAAACTGTACCATTCCCTCGACAGGAGTAATAGCATCAACTTCGGTTTGTGTCATTGAAGGAAAAATAACGGGAAGTGCAGTGGCAATTTCAATGGAAGACGATGGATTTGGAGTGGCGGTTCCTATGCCAATTTTTCCAGTATTCACAATATTTTTTCCATTGGCATCATTGCCCATTGTTAAAACTTGCGCCACATTTTGAGTTTCGTTTAGAACACTTTCTGATTTTTTAGCATATAGAGCATAAGGAACACTCATTAATTCGCTGGTTCCTGTAATGGTGTAAGTTGTTCCTCCTGTTAGATCAGTTTCAGTCTGAATGAAATAAGGTCCTGCTGACCAGTCAATGGCTGTAAAAGTCCCAGAAACAACTGTTCCGGTTCCTATTGCTAAACTTACTAAACCATTAGTATTCGTCGTTGGCGTTTGGGTTTCGACATAGACCGCAGTTCCTGCTGCCGTAGTTTGCAAAATAGAGATTCGCATCCCAACCGCTTGACTGGTTACTAATGCATTGGCTGAATTTCGAATCACAGCTTGATAGCTCATTTTTTGTGGAACTTGGGCGAAAGTTGTAACCGTGATGAACAGAGTTACGATAAGGGTAATTGTTTTTTTCATTGAAATTATTTTTTTATGATTTTGAACGATTTTAATTCGGTGTTGTTTTGATTTACTTTCAGGATATAAACTCCTGATGGTAAATTTTGCATTGCAATGGGTGTTTCTGCCTGTTGTACTAAAGCGCTAGCGAAAGCTTTTCCATTAAGGTCAAAAAGCACATAACTCAAATCCTTTAGGTCTGAATTTTTTAGGGATAACATAATTTTGTCCGTAGTTGGATTTGGATACATCATCGCAGACAAGGTTAGCGACGTTAGCTCAGGATTACTCAGGGCAATTATTTCATAAGCCTGCTGAACTCCTTGAGCTACTGAACCGGCTGTACCGGCATTAGTAGTGAAAACTACTTGACCAACAGAATAACTTGAACTTCCTCCCGCTCCTATGGCAATACCGCCAGCGGCAACTAGAGCATCCTGCGCTTGAATGGTGAAAACTGCAAATAATGCGAATAAAAGAGTAATTGTTTTTTTCATGGTAATGCTGTATATGAAAGATTCGGCTTGTAAATGAATCCAAAAGTTAGAAATTAAATTGATTCGGTCTAAATAAACACAAGAACAATATTAGGTAAATTATTCTTATTATCAGTCTTTTAATGCTCATAAATGAAATTTCGAGATATTAAAACCTATTCACAATATATTGAAGTTGGTATTAAGTAGTTTTTAAGTTGAAAAGCTCTCCCGTTGAGACCAAAATAAAAAAATTTAGCTTAAATTAAAATTTATTTTATTCGAGCCGTAAACGTTTGAAAATCAGTATTATTTAATAAATAAATACTGATTTCAGTTGTGTTTTATTGGATATATAATTACCTTTGGTAGAGTGCTAATCTAGCATTTTTATCCTTAAAAAAGTTAGTTATGAAATGAGCATTACAAAAATTCGATATCAATACCGAAGATGATAAATGCGAATTCCATATTCCATTAAAATCAAATATTAACTTCGTATGAAAAAGACGCTAATTCTTCTGTTTTTTCATTTACTGTTTATCCTTTCTGCTTTTGGCCAAGACGCAAAAGACATTGTGAAAAAAGCCGACGAAAAGGCAAAAGGCAAAACCTCAATTGCCAACATCACCATTCAAATCATTCGCCCCACTTGGTCACGGGAAATGACCGTAAAAAGCTGGACAAAAGGCAATTATTTGAGTATAGCATTGGTATTAACCCCGGTCAAAGAAAAAGGAGTTGTCTTTTTAAAAAGAAATAAAGAAGTCTGGAACTGGATTCCCTCCATTGAAAGGAACATCAAAATGCCGCCATCGATGATGAGCCAAAGTTGGATGGGAACTGATTTTACCAATGATGATTTGGTCAAAGAAGCTTCCATTCTCGAAGATTACAATCATTCTTTTTTAGAAGAAGTCGTTATTGACGGAAGGGAATGCTACAAAATTCAGTTGATCCCAAAACCTAAATCAGCAGTTGTCTGGGGAAAAGTCATTATGGCGATTGACAAAAAGGATTTTATGATGCTTCACGTGGAGTATTTTGACGAAGACAAAGTGCTTATAAACACAATGAATTGTAGCGACATCAAAATGTTTGGCGGACGATTATTGCCTGGAAAAATGGAAATGGTTCCTGCCAACAAAAAAGGAAACAAAACTGTATTAATCTACAATTCGATTGTTTTTAACACCCCAATAGAGGATTCGTATTTCACGACTCAAAACATCACCAGAGTAAAATGATACTAAAACTAATCTGGAGAAACCTTTGGCGCAACAGCCGCCGAACGCTAATCACGATGGCTTCGATTGCGTTTGCTGTTTTATTTGCCATTATAATGAAGTCGTTCCAGAATGGCGTTTTCAATAATTTAATTAAAAATGTAGTTGGTTATTATTCCGGTTATATCCAAATTCACCAAAAAGGATATTGGGACGAACAAGTGCTCGACAATTGCTTTGCATTGGATAATTCCCTAATCGAAAAGCTCAAACAAAATCCCCAAATAAATGTAATCGTTCCCCGATTGGAAACTTTTGTCCTGATTTCAAAAGGGAATTCAACCAAAGGATGTATGCTCGTGGGCACAGATGCTGTCAAGGAAAATGAGTTGACCCAACTAAAAAACAAAATTATAAAAGGTACCTATTTTCAAAATAATGAAGAGGTCGTAATTCTGGCAGAAGGTTTGGCAAAAAGGATTAATGCTGCTGTTAACGACACTATTGTATTGTTCGGTCAAGGGTATCACGGGGTAATGGCTGCAGGGAAATTCAAAATAAAAGGCATTGTGCATCTGGCTTCGCCGGCAATGAATGATGCTTTCGTGTATTTGCCATTGTCAGCAACTCAATATTATTTGAGTGCCGAAAACATGCTCACTTCCTTGTCTTTGGAAATTGACAATCCAGAAAAGATGAATGCCGTTGTCAAAACCTTAAAGACATCGATTAAAAAAAATTATGAAGTAATGCCTTGGCAGGAAATGATGCCCGAAATTGCCAATCACATCAAAGCGGATGGTTTTTCATTTTACATTTTTTCGGGAATATTGTACCTCATCATTGGTTTCGGACTTTTTGGAACCATTTTAATGATGACTGTCGAACGGAAGTATGAATTTGGGATGCTCATTGCCATTGGAATGAAAAAGACCAAATTAAAAATGATTCTATTGGGCGAAACCTTTCTGATTACGCTTCTTGGTGTTGTTTTAGGAATATTGCTCAGTATGCCGTCAGTCATTTATTTACAGGAAAAACCAATCCGATTTAGCGGCGAAATCGCCAAAGCGTACGAACAATTTGGCTTTGAAGCCTTATTCCCGGCTGAATTTGATTTGAATATATTTTTCACCCAATCGCTGATTGTTTTATTTATGGCGCTGCTGATTGGTTTGTATCCTTTGTGGTTTGTGAGTGGTTTGAATCCTGTTAATGCAATGAAAAAATAGAAGCGAAATGAAAATGTTGACCAAAATAGCGAGCAGAAACATTTGGAGGAGCAGAAAAAGAAGCCTCATTATCATCACTGCGGTCAGCATTGGATTATGGACCGGAATTTTTATGATGGCTTTTTATAACGGAATGATTGAGCAACGCATCAATTCGGCTATCACAAGTGAATTATCCCATATTCAGTTGCATCATCCCGAGTTCAGAAAGGATTATGAAATAAAATACTATTTGCCCGAAGGAAGAAAAACGCTCGAATCAATCACCAAAAAGCAAGAAATAAAAGCCGTGGCCGGACGAGTTATTATCAAGGGAATGATAGCATCAGCCTCGGGAAGCAGCGGAATAACCATAAACGGAGTGATGCCTGCCGAAGAACAATTGCTAACCAACCTCAAAGGAAAAATAATAAAAGGGAGTTATTTTAATCCAAAGAATGAGAATGAAATACTCATAAGCGAAAAACTCCGCAAGAAATTAAAACTCAATTTAAACAAGAAAACCATTCTGACTTTTCAAGATAAAGAAGGGAACCTCGCTTCGGCGGCGTTCCGAATTTGTGCCATTTACAAAACCATAAACGGTCCTTATGACGATGCCAATGTTTTTGTAAAAGTCAACGATGTAGATTCGCTCGCCGGAATTCCCAAAGCCATAAATGAAATTGCGGTCTTGCTTCATTCGAGTACATCAGTAACAGAAATTCAAAGAAACTTGTCCCAACAATTTCCTAAAACAGAAATCAAAAACTGGATGGAAATTTCGCCAGAACTTGGATTAACGGTTTCTGTTGGAGACCAAATGGTTTATATTTTTATGGGAATAATTCTGCTCGCCTTGGCTTTTGGCATCGTCAACACAATGATGATGTCGGTTTTGGAAAGAACTCGTGAAATTGGGATGCTGCTCGCTTTGGGAATGAATAAGTTCAAAATTTTTATGATGATTATTTTGGAAACATTTTTCCTTATTCTTGCCGGTTGCCCAATAGGAATTTTGCTTGCCTTTGCCTCTATTGGAATAACGCATCGAACAGGAATCAACTTTAGCCAATTTTCGGAAGTGTATTCCAGCTTTGGATACAGCTCAATTATTTATCCTACTTTAACTTGGAACCAATTTGGAAATATTGTGGTTTTGATAATCCTAACGGCGCTCTTTTCAGCCTTATTCCCTGCAAGAAGAGCCTTGAAATTGAAACCCGCCGAATCCTTAAAAAAATAATTGCGATGAGAGAAACAGTAATTGATGCGCACAATTTATCGAAAATATACGATGAGAAAACCATTCCAGTTTATGCGTTAAACAAGGTTCATCTGCATATTTCCCGAGGAGAATTCACAGCCATAAAAGGACCTTCCGGCTCCGGAAAAACAACTTTGCTGAATATGCTTGGCGGTTTGGATATTCCTTCCGAAGGTTTTGTTGAGATTAATGGAACCAATATTACCGCTTTGAAAGGCAACGAATTGGTTGATTTTCGGTTGAATAACATTGGATTTGTATTCCAATCCTACAATTTAATTCCTGTGCTTACCGCCAAGGAAAATATTGAATTCATTATGCTTTTGCAGAAAAGACCTGAAAAAGAAAGAGAACAACGGGTTTTAGAATTGCTGAAACAAATTGGAATGGAAGACAAAATCAATAAAAGACCCAGAGAATTGTCGGGTGGGCAACAACAAAGAGTGGCCGTGGCAAGAGCATTGGCACCAAAGCCGCAGTTTATTTTGGCCGACGAGCCTACAGCAAATCTCGATTCGGTTTCGGCTGAAAATTTATTGGATATGATGCTAAAACTCAATCAGGAAGAAAATATGACTTTCGTTTTTTCGACCCACGATCAAAGAGTCATCAACCGCGCCCGAAGAGTCATTACGCTCGAAGACGGGAAAATAGTTGCTGATACTGCACCAACGACTGTCGAGCATAACCAAAAATAATGTTTTAAGAATAAATCGTGAACTATACTAAATACATATTCACACTATTTTTATCCTTTGTAAGTATCCTGATTGATGCTCAAACCGATGATTCAAAACCATCGTGGATTGAACTACAAGGGTATATCAAATACATTCAAAACACGACTTTTGTCCAGAAAATTGACTCCAATGCTTCGGCAAATCTTATTCATAATCGCCTGAATTTTAAATTCAATATCGCGAACAAATTTTCGGCACGATTAGAAGTTCGCAACCGAATTTTTTATGGCGAACAAATCGAACAAACACCAAATTTTGGAGACCTCATCAACCAAGATAACGGCTTTTTTGATCTTTCGCATTTATGGGTCAACGAAGATTCCTTCGTAGCACAATCGACAATTGACAGGATTTTATTGCAATATTCTGATGAAAAATGGGAAGTTATCATTGGAAGGCAGCGCATCAATTGGGGAATTAACAATGTCTGGAATCCAAATGACCTCTTCAATGCCTTTAATCTGTTGGAATTCGATTATGAAGAACGACCGGGAAGCGATGCTGTTAGAATCCAACATAATTTACAGCATAATGCTTCATTCGAATTGGCTTACAAAGCCAGCAAAAATAGTGAGGAACAAATTGCTGCATTACTTTACAAATGGAATAGGAAAAAGTATGATTTTCAACTTTTAAGCGGAATTTACCAAACTGATTTTGTGGTTGGCGGTGGTTGGGCAGGAAGCATCAAGGACGCTGGATTTAAAGGCGAGATGAGTTATTTTATTCCAAAACAGAAGTCTTTGGATTCATCCGAAAATTTCTGTTTGTCATTAATGGTCGACCAAACCTACAAAAACGATTGGTATCTGGCACTCACAATGCTTTACAACAGCAACCCTACTAACGATTTTATGATTGGGGAAGGAATTTATAACTTTAATGTCTCTGCCAAAATGCTGTTTCCGTTCGAGTATAATTTTCATTTTACGGCGCTGAAAACCATTTCTCCTATTTCCTCATTTAACTTCTCTTTTATTTATTCTCCGGAGAAAAATACACTAATTCTCATTCCCTCTTTTGCTTGGAATGTGGCAACAAATTTTGATTTGAATTTTATGGTGCAATCTTTTTTTGCCGATCAACTCAACTCTTATAAAAATTTAGGAACTAACATTTTTATAAGAAGTCATTGGAGTTTTTAAAGAACGATTATAAATTAGCTTACAAAATTACTTTTTATAAAACTATTACGACTAACAACTAGTTAATATTCAGTTATTTACACATAAAGATTGTAACTTTAGGGGCTTAAAATTATCTTAATCTTTTTTAGGATATAGGCTCCCAATTCCTTTTACCTACAGAAAATTTAAACTGAAAAATTGCTTAAGGAGGAATCTGAAAATCCTTTAAAAGAGTAGGAAAATTTATCAACTTAATAAAATGTATTATGAAAACAAAAATTTATTTTAGTTTAGTGGCATTATTATTTGTATTTGGATGCTCAAATGATGAGGATATTTTAATGCAAAATTCAAGCGGCAGCATTTTAAAATCTGCTTCACAAAGTGTTTCTAAAACCATTTCAGAAAATGCTTTGAAATCTGCAGCTCAAGTGTATAAACACCAAGAAACGGCTGATTATTCAGATTCTCTCGCTGTCGTACAAAATCTTTGTAAAGCTGATTCATATTTTAGAATCATGCAAGGAATATTGCATATTGACTTTATTACTATTTCTAATGGTAATAGATTTACGACTACTGCTCATGAAAATTTTTCAAATTTCAGATTACTTGATGAAGAAACTAACAATGAATACATTGGAAGTTATGCTTTCAATTATACCTACTCTGGAAATTTTGTTGGTGAAATGCCATTTGTATCAAGCAGTACTATGATGATTGTATTGATTTCACCAGGAAATGGTGATACTATTAAATATCAGATCGATTATCAAACGACTGTAAATGCAAATGGAGATGTGACGGTTAAATTTTATAATGAAAGAGTCGATTGCCAATAAGTTTTTTCTTGACAAATCACAATTGCTTTACAATAATCAACTTACTTATTAGAACATATCAATAATAAATAAAAAGGAATCTCACATTTTGAGATTCCTTTAATTAAATTAAAAAAAACAATTCACACAATTAATATGTTGTGCATTCAAATAATAAATAATTGTGCTTTACTATCCCACTCTGCAAATCAGGTAGTTTGACTATGTCTCCCAAATTTCTAAAAATAATATTAGAAAAATAAATTCCTGATTTGGATTTTATGGCACAATCTTTTTTTGCAAATCAAGCAGACTCCTACAAGAATTTAGGAACCAATACTTTTATAAGAAGTAGATGGAGTTTTTAACCCTAAAAGAGGAAATTATTATTCGAAAAAAAACAATAATTAAAACAATTCCTATTTACAATTAGTTAATTAACAGTTGTTTAAAAAATAATATTCTTAATTTTATTGAATTATAATTCGTTAATATCCGAATCAGATTTGGCATCTAATCGATATTACAAACAGAAAAATTAATCTTTAAATTAACTATTATGGAAACGATTATCAAAAAACAAGGAATTGTAAAAGCAAAATCGAATGCTGCACAAGGTTTAAGAGATTTATTTGAAGCTGAATTGAAGGAAATGTATTGGGCAGAAAAATCAATGATTCCAGCATTGGAAAAAATGGCAAAAAATGCTTCCTCTCCAGAATTAATTCGAGCCTTAAAAAAACATTTGACCGAAACAGAAGAACACACAACACGTTTAGAAAGAACATTTGATTCCATTGGAAATAAAGCGGATGAAAAAAAATGTAAAGCCATGGAAGGATTGATAAAAGAATGTGAAATTATGATGAGTGAAACTGAATTGGGCGATGTTCGTGATGCAGGAATCATTGCCGCTGCACAAAAAATTGAACACTATGAAATAGCTACTTACGGTACATTGCATGCTTATGCGGTAACACTTGGTGAAGAAAAAGCAGAAGAATTGATAGCAATGACACTTGCTGAAGAGAAAAAAGTAGATGTCTCATTAACTAAAATTGCGTTGTCTAACATCAATATTGATGCAGCAGATTTAGATGATGAATGGTAATTTATCACTATACGCTGTTTTAAATATAGCCTGTTTTTACAGGCTTTTTTTATGAATATTCTTAAATACTCTACTGTGTTCATAAAAACATATATCTTGGAATAAAAATAAAATTCAACTTGTGTAACTAAAGTTACTGTCAAAGCATAATCGTTGCCTTAATTTTGCCCTATAATAATTCAGAATACATTTTATAAAAAGTGTAAAATAATTCAAAATTGAAAAAATGGATATGGAAAAAATAATAAAAGAAAATCTAGGCACAATCGTTGATGTGCGAACATATGGAGAATTTATAGGCGGCAATGTAGCCGATTCCATCAATATTCCCCTGAATGAAATCCCGGAAAGAATTGAAGAATTAAAAGCATTAAAAGCACCATTAATATTGTGTTGCGCATCAGGTGGAAGAAGTGGTCAGGCGCATCATTTCCTATCACAAAATGGCATCGAATGTTATAATGGAGGTTCATGGCTAAACGTAAATTATTATAAATCTTTAAGCAAATAATTAAAAAATGATTAACACATTAAAAAAATTATTCGGAATTGGACCAGGAGTAAACTATGCTGAATTGGTAAAAAATGGAGCTATTATTTTGGACGTTCGTTCCAAAGCCGAATTTGCTGGTGGTCACATAAAAGGTTCAGTCAATATTTCAGTTGATACTTTAAGAAACAACTTGACTAAACTGAAAGATAAAAACAAACCCGTAATTACTTGTTGTGCTTCAGGAATGAGAAGCGCATCTGCAAAAGGAATTTTAACGGCTAATGGTTTCACTCAGGTTTACAATGGCGGAGGCTGGTACAGTCTTCAAAGCAAAATATAATGAATAAAGAAACCTTATTAACCGGTTGGAATTTTATGCGTTTTCTACGTTTGGGATTGGGAATTTATATCGCCGTCCAAGCTGTTGAAACCCATAGCGTCTTATCAGGAATTGTATCTGTATTTTTTCTATTTCAGGCAATTACAAATACAGGTTGTTGCGGAGCAAATGGTTGTGCCGTGCCAATAAAGAAAAGTAATTCTGATACAATTGAAGAAGTAGAATACGAAGAAATTAAATAAGAAAATACTGCCTTCGAAAAGGCAAAAAGATAGTTTTTAAATGTCCTATTTACCATTGGAAAAGTCCTGAATTTTTAGGACTTTTTTTATGCTCATAAATCATAATAACTATTCTAAAAATCATTTGTCTTAAGGCAAAATAAAAATTACATTTGCAGCAGTTTAACTTTTACACATAAAATGAAGCCTAACACACAACAATTAAACGATTTAACTATCCAAGTCAGAAGAGATATTCTTCGTATGGTTCACGCTGTCAATTCAGGTCATCCCGGAGGTTCTCTTGGTTGCACCGAATTTATGGTCAGCTTGTACCAAAACATAATGGACAGAAAACCAGGTTTTGATATGGACGGAATTGGTGAAGATTTATTCTTCCTATCTAATGGTCATATTTCTCCCCTATTCTACAGCGTATTAGCAAGAACTGGTTATTTTCCGGTATCGGAATTAGCAACTTTCCGTCTAATCAATTCAAGATTACAAGGCCACCCAACAACTCATGACGGTTTACCAGGTGTGAGAATTGCTTCGGGTTCTTTGGGACAAGGATTATCAGTTGCTATTGGTGCTGCTCAAGCCAAAAAGTTGAACAAAGACAGCCATTTGGTTTACACTTTGCACGGTGATGGCGAATTGCAGGAAGGTCAAAACTGGGAAGCCATAATGTATGCTTCTGCCAAAAAAGTGGATAATCTGATTGCAACAATAGATGTAAACGGAAAACAAATTGACGGAACAACGGACGAAGTTTTGGCAATGGGAAGTATTCGTGCCAAATTCGAAGCATTCGATTGGGATGTTTTAGAAATTGCAAAAGGAAACGACATTGAGGCAATTATCGCCGGATTGACTGACGCAAAATCAAGAACCGGAAAAGGAAAACCTGTTTGTGTTTTATTGCATACTGAAATGGGTAACGGAGTAGATTTTATGATGTACAGTCACGCTTGGCACGGTAAAGCGCCAAATGATGCCCAACTCGAAAATGCTTTGGGTCAAAACTATACTGAAGGCGAAAGCGATTACTAGAAAGTGTTCAGTGTTCAGTAATAAGTGTTCAGTGGAATACTGCTAAAAATCTAAAAGAAAAATGAAAAAATATATAAATACAGGAAGTAAAGATACTCGTTCCGGTTTTGGAGTGGGAATGACTGAATTAGGTCAAAAAAATGAAAAAGTGGTGGCACTTTGTGCTGATTTAATTGGTTCGTTAAAATTTGACGATTTCAAGAAAAATCATCCAGAACGTTTTTTCCAAATTGGGATTGCTGAAGCCAATATGATTGGAATTGCAGCGGGATTAACCATTGGCGGAAAAATTCCTTTTACGGGAACTTTCGCTAACTTTTCTACAGGAAGAGTTTACGATCAAATCCGTCAATCAGTGGCGTATTCTGATAAAAATGTAAAAATTTGTGCCTCTCACGCTGGGTTAACTTTGGGTGAAGATGGAGCAACACACCAAATATTAGAAGACATTGGATTAATGAAAATGTTGCCTGGTATGACTGTAATCAATACTTGCGACCACAATCAGACAAAAGCGGCGACAATAGCCTTAGCAGATCATCACGGCCCTGCTTATTTGCGTTTTGGCCGTCCGGTTGTACCAAATTTTATGCCTGCTGACGAACCTTTCGTTATTGGAAAAGCAATTATGCTAAACGAAGGAACGGATGTAACGATTATTGCTACAGGACATTTAGTTTGGGAAGCACTTGTTGCTGCCGAAGCTTTGGAAGCAAAAGGAATTTCTGCCGAAGTAATCAATATTCACACGATAAAACCATTGGACGAAGAAGCCATTTTGAAATCATTGGCAAAAACTAAATGTGTAGTTACTGCCGAAGAACATAATATTTTGGGTGGCCTTGGCGAAAGCGTTGCCAGAGTTTTGGCTTTGAATAATCCATCTCCACAAGAGTTTGTTGCTGTTCAGGATAGTTTTGGCGAAAGCGGAACTCCAGAGCAATTAATGGAGAAATACAAGTTGAACAATCAAGCGATTGTTGCCGCTGTAGAAAAAGTGATTAGGAGAAAATAAAGTTCAGCTTTGACATTAACTTTGACAAAGTTTAAAACTTTGTCAAAGTTAAGTTCGTAATCAAAAAAATCCCGTTTCAAAGTATTGAAACGGGATTTTTTATGTCTATTATTTTACAATTTAGGGATGACAAGTAGCGTCCAAATAATTTTTATTACCTGAAGTACAAGTCGGAATATCTGCAAATGGATAAGGCAAACCAGTCGCTAGATTATTGATTTCTAATTTTGTTGTATAATTATCTCCATCATCGTCAACATCAAGAAAATTAGGAACTTCATCTTTATCAGTATCATCAGGATTTGGAACACCTGTCTCCAAAATTCGCACATAACCATCTCCATTTAAATCTTCTAGATAAGATGGAATACCATCATAATCCTGATCTAATCTTTCTAACTCATACAATTTAAAACTAAACACTAAAGGTGAATAGGCAGGTATTGAACCTGAACTAGTATTATAATAACCTAATCCTGAAGGAAGAAACATCACGCCTGCACCAAAATCGTTGTGGGTAATTGTTCCGTCTGCATTTGAAGTATAAGTTCCTGTTTTAAAAATTGGAAAAGTTTCACTCCATCCTGATATTGTAGTAAACAAACTTAACATATACTGAGGATATATTACTTCTTCAAATTTTGTGGCAGTAAGTGTTGAAACAGTAGTAGATGTAGCAACTGTACGTGCTAAGTAATCCCCTCTATAAGATGCCATTACTCCATCAACATTACTAGGAGAATCTCCTACTCCGGGTCTTAAAACTAAATAATACAAAATATAGGTTATATTGTTTTGAATTACCTCTTTAGTCAAAAGTTTAGGATAAGTGTCGGCATCTTTATAAGACATAATAGAAGGTTGCGCGGCATCAATTTTTGTAATCGTTACATTCTGATCATCAACGAAACCCGGATGATTGATAACCGTTATATAATTAGTATTTAAATATTCTTCAATATCAACAATTTCAACATCATATTGTACTTTATAATCTCGTGGTGGCTCATAGGTAGCCGTGTCATCCTTTGAACATGAAAATAAAGAGACTGTTGTAATTAATAGAATAAAATAAAACTTAAATTTGTTCATTATTGCTGATTTTTAAGTGCGCAAGATACAATTTTGATTTATTTTTGTAAACAATTTAACTTCGATTTTGGAAAATTTATGAGAATAGACAAATATTTATGGTGTGTGCGATATTATAAGACCCGAAATATGGTTACCGAGGCCTGTAAAAAAAATCATGTCACTGTAAATGGTCTGGTTGCCAAACCATCTAAAGAGGTTTTCCCAACTGATAAAATCACTTTTAGAAAAGACCAAATCACACAAATTATCACCGTTTTGGACATTCCGGATAATCGTGTGGGAGCCAAACTAGTTGATATTTATCGAAAAAATGAAACTCCGGCAGAAGTCTATGAACATTTAGAATTACTGAAATTATCGAAGGAGCATTATCGAAAAAACGGGACAGGAAGGCCTACCAAAAAAGACAGACGTGATATTGATGGGTTTATCCCCTCCACAACCCTGCCCGAAGGGAAGGGAGACGAGTCTTGATGATGATAGACGATTTATAGGAAGATGAGTCTTGACAATAATATAAGATTATAATAAAAACAAAATAATTAAACAAAATCTCTAACATCCTTTACCAGACATGACACCCTCTCCTTTAGAGGGCTGGGGTGAGGAACTAAAAATATACCAATGAGCAAGAATATCATCTTATCGAATCAGGAAATTGAGCATACCATAAAAAGAATTGCTTACCAAATCTATGAAACATTTGTAGATGAAGAAGAAATTGTCATCGCAGGAATTGCTTCCAATGGATTTACTTTTGCAAAAAAAATTGCGGATGCTTTAAATAAAATTTCAACTCTAAAAGTTTCACTTTGCGAAGTTCAAATCAACAAACAAAATCCCAAATTACCAATAAACACTTCTTTAACAAAAGAAGAATACGCCAATAAAGGGTTGGTTCTTGTAGATGATGTGCTAAATTCCGGAACCACCCTGATTTATGCCGTGAGACATTTTCTAGACGTGCCTTTAAAGAAATTCAAGACAGCAGTACTTGTTGATAGAAATCATAAAAAATACCCTGTAAAAGCTGATTTTAAAGGAATTTCGCTTTCCACCTCTTCACTGGAACATGTGCAAGTTGTTTTTGATGAAAACGGGGATAATTATGCGTATTTAAGCTAAAATAGCTAGAATATCCTGGGTAGTTTCGTCCTTCGTTCTACCATCAATACTTAGCTTATATTGCGCTTGGTTGTAATAAAAACTTCTGTCAAAAAGGTGCTTGGCAATAAATTCCTTCATTTCGTCATCGCTTTTATCAGCAATGAGTGGGCGTTTGCTTTTATTGGAAACCAATCTTTCAAATAAAGTATCAACCGAAGCTTTTAAATAGATAGATAAAATATTTGCACCTTTCAAAAGTTCATGATTATTGGCATAACATGGAGTTCCGCCTCCCAAACCTATAATTAAATTTTCGGGAGCATTCAATAATTCAATAAAAACTTCTCGTTCCAGCTTCCTGAAATAAATCTCACCTCGCTGTTCAAAAATTTCATTTATAGACAAGTTTGTTCGCTCCTCGATACTTTTATCCAAATCTACGTAAGGAATATTGGTGATATTTGACAATCTAATAGCAATTGTAGACTTACCGCAACCCATATAACCTAATAAAATAATTTTTCTCATTTGAATAAAACCTTATATACTAAGGCATTAAGTACTATTGTTTAAAAAAGACAAATTTATAATAAAATAGCTTTGAAAAATTAAAAATAAGACCTTATATTTGCACCCGCATTCAAGAAACGAAATGACTCGATAGCTCAGTTGGTAGAGCACATCACTTTTAATGATGGGGTCCTGGGTTCGAGCCCCAGTCGGGTCACAAATTTGTGATTTTCACATCCGTTTTTTGAATCAATGACTCGATAGCTCAGTTGGTAGAGCACATCACTTTTAATGATGGGGTCCTGGGTTCGAGCCCCAGTCGGGTCACAATATAATGCGCATACGTTAAAAGAATCTTGATAGTCTGAAGACTTGATAGCTCAGTTGGTAGAGCACATCACTCTTAATGTTGGGGTCCTGGGTTCGAGCCCCAGTCGAGTCACAAAAAATAGAGACGTTCGCATAGGCTAACGTCTCTATTTTTTTTTAGGCCACGTGGAGAAACGGTAGACTTGCCAGCTTGAGGGGCTGGTGCTCGCAAGGGCGTGCGGGTTCAAATCCCGCCGTGGTCACTTTTAGAACAAAAATAAAATCCTAACTACTTTATTTATAAGTGATTAGGATTTTTTAGTTTTAAATCTGTATTATTTCTGGATTTTAACTTTTACTTGCTTAATTTTCTTTGACTTTCTAGTATAATTTTCATGAAAATTTTCGTTTTTTATAAATTCTTAGCTTGGATAAATCAAGTTATTTTTCCTAAATAAATAATCAAAACAAATTAAGAAAAACTTATATTTATTTTGAATGAATAATAATAAACTAATTATAAGCGAGTTATATTGATATAAAAGATAAATAAATTTGAATATTAATTACAAATGTGTAATTTAGCTCCCCCAATATCAAAAATTTTAGCATAAATATGAAAAAAATCGAAATGACATTTAGAAAGAATTTATCGGTATTTTTTATTTTTTCATTTATAGTATTGGGTATTTGCAATGCAAATTCACAAACCGTTTTTTACGATTCTATCAGCAAGCAAAAATATGCATTGATTGATGTTCGTAAAACTTATGAAAGAGTCATAGACAAAGGCTACGATTCTATTGAAATGTTTGAATACTTAGGAAATTATTATTATGAAAGTAAAGATTTTGAAAAATCTAAACTATACTTCGATATCTTATTCAAAAAATACAAATTGTCTCAGATTTCTCCAAAAAGTATAGCGTTATATAAAACTCTATAATACTAGTAAAATCCTAAAGACTACTTCAATATTTGATAATTCTAACGATTAAAATAAACAAAAAGAGCAACTATTGAAGTTGCTCTTTTTTATTCACAATATTTTTGAATCATTTTGGAAGCTGACTTTTCTCCTAGTTCTTCGGCTTTATTTAAATCTTGACAACCACTTTCCTTTTGCCCTATAACCACCTCAACCAAGCCTCTATTATAATAAGCTGCTGAAAAATTGTTGTTTATTTCAATAGCTTTGGTATATTCAGCTATTGCTTCCTCATACTTTTTTAACAATACTAAATTGTTGCCATTTTTAAGACATAAATCAGCTTTTGTATTATCAGATTCAATTGTTTTTAATCGCTCTTTAAAATCATTGGCACTGTCATTCCCTATTTGGGGGTTATAGTATAATTGACTCTCATTTACTGTTCGAGTCTTATTTTGCTCTTGATTAGATTGAGAATAACTATTTAAGATTGAGAAAATAACAAACATTAAAATAAATTTATTTTTCATATTTTTAATTGAATTAAGTTATAAAGCCATCTTTTATTTAATCGTACCAAAAAAACCTCAATCTATTTATAGGCAATAGTCTAGCTATAATATTAGTTTAAATTTATTACGCAATTACCATACCACATTCTTTTTCCAGGTTTATATATTAACCTCCAAAAAAAACGATACCAAGTTAAGGATTAGAATATAAAAAATGCCTCAATAACACTATTGAGGCATTCCTATTTGAACTAATAATCTTGCAATTCTGAATTAATTTATTTTACTATTTCCCTTTTGTAGCTTTCTTCAAATCATCACCACCTGGAATTTTCATTTTATCAGTAAGAACAGAAATCTCACTCAGATCAAAATTACCTGTCAATGACATCAATACGGTTTCGTTTTCCTTGTTTGCACCTTCTATAAACATCAAAAGCTCCTTGACTTGACTGTCAGTTGCCCCGGATTTAACCATTATTCTTATGGTTTTTCCACCATCATTTACACGCATCAATTCTTCTAAACCAGCCGTTTTAATGTACTTATCAGCCGATAATTTCATATCAGCCGAAACCCTTGTGCTTTTGGTTGTAAACACTTTTAAGTTGTCCAATTTTTTCATCAGGTCTAAATACTGTTGAGTTTCCTTGTCATTGGCATCCACTTTTACACTTCCCATCATTTGGAACATTTTCTTATTGACTATTATCGAAGTCACATCATCTTGCCCATCATATTTATCAAAAGCCGACTGGGCAAAAAAAGCATTGGAAACTAATGCTACTACTACTGTTATTAGAAATTTTTTACTCAAGCTCATTTTATTGTTTTTTTTTGTTTTCGTGAATCGTTGATTTCATTATTGTATTGTTTAATGTTGTTTAAAAATTAAGTTTTTCGAATTCTCGTATTCTTGAATATAATGCACACTTTCAATGCCTGTATTTAAATGGGTTGACAGCATTGACAATGCTTTTTGTGTCTCTCTGAAAGCAATTTCTGGATCGTCATACGTTCCTAAATCCTGATTTTGATTTGAATTATAGTAATTAAGATAACTATATGTTCCAATTCCTAGCAAAACAACAACTGAAGCTGCAATAGACAACCACACTAAATTTTGTTTTCTGGATTTCAGTACAATTTCCTGCTCAAACTTTTGCTCTTTTGCCAAAATTAAATAACCAAAAATAGGTTTGTATTGCTCTAAATTCGATGATACATTTGACGAAGAAAAGTAATCTCGCAATTGATTTTCTTCTGCAATGCTAGATTCTCCACAAAAATATTTTTCTAAAAGAGTTTCTATTTTATTTGATTCCATAACTGTGTACTTTTATCATATATTCTCTGACTGTTTTTCTTGCTCTCGAAAGTGCCACGCGAATGGCGGTTTCATTCATATTCAATATTTTGGCAATTTCCTCAAATTCATATTGTTCTACATCGCGCAACTGGATAATCAATCGTTGTTGTTCAGGCAATTGATTAATACTCTTTTCAACCCAATCCAGACTGTCTTTGTCTTCCAATATTTTTTCAGAACTTGGCTCATTATTGGAAAAATCAGCATGAACAATTTGGAGATTTCCAGCTCTTTTAGATTTCAATTGATCCAAACAATAATTTTTTGTCATCGTCATTGCAAAGGCCTCAATATTATTGTAAGCATCTAAATTCTTATTTCTGTTCCACAATTTTACCAAAACTTCCTGAGTTGCATCTTCCGCTTCTTCAGAGCTTATGAGCAATCGCTTTGCCAGTCTAAAGACTTTGTCTTTGAAAGGAGCAATCAATTTCACAAACTCATTTTGGCCCATAAAAAGCATTTATTAAAACGGTTATACAATCAAGACGAATCTAAACTATTTTTGTTACAAATTTTTATAAAATAAAACTAAAGTTGGTATTTTTACGTTAGTTATATATCAAAACCCAAATATGAGAACAACATTCAAAATTATAATCGTAATTTTTTTAGCTGCACTTACTTTTCATAGTTGCCAAGACCAAGACGATATAGCCGCTCCAAGTAGCCTACAAATAAATGATTTCATTTGGAAAGGAATGAATCTTTACTATTTGTGGCAAGCCGATGTGCCAAATTTGTCTGATACCAAATTTGCCAATCAACAGCAACTGAACGCTTTTTTATACGGATATTCAAAACCCGAAATTTTATTCGATGATTTGAGAGTCAATAAATCTATTGACAGGTTCAGTTGGATTGAAAGCGATTATACTAAACTAGAAGGTTTGCTACAAGGCACAACTGACAATAATGGGGTTGATTTTGGTTTAAGTTATATGCCGGGTAGTACAACAAATATCTTTGGATGGGTACGTTATATAATTCCAAACTCAGATGCTTCAGCAAAAAATATCAAACGTGGCGATTTTTTTACGGGTGTAAATGACACACAACTTACTCTTAGTAATTATGAAGGTTTGCTTTTTGGATCTAATTCAAATTACATTTTAAATATGGCTGATTTAAATGCTGAAGCTATTATACCAAATGGAAAAACAGTCGCATTGACAAAAACGGTTTTAGACGAAAATCCTATTTTTATAAACAAAGTTATTATCTCAGGTTCTCATAAAATTGGCTATTTAATGTATAATGGTTTTTATGCAAATTATGACACTCAGCTTAACGATGCGTTTGGCTCATTAAAAAACCAAGGAATTACAGATTTTGTGTTGGATTTACGCTATAATTCTGGCGGTTCTGTTCAAACTGCTGCCCTTTTGGCAAGTATGATTACAGGACAATATACTGGTAAAATTTTCGCAAAACAACAATGGAATAGTAAAATTGAAAGATATTTTAATACCAATGATCCAGGTGCATTATTGAATTTGTTTACTGATAAAATTGGGACAACTCCAATCAATAGTTTGAACTTAACTAAAGTATATATCCTCACCACAAAAAGCACCGCTTCCGCTAGCGAGTTAATAGTTAATGGTTTGAAACCTTATATGGAAGTTGTTCAAATTGGTGACATAACCGTTGGAAAAAATGTTGGATCAGTTACCTTATACGATTCACCAGATTTTGGAAAAGACAACAGAAATCCAAATCATAAATATGCTATGCAACCCATAGTGTTGAAAATTACAAACGCTTCAGGTTTTGGCGATTATTATGATGGATTAACTCCAACTTATCAGCAAAAAGAGACGTTAAGTACTTTGGGGATTCTTGGCGATACAACCGAGCCTTATCTATATTTGGCGATAGGAAAAATTACTGGAACAGGTAAAATGAAACAATCCACTCCAGGATTTCAATTTGATGATTTTAAAGATGTTAAATCCATAATAGGCCAAAACCAAATGTATCTTGACAAAGCCCCAGAAGGTTTATTGAAAGCTTTGGAATAAAAAATATAACGCATAAAAAACGAGGTTTTCATTACTGAAAGCCTCGTTTTTTTTTAAATTCAAATTGAAATTACAAATTAAAAGTCAATCCCAATTTAAAGTTTCGTCCAAGTGAGTTATAGCCTATATTCTCTACAAAATCAGCATTCAAAATATTATTAGCAGAACTAAAAATACTCAATCTGTTTTTTACCAATTCATATCTAACGGTTGCATTTACTAATTGGTACGAACCCAAAACCACCGTTTGTGTTGTGTATGAATTCCCATCAAAGAAAGCATCTTTTCTACCATCAACATATTGATAATTTACATTTAAAAAGGCCCTTTTACACATTTGGAAATCCAAAGAGGAATTTAATTTATGCTTTGGAATCAATCGGTCTAAAGTTTCATCCACTTGCGTGAAAGTGTAATTGGAAATCCATTTAATATTTTCGGTGATGGCAAAAGTGATTTCAGTTTCCACTCCTTTGGCTTTATTAGTTCCGTCTATGTTGATGTATTTATAGGCAGGCGAAAACCCGATAAAATTAGTTTGTTCCCGATAAAATCCTACAACTGAAAACCGTAGCTTTTTATCCAAAATTTGGGTTTCAAAACCTGCTTCTATGGTTGTGTTTTTTTCTGGTGTCAAAGTAGAATTTCCGTATGGAGAATACAATTGATACAAACTTGGAGTCACAAAAGCTGTGCTGTAAGAAGCCAAAACCTTCAATGGAAATCCTTTGAAATCATACGATGGATTTAAGTTATAAACCAATTGATTTCCGTATTCGCTATGAATATTCAAACGCGCTCCAGCATTGATATTCAAACCAAAATCCGAAGTAAAAACTCCATTAACATAAGGATCTATCATATTAAATTTAGTACTTTCTTTTGCAATATTCCCATAAGGAGTTACGCTATTCATATCGAAAAACTGGTATTGTGCCCCAGTTACCAAAAACAAAGATTTAGAAAACTCATATTTGTTATACCCATCAACATTCACACTTCTGGAATCGTATTGTGAAAGTCCAACTGTTCCGGAATAACTGTCTAATTCATTATAAGAACGAGTTATTTTATTGAAACTCGAATTGAGAATAAATTGCCCATTATTGTATTTGTATTTTGGCATAAAACCAAAACGAAATTGTTCCGTTTTGGAATTATTCTGACTAACATCGTTTGTTCCGGTATTATCAAAACCACCATCATAATCATTGTTGATTTTGTCGAAATTTCCAAAGAAATCCAAGGTCAGTTTATCAGTTGCTTTATAACCCAATTTAGCTAAATAATTGATTCTCGAAAAACGGTCATATTCATATGTTATGTTCTCATTTGGCGGAGCAATTTGAGACATTCCATTGGTTTCCGTGCTGTTCAAAGAGGCAAAATAATTGACTTTTTTCACGTTTCCATTCACCGAAAATCCCTGATTGAAATCCTCCAAATTTGTTTTTTTATCAGAAGCCGTATTGTTGGTTCCTGCATTAAAATAAGCATTTCCTTGAATTGTTTTTTTGCCGGATTTTTTCAAAGTAATATTGATTACCCCAGTTACTGCACCAGTTCCATACAAAGTACTGGCGGCACCTTTCATAATTTCAATACTTTCTACTTGATTAGCAGGAAGCAAACGCAAATCATATTCAAAACTAATTCCCGACGCATCGGTAACCGGAATTCCGTCAATGAGAATCAGCACTTGATTGTTTTTCCCTCCCCGAATGTAGTAACCCAAATTTTTTCCGGCTACACTTTGACTACCATTAATTTCGACACCAACAACCGAATTTAGAACAGCAGCAATGCTTTGTCCTTCTCTCTTTTTTAAGTCTTCGGATGTGATTTTGGTAATTACTTTTCCTGATTTTTCTTTGGCCAAAGCAAATTTAGAATCAGAAATTACGACTTCATCCAAAGGAGTTGGTGAAGCAATACTGTCTTTTTGTTGCGCAAAAATACAGTTGGTCATCAGCACGAATAAGGCACTGATGCGAACGATTTTGTTGTTCATTTTAATAAAACATTTTTAATAATAAAAAATGGGAGAAAAGCATAGAATGACCCATACCCAAACCTTTTTTCCCGAAAGTTTGATACTCGATGTAATAGGCAGGTCTCCTGGCTTGCGTCTTGTTGTTTACCTTCCCACCACGCAAGGCGTGGCAGTGGTTTTGTAGATAACAACAAGCTTGATAGCTTACAGTTGCGGGTACAGCCCAGGTTTTAAACCTGATTCCCTTTTAATGCGGTTTTGTAAAACAAAACAGCAACCTCAATACGGATGCAAATATAAAGGAATTGAATGTTTAATATGGGATTTTGTCAGCAAAAAATAAAGTCCTGATTTTTAAAACAGCAAAGTTCTGAAAAACAAATCATTAAAAAATTATTCTTTCTTATCCTCCTTCTTCTTTGAAAGTTTAATTATCAACCAAACAAAACCAACTAGAAAATGCAGCATTATTATCCCTGCTACGACATACATAAATGTGTTCGAATTACCTCTCATAACTCCTTTTTGGTAAAATTACAATCTTTTGTTTGATCAGAAGGTATCAAACGTTACACAAGTATATTTTTGTGAAAACAAAATGATACTTTTGTAAAAAATTACATTAAATGAAATTCGTTCAAAATACTGCTTTTTACATTTTAGTCTTTTTATCATTCATCCAATGTAAACAAGAAGCAAAAAAGGAAAGTATTATTGCACCTTCAAAAAATGAAATTCAATATGCCAAAGGTTTTGAAATTTACAAACACCAAGGTTTTTCAATAGTAAAAATCACTAATCCTTGGCCGGAAGCCAAAGAAAGCTTTACCTATATTCTTCAAGAAAAAAACGGAATAATCCCAGATAGTCTAAAGCAATTTACCGTTATTCAAGTACCTATAAAATCAATTGTTGTGACTTCTACAACTCATATTCCTGCTTTGGAATTATTGGGAGTAGAAAATACTTTAGTTGGTTTTCCAAATACGGATTATATTTCTTCCGTTAAAACCCGAAAGTTAATTGATGCCGGAAAAGTTCGAGAAGTAGGAGTCAATGAAAATCTGAACACCGAAGTATTAATCGATATACAACCCGATGTGATAGTCAGTTTTGGATTAAACAACAGTAATCCAACATTGGATAATCTTCAAAAAAGTGGCCTAAAAGTGATGCTTAACGGCGATTGGACGGAACAATCTCCATTAGGAAAAGCGGAATGGATTAAATTTTTTGGTTCGTTGTATAGTTTGGATTCCAAAGCAAATGCTGTTTTTTCAGAAATTGAAAAGGAATATAATACCACTTTGGCCTTTGCCAAAAAAGCAACATCAAAACCAACTGTTCTCTGTGGTGCAATGTATCAGGAGCAATGGTTTGTTCCGCAAGGCGAAAGTTGGGCTTCACTGTTTTTGAAAGATTCTCAATCCAATTATTTATGGGCAGATACGAAAGGTACTGGAAGTTTAGCTGTGCCTTTTGAAACCATTTTGGAAAAAGCGCAAAATGCCGATTTCTGGATTGCACCCGGAGATTTTTCATCTTTGAAACAAATGAGCGATAGCAATCCGCATTACATCCAATTCACTTCGTTTAAAAATAAAAAAGTATATTCGTACAGCGTAAACAAAGGAGCAAAAGGTGGGATCCTTTATTTCGAATGGTCTCCTACTCGCCCCGACTGGGTTTTGAAAGATTTGATTAAAATTTTTCATCCGGAATTAATGCCAAATCATAAACTTTATTTCTTCAAGAAATTAGAATAAATTGACCAATACCAATCGAAATATTGCCTTATTCACCCTTTTGACATTGTCATTAGCTTTGCTATTGCTATTGAATATCAGCTTGGGTTCGGTTTCTATTCCAATAAAAGACGTTTTCAATAGCCTGACAGGAGGGAATTCAAGCAAAGAAACTTGGGATTATATCATCATCAATTATCGGTTGCCGAAAGCCTTTACAGCCATTCTAGTTGGAATGGGATTATCAATCAGCGGATTATTGATGCAGACTTTATTTAGAAATCCATTGGCCGGACCCGATGTTTTGGGATTAAGTTCGGGAGCAAGTTTAGGTGTGGCAACGATAGTTTTGGGCGCTACTTTTTTGCCAATAGGTTTATCCTCTATTTTACTTTCTTCTTATGGAATTGTTTTAGCGTCAAGTTTAGGCAGTTTCTTGGTTTTACTGGCGGTTTTAGCTGTTTCTCAACGATTGCGCGATACAATGGCAATCTTGATTGTCGGCTTGATGTTTGCGAGTTTAACCAGCGCTATCGTCGGAACACTCACCTATTTCAGCACGGCCGAACAATTGCAAAAATTCACTTTTTGGTCAATGGGAAATCTGGGGAATTTATCTTGGTCGTCGATTGTAATTTTATCCGTTTGTGTAGCAATTGGTTTGCTTTTAAGCTTTGTTAGTATCAAGCCATTAAACGCATTGCTTTTGGGAGAAAATTATGCCCGAAGCTTGGGAATGAATTACAAAAGAACCCGATTGATTATCATCTTTGCCACTAGCATTTTGGCAGGAAGTATCACTGCTTATGCCGGCCCAATAGCCTTTATTGGATTGGCCGTTCCACATATTGCCAAGTTGGTTTTTCAAACCAGTAATCACACTATTTTATTCTGGAGCACGTTACTTTTGGGTGCAATAATTATGCTTATTTGTGATAGTATTTCGCAACTTCCGGGAAGTGATTTAACTTTGCCAATTAATGCCGTGACTTCAATTTTTGGCGCACCAATCGTGATTTGGTTGTTAATTCGAAAACGTAAAATGATGAACTAATTTTTTAAACGCATAGAAACATAGGTTTTATAAATTTTATCAAGAAGCTTCGCTTTATTATAGTAAATCATAGCTTTGGGATCCGAGACCAAAGGTCGAACAGACAAAGCAAAACAAAGAATTTATCTATTTAATTCATTTTTACTATGTTCCTATGCGTTTAAAAAATAAAAAAATATGATAACACAAAAATATTTAGATGATTTAACTTATGAAGTAATTGGTTCTGCCATAGAAGTACATAAAATAATGGGACGAGGTTTGCTCGAAAGTGTTTATCATCAATGCATAAAAGAAGAATTATCACAGAGGAAAATTCAATTTTCTACAGAAATGAAAGTTCCTCTAATTTATAAAACCAAAGAACTCAAGGTAGATTTTAAATGTGATTTGCTGATTGAAAATTGTCTTGTCGTGGAGTTAAAATCTGTAATGCAATCAAATCCAATATTTGAAGCTCAGCTTATGACTTATATGAAACTTTTAAAAGCTCCAAAAGGGATTTTAATTAATTTTAATTGTTTTAATATTTTCAAAGAAGGACAAAAAACTTTTGTAAACGAATATTTTAAAAACTTACCCGAAAAGTAACGTGTTTTTCTATGATTGAAACTAAGTTTCAACTATAACTCCTTTGATAATTTCCAAAAAACTATGTTTCTATGCGTTTAAAAAATCCTAACTTGTAAACAAAAATGAACAACCAAAATAATATTCTTTCAACTTCAAATTTAAGTATTGGCTACATAGCCAAAAAATCGGTATCAACCATTGCCAAAAATCTAAACTTGAATTTACAGGAAGGAAAACTAATCGCTTTAATTGGCGCAAATGGTATTGGAAAATCAACGCTTTTAAGAACCATTACAGGAATCAAGAAACCACTTTCGGGAACCGTCAAGCTGAATGAAAAGAACATTCACGAATTGGATTCTTTAACCTTGGCACAAAATCTAAGTGTCGTTTTGACTGAGAAATTACCTCCAAGTAATTTGACAGTTTGGGAACTTATCGCCTTGGGAAGACAGCCTTACACCAACTGGATTGGGACATTAACCGACAATGATATTGCGAAAGTAAACGACGCAATTGAACTCACTCAAATCGAGCATTTGACATCCAAAAAACATTACGAAATCAGTGATGGACAACTACAAATCGTCTTGATTGCAAGAGCTTTGGCACAAGACACACCTTTAATTATTTTGGACGAGCCCACAACCCACTTGGACTTACTGCACAAAGTAGTGCTTTTTAAACTCTTGAAAAAACTCACGCAAGAAACTGGAAAGTGTATTCTGTTTTCAACTCACGATATTGATATGGCGATACAATTGAGCGATGAAATGATTATTATGACTCCCGATTCCGTGGTTCAAGACCAACCTTGCAATTTGATTATGAAAGGAAGTTTCAACACTTTGTTTAAAGACGAACATATAGTCTTTGATAGTGAAAAAGGAAAGTTTATCATTAATGGATAATTATCAATTGACAATTATCCATTATCAATTGAAATCTGTCTCTTCGCTTCACCCACCACAAAAGCAACCGAATTCGCAATATTAAAGCTTCGGATTAAATTCGACATTGGAATAGTCAAATGATTTTCGAATCTGGCCAAGACTTCTTCGTTCAAACCTACACTTTCTTTACCGAAAACCAACCAATCGCCATCCTGAAAATCTACTTCATAAATTGATTTTGAAGCGTGAGAACTCATCAAGAAAACTCTAGACTTGTCAGGAATCTGGGCAATCCATTCTTCAATATTTTGATATTCCGTAACATCAAGATGTACCCAATAATCCAACCCAGAGCGTTTCAGGTTTTTATCATTGATAACAAATCCAAAAGGATGAATCAGGTGTAAACGACTTTCGGTACCAACGCACAATCGGCCAATATTTCCTGTATTGTTGGGAATTTCAGGTTCAACTAAAACAATGTTTAACATTTTTATTTTGGCTTTTTTATATTTCAAAACTTTCAACTTCAACAACTTCTCCAGCTTGTAAATCATTCAAATATACGTTTCCTATTCGAACTCGTATCAATCTCAAAGTAGGAAAACCAACGGCCGCCGTCATTTTTCGAACTTGACGAAACTTTCCTTCATTAACTGTGATGGAAGCCCAAGAAGTTGGTCCGTGACGTTCGTCCCGAATCTTTTTCCCTCTCTCTCCAAAAGCAGGAATTTCAATAATTATAAAAGACTCGCAAGGTTTGGTGATATATTTTGTGCCGTTAAAACCTATTTCGACACCATTTTTCATTTTTTCAATCGCTTCCTCCGTGATAATCCCATCCACTTGAACGTAATATTCTTTGTCGACTTTTTTGCTGCGAACTATTTCACTCATTTTGCCATCAGTAGTCAATAAAAGTAAACCTTCGGAATCCTCGTCAAGACGACCAATTGCCATTGTTCCTAATGGAAAATCGTGTAATTCGCCCAAGAGTTTCTTTTTCCTTTTGAGCTCGTAAATAAACTGACTTAAATAGCCGTAGGGTTTGTGAATGATGAAATGTCGGTGGTACATTTGAGACTAGTTCTAATAATTGGTTACAAAATTACTATTTCTATTTCTTCTTATTCATATAAAAAATGGTGCTATTCCAAATTAAAAATTAAATCTTAATTAAAAAGAGTTACTTTTTACTCAAAAGCTTTTCCACTTCTTGCAAACTCCCATCCACTTTATCGATGTGCAATCCCAAAATAGCGGCAATTAATGGATAAACACTCACATTTTGAAATGTACCTGTTCTTTTACCTATCCTGAAGTTGGGTCCTTTAGCATAAAAAATCGCCTGCATATCTTTATTACGATTATCATATCCGTGAGTACCGCCCATTACTTTCTTGTTTTTACTAGTAACCAAACTATAATTTTTGTCTGCTTCGATTACAAAATCTAAAACTCGAGAATTACTCCCATAATGGAATCTTTTAGGTAAATCTTTGGTTGCCCAAAACTTTAAATGAGGTATTTGTTTTAGAGCTAGAGCAATAGAATCCTTATATCCCTCTTTAGCCTGAATACTCATAATGGGATTTATGACTTGATGATAACCAAGCCAATTGGGTTTTAAATAATCCAATACAGCCACTTTTTTGGAATCGGATATATTGGCCATGCCGTGATCAGAAACAACGATTAAATTTATTTTTTTTCCAATAGGTAATTCGTCTAGTTTATGAACTAGAACACCTAAAATAGAATCCATTTTGATTACCATTTTTTCGTTTTCTATAGACAATGGGCCAAAAGTATGTCCCGTATGGTCGGGCTCATCAAAATAAAGAGTAATCAAATGAGGCCTATCTTTTTCGGGAAGATTTAGCCAGCCTATCACGGTATCTATTCGATTAGAATACGAAATAGTATCGTCATATTTTTTATAAATACTTGGACTTTTTTCGCCGGTATCTGAACCAGGCCAAAAAAAGGAAGCTGCTTTTAAACCTTGCTGCTCGGCAACATTCCAAATAGGATTGCCTCCATAAAACCGGGCATCGTTTTTTGCAGCGCTCGATAAAGAAAATGATTTTTGGAGCAAAGGATCATAAAAGCTGTTGTTAATGATTCCGTGATGATCTGGATACAAACCCGTTACTATAGAATAATGATTAGGAAAAGTCTTGGTGGGATAGGATGGTTTCAAAGATTTTGCAACCACGCCCACTTTAGCAATGGCATTTAGGTTTGGAGTTTTAAAATGTTTTGAATAGTCCCACCTAAAACCATCCAAAGAAACCAAAACCACATATGGTTTCTCAGAATCCTGACCAAATGCTAAACCAAAATTAGTTACTATTAAAAATATAAACACCTTTTTGATACTCTTCAAAGTGATTCCTGCCAGTGCTTCTTTTTTCATATTGGTGTTGTAAATTTTCCTGCAAATATATATCGTTAAGTTGATTTTTATTGTTATCAAATCATCAAATCGTTTTATTTAAAATCAAAATTTTGTGGGTTCAAAAAATACATTTTTCAAAAAACCATCTAATGCATTCTCACTTGATAATATTCCTTACTTTTACTTTCTACAAAATCCATTCTTTTATGTCAAACATGCTCCCGTTTTTACTGCTTTTTATTATTGCTCTCGCTATTGGAATTTTCATTGGAAAACTTATTTTTTCAGCCCAATCGCAATCGGAAAAAGCTTTTTTGGAAGAAAAATTGAACAATCTCAAAGAACAATCATTGGTCGAAAAAACGGCTTTGGAGAAACAACTTCAACAAACGATACAAGAGAAGGAAACTATTCGCAACGAAAAGGAATCTATAAACATTCAATTGACTAAGAAAGAGGTTGATTTTGAAAATCTTTGGCAACGCAACAAAGAACAAAAGGAAGAAGTAGAAAAACTCCAGGAAAAGTTTACCAAGGAATTCGAGAATTTAGCCAATAAAATATTAGACGAAAAATCTAGCAAGTTTACTGAGCAGAATAAAGAAAATATGAAAAATATCTTGTCACCATTGCAAGAAAAAATTCAGCTTTTCGAGAAAAGAGTGGACGACACCCATAAAGAAAGTATTGATTATCATGCGGCTTTGCGCCAACAAATTCTTGGCTTGAGCGAGATGAATGCTCAAATGAGCAAAGAAACATTAAACCTCACCAAAGCATTAAAAGGCGATAGTAAAATGCAGGGGAATTGGGGGGAGTTAATTCTGGAAAGAGTTTTGGAAAAATCAGGATTAGAAAAAGACAGAGAATATTTTGTACAACAATCTCACACCAACGGAGAAGGAAATCGCGTTTTTCCTGATGTAGTCATCAATCTTCCTGATGGAAAAAAGATGATTGTCGATTCGAAAGTTTCGCTCACTGCTTATGAAAAATACATCAACGAGGAAGATGATAGTTTAAAAAATGGATTTTTAAAAGAACACGTCAATTCTATAAAACGTCACGTAGAGCAACTAGGCGAAAAAAACTATCAGGATTTGTACCAAATAGAAAGTCCTGATTTTGTACTTTTATTTATTCCGATGGAACCAGCTTTTGCTTTGGCTTTGAATGACGATACCACATTATATAATAAAGCATTTGAAAAAAATATTGTGATTGTGACACCTTCTACTTTATTGGCGACTTTGCGTACCATTGACAGTATGTGGGCCAACCAAAAGCAACAAGAAAATGCCTTTGAAATTGCGCGACAAGCAGGTGCTTTGTATGATAAATTTGAAGGTTTTGTGGCTGATTTAATCAAAGTTGGAAAGAAAATAGACGAAAGCAAAGTAGAATATCAAGGTGCGATGAACAAGCTTGTGGATGGAAAAGGAAACCTCATCACGAGTGTCGAAAAATTGAAAAAAATGGGAGCCAAAGCAAAAAAAGCACTTCCTGAAAACATCTTGAATAGAGCCAATAATGACCAAAATGAAATCGATAATAACAAATAAACCGTAAATATAAATCTAATTTTTTACTCAAAAAATCTATTTACCCATACAATCCCGAAGAGCATCTTCTAACTCTCTAAAGCGGAATATAAATCCCAATTTCTCAATCTTTTCCGAAGAAACTCTCCTTCCTGTAAGTATAATTTTAGACATTTCACCCAAACCTAATTTTATCAAAATGGCTGGAACATTGGGCAACCAAATTGAATATCCATATATTTTTGCTAATGTTTTTGAAAAAACAGTATTCGTTGTATTATCAGTGATTGCAGCATTATAAGCACCTTCCATTTTTGTATTTTTTAAAGCTTCCAGATAAATTGCACACAAATCATCTATATGAATCCAAGGCATATATTGCTTTCCTGAACCAAGTGCAGAGCCCAATCTAAATTTAAAAATTGGAGTCAGTTTCTTTAAAAAACCATCATCTTTTCCGAGAACTAAACCCGTACGAATTTTTACGGTGCGAATTCCTAAACTATTAATAGTATCTGCAGAAGCTTCCCATTTTTGGCAAGTCAAACCCAAAAAATCATCGGAAGGAATAGTGTTTTCATCACAAATTGCTGAACCATTTATGGCTCCGTAAATCCCAATTCCTGAAGCTGAAACAAAAGCTTCTAGCTTTTTATTGCTCTTTTTTAAAACTTCATAAATCAATTTTGTCGATTGTTCTCTGCTGTTTATAATGGCAGCTTTCCGTTTTGTAGTCCATCTTTTTTCAGCAATATTTTCGCCTGCAAGATGAATTATAAAATCAGCATTAAGAACTGCCTTCTCATCAATATAAATACTGGAAACATCCCAGATATAATAGGAAATATCATTCGTGTTTTGTTTATTACTTCTACTCAAAATTGAAACGGAATAACCATTAGCAATTAACAAATTAGTCAAATGCTTCCCAACGAATCCCGAACCTCCACTTATTAATACATTTTTTTTCATGACAATACAAAGCTAATCAATTTAAATGAAATGTAAACATTAACATTTATTTTTGTTTAACTTTAATTGATTATGATTAAACATTGTATATCTTTATACCCTAATTTAAAATTAATAAAAATGGCTACTAAAAAAACAACAATAACAAGAGACAAAATTGTTTCAATGTATATGAAATACAGATTAGAAAATAATGATAAGCCAAAATCAGTATATCAATTTGCCAAAATAAATGGTTTTGACGAAACGGAATTCTATAATTTTTATGGCACCATCGAAAGTGTCGAAAAAGAAATTTTTAAAATGTTTCTAGAAAAAACATTACAATTAATTCAAAAAGATCCATCATATGAAACCTATGATATGAAGAGCAAAATGTTAAGTTTCTACTTTACATTTTTCGAATTATTGTCGGCCAATAGAAGTTATGTTGTAATGAGTTTGAAAGAACACCAGAATCAACTGAAAAATCTAATGCAACTTTCGAACCTACGAATCGGATTCAAAAACTATATTACCGAAATTATTACTGATGATGTGAGAACCCAATACGAAAAATTTCAAAATTTTCAAGAAAAAGCAATTCAGGAAACGGCTTGGATTCAATTTTTATTGACATTGAAATTCTGGATGGAAGATGAATCACCTGCTTTCGAAAAAACAGACATCTATATTGAAAAATCCGTAAAGGCAACATTCGAATTAATGAATAGCGCACCCATAGACAGCATAATCGATTTTGGAAAATTTATTTTCAAAGAAAAAATATACAACAAATAATGAAAACCATAGACTACATTCCTACTTCAAAAATTGAAAGAGCGACAAAACTCGTGCAAACTGGTGCAAAAGTGGGCGTAAATTATATTAAATATTACGGCGAAAAAATGGTAAATCCAACAATGACTCGTGATAAACTCAATGAAGACAATGCCGAAGACATTTATGATGGACTGAAAAGTCTGAAAGGAAGTGCGCTGAAAGTCGCGCAAATGTTGAGTATGGACAAGAGTTTTTTGCCACAGGCTTATGTCGAGAAATTTTCCCTATCTCAATTCTCAGTTCCGCCATTATCAGCTCCTTTGGTTTTAAAAACCTTCAAAGCTAATTTTGGTAAAACTCCCTATGAAATATTTGATGAGTTTGATGCCTTTTCTGTTAATGCCGCCAGTATAGGACAAGTTCATAAAGCAACTAAGGATGGAAAAAAATTAGCAGTAAAAATTCAATATCCTGGTGTTGCAAATAGTATTTCTTCGGATTTGGCTATGGTAAAACCCATTGCTATCAGAATGTTTAATCTTCAAGGAAAAGATTCGGACAAATATTTCAAGGAAGTGGAAGACAAGTTGATTGAAGAAACCGACTATTTATTGGAATTAAAACAAAGCAAAGAAGTAGTTGAAGCGTGCAAGAAAATTGAAAATCTGGTTTTTCCAGACTACTATCCCAAGTACTCTTCTGAGAAAATTATCACGATGGATTGGATGACGGGAATCCATCTTTCGGAGTTTACCAAAAAAAATACTAATCAGGAAGTCGCCAATACTGTTGGACAGGCATTGTGGAATTTCTATATGTATCAAATTCACATTTTAAGAAAAGTTCATGCTGATCCGCATCCGGGAAATTTTCTTGTAAATCCAGAGAATCAATTGGTAGCAATAGATTTTGGATGTATGAAAAAAATTCCAAACGAATTTTACATTCCATATTTTGAGTTAATTAACCCAGAAGTTATAGACAACAAAAAACTATTTAGAGAAAAATTATTCGAATTGGAGATTCTTAGAGAGGATGATTCCAAAGAAGAAATCGAATATTTCACCCAAATGTTTTATGACCTATTGTCGTTATTCACCAAACCATTTCAATCAGAAACATTTGATTTTTCTGATGAAGATTTTTTTCAAAACATTGCGCAATTAGGAGAACGATTTTCTAAAGACACCAATCTTAGAAAAATGAATGGCAATCGTGGTTCTAAACATTTTATTTATATGAATAGAACGTTTTTTGGTTTATATAATTTGATGTTCGATTTGAAATCTAAAATTGTGGTAAACGAATATCTAAAATACTAGCCTTGAAAAAAGAACTCTCTGAGATTGATAAAGACAGAATTATTGAAATGGCTTGGGAAGACCGAACTACATTCGATGCGATTTTGTTACAATTTGGATTAAAAGAACAAGAAGTTATCGATTTAATGCGAATCGAGATGAAACCTTCGAGTTTTAGAATGTGGCGCGAAAGAGTACAAGGCAGGAAAACAAAACACGAAAAATTAAGGGATTTTAGAGAAGGACGATTCAAATGCAGCATGCAAAGACAAATCAATAACAATAAAATTTCGAAGAGATAATTAAAATAAAACCATGAAAAATATAGTGATCATAGGTGGTAGCAAAGGAATTGGAAATGCAATTTTAATGCAACAATTGGAAACAAACTTAGTTTACAACATTAGTAGAAATGCTCCGGACATTTTGCATCCCAACTTGAAACATTTTTCTTTAGATGTTTTGCAAGATACTCTTCCAGACATTGAAAACATTGACGTTTTGATATATTGTCCGGGTTCAATTAATTTGAAACCTATTGGCAGTTTAAGTATCGATGATTTCCGAAATGATTTCGAAATTAATGTGATTGGTGCTGTAAAAACTATTCAGAAATATTTACCTGTATTGAAAAAAGGCAACAACCCATCCATCGTTTTGTTCAGCACTGTTGCAGCAAAACTAGGAATGCCTTTCCACGCAAGCATCGCAACTGCTAAGGCGGGAATCGAAGGTTTAGTGAAATCGCTCGGAGCAGAACTAGCTTCTGTAATAAGAATCAATGCCATTGCTCCTACTATTACTGAAACAACATTGGCGGCAGGAATTCTACGAAACGATCGAATGAAAGAAAATATGATAGAACGCCACCCCATGAAAGGTTATCTAAAACCTGAAGAAGTGGCTCATATGGCGGACTTTCTCATTTCAGAAAATGCAAAATCAATCTCGGGACAGATTTTCGAAATGGATTACGGTATTGTTACATTCAAAATATAAAAAGAAAACTTAAATAATTTATTTATACTTAAATAAAAGAAAATGATAGCCAAACAAATAAAAGGGTACGAAAAAATAGAAAAATACGATACGGAAACAACAGCAATATTAGCCGATAACTACCGATCCATAATTGAAAATTTAGGTGAAAACATCTACAGAGAAGGACTCGAAAAAACTCCGGAAAGAGCTGCAAAAGCAATGCAATATTTAACTCACGGATACGGTTTAGATCCTTTAGAAATTCTAAAATCGGCTCTGTTTACAGAAAATCATAAGCAGATGATTGTCGTAAAAGACATTGAAGTATACTCAATGTGCGAACATCACATGTTACCCTTTTTTGGAAAAGCACATATAGCATATATTCCAAACGGTAAAATTGTTGGTTTAAGTAAAATCCCAAGAGTGGTTGATGCTTTTTCAAGAAGAATGCAAGTGCAGGAAAGATTAACAGATGAGATAAAAAACTGTATCCAGGACGCATTAGATCCATTAGGAGTTGCTGTAGTTATTGAAGCGCAACATATGTGCATGTGCATGCGAGGTATTCAAAAACAAAATTCAGTAACCACAACATCGTCTTTTAATGGAGCTTTCGAAAAAAACAAAACCAGAAAAGAGTTTATAAGTTTAGTTTCTAATAAATTGAGTTAAATTTGATCCATTAAACTAAAACCATGAAAATTCTTTTAACAGGTGCAACAGGATATATCGGGAAGCGGCTGTTGCCTATTTTAATAGCGCAAGGCCACGAAATTATTTGCTGTGTTAGAGACAAAAACAGGTTTTATACCCCAAAAGAATTTTTAAAAAGCATCGAAGTTATTGAAGTTGATTTTCTGAAACCAGAAACATTGACAGCCATTCCAAATGATATTGACGCTGCCTATTATTTGATCCATTCTATGTCAGGCTCAGACGATAATTATGATGAATTGGAAAGAGTCTCGGCAGAAAATTTCGTTTACAGCATTGACAAAACTGCGGCAAAACAAGTCATTTATTTAAGTGGTATCGTGAATGATAAATCACTTTCCAAACATTTGTCCTCCAGAAAAAAAGTGGAGGATGTTTTACACAACGGAAATTTTGCCATAACAACATTGAGAGCTGGAATCATTGTGGGTTCCGGTAGCGCTTCATTCGAAATTATTCGGGATCTTGTCAATAAACTCCCGATTATGATTACTCCAAAATGGCTAAACACCAAATGTCAGCCCATTGCCATACCGGATGTTCTGGAGTTTTTATCAAAATCACTCCTGAATCCCGTTACTTATGGAAAGAGTTTTGATATTGGCGGTCCTGATATTCTAACCTATAAAGAAATGCTTTTGGGTTTTGCCAAGGCAAAAAAATTAAAACGATGGATTTATACGGTTCCAATAATGACACCCAAATTATCGTCCTATTGGTTGTATTTTGTAACCTCAACTTCATACAAACTAGCCTCAGCATTGGTCAGCAGCATGAAAGTTGAAGTAATTTGCAGGGACAATAAAATAAATGATTTGTTGGGAGTAAACCCCTTGTCCTACGAGCAAGCCTTATCGAGAGCCCTGATAAAAGTGGATGAAGACAAAGTCGCTTCCAGCTGGAAAGATTCATTGGTCAGCGGAAGATTTAACAGCAATATTTCCGAATTTTTAAAAGTTCCAAAGAAAAACTGTTTTATAGACCGACGAAAAAAAACAATAGAAAATAAAGAGTATACGCTTGAAAAAATTTGGTCTATTGGCGGAGAAACTGGTTGGTATTATGGCGATTGGCTATGGAATATTCGCGGTTTCATAGACAAATTATTCGGTGGTGTGGGTTCACGTAGAGGCAGAACCAACAAACACGATATCCATTCGGGTGATGCATTGGATTTTTGGCGTGTTTTGTATGCCAATAAAGAGGAAGGAAAATTAGTTTTATATGCCGAAATGAAATTACCTGGTGAAGCTTGGCTCGAATTCAAGATTATCAACAATACTTTATACCAATCCGCTACATTCAAACCAAAAGGCATTTGGGGGAAACTATATTGGTATGCTGTTTTACCTTTTCACGGATTTATATTCGAGGGAATGCTGAATAAATTAATCAAATAAATCACTTCAAAATTCCCGCTTTGTAAGTCGCAATGGCTCGATCTCTGGCAAAAGCGTGTTCAACCATAGGCTCTCCATAACCCAAATCGAATTCAGGAATCCATTTTCGAATATAAATTCCTTTTTCATCAAATTTTTTGAGCTGGATTTCTGGATTAAAAACCCTGAAATAAGGTGCAGCATCACAACCTGTTCCCGCAGCCCATTGCCAGTTTCCAACATTGGCTGACAATTCAAAATCCAACAACTTTTCGGCAAAATAAGCTTCGCCCCATTGCCAGTTAATCAACAAATGTTTGCAAAGAAAACTCGCTACCACCATTCGAACTCTGTTGTGCATATAGCCCGTTTCATTCAATTCGCGCATTCCGGCATCAACCATTGGATATCCAGTTGTTCCTGAGCACCACCGCTTGAAATCTTCCTCGTTATTCAGCCATTGAATTCCGTCGTAAGCTGATTTAAAATTGTTCGTAACCACCTTTGGAAAACTGAACAAAATTTGCATAAAAAATTCTCTCCAAATCAGTTCACTCAAAAAAACTTGGTTTTTATGTACAGCCCAATTCACTAATTTCCGAATACTAACCGTTCCAAAACGTAAATGTGGCGAAAGATGAGTTGTACTATCCAAAGCTGGATAATCTCGGGTTTCGTGATAATTGGTAACGTTTTTTAAATTATGGGGTATCACTTTTATGGCACTTTCTTTGAATCCAATTTGTTCCAATGTTGGGAAAACAAAGTCGTTTTTATGGAAATTGGAAAATCTTTCGGAAGTATCGTATTCTTGAACAGGAGCCATTGATTTATACTTTTCTAGCCATTTATTTTTATAAGGCGTATAAACGGTATAAGGAAGTCCGTCGGCTTTTGTGATTTCCTTTTCCTCGAAAATGACTTGGTCTTTAAAAGAAAAATGTGCTGTTTTATTGGCTTCTAATAATTCACAAATAGCCAAATCCCTTTTGATGGCATACAGCTCATAATCTTTGTTGAAGAATACTTCCTTGACATCAAATTCTTGAATAAGTGCTTCCCAAACATCTACAGTTTTTCCCTTTTTTACCAAAAGTGAACTTCCTATTTCCTTGAGTTTAGCATTTATTCTGGAAAGTGAATCGTGTATAAAACCAACTCTTGCATCATTTTTAGGCAAACTGTCCAAAATAGCTTCATCAAAAATAAACAAGGGAATAACAGGATATTGGGATTGTAGAGCCTGAAACAAACCAACATTATCTTCTAATCGCAAATCTCTCCTGAACCAAAAAATGGTTATTCCCTGTTTATTCATTATTTGGAATTAAACATTTCATCCACTTTTGCACATCGGTAATCAAAGATTTCTTTCAACTTATTTTTTACTACAAGTGTATTCATTATTCTGCCAAGGAAACCAAGTGGCAAAGCATAATGAACTAAATCGGTCATTTTCGTACCGTTTTCTGTTGGTTCAAAAAAATGTTTGTGATGCCATAAAGCATATGGACCAAAACGTTGTTCGTCGATGAAATAACTTTTGTCTTTCACGAAAGTGATTTCTGTTGTCCAACTTAATTTCAAACCAGCAAGTGGCGACACTTTATACTGGATAATTTGTCCGGCATACATCGATTTATTGTCGAAATCCGTGATTTGAAAACCCATTGTTTCTGGAGTAATCTTCTGTAAATTTCTTGGATTTGAAAAAAAAGCCCAACATTCCTCGATACTCGCATTTACAAATTGAACGGTTTCTTTTTTATATACTTTCATTGTAATTTTTTTTCAATTTTTTTAATTAAAACCAAACTCATCAGTAACATCGAAAAGGCATAACCTATATCTTCTATTGGTATGGTTCCAAGTCTAATTCCTAAATTTTCTGCATCATTATACATCACGACCGGTTCATCAATAAAACTGCCGGTAAGAATTCCGTTGACTACTGAAAATGGTATTAATATGATCAGAAAAGTAATGAAAAAAGTGTTCAAAATATTGGGAACCTTGAAAACCGTGTAGGTCAAAATCAATACTAATAAACTGTAATTAACTGCCGTGTACCATCTATCATAATGTAATACAATTGTAGGCAAAAGGATTATCATCAGAATCCAATAAATAGATTTCACAGTTTTGTCCGATAAAGAAACCTTTGGATAAAAATAGTGAAAAGCAAAATGTATAAAGATGCTGGCATACGGAATGCAAACAAAAAACAGCCATTCTTCAAGGGGTAAACCAAAGAATTCAGTTCCGGAATGGTATCTTGGATTAAAACTCCAAACTCCAATCTTAGTGAAGAAAATATCCCAAATAATAAAGAAAATTGCTGTTATGACAATAGCAGAAAAAACAGCTTTCCATCGTTTTATATACTTCATCCTGTTTTCGAAACTATACAGAAACGGAACTAAAAAGGACATAATATTTAAAACTAAATATAAGGACATATTAAAATTTAAAATATTTGAAAGGCACAAATAACATTCCAAAACATTCGCCATGTTCTTTACCCATATGTTTGTGATGCACTTTATGACCTTTTCGTAACCCTAACAAATATTTGTTTTTGGTATTTTTAAAAAACTTAAATCGCTGATGTATCATAACATCGTGAACCAAAAAATAGCTCATGCCATAAGCAAAAATCCCTAATCCAATGAAGAACTTGTAATCAAAACCCGCATCTGCCCCAAAATAAAATAAAAGAATACTTGGAATAGCAAAAATTACAAAAAAAACATCATTCCGTTCGAAAATATGTGCGTATTTGGGTTGGTGATGATCTTCATGAAAATACCACAAAAAACCATGCATAACAAACTTATGTGTGCACCACGTAACACATTCCATAATTAGATAAGTAGCCAAAAAAATTAAGAAATATATCATTTTAAAATATTTTTAGTTTAGTAAAAAAGATCCTGATTTAAACCAAATTCAGTTTGTAAGTTACAAAAGAATTGGTTAACAATCGCACTTTAGTATAATTAGAAACCCGAATTCTTGAATTTCCAATTTCATAATAAGGAGTGTTTTCAAGCTTCTTCAACAACTTTTTATAATAAACATAGGCAGTATAAACACCGAATTTAGCTTCCAAAGGTAATTTTTTTATTCCTTGTAACGCAATTCGAAAATCTTCTTCAATTTCATTAATAATCATTTCTTTAGATTTTTCATCAAATGAATTTAGATCAACACCAGGAAAATAATTCCGGTTTAAAACTAAATTATCATCTTTCAAATCTCTTAGGAAATTAACTTTCTGAAAAGCAGAACCCAATCGCATTGCTTCGTCTTTCAATTCATTGTATCTTTCATCATTCCCATTGACAAAAACCTTCAGACACATCAAACCAACAACATCGGCGGAACCATAAATATATTCATCATATTCCTGTTTGGTATGATAATCAGATTTTATCAAATCCATTTTCATGCTCTTCAAAAATGACTTAATTAAATCGTCCGAAATGTTATATTTAACAACAGTTTGTTGAAAAGAATTCAAAATTGGATTTAAACTAACACCAAATTTTTGGGCTTTGTAATATTCATTTTCAAAATCATTTATTAAAGTTTCTTTGTCGAAACCATGAAAAGAATCTACAATTTCATCAGCAAAACGCACAAAACCATAAATGCTATAAATAGCATCTCTAATACTAGGTGCAAGCATTTTAACAGCCATAGAAAATGAAGTGCTATAACTTTTTGTTACTAAAATACTGCACTTAAACGATACATCATCAAATAATTTTTTCATATCTACTGTTTATTTGAGAATTGTTTTTTTATCAAATCTGATACTATTTTTCCGGAAATTATTGAAGGGGGAACTCCTGGCCCAGGCACTGTTAATTGTCCGGTAAAAAATAAATTTTTGACTTTTTTGCTAATAATCTTTGGTCTTAAAAAAGCAGTTTGAGTAAGAATATTTGCTAATCCGTAGGCGTTTCCTTTGTATGAATTATAATCATTTACAAAATCATTAACGCAGTAACTTTCTTTGAAAATAATATTCTCAGTAACTTTTTGATTAGTCAATGTCTCAAATCTTTTTATAATATTTTGAAAATATATTTCTCTAATCATAGTTGTATCTTTAATTCCGGGAGCAATTGGAATCAAAAATATTCCAGCTTCTTTACCGTCAGGAGCAACTGAAGCATCTGTTTTGCTTGGAAAGCTCGCATAGAATAATGGTTTATCAGGCCACTTTGGATTGTCATAAATATCTTTTGCATGAACATCAAAATCAGTATCGAAAAACAAGGTATGATGTGATACATTTTCAATTTTTTTATCAAAAGCAACATAAAACAACAACGAAGATGGGGCAAAAACTTTAGAATCCCAATATTTTTCAGAATAACCTCGGTACTTTTCGTCCAATAAAGTTTCTGTATGATGATAATCAGCTCCACTCAAAACCACATCGGATTCAATAGTAATTCCATTTGAAATGACACTTTTCACAACGCCGTTTTCAACATTTATTTTCTCAACATTTTGATTGGTTTTAATTTTCACACCCAATTCAGCTGCCAAAATATACATTGCTTTAACCACTTCATACATTCCTCCCTTTGGATGCCAAGTTCCTAAACCAAAATCAGCATAATTCATAAAACTATAAAATGAAGGCGTATTTGAAGGTTTAGCACCAAGAAATAAAACCGGAAATTCCATAATTTGTTGTAACCGATTGTTCTTAATTTTTTTTCTGACAGAAGTTCTAATCGTACTAAAAAACTGGTTTGCTTTTTTTATTGTAACCGGTGTAATTAATTCCGTTATTGAAATTCCGGGTCTATATACCAAATCTTTAATTGCAACATCATAGTTATGTTTCGCATTATCAAGAAATGTTACTAAATGCTTAGCACTTCCAACTTCTTCTTTTTCAAAAACGGAAAGAATATCGGGTAAATTATCTGCAATTTGAATGGAATCTAATGTATCAAAATAGACTTCATAAGCAGGATTCAACTTATCTAAGTGGAAGTAATCAGAAGGCTGTTTATTGAAATCAGCAAAGAATTTCTCAAAAACATCTGGCATCCAATACCAAGTTGGGCCAATATCAAAAGTAAAACCATCTTTGATAAATTGTCTGGCTCTACCACCAACTGTATTATTTTTTTCGAGAATGGTAACATCAAAACCTTCTTTCGCCAAATAGCATGAAGCTGCTAAAGACGAAAATCCTGAACCTATAATTGTTATTGTTTTTTTCATTGTTCAGCAAATATACAAATAAGTTAAACAAAATAACAACATTAACATTAAATTATAATTCCTGAACTAAATCTGAAATGGAATGAAAAATAGAAATTGTGTCAGGAAGGTTTTTAGTGTCAATAAATTCGGTCATTCTTCCGAGGAACCAAATCTTCGAATTAGCATCAATAATTTCAGCAGAAATTTCTTTTACATAATCGTTAATAGCATCTTTTGTAGGCTGAACGGTCAAATAGGAAATGTAAACAATGTTGTCAAAATAATTTTTCATATACTTTAAACTTTCAATAGGAACACTTTCGCCAAGATAAATTGTTTTGTATCCATTCAACAAAATTTCGTAATTCAGATACATTAGACCCAGTTCATGAATCTCATTTTCCGGAAGATACAATACAAAAACTTTATCGTTCCTTGTAGGTTCAAGAATTTGGACTTTTTCAGTATTTATGAGTAGTTTTTGTTTAATCAAATAGGAAATAAAGTGCTCTTGTGCTGGAGAAATTGTATTAGATTGCCACAACAAGCCTATTTCATTCATCAGCGGAATAATAATCTCAAAAAATACTTCTCGAAATGATTTTTCAGAAAGCAAACTGTTGTAAGTATTGAAAAATAAAGCTTGATCAAAGTTAACCATCGCGACCTTAAAAGCATTTAAAGCATGATTTTTTGAACTTTTATCAGATATTATTTCTCGAACAAGAAGGGAAATTTTTTCTGTATTTAATTCTGCAATCCTAGAAATTTTATAGCCGTAAGAATTTAATAATGTTACATTCAAAAGCTTTTGCAGATTAGATAAATCGTAGGTTCTAATATTGGTATCTGTTCGCATTGGTTCAAGAATATTATATCTTTTCTCCCAAATTCGAATTGTGTGCGCTTTTATTCCGGAAAGATTTTCCAGGTCTTTTATACTAAAAACCGATTTGACATTGTTTATCATTTATCTAAATTTAATAAACAAAGGTATGATATATTTTTATATAATTAAAAAAACATTTTTTTTATGTGAAAAATATGTTTAAAAAATTATTGCTTAATTATTTTTTTGGTGATAAATCCGTTGTCATCATAAATTGAAATAAAATAAACACCATTAGAATAGTTGCTCCAATCGCTATTTATAGTGTTCGATTTTTGTTTTAAATCATATATTATTTTTCCAGAAACATCAAAAATTTTAATACCACTCATTGGTTTGGTTGTATGAATATTTAAAAAATGAGTGACAGGATTTGGATAAATATCTATTGTAGTAGTCTCATCAAAAGAATTGGTCGTAAGCGAATTATTAGAAGATGCTATCCAACTTGAAGCTAAATTATTGTCTAATGCTGTACTGAGTAATTGCAAATAACTTCCGGCTCCATCTGCTGCTGTTGGCCAAGGTGATACATCAAAATATTCTACTGAATCAATCGTATTTCCAAATCCATCTGCCAACACCATTTTTTGGGAACTATTGGATAAATTTCTGGTGAATTGCCCAAAAGCAGAAATTCCATATTTCGTTTGAAAAGCAGCTAAATTACTGGCCAAATAAACACTCCCTCCTGCAATAACTGAGGAATAGGCTGGAAATTGATAACTCAATCCTAATTCCTTAAAATAAACTCCCGTAAGATCAATAGTGGTATTACTTGTGTTTTTAATCTCTACAAACTCTAAATTATCACCTTCTGTAGGTGTTACTTGAGGATTATAATTTATTTTATTAATAACAAGTTGTGGAATGGAAACAGCATTACATCCTGAAAAAGAACCTAAATTACTGGTCATCCAAGAGATTCTATTAGACAACCATGTTTTCATATCACTAATTTCAGTAGTAGGAAAATGAACTGCTGGGTAAGCATCGGTTGTCCATTTTTGCTCTTCTCTAACTTTGGCTTCACTAATTAAAGCCACTGTTTCATCAATATATTGCACCAAACTATTATAATTTAAAGGTTGTCCGGGTTGTATCAGCTCATTCCATCTTTTAGACAAATAACATTTATAGGTTGGATTATTGAATAAATCCGTCCAAAATTTAGCACCTTCGTTATCACCATTAGCAAATTGCCAAACATAATAATGACTCCGATCTAAGTTCCACAAGAACAAGTCGTTGCCATACGTTAAATTAAAATCCCAAATAGGTCCGGCACGCAATTTTCCAGCTCTGTCTTTATGAAAATAAGTACTGAATTGATATGCATCCGGATTAGAAGCCAACTCATTGATGAGCATAAAATCGACAAATGAAGGAATATCAATAACAGAAGGATAACCTGAAATCAAATCAACATTATTATTATGTGATGTCGTTTCTAAATTCAAAAACTGATTGAATATGTAGGCACTTTGTTCAGGAGTCACAGCCGTAGGTTTTGGTAATTCATGAATAAAATTGGTCCAGCCAGCATAGGAACTCATCGTCCAGGCTATTGGATCGCCGCCGGTATCTTTATCCGCCTTAGTAATATAGCCACCCGTAACATTGGGAGTTGTAATATCCGCAGCTGCTATTTTCAATACATTAACCCGAGAAGTACCTGATTTTACCTTTTCCTGCAATATATATAAGCCTCTATATTCTCCATTAATCACTAGTTCACAATAAGCAGTTCGGGTTGCATATTCTCCTATTTGTCTGGACAAATTATAAGACAAATAATCTCTGATTAATGAGGGATCGAATGCAATTCCGTTCAAAATCCAATCGTTTTCACTTGGCATTCCCAACAGACTCACATTATTATTACTAGTATTATCCGCTTTTAAGGTAGTTAATCCATAGCCTTTCTTAGGCAATTCTTGTGAAGATGAACCTCTAATTTCAATATTAATTCTGCCATTATAGTTTAAAAACGCTGCGTTATTGGCCTCCGAAAGATAATTCCGACTTCCATCAGGATGCTTGATTACCTTCATACTTGCCAAAATTCTGGGATCATCAAGTATCGCCAGCGGCTGACTATTGACATCCAAATCCGTAGTAATAATGACAATGGGTAAATTACTGTCGGTAAAAGTTTGAGAAAAAACTGGGGATGAAGAAATCAATAGAACTGCTAAAATGAATTGGGAAATCATTTTAAACTTTAAAAAGTATAATTTTGACATAACATATTTATTTACTTCAAATATAAGTATAAATCAAACAATATAAGGCACTTATTAAATCAATATCAATGAAATCAATTTTCAAATCTTAAATAATAAAATATGACTACTTTTGAAATTACGAATTAGACAATAAAAAATATACAAACTACTACAAACTTTTGCATTTAAGATCTTTGCAACTATTTAAAAAAAAAGAATGACAACAACAGATATAATAGGATTTATAGGTGTCGCTATACTATTGATAGCTTACTTCTTAAATTTAAATGACAAAATTGGAAAAGTTAGCGTCGTCTATTTGCAAATGAATTTTTTTGGAGCCGGATTGGCTTGTTTAGCCTCAGTTCTAATGAACTATTTGCCCTTTATCATTTTGGAGGGAAGCTGGACAATTGTCTCTGCCTATGGAATATTAAAACATATAAGGCAAAAATAAGATGAGCGGAGAAAAAGATTTAGAAAAATTGCTAAAAAGCATGAAACCTGAACATAATGCAGGTGAATATGTTTTCTGTGAAATCAAAAGTCTAGAAAATATAAATCTGAGTGAAATTGAAATGCTTTTCCGGGAAAAAGAAGGAATTACCCTGATTCTAAAAAAAGAAATTGCTGATAAATTAAACCTAAAATACTCGTTTATTGCTTCTTGGATTACCCTAACAGTGCATTCATCACTTGAAGCAGTAGGCTTGACTGCTGCATTTTCGAAAGCACTTGCTGATAACGGAATAAGTTGCAATGGGATTGCAGCATTTTACCACGACCATATATTTGTAGACCAGAAAGACATTGAAAAAGCAATGATGATTTTGAATACCTTTTCTGAATAAAATAAAACCACGCATTAAATCGTAAGTAAAACTACTTTATACCATTAGCCATTTATAATAGCCTACCTTACCAAAAAAATGGCGATAGAACTTAAAGTTCGGCAGGTGGAAGAATTATTTGACCGTCTTGAAAAAGAAATTACTGCTTTCAAATCTGAAACACACTTACATTGTCTTGCCGGCTGTGGCAAGTGCTGTTCAACCCCAGACATTGACGCATCGCCTTTAGAATTTTTACCTTGGGCATTGCATTTATTTTTGAATGGTAAAGCCGAAGAAGTTTTATTAGAATTAGACAACTCCTCAATTTCCACTTGTCATATTTACCGACCTCTATCCCTTTTAGAACAGCACAACGGAAGCTGCAGCAACTATCGTTATCGTGGATTAATTTGCCGCCTTTTTGGCTATGCCGCCAGTAGAGATAAATATGGCGAATTGCGATTAGCCACCTGCAAAATCATAAAAGAAAACCAACAAGAAAACTACAACAACACCGAAGAAGCCATTAGCAAAGGACTTTATGTGCCTATTTTCACCGATTATTATATGCAATTATCCCAAATTGATTACAGACTGGCGACAACTATGCTCCCTATAAACGAAGCTTTAAAAATTGCCATCGAAGAAGTCTTGCATTATTATGCGTACAGACCATTTCCTGGTGGATTGGAGAATATTGCATAATTAAAATTATTAATACAAAGAGAAAAGAACCCATTTGATAATTTATATATTAGCAGTATAAAAAGAATGATGTTTGTCAGACCTATCTAACAAAAAACGAGTCGCTTTGTATGATTTTATCAGACCTATTACAAGTTGGCAGACATACTATTCGAGCAAAATGTTAAAAAGAAAATTAAATAAAACTATGAAAATTAAAACCTCTCTAATTGCAATTATTTTCCTTGTTGGACAATTAATTTATGCACAACAAAATATTCCAATAATAAAATCAACTTCAAAAAAAATTGATATTCGTGATGGAGAAAATTTAAAAAAACAAAATTGGACAATTTCACCTGAATTAAATCCTGATGTTTATGAGACTAGCTCTTTAGGGAAAAAAGTTACTTTCATAACAGACATCGATTCAATTACTGTAGAAATAAATAAAGAAACAAAATTTGATTTTATTATTTTATTAAACAATTCAAAAAAAGCATATACCCAAGTTGTTTATAAACCTAGCTATTTACAAAAATTACAAAATGCAGAAAAATATGACTTTTCAGACAATAGATTTATACCAAATTTTAGTTATCAATCATCTGATAATCCAAATCTAATTAAAATTAGAAAAGATTTAAAATTAGATTCTATCGCAGGAACAGGAAATGAAATTTCAAAAATAATAAATTTAATGCATTGGGTTCATAATATTATTCGACACGATGGAAGTGCTCCAACTAATCCAACTTTAAAAAATGCAATTGATATCATAAAAGTATGTAAAACTGAAAATCGTGGTGTTAATTGTAGAATGATGGCGACAGTTTTAAATGAATGTTACTTATCAATGGGAATAAAATCAAGATTTGTAACTTGTATGCCGAAAGAAACTATTTTTGAAGATTGTCATGTAATAAATATGGTTTACAGCAATGACTTAAAAAAGTGGATTTGGATTGACCCAACTTTTGATGCATATGTTATGAATGAAAAAGGAGAGCTACTAGGACTTGCAGAAGTGCGAGAAAGATTAATAAATGGTAAAACATTAATATTAAATCCAGATGCTAACTGGAACAGAAAAAGTACACAAACAAAAGAATATTATTTAGAATATTATATGGCGAAAAATTTATATAGATTGAAGACTCCATTATTCAGCGAATATGATACAGAAACAATGAGTAATGGAAAAGAAATAACTTATGTTGAACTTTTACCATTGGATGGTATCGAACAAAATCCACAGAAAAAAGAAGAAACTAATAAAAATACTGGTTTAAAATCCACTTACTATATAACTAATAATCCAAATATATTTTGGGCAGAACCAACAAAATAAAAGTACGATCGCCAACAGGCGTTTGGCAAAATTACATAAAATTATACTATTAAAAAAGCCCCAAACGGGGCTTTTTTAATATCTAAACTCAAGCTTATTTGCTCAAATACATTTTTCTTCTGGAGTACAATTCATAAAACTGGTCGTCTTTCAAATCATCAATAAACAAGATACTTTCACCCGTTGATTTCATTTCTGGCCCCAATGCTTTGTTTACATTATGGAACTTGCTGAAAGAGAAAACCGGTTGTTTAATCGCGTATCCTTTTAACTGCGGATTGAATTTGAAATCCGTTACCTTATTCACGCCAAGCATTACTTTCGTGGCATAATTTACATATGGTTCGCCATACGCTTTTGCAATAAAAGGAACGGTACGAGAAGCTCTGGGATTGGCTTCAATGATATAAACAATATCGTCTTTAATCGCAAACTGAATGTTGATTAAACCAACAGTTCGCAGAGCCAAGGCTATTTTCTTAGTATGATCTTTTATCTGTGTCATCACAAATTCACCCAAGTTAAACGGTGGCAAAGTCGCGTTACTATCGCCAGAGTGAACTCCGCAAGGCTCGATATGCTCCATTATTCCAATGATATACACGTTTTCACCGTCGCAAATTGCATCAGCTTCAGCTTCGATAGCACCATCCAAATAATGGTCCAAAAGCAATTTATTTCCTGGAATCGTTTTCAATAAATTGATAACGTGTTCTTCTAATTCTTGTTTGTTAATCACGATTTTCATTCCCTGACCACCCAAAACATAAGAAGGACGAATCAATAAAGGAAAATCTAAAGTATCCGCCAAAGCAGAAGCTTCGTCAGCTGTTTCGGCAATTCCAAATTGCGGAAAAGGAATTTTTAATTCGGTTAAAAGTTCAGAGAATCTTCCTCTGTCTTCGGCTAAATCCAAAGCGTCAAAGCTGGTTCCAATAATTTTAATTCCGTATTTGGCCAATTTTTCCGCAATTTTCAAAGCTGTTTGTCCACCTAATTGCACGATGACACCTTCTGGCTTTTCGTGTTGGATAATATCGTAAATATGTTCCCAAAACACCGGCTCAAAATACAGTTTATCGGCAGTGTCAAAATCAGTCGAAACCGTTTCTGGATTACAGTTAATCATTATCGTTTCGTAACCACATTCTTTGGCTGCCAAAACACCGTGAACACAAGAATAATCAAATTCAATTCCTTGTCCAATTCGGTTTGGTCCTGAACCCAAAACAATTATTTTTTTCTTTTCGGTTACGAAACTTTCGTTGTGAACGTAGCGTTCTCCGTTTGCTTTTTCGATTTCAGCTTCAAAAGTCGAGTAATAATAAGGTGTCATTGCCTTGAATTCTGCGGCACAAGTATCAACTAATTTAAATACGCGATTGATATTCATCGACATACGCAAAGCGTGTATTTGACTTTCCAAACAACCTATAATGTAGGCAATTTGTCTGTCGGCAAAACCTTTTTGTTTGGCTTCCAAAAGCAATTCTCTTGGTAAAGTTTCCAATTTGAAGTTGGATATTTCTCTTTCCAAAGTATATAATTCCTCATATTGTTTCAGGAACCACATATCGATTTTGGTAATTTCGTGAATACGACTCAATGGAATTCCCAAAGCAATCGCATCATAAATTACGAAAACACGATCCCAACTTGCAAAAGTCAGTTTCTCAATAATTTGTTCGTAGTTTTTATATCCTTTTCCGTCTGCTCCCAGCCCATTTCTTTTGATTTCCAAAGATTGAGTGGCTTTGTGCAAAGCTTCTTGAAACGAACGTCCAATTCCCATAACTTCACCCACAGATTTCATTTGAAGTCCCAAAGTTCTGTCAGCACCTTCGAATTTATCGAAATTCCAACGTGGTATTTTTACAATCACATAATCCAAAGTCGGTTCGAACAGCGCCGAAGTCGATTTTGTAATTTGGTTTTGCAATTCATCTAAATTATAACCCAAAGCCAGTTTTGAAGCAATTTTTGCAATAGGATAACCTGTTGCTTTTGATGCCAAAGCAGAGGAACGAGACACACGAGGATTGATTTCAATCGCCACGATATCTTCCTTGTCGTCAGGCGAAACGGCAAACTGCACATTACAACCTCCGGCAAAATTCCCGATACTACGCATCATCAAAATGGCATAATCACGCATTCTTTGGAAAGTCGTGTCAGACAAAGTCATTGCTGGCGCAACCGTTATGGAATCTCCAGTGTGAATTCCCATTGGATCCATATTTTCGATAGAACAGATAATAACTACGTTATCGTTTTTATCTCTCAATAATTCCAATTCATATTCTTTCCAACCCATCAAAGCCTTATCAATCAAGACTTCGTGAATAGGCGAAGCTTCCAAGCCACGGGTTAAAAGTTCGTTGAAATCTTCTTTTTTATAAACAATGGCAGCTCCGGTTCCACCCAAAGTAAACGATGGACGAATAACCAACGGAAAACCAAATTCCTGTGCAATTTCTTTTCCCTGAAGGAAAGAAGTAGCCGTTTTTGCAGGTGCAGTAGGAACTCCAATTCGTTCTAAAAGTTGTTTAAACTGCTCTCTATCTTCAGTAATGTTGATGGCATTAACATCAACACCAATTAATTTTACTCCAAAATCCGCCCAAATTCCTTTTTCATCAGCTTCTAAACATAAGTTCAGCGCCGTCTGCCCTCCCATCGTTGGCAAAACCGCATCAATTTGCGGATGTGCTTTCAGGATTTGTATAATTGACTTGGTAGTCAATGGCAATAAATAAATATGATCGGCCATTGATGGGTCGGTCATAATGGTTGCCGGATTCGAGTTAATCAAAATTACTTCGATTCCTTCTTCACGAATAGAACGCGCTGATTGGGATCCTGCATAATCAAATTCGCAAGCCTGACCTATAACTATTGGTCCTGAACCTATTATTAAAACCGATTTTATGGAGTTGTCTTTTGGCATTGTGTAGTTAGTTTATTGTTTTATTATTTGTTTAAAGTTCCTGATTTTTAGTTAAGTCTGTAACATTAAATCCTGAACTTGAAACTTTTTTAACGATAAGGTATAAAAAAAGGCGATACTAAAAAAAGTAACGCCTTTATGATGTTTATAGAAACATTATTTTTTATGTCTTGGTTCGCAAGAAACAGTCAATTTGTGTCTTCCTTTGGCTCTACGACGAGCTAGGACTTTTCTTCCATTTGCAGAAGCCATTCTGTCCATAAATCCGTGCTTATTTCTTCTTTTTCTTTTCGATGGTTGAAACGTTCTTTTGCTCATTGCTTTGTATCTTTAAAAAATGTATTTAAGTGTCTTAATAGTTTTGAATAATCGTTACTCTAAAACCGAGTGCAAATATACAAAGACTTTTATTTCTGGCAAGTGGTTTTATAATTTTTTTTTTAATTCATTTTGCTATCTTTGCTGATATAAATTTACACACTATGTTTCACAAAAATATCAAACTTATTCTCGCCGGACTTATTGTAGCTGCTGCTGTTTGGCAATTTACCGAATCTAATATTGGCAATGGAATCTTCCTTATATTATTGACTGCAATTCCAATTTTTCTTTATTTTAAAAACGAATTTATTTTATTGGCCTTCCTGAAATTAAGAAAACAAGATTTTGAAGGTGCCAAAAAATGGCTGGCTTATATCAAAAATCCTGAAGCTGCTTTGGTCAGAAAACAACAAGGATATTTTAATTATCTACACGGAATTATGCTTTCGCAAACAAATATTAATCAAGCCGAAAAATATTTCAAGAAAGCAATCGAATTGGGATTGTCAATGGATATGGATTTGGCTGTAGCCAAATTAAATCTTGCTGGTGTAGCAATGACTCGCAGAAGAAAACTGGAAGCGACAAATTTACTGAATGAAGCAAGAAAACTCGACAAACAGAATATGCTGACCGATCAGATTAAAATGATGAAAGAGCAAATGAAGAAAATATAAGTTCCTCACCCCGACCCTCTCCAAAGGAGAGGGAGATAGGAAAGAGAAAAGGCGATTAGAGTTTGTTCTAATCGCCTTTTTTTATTCCAAAATGATTTTAGGCAGATTTTCATTAAACCATTTGTATTTACTCAAAATCATAACATGGGTTCCGCCTTTTACAACAATGCAATTTCGGATGTATTTTATAGGAAAAACATCATCTGCATCTCCTTGAATGTGAATTACACTTACATCGGCAACTGTTCTATCCCACAAAATCACTTGCTCCACCGCCCAATCTAAATAACGTTTGTCTCTGACGCGAAGGAATTTTTCATATAATTTGAGTCGTTGGTCTATTTTTGTTCCAAAAGAAAACTTTGTCAGACTTTCAACATTCGCAAGCAAATTCGTTGGAATCAGTTTATATGCTTTGGTGGTTTTTGCCACTTTCATTCTTATTGGGAATTCTAAATTAGTTTTGACACTCGAAATGATAATTACTTTACTGGCATCAATAAATCTCGCCATTTCCTGAACCAAAATTCCCCCAAAAGAAACACCAATCAAAACCGGATTCGGATGAATAATCTTCTGTGTAATCCGCTTTGCATAATCTAGTAGATTCTCATTATCCAAAGGTATTTCCCATTCTAAAAGGACAATTTCAAAAACGTCGTGGGGAAGAACAATTCTTTCAAAAATGGAAGAACTTGCTGCTAAACCAGGCATAAAATAAACGGGGATTTTACTCATCATTGGGTTTTAAACTATTTTACAACAGTATTCTGATATATTATTACGAATTTTGCATAAAATTAATTTTTTTATTGAAACCAACTTCGATTCCAACTTTATATTATTAAAATATTATGACAACAAAACTTTTTGAAGCAAATTTAAGAGGCAAAGCAGATTATGGTTGGCTTAAAGCTAATTTCTCTTTTTCATTTGGAAATTATTTCAATCCGGAGCGCATTCAATTTGGAATGTTACGCGTTTTAAATGACGATACTATTGATGGCGGAACTGGTTTTGGCACACATCCTCACGATAATATGGAAATCATCACGATTCCGCTGGAAGGAGGTTTGAAACATCGGGACAGTATGGGCAACGAAGGAATTATCCGTTTTGGAGAAGTGCAGGTAATGAGCGCCGGAACAGGAATCCAACATTCTGAGATGAATGCAAGCCAAATAGAACAGGCAAAAACATTGCAGCTATGGGTATTTCCTGACAAGCAAGACGTAAAACCCAGATACGAACAGAAATCATTTGATATTGAAAATCAAATCAATACCTTTGTAAACATTGTTTCTCCAAAAGATAAAAATGACGGTCATGCGCTATGGGTTCACCAGCAAACTTTTTTTAATCTGGGAATCTTCGAAAAAGACAAAACCATCACTTATAAAGTAAATATCCCTCAAAACGGTGTTTATCTTTTCTTGATTGAAGGCGAAATTGAAGTTGACAATCAAATTTTGAAGCCTAGAGACGCAATGGGAATTATTGACTTTGACCAATTTGAAATCAAAATCAATTCGAAAGCAAAAATACTTTTGGTCGAAGTGCCAATGAATTAAAATTAATTATTATGGAATCTGCAGTCATCATTGAAATCAAGGACAATACTTTTGCCAGACAATTTGAAACAATAACCGAAAAAGGATTAGTTACAGTCGAATATTCTTTTCAAGAGAAGAAAATATTTTTAACAAAAATTCATGTCCCGGATTTGTTTGATGATGAAGAATTTATTTCAAATTTACTCAGAAACATTATGGCAATAGCTATTGAAAGAAAACTAAAAGTGGTTCCTATTCTTCCCAAAATAGTTGTTTTCTTTAAAAAGAATCCTACTTATAAAGAGTTGCTGCCACCTGGCATTAGAATATAAAAAAAGAGCTGCTCCTTAACGAAACAGCCCATTTTTCAATACATTACAAAAGATTACTTCTCAATCTCTCTCAAATTTTCCATTTTTTTGTGCGCCAGAAAACCGGCTATATCTTCAAAATGTTCTTTTACTCTTTTGTTTCCAAATTCGAAAACTTTCGTAGCCAATCCGTCGAGGAAATCTCTATCGTGCGAAACCAAAATTAATGTTCCGTCAAAATCACGTAAAGCGTCTTTGATAATATCTTTAGTTTTCATATCCAAATGGTTTGAAGGCTCATCCAAAATCAATAAATTCACTGGTTCCAATAATAATTTTATCATCGCCAAACGTGTTTTTTCTCCACCCGAAAGTACTTTCACTTTCTTAGTCACATCGTCGCCGTGAAACATAAAAGCTCCTAAAATATCTTTAATTTTTGTTCGAACATCACCAACGGCGATATCATCAATGGTTTCGAAAATAGTCGAATTTTCATCCAATAAAGACGCTTGATTTTGAGCAAAATAACCAATTTGTGCATTATGTCCTATCTCCAAACTTCCGCCATTGATTTCAATTTCTTTCATAATGGCTTTAATCATCGTCGATTTTCCTTCACCATTTTTTCCAACGAAAGCTACTTTTTCGCCACGTTCGATTACCATATTGGCATTTTCAAAAACGATGTGATTGCCATACGATTTTGCCAAATCTTTGACGATTACCGGATATTGTCCGGAACGAACAGCAGGCGGAAACTTCAATCGCAATGCCGATGTGTCAATTTCGTCAATTTCGACGGGAACAATTTTTTCCAACATTTTCACACGCGATTGCACGGATAAGGTTTTAGAAAAAGTTCCTTTAAATCGATCTATAAATTCTTGATTATCTGCAATCATTCGTTGTTGTTCATCGTAGGCTTTTTGTTGGTGCAAACGACGGTCTTTTCTGAGTTCCAAATAATGAGAATATTTGGCTTTGTAGTCATAGATTCGCCCCATTGTTACTTCAATAGTACGATTCGTAATATTATCGACAAAGGCTCTGTCGTGCGAAATCACCACAACCGCTTTGGCGGAATTAATCAAGAAATCTTCCAACCATTGGATACTTTCAATGTCCATATGGTTCGTTGGTTCATCCAGCAAAATCAAATCTGGTTTTTGTAAAAGGATTTTAGCCAATTCAATTCGCATTCTCCAGCCACCTGAAAACTCCGATGTTTGACGAGTGAAATCTTCGCGAACAAAACCCAAACCAATTAGGATTTTCTCGATTTCAGCTTCATAATTCACCTCTTCGATAGCATAAAATTTCTCACTTAAGTCCGAAACTCTTTCGATTAATTTCATATACGCATCACTTTCATAATCAGTGCGGATGGTGAGTTGCTCGTTGATTTCATCAATCTCGGCTTTCATTTTGAAAATTTCGCCAAATGCTTTTGATGTTTCTTCCACAACGGTACAACTGTCCGAAGTCAATAAATGCTGTGGTAAATATGCAATTATCGCATCTTTTGGTGCCGAAATATTTCCTGTAGAAGGTTTGCTTTGACCAGCAATAATTTTTAAAAGCGTTGATTTTCCTGCTCCATTTTTACCCATAAGGGCAATTTTATCATTTTCATTTATGGCAAAAGAAATGTCACTAAATAAAGTGGTTCCGCCAAATTGCACGGAGATATCGTTAACTGTAATCATTGTTTATTTGTTGATTTGCAAATTCGATTATTCAATAATTTGAATGTCGAATTTTTTTGAAAGTTGCAAAGATAACTTAAATAAGGAATTGGGCAATCGGAAAATGTAAAAGCAATAAATACAATTCCTTATAAAATTTCAGCACAAGCAACACATTGTTTTACTTAAAAGTATAGTAAAACCTATCTTAAATTTCTAAATATACCAAATTTTGCAGGTTTTTTAGTTTATATAAAACACTGATAAACAGCATTTTGATTTTTTTAAATACACGAAAGTACGGTTTCGTATGTTTTTTTTATATGCTTGAGATAATTTTTTGAGATTTGAAATAATAAAATCCCAAATGAAAAGCTTTAAGAATAAAAATGAAATTCAAGAAATAATCAACAAAAAAAACAAACCAATGAAAAAAATTCTATGTTTACTAACAATAAGTTTTTTAATACTTAATTCTTGCTCTGACAGCAATAGTCCCAATAATGATTCAATTACATCTGTAAAAGATATTGATGGCAACTCCTATCAAGTCATACAAATATGTAACAGTACCTGGTTGAAGAGTAATCTAATTGTATCCAAATATCGTAATGGCGATGTTATTCCTCAAGTTTCAGATCCGACTCAATGGGCTAGTTTAACAACTGGTGCTTGGTGTTATTATTCAAATGACACGGCTAATGGACCAATCTATGGAAAGTTGTATAATTGGTATGCCATAACCGACTCAAGAGGTTTAGCTCCCATCGGATGGCACGTCCCTAGTGATCTAGAATTTACTACACTAAGTAATTGTTTAGGAGGAGAATCAATTGCTGGTGGTAAAATGAAAGCAACAACTTTATGGGATAGCCCAAATACAGGAGCTTCTAACAGTAGCGGATTTACAAGTCTACCTGGTGGTGTTCGTTACGCAAATGGAACATTTCAGTTTAAAGGATATAGCTCAAATTATTGGACTTCAACACCAAACAATACTACTGTTTTCTTCCGTAACAACGTATCTGTAAATGAAATTTTGTATAAAGGAACAGATGGAAATAAAAATAGTGCTCTTTCTGTTAGGTGCATTAAAGATTAAAAAATGGCCCTTAATTTACTTTCACCAATATTAAATTCACTTCAAAATAGTTCAAAAAAGAAAGAAGCATTAGCTTCTTTAAAAAAATTATTCTTAATAGAATGTCGTATTAATCTAAAAATTTTAGCAACTACTCAATGGGAAAGTGTTTCTGATGATTTTAAAAAGGAAATGATTAAGTCATTAGAATCAAATGCAGCAAAAGCACTTTTTAGTTTTGCAGACAAATCAATTTCAACTTTTTTATTCGAAATAATTTCTACAAAAAATGATGGAAACAAAACCGAAAACGAATTGCTAATTGTTTCAATTATCTCTAAAATTGAAGTCTTAAAGACTCTCTCTAAAATAAAAAGTGAACTTCAAAATGAAAACAAAGCCATTTATAAAATGAGGATAAATAATTTAGAAAAAACTTTACGTGAAATATCATCCAAATTAGAACAAGAGATATAAAAACATTTTAAAATAAAAGTCTCAAATTTTCTTAAAATTTACAAAGTAACTCATCAATTAAATCATAAGCCTCCAATACAAATCGCATCTTAAAAAATTATAATTACACACCCAATAATTATGAGAAAAAAAGTTTTAGTAGCTGACGATTGCGACTGCATCAGTTTATCGGTGAAGCAAATTTTAGAAAAAGAGACTATTTTCCATACTAATGATGCAAAATATTGTGACGAGGCTTATTTGAAAATTAAAAAAGCAATTTATGATAAGGCTCCTTACCATTTATTGATTAGCGATTTGAATTTCAAAAATGACAACAGGAATACTAAGCTTAACTCTGGAGAGGAATTGATATTGGCAATAAAAAAAATACAACCCAATATCAAAATAATTGTGTTTTCGGAAGAAGTGAAATCCTTTCGAATAGAATCTCTTTTTAAAAATCACAACATTAATGCGTTTGTTTACAAAGGAAGAAACAGTGTTGTTGAACTAGAGAAAGCGATTCAAGCTATTTTTGTTGAGGAAATAAAACCTGTAACAGAAATTGAAGCGCTATACCATAAATCAATAGTTGATATTACCGAATTTGACATCACTCTTCTAAAATTACTCTCTTTTGGTTATACATTGAAGGAAATTTCAAAAGACTTCAAAAAATTGAGAATAAATCCTTCCAGCGAAAGTAGTATCGAAAAATGCATCAATAAACTTAGAATTCACTTTAATGCAAGGAATACAGTACACCTTATTGCTGTTATCAAAGATTTAGGCTTGATATAAAACCTGTTTTTGGTCCCTTTAAATCAAATCAAAATAATTATTTTAGATCAAAAAAACTGAATTTCCTTAACACTTATTAGACTTTACATTGATAAATAGAGTAATTTAGTACTCTATTTGATTTGTATAACTCTTTTTGAGTCAACAAACCGTTAGTTATTTTTTAAAAATAATTTTATGAATCGGTTGCTATTCTTTTGTATTCTTTTACTTTTCGTCAATAAAATCGAAGCTCAAGACATTCAGTTTGATGAGAATTGCGTTCTATTTCAAGACGCAAGAACCCGCTTGCCCGTTTTGATTCTTAAGGATTCTATCCTGTACAAAGGAAATGATCTAACAAAAACTAAATACAATCACACTGCCTACCCTGATAAATTATGGCATTATGTACCTTATTCCATAAAAGGAAAAACCTTTTTGGTTCAAGATGGTTCAGGTCCGGTTTTAGAATTTCGCAATGATTCAATTGTAAATTGCAACAACTCTTCTTTATTCCAGAATCAAATTGGCTCAGCCAAATTTGTTTACAAAAATGAACTGCATTTATTTGGCGGCTACGGCCTTTTTACCTATAAAAATATTGTAACAAAATACGATGCAAAAAACAAGGATTGGGTTCAAGTACAGACCTTTGGTAATGATGTTCCAAGTCCAAGAACCAGATTCTATAGTTACCTTGCTAATGAAAATTTATATGTTTTTGGAGGAGAAGAAGAAGATTCATCTAATTTTCTGAATCTTAAAAAGTGTGACAATACCTTCTGGAGATTGCACTTACCAACAATGCACTGGGATAATATGGGAAAATTTGATTCGAGTTTGCTAGGCCAAAATACGTTTTTGCCTTTTCCTGCCAATGACAAATTGTATTTGATTTCAACGAGCATTTATGGAACTGTTTTTGAAGTTGATGTTGTGAAAAATACAATAAAAAAATTCACAGAAAAAACACTTATCAAACCAACACAAATCTACTTTGATAACACTAAAAAAGAATTAGTATGCGTAACTTGGATATCAAATAACAAATACAAAGTTTTTCAGGCAAATCTTGACATTTTTTTAGGAAAACCAATTGAAGAAAGGGAATTTATTATGCCTTTTTATGAGGGAACATCAACTGCTTCCATCGGTTTAGGAATAGTACTTTTATTTGTAGTGCTAGGAATTACAATCTTTCTCAGAAAACAGAAGAAAAATAGTTTATTCCCTTTTAATGGAATTGTCTATAAAAAAGAGACTGGAAACTGCTATTATAAAAACAAATTGATTGAAAATCTGGAGGAACCGGAACTTCGCATCTTATTGTATCTGATAGAAAATGAAATGAGATACATATCGTTAAACGAGGTCAATCGTTTATTTGAAAATGAAAATCATACAGAAAGTTTTCCTTCAATTGTAAAAAGAAGAGAATTGACTTTGGCTAGTTTACTACAAAAATTAAGTAATCTAACTAATATTCCAGAAAGAGAAATACTTGAGAATCGTAAAAATCCAGATGACAAAAGGATTAAAGAAATTAAAATTTCTCCATCATTTTTAAGAAAAAAATAAATTCAAAAAAACTACTCCAAAATAAATCTCTTTACCTCTTCTTCAGGCTCCGCAAAGTCTCTGACTTTGAGGATGCGATAAAAGGTCTCTGACCTTTCTGCTTATTTGCCAACTCCAATTCGATTTTTAAGATTGAAATCAACTTATATTCAGTCAAAGACTAAAAAACACTTCCTCAAAGTCAGAGACTTTGCGGAGCGAGAAATCTGTGAAAATCTATATCGAAAAACCAAATTATTTAAGCCAAAATAAATCTCTTTACCACCTCAGCAACACCGTGATTATTGTTTGAAGCTACAATAACATCACCAAATTCTCTTAATTCAGCATCTACATTATCAACCCAAACACCTAATCCTGCATATTGTATCATTGTTAAATCATTTCCGGCATTTCCAATTGCGATAATTTCACTTTGATGAATATTTAGTTTTTTGGCTAAAATTTGAATGGCTGCTCCTTTATCAATTCCGTTTGGTGCTGCTTCTAAGAAAAAAGGCTTCGACATACAAACACTCAAATCGGGCATTGCAATTTTTAGCAAAGGCTCAACAGTTTTAAGATAGCTTGGCTCTTCCAATAAAAGACATTTTACCGCCGAAGTCGTAACTGCTTCTTTAAAATTGGGAACAATCACAAGTTCTAAACCTGTGATGTCTCTTTCTATATTAATATATTCTGAATTACTTTCGCTGATAATTTTCCCGTCTAAATAGGTAGTAATATGCGTGTTGTTTTGCTGACTAAAATCATACAGAGAATGAATTTGTTCTTTGGTCAGCATTTGCTCAAAAATAATCTCATCAGCTTTTAGGTCAGTAATTGTAGAACCATTAAATGAAATCATATACGAATTATTGATATCACATTGCAATTCTTTGGCATACGCTAACATTGCCGAGGTTGGTCTTCCTGAAGCTAAAACTACATAAACACCCATCTCCTGTGCTTTCAAAAGCATTTCCTTATTCTCACTAGATATTTCGTGGTCATCGGTCAACAAGGTGTCGTCCATATCTACCACTAGCATTTTATATTTCATTATTTATTTTATTTAAAAATTTACTCCGCAAAGCATCATCAAAAAAACCCTCGCTCCGCAAAGTCTCCGACTTTGAGGATGTGATAAAAGGTCTCTGACCTTTACCAATTGTAAATAGTACTAATCGACTGTGGTCTCAAAACATCGATTACTGGATTATCTACTTTTGTAATTGCTATTAGTCCATTATCGTCAACATAATTGGAAGCACTGGAATAAATATAATGAGAAGCTTTTGCAACAATTCCTGCACAAACAGGATTCAAATGAATGTAATCTAATTTCGACCAAAAGAATTGTTCTGAAAAGATTTCTTCGGGATGATTTCCATATTGCCAAAACTGATATTTTTCATTTCGGCTATGACTTTTGCAAGCAAATTCAAAACGTTTTAGCATCCAATCGGGTCTGCTTTCTGGTTCTGTTTCAATTTTATTCAAAATACTAGTAGCTGTAAACTTCTTGAAATCCCAAATCAAATCAGATAGTTTACTATTTTCAGATTGGATAATCAAATGGATGTGATTGGACATTATAACATAGCCATACAAAATCATTCCTTTGTTTTTGATGCAAAAATCCAGACTTTCTATAATGCAATCTTTATATAATTTTCTGGAAAAAACATCTACCCAATCTACAACCGTTGCTGTTATAAAATGTGCTTTTGATTGATCCTGAATTAGGAATCCTTCTTTATCTTTCATTTTCTTTTTTTGAAATGTACAGTCGGAGACTGAAAAACACATCCTCAAAGTCGGAGACTTTGCGGAGCAGTTTATAAAAATTTAATTTTAAATACTCAACCTAAACTCTTCAATCACAGGATTGGCTTTTGAAAAATCAGTTTCCTGAATAAATAATTCTACTGGTTTAGTATTATTTATACTAGGTAAAACATTCGATTGATTATTGTTTCTAATAACGGTGGTTATACCTATTTCTTCGATTCTTTCCTGTAAAGCCAATGCCAAAATTTCACTTCCTGAAAACACTTTCATTAATCCCATTTTTTTATTTTTTTTTATTATTCTTCTATTTCTTCTTCATCTTCTAAATCTTCCTCTTCTTCAAAATCGAATTCAAACGGTTCAACGAGCATTTTCTCAGCAAGGATTTCGATTCGCTCTGTAAATTCTTCTGAAAAAATTATGCGTTGGGTTTTGTTGATACTATTCGAAATACGCATAATCCGGGTTTCGTGACGCAGTTTCAAAATTGGATCAGCATCGTCTAGAATAAACATTTTCAATCGGTTTACATTGTAACCCGCCGTGGTAAACATTTCGCTCAATTTAAACGGAGTACCAATCAAAACGTCAATTCCAGTTGAAATGTAATTCTTGTCATATTCCATATCGCCTTTGTCGTGAACTCCATACACGCGCAAATCAGTATATTTTCCATACTTTTCGAAAAGTTCTTCCATTTCCAAAACCTTTGTTTTGTCTTCCACAATAATCAGAGCTCGAGGTGATTCTTCTCCTTCTCCTTTTAATTGTTGAATAACATTCAACACAATAGTGGTTGATTTTCCGCTTCCTTTGGGAGCAATAATAATACAATCAGCGCCACTTTTCAGGGTCGAAAATGTTTCTTGTTGCATTTCATTGGCTTCGGTCAAGCCGTTTTCGATGAGTGCTTGTTGAAGATTTTCGTTTATTTTTTTTAGTTTCATCTTTTAAGATTGAAAGATTAAAAAATTTAATGATTGAAAGACTGAATACTCAAATCGAATCTTTAAATGTTTAAATTTTAATTCTTTAAATTAATTTTATTTGCTTGCAAACATCTTAACATCATTTTCGGAAATCTCGTTTCCGCCAAGAATGATTAATCGTTCCACCACGTTTCGTAATTCGCGAATGTTTCCAGTCCAATCGTATTCCTGCAATAATTTGATAGCCTTCGGTGAAAATTCTTTTACAGTATTTCCTTGTTCGGAAGCAATTTTTTCAGCAAAATGCGAAATCAACAACGGAATATCGTCTCTTCTTTCGTTAAGCGAAGGAACGTTAATCAGAATTACCGCTAGACGATGGTACAAATCCTCACGGAACCGACCTTCGGCAATTTCTTTTTTCAAGTCTTTGTTGGTTGCCGCAACAACCCGAACATCAACTTTAATGTCTTTGTCAGCACCCACTCTGGTAATTATATTTTCCTGCAAAGCACGCAACACTTTGGCTTGAGCCGAAAGACTCATATCGCCAATTTCATCTAGAAAAATGGTTCCTTTATCTGCCGCTTCAAATTTTCCGGCACGGTCTTTCACCGCCGAGGTAAAAGCTCCTTTCACGTGACCAAACAATTCGCTTTCTATCAATTCGCTTGGAATGGCGGCACAATTCACTTCGATTAATGGAAAATTAGCTCTTTGGCTTTTTTCATGCAATTGATGAGCAACGAGTTCTTTTCCGGTTCCGTTTGGTCCCGTGATTAAAACTCTGGCTTCGGTTTGGGCTACTTTATCAATCATCAATTTGATGTGGTTGATAGGTTCGCTCTCGCCAATCATTTCGTAATTCTTGCTGACCTTTTTCTTTAGAATTTTGTTCTCAACCACAAGTTGTTTTTTGTCCAATGCATTGCGAACGGTATTCAATAACCGATTCAAATCTGGCGGTTTCGAGATATAATCAAAAGCGCCCAAACGCATTGTTTGGATAGCAGTTTCCATATCGCCATGACCTGAAATCATTACCATTGGGATTTCCGGTTTAATTTTTTTGACCGCTTCAAGCACTTCGACACCGTCCATTTTGGGCATTTTGATATCGCACAAAACAAGATCGTAGTCGTTATTTTTTATTTTTTCGAGTCCAGCAAGACCATCTTCAGCATCTTCAACCTGATACGTGTCATTCTCTTCGGAAAGTATTTTTGTGAGTACTCTTCGAATAGCGGCTTCGTCTTCTATGATTAGTATTTTTGACATAATATTATTTTTTTTGCCACGAAGGCACAAAGTCACAAAGTTTTTTATTTCGTAATTAAGAAGTAAGTTATTAAAAACCTACTGCCCTAGCCCTGATGGAAGCGGCATCCCACGCTGTCATTGCGAGGCACGAAGCAATCAGCGTGGATATAGCGTACAGCAGGAAATAGCTCCTTCCTTCGACTGCGCTCAGGATGACGTTAATATTTTAACCATTTATATAATTCTTTCCAAGTTGGTTTTTTGCCGTACATTAATATTCCCACTCGGTATATTTTTGCGGCAAACCAAACTACAAAAAAGAAGGTTCCGAAAAGTAAACTGATAGAAATAGCAAGTTGCCACCAAGGCACACCAAACGGAATTCGCATCAGCATCACGATGGGTGACGTAAGCGGAATCATTGAAAATACTGTAGCAATTGTCCCGTGCGGATCGTTGATGACAGTAAAAAAACCTATGTAAACGGCTAAAATTAATGGCATAATTATAGGCAAAAGAAACTGTTGCGAATCGGTTTCGTTGTCGACTGCAGCTCCAATGGAAGCATAGAATGAACTATATAAAAAGTAACCTCCTATGAAATAAATCACAAAACTTATAAGGATGGTCGCGATAGGCAATCCCCATAATTCCTTGATGTACATTTGTGCGGTTCCGGCAAATTCCTGATGGGCATTTTGTATTATTGTGGGAGGAATTTTCGCTGCAGGACTGGCATCGATTCCTAAAAAAGCTGAAGCAGCAACCATTAAGGTCATACCGATGATGGCCCAAATAAAGAATTGCAGTAATCCTGCCAATGAAGTTCCAATGATTTTTCCCATCATCAATTGGAATGGTTTAACTGAGGAAATGATGATTTCGACAATGCGATTTGTTTTTTCTTCGATAACGCTGCGCATTACCATATTGCCGTAAATAATGATAAACATCATAATGAGATAACCGAATGCTCCTCCAATGGCAATCTTAATTTCGTTGAGTCCTTTCAAACTTTCTTCACCGGAAGCTTTGGCTAAACTTATATTGACTTTGGCTTCGGCATTTTTTATGGCCAAGGTATCCAATTTGGCTTTTTCAAAATTGTCTTGGGTGAGTTTTTTCGAAATTACATCCTGAACATTTTCAACAAATGAAATACTTGGACTTTCGTTAGAAATGAACTGGATTTTATTTTCCAAATCCTTGTAGTTAGTCACTTTTGGAATATAAAGCAAACCTTCGTAACTCTCCTTTGTGATACTGTCTTTGAGTGATTTTACATCAATTGATGACAAATCTTGGTAAATATATTCGGCATCCTTGCTATTCAAAGCTTTGAATTCATTAGCAAACAAACCATTTTCATCGTGAATGACAATTTTTTTGGTATCTGCTTTCATAGAGCTTAGATAGCCAACAAAAACGGCTATTCCCACAAAAAGCAATGGACTTAAAAAAGTCATTACTATGAATGATTTATTGCGGACTTTGGCAATAAATTCTCTTTTTATTATTAGTGAAATGATGCTCATAAATAAAGCCCCCTATCCCCCAAAGGGGGAATTCCTATTAGGGTAAATAGGGTTTAAAATAATTATTATTTAATTACAATTTCTCGGTTTATCTCTTTGTCCCCCCTTTGGGGGCTAGGGGGCACTAACTGCTTGAATGAAAATATCGGTCACACTAGGGATTTTCTCCATAAAATGGGTTACTTGTCCTCTTTGCACAAGAACATTTAATAATTCATTTGGAGTTGCATTTCCCAGTTGGATTTCGAGTTTTAATTCATTGTTTAATGATTTAAAATTCGTCTGACCCACTTTGAATTTCTGAGTAATATCATACATTAAACCTTCAACATTATCAGATAAAATCCCAACTTCAAAACTATTGGTTCTGAATTTTCGTTTCACATCGTCTAATCTTCCTTCGATGAGTTTGTTCGATTTATGAATTAAGGCTATATGGTCACACAATTCTTCAACGCTTTCCATCCTATGTGTAGAGAAAATTATGGTAGAACCCTGATTTCTCAATTCCAGAATTTCGTCTTTAATTACATTTGCATTTACAGGATCAAAACCGGAAAAAGGTTCATCAAAAATCAATAATTTCGGCTTGTGCAAAACGCAAACCACAAACTGAACTTTTTGTGCCATTCCTTTAGAAAGCTCTTGGATTTTTCTGTTCCACCAACCTTGAATTCCCAGTCTTTCGAACCAATATTCAAGTTGTTTTTTGGCTTCTGAATGTGAAAGTCCTTTCATTTGTGCCAAATACAGACATTGCTCTCCCACTTTCATAGTTTTATACAAACCACGCTCTTCAGGTAAATATCCTATTTGTTGAATATGTTTTGGACTTAGCCTCTCGCCGTCGAGTATAATTTCGCCACTATCTGGCATTGTAATTTGATTGATAATACGGATAAGTGATGTTTTTCCGGCACCATTTGGACCTAAAAGCCCATAAATACTACCTTTGGGAACGGTAAGAGAAACTTCATTAAGGGCAACGTAATCACCGTATTTCTTGACAACATTTTTTACTTCAAGTATATTACTCATACTGATTTTTTGATTTTATTTCGTCTGCCTGCCTATCGGCCTCGGGTTTGTAAAAATAGAAAAATAGTGCTAATAAGGTGTTAAATAAAACAAAAAAACCCACCCTTGTTTTCACAAGGATGGGAAAAATTCACATAATTAAAAATTATGAGAACATATCTTTAACTTTTTCAAAAAAGGACTTATCACTTTTTTCAGGATTTGGAATAAAATTCTCGTTTTCGAGATTGCTTTCAAAAAACTGTTTTTGTTCTTTATTTAACGTTTTTGGAGTCCACACATTCACATGAACTAACAAATCTCCGTTACCATATCCGTTGATGTTTGGAATTCCTTTTCCTTTTAATCTCAGGATTTTTCCGGACTGAATTCCTTCTTCTAGTTTTATTCTCACTTTTCCGTTGATGGCTTCAATATCTTTTGATATTCCAAGAACCGCTTCAGAGAAGCTGATGTACAAATCAAAATGTAAATTTTCGCCTTCACGTTTCAGAAATTCGTGTTCAATTTCTTCGATAGCAACAATTAAATCACCAGGAACACTGTTTCCAGGAGCATCATTCCCTTTATTGGAAACTTTCAATTGCATTCCGTCAACTACACCTGCAGGGATTTTTATAGCTACAGTTTCATCTTCCAGAATCATTCCTTGAGAATCTGCTTCCGAAGGTTTTTTGTCTAATATTTGACCTGAACCTCCACAAGTTGGACACGTTGATGCGGATTGCATTCGTCCCAAAATCGTATTGGTCACTCGCATTACTTGCCCTTGACCATTACAGGTCGAACAGGTTTTATAGGATACTCCTGGAGCTTGAACTTTACGTTTTACTTTTACTTTTTTCTCAACTCCGTTTGCAATTTCCTCAAGAGTAAGTTTTACTTTGATACGAAGGTTGCTTCCTTTTACGCGACGAGAACCTCCGCCTCCGCCTCCAAAACCTCCGCCTCCGCCAAAAGCGCTTCCGAAAATATCTCCAAACTGACTAAAAATATCATCCATATTCATATGACCACCTCCGCCATAACCACCACCTCCATTGTCAAAAGCTTGATGACCATATTGATCATATTTGGCTTTTTTATTTGGATCACTAAGCACTTCATAAGCTTCAGCAGCTAATTTGAATTTTTCCTCCGCAGCCGCATTCCCAGGATTTTTGTCAGGGTGAAACTCTAACGCTTTTTTTCTGTACGCTTTTTTTATTTCGGCAGCATCGGCATTTTTGGTAATACCAAGTATTTCGTAAAAATCTTTTTTCATTTTATAATTTAGGATTTGCCCTTCGTCTCTCAACTTCGCTCGAGATGACACGCTCAGGGTGACATTGTGATTTAGGAATTAATTTCCAATTACAACCTTTGGAAAACGAATAATTTTGTCGCCCAATTTGTATCCTTTTTCTATTACATCAACAATTTTCCCTTTCATCTTAGGAGATGAAGCTGGGATTTGAGTAATTGCTTCGGCAAAATCAGCATCAAAAGCGTCTCCTGCTTTTATTTCAACTTCTTCTAAACCTTTCGAAACTAAAGTATTTTTTAATTTTTCCTGAATGAGTTCTACACCCTGAATTAAGATGTTATCATCTGTCTTTTTAATCTCAGCTAACGCTCTGTCAAAATCATCCATAACAGGAAGCATAGCAAGCAATACTTCTTGGTTTGCAGTTTTAAACAACTCGATACGTTCCCTTGCAGTTCTTCGCTTGTAATTTTCAAACTCGGCAAATAATCGCAGGAATTTGTCTTTTTCGGAGGCTAAATCTTGAGTTAATTGCTCTTCTCTAGATATTTCCTCTACTCGTTCTTCGATTGTTGCGTCTAAGGCATCGGAATTAATTTCATTGTTTTCAATTGGAGTTTGATCAACAATTTCGTCGTTTAGCGTGTTTTCAGTCGTCATTCTTGTATTATTTTTAAAAAAATTCTTAAACTTCATTTTTATTCTTTTCTATTGATTGCAAAAGTACTGCCAAATCTTTTAAAATGTCAAATTGTCACTATTAATTATTAAGATTTGATTTTGATTCATCGGGTTGTGATTTCTAATTAAAAAAATCTGTCCTCCTGTCGAAATGAAAATTTAATATAATTTTAAGACTATCACGTTTTAGTTTGCATAAATTTGTAAAGATAAAAAATCTGGATATAGATTTTAAAAACAAACTTAAAGGTTAGGCTCTGGACTTTAAATTATTATTAATTCACAATGTATTATATTTAAAAAAAGCTTCGTTTAGTAAACGAAGCTTTTTTTGTTTGATTCATTAAATAGATAATTAACCCAATTTTATTCTGACGCTCCATTCAAAATCCATTTCGGATACTTGTTCCCCTTTTTCGTTGGTTCCAATGGATTTCATCCAAAATGTTTGTCCTTCCTTAGTGGATATCGCTTCTTGAATGGCTTGTTCTGCCACATGACCGTCATTGCATACGAAAGTAATTTTTCCTGTAGCTTTTTTAGTGAAATTTCCTTTATTATTAGCCACTAACATCGAAATATTCTTGCCACTTATTTGAATATAATTCATAACCAAAGCTCCTGTCGATAGTTCCGCAGCCATAGCTTGAACAGCAAAATAAATTGAGTTAAACGGATTCTGGTTAATCCAGCGGTGTTTCACCGTCACCACACATTTAGTATCATCAATATGTTTTACCCTGACTCCACATATAAATGCCGATGGCAATTTAAAAAACAGAAATTTATTGAGCTTAGATACCGAAATTTTCATTTTTAAAGATTTAGTTTATGTAAAAATAATAAATAATACCCATAAAATTTATGGAACAACTCAATTTTATTAAAACGCATACAATCCTAGTATTCTAGGCAGTTTAAGCCCAAATAGCAGCACCCACATTAAATTTAAAATGTTAATATATTGTTAATATATACTACTATGTGATACAAGATACTGTCTTTTAGATATATATTTGCATAAGAAATTACTATATACTTTTACACTATGGAAACAACGAACGAAAAAAACCTGGCAACATTTACACATTTGAGTACATTGAGTCAATATTGCATCCCGTTTGGGAATTATATTTTTCCAATATTGATTTGGAGCACCAATAAAGACAAATCGGAATTTGTGGATTTTAACGGAAAGCAAGTGCTTAACTTTCAATTGAGTATGTTATTGTACTCCTTAGTACTAGCAATGATTGCTATTCCCATTTTCATAATCACTGTTTTTAGCAATATTCCTTTAAATACTATAATGAATGACCAGGACTTTGTTGTGAATCATTTTAGTATAGAAAATATAACTGGAATTGTAATAGTTGCACTAATCGCCATTTTTATATTTGTTGGACTGAAAGTTGCGGAGTTTTTCCTTATTATATATGCGGCAGTAAAAGCATCGAATGGAGAAAAGTACAAGTATCCGCTGACGATACCATTTATAAAATAATCATCATCAAATTAATCAAAAAATGAACAGTTTAATTTAATCAAAAAAAACAAAAAAAAGAATCATGAACATTGAAAACACAAAAGCCCAAATGCGCAAAGGTGTTCTTGAGTTTTGCATCTTGTCAGTTATAAAAGACAAAGAAGCATACACTTCAGAAATATTAGACACTTTGAAAAACGCAAAATTACTAGTTGTGGAGGGAACGGTTTATCCGCTGCTCACCCGATTAAAAAATGACGGATTACTCAACTACCGTTGGGAAGAATCATTATCTGGTCCACCAAGAAAATATTATGAACTAACCGAAATTGGACAAACTTTTTTAAACGAATTAAATGGCACCTGGACTGAATTGTCTGATGCAGTAAATCTAATCACCAAACAAAAACTATAGTCATGAACAAAACTGTAAACATAAATCTAGGCGGAATGTTCTTCCATATTGACGAAGATGCATACCAAAAACTAACACGTTATTTTGATGCAATAAAACGTTCTCTTTCTAATTCATCAGGGCAAGACGAAATCATAAAAGATATTGAAATGCGCGTTTCGGAATTATTGACTGAAAAGCAAAAAACAGACAAACACGTTGTTGCGATGAAAGATGTGGACGAAGTGATAGCCGTAATGGGTCAGCCAGAAGATTATAGAATTGACGAGGAAGGAACTGAAAATACTTCAACAGATTTTGCTTCTTCATCTAAAACTCGAAAACTGTACCGCGATACTGAAAACGGAATGATAGGTGGTGTTCTGGCAGGACTAGGTCATTATTTTGGAATTGACAAAGTATGGTTACGAATCTTCTTTCTGATACTATTTTTTGCCTGGGGAACTGGCGTTTTAGCGTACATTATCCTTTGGATTGTGATGCCGGAAGCGAAAACAACAGCCGAAAAACTAGAAATGACTGGTGAACCTGTAACTATTTCGAACATAGAAAAAAAAGTGCGTGAAGAATTTGAAACGGTTTCCGAAAAATTCAAAAATGCCAATTATGACGAAATGGGAAACCGTGTAAAAACCGGTGCTGAAAAAATAGGAAGTTCTTTTGGAAATTTTATTATAGCCGTATTGAGAGCTTTCTCTAAATTTCTTGGAGTGATTTTGATTATTGCAGGACTGTTTATATTAGCTGCATTATTCATAGGTGTATTTACTCTTGGCTCGTCCTCTTTTGTTAATGTACCTTGGCAAGATTTTATTGAGGCTGGAAATTTTACGGATTACCCAGTTTGGACATTTGGATTATTGATGTTTTTTGCGGTTGGAATTCCTTTCTTTTTCTTATCATTATTAGGCTTTAAATTATTATCTCCTAACTTGAAATCTATTGGAAACATTGCAAAATACACCTTGTTGGCCATTTGGTTAATCTCTGTTTCATTAGCGATTACTATTGGAATAAAACAGGCTACAGCCTTTGCAGTTGACGGAAGAGTAGTTAAAAAAGAGACTATAAACCTGAAACCAACGGATACCCTTTATGTAAAATTCAAGCATAATGATTATTTTGCCAAAAGCATTAATGAACATGATGATTTTAAAATCACCTTGGATTCTACAGGAAATGATGTAATCTATTCAAATAATGTCAGTTTTAAAATCTTAAAAACAGATGCGAAATTACCTTACATTCAAATTGAAAAAGAAGCAAAAGGAAAATCACTTTTCGAAGCAAAACAAAGAGCAGAAAAGATAAAATATGGCTATAAAATTGTTGGAAATCAATTAATTTTAGACAACTATTTATTGTCCGATTTAAAAGAAAAATTCCGTAATCAGGAAATTGAAATTACCTTATATTTACCTAAAGAAACTTTATTTAAAGCGGATTCTAGTATACAGGATTACGATCGTTCTGACGATGAATATTTCAATTTACATTACAGTTCCAGCGACTATCTTTATAAAGTGGAAAATGATCAGGTAAAATGCCTCAATTGTCCAAAAGACGAAAATGAACACAACGATGTCGATATCAATTATACACAAGACTCAACAGAAACCGACAGCATTGTTACAACTACAGTTACTGTAAACGGAGAAGTGGTAACGGTTAATAAAACAGGTACTAAAAAAGGGTTATCAGTAGACAAAGACGGAGTAATAATCAAAACGAAATAGCCATGATTAAAATCATCACGATAATAACTAAATTTATTGTTGCCACCTTAATTGCATTATTATTTTCTTCTTGCAATCCTTCATTCCATTTTGGCAATGGAATAGAAGGAAGCGGTAACATTATAACGGAAACCAGAGCTGTGAATGAAGATTTCAAAAGCATTGAAGTGAGTTATGGAATTAAAGTGAATGTAGAACAATCTGACACTAAATCTATAGCTGTTGAAGCCGATGATAATTTGCAAAAACACATTATTACCAAAATAGAAAATGGTGTTTTGATAATTGAATCCGATAAAAACTACAATTCAACCGAAACTCCAGTTGTAAATGTAAAAATGCCAGTTATCAATGGATTGAGTGCCAGCAGCGGATCTGAAATTACAAGTTCTAATGCATTAATAACCGAAAACATCAATGTAAAATCAAGCAGCGGAAGTCAAATAAATATTGATGTAGAAGCCGATGCTATTTCTCTGGAAAGCACCAGTGGAAGCAGTATTGAAGCAAGTGGAAAAGCATTAAAATTAGAAACTTCTTCGTCAAGTGGAAGTGAAATTAATGCCGAAAATCTAATGGCAAACGAAGTGATATCTCAAACCTCAAGCGGAAGCAGCACAGCTGTTTATCCAATTGTGAAACTGGATGCAAAAGCTTCAAGCGGAAGTTCTATAAGTTATCATAAAATCCCAAAAACAATATCAAAAGAGGAATCTTCCGGCGGAAGCGTTGATGAACAATAAGAAACACTTTTTGCCAAAAAAACCCAAAAATCATTCATCAAAAGTGGATGATTTTTTTATATTTGTAGTATTCTTAATTCAATCAAAAATGAAAAATTATTCTGTTCTCTTGCTGCTGCTTTTCGTTTCGACATTAGCCTTAGCACAAAAAAACGAAAAAATAAAAGGCTCAAAAATAGTGACTATAGTTCAAAAGGAAATTGGCGAGTTCGACTCACTTGAAGTGAGCGACAATATTGAAGTGTATTTGGATAGAGGCGAAAAAAGCGAATTAAAAATTGAAGCCGACGATAATCTTCACGATATTATAAACATAGATTTAAGCTCCAATACACTAAGAATTAACACTTCAAAAAAAGCTATAAACTACAAAAAACTGATTGTAAGAGTTACGTATACCAATGAGTTGAAAAGGATAACCTCAAAAAATAGCGCCATCATAAATGCCATTCAGGAGATTCAACTGAATGAAATTTCGTTTAAAGCCCTCGATGATTCTAAGCTTAATTTGAATGTAAATTCAAAGAATTTTACCTTACAGACAGACAACGATTCAAAAACGGAACTCAATTTAAAATCGGAGAATGCAATAATCGAACTAAGTAAAAATTCCACATTGAATGCCTTAATTACCTCAGCTGAATTAAAATGTGACTTATACCAAAAATCAAAAGCAAATTTGGAAGGAGATGTTACCAATGCTTTCATTCGTTTAGACAACAATGCTGAATTTACCGGAAATAATCTTATCATAAAAACCGCTGAATTAATTGCCGAAGGCTATTCGAATTGTAGTATCAATGCAAATACGAACCTAAGTATTGAAGCTGCCGGAAATTCAGATATTAAAATTTATGGGGAACAAAAAGTCGAAATCAAGCGATTTATGGATAATGCAAGTTTGAATAAGAAACCAACGAAATAATAACAAACAAAAAGTCCCAACTTAAAATTGGGACTTTTTTATGCAATAAATTATTTCGTCAGAATTATTCTTTTGAAGCCAAATATCTTTCGGCATCCAAGGCAGCCATACAACCCGTTCCGGCAGCTGTAATAGCCTGACGATAAACGTGATCAGCAGCATCACCGGCTACAAAAACACCACTAACATTCGTTTTTGATGTTCCGGGAATATTGACAATATAACCCGTTTCATCAAGAGTAAGAAAGTCTGCGAAAATCTCCGTATTGGGTTTGTGACCAATAGCCGCAAAGAAACCAGTGGCAGGAATATCAAAAATGTCTCCAGTTGTTTTGTTTTTAGCCTTTACACCTGTAACCACCTGACCATCTCCTAAAATCTCAACGGTATCGTGGTTCATTAAAATAGTAATGTTTTCGGTTTTGCGAACACGAGCTTCCATAATTTTTGAAGCTCTGAATTTTTCGCTACGAACTAGCATCGTAACTTTTGAACACATTTTTGATAAATAATGGGCTTCTTCACAAGCAGAATCTCCTGCTCCTACAATCACCACTTCTTGATTTCTGTAGAAAAATCCGTCACAAACAGCACAAGCGGAAACACCACCACCCATTTTTAAATAATGTTGCTCTGACTCCAATCCTAAATATTTAGCTGAAGCTCCTGTCGAAATGATTAAGGTTTCACAATGTAATTCAATGCTGTCATTAATCCATACTTTATGTACATCACCACTAAAATCAACCTTAGTTGCCCAGCCATCTCTGATGTCAGCACCAAAACGTTGTGCTTGAGCTTGTAATTGTATCATCATTTCCGGACCGCTTACACCATCAACATAACCGGGGAAATTTTCCACTTCATTAGTTGTAGTGAGTTGACCTCCAGGTTGCATTCCTTGGTATAAAACAGGATTCATACTTGCTCTGGCAGCATAAATAGCAGCAGTATAACCTGCGGGACCGGAACCTATAATAAGACATTTAATTTTTTCGATTGTAGTAGACATAGTAGATAAATTTTTACATATTTATGATTGCAAATGTATGTTTTTTATTAAAATTCTTTATCCAAAAAGACAGGACTTTTAACTATTTAAAAATAATAGTATTCATTTTAAATTATCGCTTGTAAAAATCAAAATTAGTTTTATATTTGCAACCGCTTTCGGGGTGTAGCGTAGCTCGGTTATCGCGTCCCGCAATGGCGGGAAGGCAGCAGAGTCAAATCCTCATCTTTAATAATTATGTACATAGTATATATTTTATTTAGTAAAAGTTCTTTAAAATATTATACAGGTCAGACTGATAATCTTGAAAATAGGTTACAAAGGCATAATTCAGGATTGAGTTTGTCAACTAAATCAGGAAAACCTTGGGAATTGATTTATCAAATTAAATTTCCAACACGTTCTGAAGCAATGCTTTTGGAACAAAAAATAAAAAAAAGAGGAGCTAAAAGACATCTTGAAGATGTTGGTTTCTTTTAATTCGGGGTATAGCGTAGCTCGGTTATCGCGTCCCGCAATGGCGAGAAGACCGCAAAGTTCTTAAATTATTGTTTATTCGGGGTGTAGCGTAGCTCGGTTATCGCGTCCCGCAATGGCGGGAAGACCGCAAAGTTCTTAAATTATTGTTTATTCGGGGTGTAGCGTAGCTCGGTTATCGCGCCTGCTTTGGGAGCAGGAGGCCGCAGGTTCGAATCCTGCCACCCCGACAAAAGTCGAACAGAAATGTTCGGCTTTTTTTGTTTTATATGCCCTACTAAAATATGTTGACTCCAAATAAGCTTTGAATTCATAAAACTTAATAAAATATTTTTTTAAACATTTGATTTTGTTGTTTTTAATATTATTTTTATGATTCAAAACCAGCAACTTATGAATAATTCTAAAAAAATATCCCTACTATTCGCAATAATTACAACAGTCGTGGCTTGTAAAAATAGTTCCAGCAAAACCACAGAAGATAACATCATTAAAAAGGATACTATTGAAAGTATACCTAAAATTAAATCTGTAAAACCCACATTCTCTAAAAAGCTATCTCTGAATACTATTTCATTTGAAATCATTTTGATAGACAAACAATTATCCATTCAGCCTTCAGGTCTTTCCATTGATAACACTAAAGTGAGTAAAGACATTGAAGGGTCAGTTACCAATGCCGAAATAGGAGATCTAAACAACGATGGATTCCCCGAAGTACTGGTGTATATCACCTCAGACGGTAGTGGCAGTTATGGAACAGTCATTGGATATTCTGTCAATAACGGCAAATCTATGAGTGAAATTTATATGCCAAATATCGTCGATAATCCTAAAGCCAGTAAAGGATATATGGGACACGACGAATTTGCTATTGTGGAAAATTCTTTTTACCAGCGTTTTAAAACGTATAATCCAGGGGACACTAACAGCAACCCGACGGGTAAAATACGCCAAATCCAATATAAACTCAAAGATGGGGAAAATTCGAGAGTTTTTGTAGTGGATAAAATCACTGAATATTAAAATAGAAATCCAAAACTGTTCATTATGAAAAAAATATTTATTGTGATATCAGTACTTTTTTTAGGCACAACCACTTTCAGTTTAGCTCAAACCAAACCAGTTCCAGATGCAATCATTGGGTATTTAAAAGCCAATTACAACGATGCTTCAGAAACCAGCAGGAATTTTATTTACAATGCCATAGATCTCAATGATGATGGTAAAGACGAATATTTAGTAGGCCTAATTGGCGGCGATTGGTGCGGTTCTGGTGGCTGTACAATGTTAATTTTAGACAGAAACTTTAAATTAAACACCCGAATGACCGTGGTAGAATATCCAGTTTATATAGGTGCTCCTGGTGGCAAAGAAGTAACCAAAGGCTATTTCAACATTTATATCCAAAACAGAGACGGCAGTGTGGCTAAAATGACCTGGAACGGAAAAAAATACCCTACCAATCCGTCAGTGGCTCCAAAAACAGATAAAAAAATCATTGAAGGAAAATACAAATTCCTGAATAGTACTGCGCAAGAGCAACTAAGTTTCTAAGTAAAAAAGAGACAATATATTCCCAGTCTGCTCATTGTATTATACTCTATTTCTGAATTTGGGATTTCAAGAATCAATTCCAATTAAAAACTTCAACGGGATTGTTGAATTAATCCTAAATCTAAAAAGATAAATCCCTATTTTTGTTCCTACAATAACATAAAAAACGAATTTATGCTAATAATAGGAATTGCAGGCGGAACAGGAAGCGGAAAAACAACCGTAGTTCATCAGATCATGAATGAATTGCCCCATACCGAAGTGGGGATTATTGCTCAGGATTCCTACTACAAAGCATCCACAAACGAGAGTTACGAAGAACGTTCAAAAACCAACTTTGACCATCCCAGAGCTATTGATTTCGATTTATTGGTCACACATCTTAAGGAACTCAAAGAAGGAAAAACAATCAACCAGCCCGTTTATTCCTTTGCCACCCACAACAGAACCGACGATACCATACTGACACATCCGCGAAAAGTAATGATAGTCGAAGGAATTCTCATTCTTTCCAATCCCGAACTTCGTGATTTATTTGACATCAAAATATTCGTTCACGCCGATTCAGACGAACGATTAATTCGAAGGTTAAAAAGAGATATAGCAGAACGCGGCCGCGATATGGAGGAAGTATTAACACGCTACCAAACCACTTTAAAACCCATGCACCAGCAGTTCATCGAGTCCACAAAAGCATTTGCCGATATCATCATCCCAAACGACAAATACAACACCGTCGCCATCGATGTGGTTCGTGCCGTAATAAATCAAAGAATTCTATAAATATATTGTAACTTTATAACATTAATTATTTGGAGCTATTTCCCGCTATCCGTTACAATCCACGCTGATTGCTTCGTGCCTCGCAATGACAGCGTGGGATTTTCACTGCTATCTGGGCTAGGGCATTGGATTTAAAATCGAAATTCTGCAATAAACAACAACAGATTAAATGAATAATTCATATAAAGACAAACCTTGGTTCAAATTCTTAAGTAACAAATACGTTTGGGTATTGTTATTCTTTTTGACCTGGATGATATTTTTGGATAACTATTCCTATTTCGATCATCGCTTTTTAGACAAACAAATCGATGAACTCGAAGACAACGCAACGTACTACCAACAGGAAATCAGAAAAGACAAGGAAAACATCCGGCAGCTCAAAAATCCAGACCAGACAGAAAAATATGCCCGCGAAAAATACTATATGAAAAAAGATAGTGAAGACATTTATATTATCCAATTCGAAGGGGACACCATCGAAAAGGACATTAAGAAATAGATTTCTGAAATTTGATTAACGATTTCAGATTTATGATTGAAACCATTTATTAATTTTAATCCATCTCGACTCCCTTAAGGATGGAATTACAAATATGAAAAAAGAAAACACAAAAGAAACAGCTCAAAATCAAGTCTCCCTTCCCTTCGGGAAGGGCTGGGGATGGGCTTCCATTTCCTCCAAACAATGGAAACAAAAAATCCAGTTTGAACTCAATGGCGCCGACTATAACGAAACCCTAATCTGGAACTCGCCTGAAGACATTCAGGTAAAACCCTTTTACCACAAAGATGAATTTCCGGGAGCTTCAAACCTAAATACAAAAGCCTCCGAGTTCAAGATTTGCCAAAACATCTTCGTACACGACCTCGAAAAGTCGAACCTTCGAGCCATTGACAGCATCAATCGTGGAGCAGAAAGTATTCGTTTCACTATTGAAAACGAAAATACCGATGTAGCTAAACTATTGGAAAATATTCCTTTAGAAAAAATAACGACCTATTTCAATCTGACCTTTATTTCAATCGATTTCGTTAAAAAAATAGACGCCATTGCCCAGCAGCAAAACGCAACAATTTTTTGCACTTTGGATCCCATTGGACAATTGGCCAAAGAAGGAAATTGGTTTACCACCAAAGAGAAAAACAATTTCGAAACACTGAATTTAATTTCAGCAGCAACTACAAATATTTCTATTATCAGCATTGATGGAGGTTTATATCAGAATGCGGGCGCCAATATGGTGCAGCAAATTGCCTATAGTCTGGCTCACGCTAATGAATATTTCAACCGAATCACAACCATAAATAAACCCATCGTTTTCGAAATATCGGTTGGAACCAATTACTTTTTCGAAATCGCAAAACTACGTGCCTTGCGATTGCTTTTTAACGTGATTGCAAAAGAATACAACCACAATCTCGATTGTCATTTACTGGTTTCGCCCACAAAACGCAACAAAACATTATACGATTACAACGTCAATATGCTGCGCACCACGACGGAATGTATGAGTGCCATCCTCGGTGGTGCCGATGCTATAGCCAACTTGCCTTACGATGCATTATACCATAAAGACAATGAATTTGGGGACAGAATCGCCCGAAATCAACTCCTCGTTCTCAAACACGAAAGCTATTTCGACAAAGTAAACAACCCGGCGGACGGAAGTTATTATATCGAAAACCTGACTAATCAATTAGCCGAAAAGGCATTGACCTTATTCAAGGATATCGAAGCCAATGGCGGTTTCCTCAAACAACTCAACGAAGGAATCATCAAAAGAAAAATTCAGGAAAGTGCTGATAAGGAGCAGGAATTATTCGATGCTGGCAAAGAAATTCTGTTGGGAACCAACAAATATCCCAACAAAAAAGACCGAATGAAGGACGATTTGGAATTGTTCCCCTTCGTGAAAATTAAACCAAGAAAAACATTGATTACTCCCCTATTCGAAAAACGACTGGCCGAAAAATTAGAACAGGAAAGACTTAAAGAAGAAAATTAATTAAAACTATAGAATGAAAAAGATATTATTTTTATTGGTATTTTTAATTTCATACGCTGTTTTCTCGCAACACAGAACCATTGAAATTACCAATATCAAGACTGGAAAAGTGAAAGTTTTTGTAGAAAACCAACGCATCAAAATACGAACATTAGATGGGAAAAAACACATTGGAAACCTTAAAATTTCTGACACACTAAGCTTTACAGTCAATAATCAATTGGTGAAAATCGATAGTATACAAAGCATTAAATACCAGCCCAAAACATTGGCTACAATCAAAACCGTGGTGCTGATTGCGGGACTGACAATCGTCGGAGCTTCTATAGCGGCAGCGGCTGGCGGAAATGATTCTGCCTTTTTACTGTTTACCGTTGGTTCAGGCATAGCCATAAGTGCAGGACTGCTCGAAGGCATCAATGCCAACAATTCTGAAAATAAATGGACTTTTAAAATTATTGAAAAATAATGCGACATAATCTACAACATATTAAACTCGGAAATCAGGTTTCAGGACCCAACACCCAAAACCCAGAACCTTCTTTCCTCACCGCCGAAGGCATTGAACTAAAACCTACCTACTCCGAGCAAGACATCGAAAACCTCGAACATCTTGATTTTGGAGCTGGCTTTGCACCCAACTTACGCGGACCGTATGCCACAATGTACGTGCGTCGCCCTTGGACAATTCGGCAATATGCAGGATTTTCAACAGCCGAAGAAAGCAATGCTTTTTACCGCAGAAACCTGGCTGCAGGACAAAAAGGACTTTCCATAGCCTTTGATTTACCTACACATCGTGGTTACGATTCTGACCATGAACGCGTGGTAGGCGATGTCGGAAAAGCCGGTGTTGCCATCGATTCTGTCGAAGATATGAAAGTATTGTTTGACCAAATTCCATTGGGTGAAATGTCGGTTTCCATGACCATGAATGGTGCAGTTTTACCTATTATGGCGTTCTATATTGTCGCTGCAGAAGAACAAGGTGTAAAACCAGAACAACTTTCAGGCACAATACAAAATGACATTCTGAAGGAATTTATGGTACGAAATACTTATATCTATCCGCCATCACCTTCGATGAAAATCATTGCCGACATCTTTGAATTCACCAGCAAGAAAATGCCGAAATTCAACTCGATTTCCATTTCAGGCTATCACATGCAGGAAGCCGGAGCGACTGCCGATATTGAATTGGCATACACCCTGGCCGATGGACTGGAATATATCAGAACCGGACTGGCAACCGGAATGAAGATTGATGACTTTGCTCCTCGCCTTTCGTTTTTCTGGGCTATTGGAATGAACCATTTTATGGAAATTGCCAAAATGCGTGCCGGACGAATGATTTGGGCAAAACTGGTCAAACAATTCAACCCAAAAGACGATAAATCCTTAGCATTAAGAACTCATTGCCAAACATCAGGTTGGAGTCTGACCATGCAGGATCCCTTCAACAATGTGGCGCGAACCACCATCGAAGGTTTGGCAGCAGCCTTAGGAGGAACACAATCCTTACACACCAATGCGTTGGACGAAGCAATTGCTTTGCCAACAGACTTCTCCGCAAGAATTGCTAGAAATACCCAAATCTATTTACAAGAAGAAACTAAGATTACCAAAACCGTTGATCCTTGGGCAGGTAGTTTTTATGTCGAAAGTCTGACAAACGAAATAGCACAAAATGCATGGAAACTCATTGAAGAAGTAGAAGAACTCGGCGGAATGACCAAAGCCATCGAAACCGGAGTTCCGAAACTGCGCATCGAAGAAGCCGCAGCCAGAAAACAGGCACGAATTGACAGTAGTCAGGATATTATTGTGGGTGTCAATAAATACCGATTGGAAAAAGAAGATCCTTTGCAAATCCTGGATGTCGATAACCAAATGGTACGCAGACAACAACTCGAACAATTAGAACAAATTAAAGCTTCTCGAGATAGCGAAAAAGTTAGCCTTTCACTCAAAAAATTAACCCTTTGTGCCCAAACTGGCGAAGGCAATTTGCTGGAACTAGCTGTTGAAGCAGCGCGAAACCGAGCCACTCTCGGCGAAATCAGCAATGCCTTGGAAACCGTTTTCGGAAGATACAAAGCACAAATTAAATCCTTTAGCGGCGTGTACAGTAAAGAAATAAAAGACGACAAAAGCTTCGAGAAAGCAAAACAACTAGCCAACGAATTTGCCAAAAAAGAAGGGCGTCGTCCTAGAATTATGATTGCAAAAATGGGACAAGACGGTCACGATCGTGGGGCAAAAGTTGTCGCCACCGGTTATGCAGATCTGGGTTTTGATGTCGATATAGGTCCCCTTTTTCAAACCCCAGCCGAAGCTGCCAAACAAGCTGTGGAAAACGACGTGCACATTCTTGGCGTTTCCTCACTCGCAGCGGGTCACAAAACATTGGTGCCGCAAGTCATCGAAGAACTCAAAAAATACGGTCGCGAAGATATTATGGTTGTGGTGGGTGGCGTAATTCCTGCCCAGGATTATCAGTTTCTGTTTGATGCCGGAGCAGTAGCCGTTTTTGGCCCTGGAACCAAAATCAGCGAAGCAGCCATAAGCATTCTGGAGATATTATTAACCTAACCAACCAAAACCTGATAGGTTTTCAACCCAATAACTAAACCTGACTAAACCTGACATGTTTTTAAAACCTGTCAGGTTTATATATCACCAAACCCAACTGGCTTCCATATCCCCAACTGGCTCAACTGATGCTCGATTGCATCGAGTACCTACTTTAATTTAGAGCGAATCTGCGTCTGTCACCCTGAGCACGTCATCCCGAGCGCAGTCGAGGGAAACAAATCGTAGCATTTACAACGTGGATAGCTAAAATAGGGCGTCCAAAAACATCTGCGCCGACAGGCAGGCGGCTCCGCGTTTTCGCAAAGCGAATCTGCGTTTATCTGCGTCCAAAAAGAGTCACAATCAAACCTCAACTGGTGCTCCACGTTTTCGCAAAGCGAATCTGCGTTTATCCGCGTCCAAAAAGATTCACAATCAACCCTCACTGGTGCTCCGCGTTTTCGCAAAGCGAATCTGCGTTTATCTGCGTCCAAAAAGATTCACAATCAACACCATTGCAAAAACATTTTCTAAACTAAAAGCTTTTACCTACTTTTAGAACACAAAATACAGATTATGTCAAAACTACCCCACGTCGGAACGAGTATCTTTACGGTGATGTCTAAAATGGCAACCGAATACCAGGCCATCAACCTCTCACAGGGATTTCCCAATTTTAGAGTCGACGAAAGGCTAACAGATAGCCTTGTCCGATTGGCAAAAGAAAATGTACACCAATACCTCCCCATGTCGGGTTATCCTCAGCTATTGACTAAGATAGCCGCATTGATATTGAAATCCTATAATCGAATCATCCAGCCAGAAACGGAAATACTGGTGACAGCCGGAGCCACCCAGGCGATATTTACCACCATTACGGCGTTGATCAATACGGACGACGAGGTGATTATTCTGGATCCAAGCTTCGATTGCTATGAAGCACCGGTTCTATTGTGTAAGGCGAAACCCATTCGCATTGACATGAATGACGATTATACGCCCAATTGGAACCGAATCGAAAAAGCGTTTAGTCTGAAAACCAAAATGATTATCGTCAATAATCCGCACAATCCCACAGGAAAAATTCTGACGGAAGCAGATTTTGAGGCATTGGAAACAATCCTTCAAAAATACCCCGAAGTGATTCTATTGTCAGATGAAGTCTATGAATACATCAGCTTTGAACAGTCCCATATTTCGGCTCATTCCAGAGAAAAACTAACAAATCGCAGTGTGGTTATTTCTTCCTTTGGAAAATCCTTTCACATCACGGGATGGAAAGTGGGCTATCTCGTAGCTCCGGAATATCTGATGAACGAAGTCAAAAAAGTACACCAGTTTATGGTCTTTAGCGTGAATAGTATTTCTCAGGTTGCCATCAGCGAGTATCTTGATGTCGTTGCCGTAACCGAATTAGGAAAATTCTATCAGGAAAAACGAGACTATTTCAGAAAGCTGCTTCAAAACAGCCGATTTGAATTAATGCCCTGCGAAGGAACCTATTTTCAAGTGGCTTCTTATGCTTCTATTAGTGATGAAAATGACGTTGACTTTTGTAAGCGACTCATAGTGGAACATGGCGTGGCGGCCATTCCTCTTTCTTCTTTTTATGGAAACGGTAAAGACGGGAAACTGATTCGGTTTTGCTTTGCCAAAGACAACAACACTCTGGAAGAAGCCGCGAAGCGATTGTGTGGGGTTTAAATAAAGGTCATACCAGCCTTATTGTGAAATGGAACGCTGATGACACAGATTGCCAAGGCAAAACACGGATAAATACAGATTAAAAAGAAGAAAATAAACTTCCTTGGGGTAAAGCCCAAGAGGTATTAGTAAATTAAACACAAATTCCACATTAGAGCTTCGAACAATTAAACCTAAAGAGATAAAAAATCCGCTTTCATGCGTGTTTTGCGAAGCAAATCTGTGTCTTTCCGCGTCCAAAAAAAATCCAATAAAATGACGCATTTAATATTTTTTTTGTATTCCTACGCCCATTGACTTTGGCAGCTGGGCACCCGCTTTTCGATGATTCTGAAAAAATCCAACGCTGTTTGAGCAACGCGAGTTCGTTGGATTTCAGAATTGAGAAAATAGTGGGTCGGCGAAAAGTCTAGGGCTAGCGTTTTTTGGTTCTTTTTTGGGTAATGCAAAAAAGAACAGATAACAATTAGAATCACCTTTTTCAATCATAAGTAGAATTTCCATTAGAATATAATAATATTTTTTTGTAGAAATCGAAATGACAAAGAATCGGAATTGTCGAAATGACAAAAAACAATTACGATAGAAAAGAAAATAAACTTATTTCCTATTTTCTTAATGAATCTTATTCCCTTAATGGTTTAAAAAACAAAGAGAAGTCTACTTTGCAAACACTCATACATTTCTATTTTTACTATGCACGCCTACTAATTATTTTCCTTATATTTACATCTCTAAAAAAACAAGACTATGGATTTCTCAGCAAAAATGCTTCGGGACGATGCCCTAAAAAGCAAAGTAATTGTGGTAACGGGTGGTGGTAGCGGACTAGGCAAAGCCATGACCAAATATTTTATGGAACTGGGTGCGAAAGTAGCTATCAGCTCCCGGGATCTCGAAAAACTACAAACCACCGCAAAGGAATTGGAAGCCGAAACTGGTGGAACCTGCCTCGCAGTGCAATGTGACGTGCGCCATTACGACCAAGTCGAAGCCATGTTGCAGGAAGTCCTTAAAGTTTACGGAAAAGTGGATGTGTTGCTTAACAATGCCGCAGGGAATTTCATTTCCCCAACCGAAAGATTATCGGCAAATGCTTTTGATACCGTGATTGACATCGTTTTGAAAGGCTCCAAAAACTGCACACTTGCTTTTGGAAAACATTGGATTGACACCAAACAAACCACCTCCACCATATTGAATATCGTAACTACCTATGCCTTCACCGGTTCGGCTTACGTGGTGCCTTCAGCTGCCGCAAAAGCAGGTGTTCTGGCGATGACCCGAAGTCTGGCCGTAGAATGGGCTAAATACGGAATCCGCTCCAATGCGATTGCTCCGGGACCTTTTCCAACAAAAGGAGCATGGGACCGATTATTGCCGGGTGACCTGGCAGAAAAGTTTGATATGGCAAAAAAAGTACCTTTGGGAAGAGTGGGAGATCATCAGGAATTGGCCAATTTGGCTGCCTATCTGGTTTCTGATTTCTCAGGATACATTAATGGCGAAGTCATCGTGATTGACGGAGGCGAATGGCTGAAAGGTGCCGGGGAATTCAACATTCTCGAAGCTATTCCGGAAGCCCTTTGGGATCAATTGGAAATGATGATAAAAGCGAAGAAGAGGGGTTAGCAGGTTGCAGATGGCAGGTTGCAGGTTGCAGGAGGCAGGAGGCAGTATTCAGATGGCAGATTTCAGATAGCAGGTTGCAGGTTGCAGATTTCAGGAGGCAGGTTTCAGGTAGCAGGTTGCAGATGGCAGGTTGCAGATGGCAGGTTGCAGGTTTCAGGTAGCAGGTTGCAGATAGCAGTTTGCCCGTTTCGGCTATCTGGCAATGTCAGTAAGTCAAGGTACTTTAGCCGTCTATTAGAGTGTTCCCTAAGTGGACCAAAAATTGTATCCTTTTTTTTTTACCATTAAGAGATTAAGAAAATTAAGTTTTTAGCCTTAATGAACCTTAATTTCTTAATGGTTTGAAGAGAAAAAACCTTATTTTATTTATAAACTAAATCCATGTTTTTTCACCACATAAGAAATATAAGGTCATTTAAGAAGAAAGTGAGTTCCAAAAAGACAATACAGGAATCTAAATGTCAGTAAGTCAAGGTACTTTAGCCGTCTCTTTGACTGTCTCCTAAGCGGGCCAAAAATTGTATCCTGTTTTTTTTACCATTAAGAGATTAAGAAAATTAAGTTTTTAGCCTTAATGAACCTTAATTTCTTAATAGTTTGAAGATAAAAAAAACCTTATTTTATTTATAATTAGGACCATGTTTTTTCACCACATAAGAAATATAAGGTCATTTACGAAGAAAGTGATTCCCAAAAAGACAATACAGGAATCTAAATATCACTAAGTCAAGATACTTTAGCCGTCTATTAGTGTGTTCCCTAAGCGGACCAAAAATTGTATCCTGTTTTTTTTAACCATTAAGAGATTAAGAAAATTAAGTTTTTAGCCTTAATGAACCTTAATTTCTTAATGGTTTGAAGAGAAAAAAAACCTTATTCTATTTATAAATTAGCACCATGTTTTTTCACCTCATAAGAAATATAAGGTCATTTAAAAAGAAAGTGATTCCCAAAAAGACCGTGCAGGAATCTATTGCTGATTAAAGCGAAGAAGAGGGGTTAGCAGTATTCAGATTGCAGACGGCAGGAGGCTGTACTTTGTGCCTCCCTGATATAGGTTGACCACTTAATACCCTCCAACAACCACCAACCGACAACCACCAACTTCCTGCTCCCCCTTCGGGGGCTGGGGGGGGCTAACAACCAACTCCTACTTATTCTTCTCAAAATAAACATTCAATAACGACAACGAATACACAAAGGCCGGCGCGGCGGTTCGCATGGCGGCATGATTGATCGTAAAAAACCAGAACGCCACAAAACACAGCAAGAACATGTTGAATTTGTTCTCTATATATAAAACCAGAGGCGTGAAAAATAGGATTAGCAGTCCCACAATCCCCAGGGAACCATGTTCCGCCAGCATACGGGTAATTTCATCATGGGACAACGTCTCGTTTCCTGTTTCTTCAAAGCGCAGCTCAGCCCCTTTGCCAACTCCTACACCAAATATGGGGTTATTCAGGAAAGAATTGATTTCGTTGAGTGCCACATCCTCCCTGCCGGTAAACTTGGATTCTTTTTCTCTTCCTCTGGCATCCTGATTGGCATAGCGTTTGTCGATAAGCCCTCCTGTCTGAAAAGAAGTATAGGCCCAGATCGCAACCATAGCTACTGCGATAAACACTATAATATAATTGAGTTTGACTCTGCCGCTATAGTTGGATTTGGTATAAAGGAACAACAACAACAAGAGGATCATCAAAAAGCCCGTAACCATCCCACCCCTCGAAAAGGTTACTATTCCCCGATAACTCATATTCATAGCAACTAGGAAGTTGAGGACTAACATAAATTTAGTTCTGGACTCCAATATGATTCTGGAAAAAAAGATAAACATCCCCAACCCTAAAATTGTGGCAACCTGGTTGGGACCAAATCCCCCTGAAGCTTCAAAACTGGATTGGGTAGAGGTAATCACATCCCGAATATTAGGGGTATAAAAAGTCAGATAGACCATACAGGTCACAATGGGCAGTCCCATGCTGAGCAAAATGGCATTCATTTGTTTCAAAGGAATCTTTCGCCTATAGGTATAGATAGAAGCCACTCCCAAACAGACAGGACCTGATATATTAAAGGAAATAGCATTCCTCATATTGGTTTCAAAGTTGAGCACAAAGGTGGTAATTACCACGCTGGGTAGAAGCAGCAACAGAAAAATCCAGTAGGGGGTAGCACTTTTGGAGAATCCGCTATAGAACATTCCTATAAAGATAAAAACCATGACCCCATATTTGGAAATTTCATACAAAGGATTGCCTCCTGTCATCCTCAGAAAAACTTCACTGCCTACCACATAAGCGGCAGCAATCAGGGCTTCGTTATTTTTGTTCTGTTTCTTGATGATGTAAATGACACCCACGATAAAAATGGCATAGCCATAGAGTTTGGCTACAAAAGGAAATAAATAGACCAAAAATCCCAGAACCGCATGGAAAAGGATCAAATTGAAATAGACGAGGTCTTCTTTTTTCATTTATAACTATTATAGTATCTATTGTTATAGGGTTCTGTATTTATTTATTTTTAAACTTATTGTTAATTGGTTAAGCAAAGAACTTTCCTATGTGGGAGCAGCTTTTCCTATTCCCTAAAGACTTCACAGTTTTATCAGGAATCAACTTTTAAGTCCAAATAATACTATTTCAAAGACACCGAAAGAGTGTTTTTTTTTTAGAATTATCATATTATCAACTCCCGTTATCCAACTAATAACAATGATTAGCAACCATCCGCTGATATCCAATTGTAGATCGTGTTATGTATTCTTTTATTTTTAATTCAAATATACAACTTCATTTTGGCTTATGAAACATCAAACTCCACCAACCCAAAGTTCTTCCCAAGGCTTCTGTAAAAGCTTGTTTTCTGTTCCTAGTAGTAAATGTATTGGAAAATCGGATTACTATCAAAAGTATCGTGATGAAATGCCATTTTAATTGATGTTTAAACAATGGTCTTGGGTTTTTGGTACGCCACACATACCAGCCGTTTCGTACCACCATCTTGCCGTATTGGTATTGGTTGGGCCTTCCGGATGCAGCATGATAATGATTTAATTTTGCTGCTGTGTTCAAGTATAATTTCCCTATTTTAGCAACTCTTAGAGTAAAATCAGTATCCTCGTACAAGCCATAACCTTCGAAATACGTGGAGAATTGAAGGCTTCGAAATATGGTTTTTCTAAAAGAGGAAACGCCTCCCATCAATTGTTCCACGGTATAAATTTTTCCACTCGGAGGCAGAAACCCAACACTACGTCCATGGGAGTATAAAGGGGAATATCCTGGAGGACAATCGCTATCCAATCCTAATCTTTTTCGGAGAATAAAGCGACTGCTGTCCTTTCGTTTCCAGCCATCAAAAAAATATTCGTCAATTCTGGGTTTGTAATGCTCCCCAACAAATTCACATTGGGATTCATTATTAATATATCCTCCAACACTCAAAGCCTCTGGATGAATTTCATAGGTTTGGAGTAATTGCTCAAAATAATCCTTTTCTAAAACCGTGTCATCATCCAGAAAACAAACTACTTCTATTTCATTTCCAACTTTCTCAATACCATAATTCCTTTGACGGGTCAGACCGCGATGTTCGGGTGAAACAGCAAAATAATGCAAATTGGCGAATTGATTTTCTTGTAACAGGGCCCTCGTTTCATTGTTGTTGGACCCATCAACAATCAGTATTTCATCAGGATACACCGTTTGGCCCTGAACAGATTGCAGTAAATGCAGCAAAGGCGTTGGGCGCATATAGGTACAGATAATGAGACTAAATTTCATATATATTATTGATGTCTTATTCCTAGATCAATTAATTTTTTAGCATAGAAAACTGATTTTTTATATTGAATGTTTTTATAAGGAAAACATAACAATCTATATATAAATCCAATTTTTGAGCCTTTAAATAAATAAAGAAAAAAGTGTTTGTACTTGTATTCTAATGTTTGTTGTGGCGTAAAATGTTTGATAATGCCATACATAATCGTGGGACTTGGAACAGGTCTAATACCCTTCACAGGCATATCCAATTCCCAAGGCAGTATTTTTCTTTTCTTCCCCATGATCTTGGCCTGCGCTCCCCAAAAGCGGTAACCACCACTTGACGGTTTTAGATGCAAATTAGTTGAAAAAGGATTTTGCAAAACAATAACGCCAATTTTAGCTAACGACATTCCAAAATCATTATCCTCTCCATAACCACCATCAAAATTGACATCATTACCAATAAGTTGGTTCACAAATTTTCGATTTACACAATTATTGGCATTATTAAACAATTGAGTTGCTCCTGTTAAAAACCTATTATTTCCATAATTATCCAATTTTTTTTGCAAATCATGTAGATCTTGTTTCTGATGATCAGCTCGAATATCTAATCCATTGCAAGCTCCTGCATTATATGTTTGCAAAAAACGAATATGGTTTTCAATGTAATTTGAGGGAACTCTTATATCATCATCTCCAAAAACTATATAATCGCCAGTACAAAATTCTATAGCTTCATTTCTGGCGCGACAACTTCCTTTAGTGGTTTGCCATTTGAGGATTAATTCGAATGGATATTTTTTGGCTTTATATAAACTTTCATTTCTTTGATTTTCAGGAGTAGCATCAACGATTACAACTTGAGTTACTAAGTATGATTGATTAGTCAAATCATCAAGTAACTGCAAAGTAAAATCTTGTCTCATCATAGTTGGTATGATATAACTTACAGTGGGATTTCCTTCAATTTGTTTTAATTGCCTATGTTGCATTGTTGGTTTTAAAACAGTTTGTTTGAATTTATTCTTTGCATAAAAAAAAGAATTCCATTCACTATATTTCCACAAACCCTCTCTAAAAATCATATATAAGGAATGGTCTATTTTAAAATTTTTTCTAAAAAAAATGTACCTGTCTTTAGCTGTTATGTTTATCTTTTCTTTTGTGTTAACACTAAATAGCCCCTTACTGTAAAGAGGGATAGCTCCTGAAACTCGCAAAGCATTATATCCAAAATCAAATGCTTGCATTTGAGAATTTGTATATTCAACATCAAAACCACCTAAGGACTTCCATACCTCTTTACGTACTACAAAATGATTTGGATTAATTCTCCAACTAATACATTCGTCTAAATCATCAAAGTCATTTAGATACCAAAAAAATACTGCTGTTTGATATACCAATTCGGGAAAAGCATTTTTATAACCTTGCTCAAAAGAGGAATGCCAAATATCCCCTGAACCTTCTGATAAATCTTCTAATTTATCGAAATTGGGATTGCCTTTATACAAAAGAATCTCACCACTTTTTAGAACAAACTCTTTCATTTTTTTACTAATTTTGCATTAAAAGGTACACTATTTGCAAACTATTATATTACTTCTCCCGCAAAGGTTATAATTTCATTTTTCCGAAATCGTACCGTTTTATAGGGATAGTTTCTTTTTTTGAAGAATTCCTCTACTTTAATATAGGTGGGTGCTCCATCAACAATGTGATAGGAGGCAATGGCAAAATTAGGCTTTAGGTTTTGGATGGTTTGCACACATCCATCCAAAGCTTCTATTTCGGCGCCTTCAATGTCCATTTTTATAAAATCCAGTTTCCTGATATTGTTTTTCACTACCCAGTCATCGATTCTAACGGCTTCTTTTTGAACGCATTGAGCAGGATCCGGAATCCATACAGCCGAAGAACCTACGGTTCCTGCTTCGTAAAAATCGACTAATTTATTTTCATTCCACAACAACAATTCTTCTATTTTGATATTGTCTTCAAGGTCTATATTCCATCCTATATTCTTTTTAATTCTCTCAATATTGAAAGCATCCGGTTCAAAAGCATAGACTAATCCATCTTTCCCAACTAATTTCGAAAAGAAAATGGACAAATGTCCACAATTGGCGCCGGCATCCAAAACAATATTATTTGCTACTACTTGGTAAAAATGCTGATAATAATTAAAATCAGGAACGATAAAATATAAAGCTTCATTGGTAACCATAGACACTTCTTCAAAAGTGGTTTTGAAAGCTACTTTACCTTCTTTACCCTTTACTAGTTCATATTTAGTATGCTTAGGCCTATTGATGCTGTAATAGACTAATTTGATTTGCTCCTTCAGGTTGCCTTTTGGAAAAATAGCACTTATTATTTTTTTGATTTGTTTTTTCATCTTGGTTTAATTAATCCTTCATAAAACAATAGGCTTTGCTTTGCCACTATTTCGACACTAAATTTATTGACAATCTTTTTCCGGGCGGCTATTCCAAACTGTTGTTGCAATTTCGGTTGCTCCAATAACTCTAATATCCTATTGGCAAATTGCCGGTGCTCTTTTGGGTGGACTAAAAAACCGTCTACTCCATCGGCAATAATTTCCGATGCCCAACCAATATTAGAGGCCACCACCGCTTTTTGCATGGCCATAGCTTCCATCCAAGAAACGGGTAAGGCTTCGGCAAAGGAAGGAAAAACACAGACCGTCGCCAAATCTATTTGCTGTTGCATTTCGGCATAGGGAACGCTCCCTAAATAGGTCAGGTTTTGCAAAGCCTCGGGCGTAAATAAGCCTTGCATCATTTGCCAGGTAGAGGAATTCCCCGAAACAATATCCGGCACATCCTTCCCTACCAAAACAAGTTGAGCTTGGGGATTATCACGAATCACCTCATTGAAAATGAAGGGCAATTCCAACAATCCCTTTTTACGGATCAAACTTCCAAAATAAAGGATTGTATGCATATTATGGCTATTGTCATAGCCATTAAATAAATCCACATGAATCGAATTGGGAATGATGGTGAATTCTTTTTTTAACCCAAAAACTTGGTTGGTCAGATCAGCCGTAAATTGACTTACGGAGAGCAAGTCATCGGCTTTTTCAAGTGCTCTTCGTTCGTGAAATTGATTTATCCATTTGACAGGACGATGATCCAAATGACAAAAATAAGTGTCGGAACCGTGAAGCTTAATTACTATTGGGCATTTATTAGGTTGAATAAAGGAAGTGATTCCGGTCCAATCGGGTGCTTCCACCAAATCAATTTCCTTATCGACATATAATTGATTGATGATATGCTCCAATTTTTTTCGGGTCAGCCACCAGGACAAGCCCTTGAATTTTACATTTCTTATCTGTTGTATGGTTATGCCATTATCCTCAAAAATAGCGTCTTCTTTTTGACCATAAACTAAAACTCTGACCTTGCAATTTTGTGACAAAAGCCCATTAGCCAAGTTTTTTATGCTCGTACCAATTCCACCGGAACTTCCCGTTTTTGAGTGTGGATATTCTGAAGTAAGAAAGGCAATTTTCATCTAATTATTTTTTATCCAAATGCAAGAAATATTTCTACCACTTAATTCGTTATCAGATATATATTTATCTTCCTTTGTTCTATATTTAGTATTCAAATCACTTTTTAAGGCTCCGTAAAAACCATAAGATCTTTGATTAATCAATTTGAAATTACTTAATTGTTTATTTAAATATTGAAGCGAAATCCCTTTGTTAATAGAATTGCTTTTGGTTTCAACATGAATATCAGTTACACTCCAAATTTCATCAGCTGACATTCTTTTTTTTATTGCTTTTTCAGCAATCAATTGATCATTAACTAAATCAATATAAGTTTTCCTTCCTAATTGTCGGTTAATATACTGTTTCCATTTTTTAGGAATCATATCCGCGATTTTTTTATTTTTGGGCATCGAATCCATTTCATTTTTATAAGCCCTCATTCTTTCTAAATAATTTGCATCATTAAGATAATCGCCATTTGGATCTTGCAGGTGAATTAAAATTCCTCCGGGATTAAGTACATTGTTAACTTGCGATAAAAATAAGTTCAAATCCGGGATATGATGAAGCACGGAACATATAATAATACAGTCATATTTTTCTTTTAAATCTGAAACATACGAATTTACAATTGTATATTTTTTATTCCAGTTTTTAGCTTTTTCTTCCGCATATTTTAACATATTTGAAGAGGTATCCAGAAGTGTTATGCTATCAATATGAGAACCTAATTTAGAGTTTATTAAAATTTGAGTACTCAATCCTGTGCCACAACCAATATCCAATAAATTAATTTTATTTGCTGGAATAGATTCATTTTTATACAAATCATCCACCAATAAATTAATTTGTTCCTGGAGGCTTTCCCACATATCAACATGCATTTTATCATAAAGATTGGCTTCATTATCGTGAAAAACAATATTAATTCTCTCTTGAAATTTTTCTGGAGTCAAAAGACTTCCTTTCTTTTTTAATAACGGGATTAAGGATTCATAGCTCATACTTTTAATAATTGTATATGTTCATTGACCATTTTTTCTAAATTGAAATGCTTTTCAATTTGTAAGCTGACGTTCTTGTCTATTTTAAAATTTCCCAACACAATATTTTTCAGGATTACAGCCAAAGCTACATAATCTTTAGGCTCAAAGATGAACCCATTTTTGCCGTTTTTAATAATCTCCAGATTTCCGCCAACAGGTGTTGTAATTACAGGAACATTGGTTGCCAAACTTTCCAAAATGGACAGACTGAAACACTCCATATAAGTCGGTTGTAATAAATATCTGTATTGAGACAATAATTGATTCAAATTTGAAGAACTGCCTTTAAAATGTACCGTTTCATTTAGTTTGTAATCATTAGCCATTTTTAGCAATTCTTTTTCATAAGGCCCTTCTCCATAAATATCAATTTGGATTTGATTTTTAATATTTTCTTCCAAAACAGATAATGTTTTTAGTATATCCTGAATCCCTTTAGATTCTCTTAAATGTGAAGTGACTATGAATTTATTTTTGTTTTCTTGAGTTCGTTTTACAAAAACAGAAGTGTCTATACCATTATATATAATACTCGTTTTCTTGTCGAGAAAAAAACCATAATCCTTCAGGATGTGTTTTCGGGTATATTCAGAAACTCCCACAATCTGATCAATATATTTGGAGTTCAAAACGCCCTTGATTTTATTTTTGATGATTTTAGAAATCGGAAAACCTTCCAGCGGTCTTGGATTATGATCCACGGCTATCGTAAACCGAATACCTGTTGCTTTTGCTTTTTTAAAAAAAGAGGTACACAACGCCATAAAATGGGTGATTAAAACATCATATTGTAAGTTCTCCTGATTGACTTTTAACAAGAAAAAGGATTCCAAATCTTGATGATCTGAACTGAAAATAGTTAATCCGGAAAAGAAATCGAAAGCAGGATAATCCACAAAATACCAGTCTACTTTATATCCCAATTGTTTCGCTTTCGTATCATATGCCAACCAAAATCGATCCATCCCACCGATGCGGTCTGGATTCAGAGCATAGTTGCAGACAATAGCTATTTTTATTTCTTTAGTCATTCAAATTGAATAAGGTTGAGGCGATTCTCTTACTGGTACCTTCTAAAGGTTCACTAATTTGCAAATCAATCATCGCTTTTCTTTGGGTTGTTCTTTTCTTTGGATTGATTAGCGCTTCATTGATTTGGTCAATCAATTCTTTTTCGCTTTTCGCAATGGTTACCGACTGGCTATCGACCACTTTTTTAAAATGTCCATACTTTAAAAAACGCTGATCATTATATAAACCATTTTCCGGATTACCAAAAACGGTATTAATTACTGGCTTATCGAACAACATAAAGTCCAAACTCATCGTTGAACACATATTAATATTCAAATCGACATTTTCCAACAGTGACCGTAAATCTGCAATGTCAAATTCGCTTGGAATACGTTGCGACCAACTTTCGGCATGATTTTCCCTAGTTAAAATCCATTTTGGCACATTCCATTTAATCTCAGGAAATTCATCCCTGACAGATTTAAACCTACTGTCATCTTCGGCAGGAGAGGTTCTCACAATAAGTTGCGCTTTAGGCTTTATAGCATTTTTTCTAATAGCATTGGCAATGGTACTGATGATAATAGAATCGTTTTGCCCTATTGAAACATCAGCACAACTATAACATACAGTTTTCAAATTTGCATCCAAATTGAATTTTGTGTAAAATAACTCAGCTGTTGTTTCATATTTTGACATTACATAAGGTTCAAATTGGGGAGTTCCCACTACTTTTACATCTTGCTTTCTTACATTGGGGTAAAAATACAACAATTCAGCTTTCATTAAATGGCTCCAGACTAGGAAATAATCAAATACCCCAAGCATTCGTCCTTTCGAAGCCAGATTGTCCCAACTGAAAATAAAAGTACTCACCGGTATTTTTAATTGCTGTGCCGCATATAAAAAAGGAGCTATATAAGGGGGTCTTTGATGGGTAAAAAAAACATGGGAAGGTTTGTCCTCATTCAATAGTTGCGTATAGGATTTGTTGATTTTATTATTGGAAAAGCTAAGAAACTGTAATTTTTCAGCCAACAAAATACTGCCATTTGAATGTATAAAACGAGTGCAGCAATAAATCAACTTTACTAATAGTGCCCGAACCGAATTGTTTTTAGGATAGCCTGTTTCCAAATTATCTTTCATACCATAAAAAGACTTGTATTTATGCAAATGAGCTACTTCTTTCCATTTCCTGAAAAACCAAACTGGTTTGGATTCTAAATAAACATCCAATTCTTTTACAATTATTTTGGAATGCGAAATAGCATTGTAAGCATATATCGGCAAACCCGAATATATAACTACGGAATCAAATTGTTTTGTAGCTTCTGCAATGAAATCACTCATGATGAAGTTGCGAAAACCAACTCCATCTGTTATTACTATTCCTAGTTTTTTCATTTGTAATTTAAATATCTCTAATTTTTTTGATAATTATTTATCAAAATATCTCCTATTTCGAATGATTTTCATTTCTGTTTCCAAACATTTCTGACAAACTAATGCATTGCCAAATATGAAAACTAGATTGTATCTCCCCTTGAAAATAGTATTCTAGTTCCTTTTGCAATTCCTCTATGTTAAACCAATTGGAAAAAGACGACTTCCCAATATCCATAAAACATTCACTAACCCATTCCTTCAAATCATCCGCCAACCACTCTCTTTGTGGAGTTTGCAAGGCTCTTTTGGGTGCAAAAACCAAATCTGCTGCAAGGTAGTCTGAAGCAATTTCTCGCAACATAAACTTGGTTTGCCCGTTTCTAATTTTAAAATCCAAAGGCAGTGAAAAAGCCAATTCCACCAATCGATAATCCAAAAATGGTTCTCGTAATTCAGTAGAATACATCATCGAGATTCGGTCATTGAACCTCAAGGCCCTAGGAATCTTGGTATAAAACAAATCTCTATATTGTTTGTTCAAAACGGCATCCTCAAAAGGGGCTGGGTAAACCGGCTTTTCGGCTTTAGCCAAAAAAGAAGCGGAAAGCACATTCGCTTTATAGGGAGAATCGGGAACCCCCTGAATAGTCACATCATTTTCTTGAGTATAATAATCATATCCTGCCCATTGCTCGTCCATACCTTGTCCGTCCAGAAGCACCAACACCTTGTCTTTTCGGGCTTGTTCAAAGATCTTGGCATAGGCCAGAGTAGGTATGCCTCCATAAGGCTCATCTTGCTGGAATACCATTTTTTCAGCCAAAGCAGGAACTTCATCCGCCTGCAAAAGTACTTTTGTTAACGGGTTATGTGTTTTGGCAATCATTTGTTCTACCCAGGGTAACTCATCATAATCTGGATCATTGGTGTAAAAAGTATAGGCCTTTATTGATGATTGTATGGGACGCTGAATAAACGGATTTGCTAAAGCAAAATCACTGATAAAAACGGATTTTTTTGATTCTATAATGCGATTTTCATTGTTATTGCCCTTGTCTTGCAAATTGACCAAAGCCAATAAAACAGAACTATCCAATCCCCCACTGATATTAAAACCCACCGGAACATCAGCCCTGAATCGTAATTTGATGCTGTCTTTCAGCAGCCCCACATACCGTTCTTTGGCCTGTTCAAAAGTCAAATTTATGGTTTGTTTAGCAACTTCTTTTTCAAAACAATACCACTTTTTCAGCATTAAATTATGATTTTCGTATTCTAAAAAATGCCCGCCGGGCAATTGTGCTATCCCTTCCCAAAAAGTTTCATATGGCATTCCATAAGAACCATAAGCAAAATAAGAAGCCCAGACTTTTTCGTTGGGTATTTTCGAAATTCCGGCAGCGTGCAAACCTTTAATTTCGGAGGAAAAATAAAGGATTTGGTTTTTAATGCTATAATAAAAAGGCTTCACTCCAAATCGATCACGGGCAGCAAATAATTTTTTTTCTTGTTTATCCCAAATAGCAAAAGCAAACATGCCATTGAGTTTTTCCAAACACGATTTTCCATAAGTTATATATGCCGCCAACAAGACTTCGGTATCGGATTCGGTTTTAAAATCATATTGTTTTTGCAATTCGGCTTTAAGTTCAATGTAATTATAGATTTCTCCATTAAAAACGATTACATAACGCCCTGAATTGTCTTTAAATGGTTGATTGGATTTTGGAGACAAATCAATAATAGCCAAACGATTGTGTCCTAAAGCGGCAAATCCGGCATCAAGATATTTCCCTGTGGCATCGGGTCCACGATGGTGCTGACTTTTGAGCATCGCATCCAATTGAGCTCCCTCATAATCACCTATTATTCCTGCAATACCACACATAAATTAATCAATTTGAATGAAAACAAATCTATTTTTTAACATCTCGGAGTCTATATCTAATAGCTGTAATAATCTTGTAATAAATAAAATTTATTTTTTGGTAAAAATTGGGATTAATAAAAATCATTTGAATACCTCCTACTAGAGTAAGAGAAGAAAAAGGGCCGTACGTCGGGTTCTTTTGATTTGAAATAAGTCTAACATACAAATGGTCTGAAAAAATACTTTTTACTAATTCCAGTTGTGGTTTTCTATCCCCTTCAATAACAATAATCCCTCTATCTGATATTATTTTTTTTACTTCTAACAAATTTTCATCTTTGCCATCAATAATTACCAGATCAAATTTTTTATTATTTGGAACTTCATTTAGTCCATTAAAAATTTGAATTGTATCAAAATGTTCTTTTAAGTATTTAGGTAAAACTTCCAAACAGAATTCATTAGATTCTGTTCCAATATACTCTATCTGTTTATTAAATTCCTTGGAAAAATCTAAAATGCAAAATGAGATTGAACCAATCCCAAGTCCTAATTCCAAAACACTTTTTACATTATAATTTTTTATAATATCAATTATTTTTTTTAAAGCAAACTCTGAAGCAATATGCTTGTTGCCCTCTAACTTGGAAAAATATTTATAAGTTTCAATTGCAATGTTCTGATTACCCATTTAATTAATTAGTTTTTTTTACAAAATTCTTCTGCTTTTTCCCAGTCTTCCAAGGTATCTATATTGACATAAAATTGGGATTCGGACTCAATATAAGCTATACTTTTTCCATATAAGGAATTTTGGTTTAAAAGAACTTCTGTTTTGGTAATATAAATACTGCCATCTCTGTGATAGGCAATGGGGAGTTTCTGCCTTTGGCTGATAATCTCATATTCGCCAGTGGCAATTTTCAAATTCCCTTCTGGATTGACTTCAAAAGTCCAATGCGGATTGAATTCATGGGGTACTTTTTGAACCGAAACCAAGGAATCACAATCACTTTGTGTAAATTTTTCGATTGCCTTATCTAAAAATTCAACAGTTCTAAAAGGACTGGTTACTTGCAGCAAACAAACTGCATCAAAAAAAATAGCATGATTCTCATACCATTGTAAGGCGTGAATAATCACATCAATGGTTGGAGTAGTATCTTGAGCCAATGCCATTGGCCTGGTGAATGGTACTTTTAGCCCTAGACTTTTAGCCACAGTCAAAATGTGCGTATCCTCAGTCGAGACCATTACTTCGGTCAAATACTTCGATTGCAGGGCAATTTCTGAAGTATAGGCGAGCAAGGGTTTCCCATTTAACAGTTTGATGTTTTTACCAGGAACTCCTTTGGATCCTCCTCGGGCTGGGATTATGGCTAAAATTCGCATCTTAATACATAATGGTTTTATGAAACTGCAAAGGCAATTGAGCCAACAATTCGGCTATCTGTGTTCCCGCTTTTCCGTCTCCATAAATTGAGGAAGATCGAGATTTCCCTTTTTCCACAGCAGCAAGAATGGCGGCTTCTATTTTTTCTTGCGAATAAGGTACATCAATACTGTTCCCTCCTCGATCTCTTCTGTTTTGACGGCTACCAATATTGACTACAGGAACGCCCAAAAAGGCACACTCTCGTATTCCCACGCTGGAATTTCCTATCAGACAATCGCTATGCTGCAACAATTGCAGGAAATCCATTCCCTCCATATTCTTAAAAAAATGAACATTGGGCAACAAATGCTGTTCTCTAAAAGCACGAATTCCAGTTGAAGTTCCATCCGCTCCGGCATCGACATTGGGCCAAAACCAAAGGGTCGGTTTGTCCAGAGTATAAATGGCTTCGAGTGTGGCTTCCACATGTTTTCTAGAATCCTGGTATTCTGTGGTAACCGGATGTTGCATCACGACTAGATAGCCATTAGACAAATCAGGCTTGGCTCCTACGCCTCCATATTTTTCATAGGGATCAAACGGAAGTGTTTTGCTTTGCAATACGGCTGAAGCCAAATCAATGGAAGGACAACCCGTATTAAAAACCATTTCGGGGTCTTCTCCTAACCTGATTACTCTTTCTTTGGCAGTCTCCGAGGCTACAAAATGATAATCGGATAATTTCGTAATAGCGTGACGCACTTTCTCATCAATACTCCCTGTCACTTCTCCTCCTTGGATGTGCGCCAGGGGAATGTTCATATAAGAAGCGGCAATGGCGGTGGCCATGGTTTCAAATCGGTCGGCAACGGTCACCACTATATCCGGTTTGAGATTGTCAAAAACGGTCGATAATTCTAAGATACCTATTCCGGTAGTTTTAGCAGCGGCAGTCAGATTCTCCCCCTCCAATACATTAAAAACCTTGGCCGCAATAATAAAACCGTCTTTTTCAATATAATTCACTGCTGAACCATAGCGATCCAACAAAGCCGAAGCGGCTACCACCAATTGCAATTCCAAATCTGGATGCGCTTGTATAGCAGACAACACGGTTTTCACCCGACTGTATGAAGGGCGTGCTGTGATGACTACGACTATTTTTCTTTTTGGCATTTTTACTTTATTATTCTTGGGTTAAAAGTAGGTAAAAAAGAGGAAAGTTGAAAAAATCATTATAAATGTATCCTGCTCTATTATTATAGCATTTAATGGAACGCAGATGAAACGGATTTACTTCGTAAAGGCGCGAATGAAAACAGATTTTTCTAATCACATTATATTGAATATATAAATAGCCTAACACCATTTATAATTTTTAACCATATAAGACAAATAAGGTCATTTAAGTTGGATTATTTTGAATCATAAAGGGTATAATCAAAATTTCAAAATCCGTTTTTATTCGTGTCTTCGCTTTAACGAATCCGTTTTATCCGTGTCCCAACAATTTAGCTTAAAAATACTATATCAAATCCCCCTCATTTAAAAAATCCCATTGTTTTAAATCTTTAACCAAAGCTTTCCCAATGACTTCTTGAAAATGGCGAGCATCAAGACCATAACCTCGTGGTTTTTTAGCTTCCAGATCATCAAATGTGAGGATATGATTTTTAGGTAAATCTTTATTCACTGCCAATGATTTTTCGAAAATTTGTTTCAGGGAACCTAAATCGGTCGTGTCATTTTTATCAATAGGATGAGCAAGTGCTGTGGCTATATTCCGAACAGCAAGAACCAGTTCCTTGGTTTCTTGCATAGTTAATGAAGATTTGGAGTCCGGGCCAAAAAGTTGTCGATCAAAGACCACGTGAAATTCCAGAATGCTCGCTCCCAAAGCTACTGCTGCAATGCCTGTTTCCATTTTTGCAGAATGATCTGAAAAACCTACAGGCACTTGATACCTTTCCTTTAATTCCTGAATGACATTCAGCCCATACTGTTCAGGTGAGCTTGGATAAGCAGTGGTGCATTGCAGGATCGAAAAATCGACCTTCCTTTCTTTGAGGAACGCCACCGTTTGATCCAATTCGGTAAAAGAACTCATACCCGAGGACAACATCACAGGTTTCCCAGTTCGGGCAATTTTTTCCAAAATCAGGAAGTTGTTGACTTCACCGGAACCAATTTTGTATTGCTCCACTCCCATTTCTTCTAACCAATCGACTGCCAAATTGCTGAAGGGCGAACAAATAAAATCGAGCCCTAAACTTTCGCAATGTTGCTTAATCCCTTTCCATTGGTCGAGGCTAAACCCCATTCGTTTCCAATAATCAAATCGGATCTTGTCTTCCAAGGAGAATTGAACCCGAAAAGGTTCATGTTCGCTGCTTTCGGCTTCAGCAATATGCATTTGAAATTTAACAGCATCAACACCTGTAAGGGCCAAGGCATCAATATAAGAATACAAGATTCCCAGACTACCCTCGTGTGCCTGACCAATTTCGGCAATAATGTAAGGAAATGATTTTTTTGATGGCATAATTTTTATTGCTTGGTATAAAACAAAAATACTTTTTTTTTGAGTTAATTCAAATTTTGTTATTCCTATGGCCAATTATAAGTAATGGGAGCAATTGGTTCATTAGTACTTTTACCTTCCTGCCATAAAAACCTTTCCATAGCATATTGTGTAATTTCAATTGTGGCTTTTACAATACTTTCTTCAGAAATTTTTCCCATTACCACTTTTCTTTTTTTACAAAAATTAGAACGCCACATTATGCTTTCTAAATTAGTTACAACACTTCTCAATTTATCTGAAATATCATTTTCAATATTTTGATACGATGAAATTCCTCCATACTCTTTTACAACATTATCCATTACTGAATTTAGATATGTAATGGCGATAATTGGTAATCCTTGCGATATTGCTTCAATCAGCTTCCCTTTTAAAAGATCTTGATGGGTAATTGAGTCTATTACTAGCATACAATCAGCTTTGGCCGTTATTTCCAATACTTTATCTCTGTCTAGTTTTGTATAAATTATTGCATTTGGAATATTCTTATTTATCCATTTTAATGAATAATCATCGTATTGAGAAAGTATAAAAATAAATTCAACTTTTTTCATTTCCTCCGATATTGAAAATTTCAACAATTCAATTCCAAAAGAATCTGTAAAGGCACTTTTATAAAATGTTCCGGTATAGACAAATTTTAATTTTCCCTCAACAAGTCTTTCACTTTCATAAATTTTTTCTTGCTCCCGCATAGCATGAGGAATAACAAAACACCTATTCAAATCCAAATTGTATTTATTAGCCATAAAAACAGCCAATCTTTGTGAAGGAAAGGTCCAGCACTGTGTTTTTTCTACTGATTCTATCAATATTTTTTCATCATAAGATAATTCACTATTTAAATTATTCTGAAATGGATCATTTATGTTTACTATAAAAGGTATTCGTTTTTGATTCCAGGCATAAAGAATTGGTAAAATAGAGAATATTGGTAAAATTCTTACCCAAAAAACAGTGTTACCTATATCATTATTAATGATTTTAAGGATATTTTTAGTATGTGTTTTGACCCACAGTATTTGATATAACGAACTTTCTTTTGGTAAATTAAAAATCTTTAAACATATTTTATTTAATATTCGATATAATAGCCCTACCAAACTGTTTTTATGAAATTTAGACCATTTATAAAAGAATTTCAAATTTTTATTATCAATACTTATCAATTGGTTATTATCCTTTATTTCAATGCTTTTTACTGATGACAATAGAGCCCAATTATGATATCTCGTATTTAAAATATCAAACCAATTTTTATTGACAATACCTTCGCTAGATTTTATTTGAGGATAAAAACAGTGAGTGCAAACAATAATTTTATTGACATTTTCCATTTAAAAATTTGTTTAATTTAGGCTATTTTTCAGTCTCATCATTCTTTAATTTTTTGCAAATCATTGATTACTTTTTTCAAATTATTGGATGATAAATATTCCACTAAATCACTTCGATTTAAAAGCAAATTATTGGGATTTTTTTTCCATAATTGATATAGTATATCTATAATGGCAGCAATTTTTTCCACCTCATCTACTTCTGACCAATATGGATAGTCGTCACCCAACAATCTTCTGGTTTCGCTATTAAAAGGGGCCAATAACATTATTGCTTTATTAGCTTCAACACAATGTGGAAACTTGGCCGGCAAAAAGGGGCTAATTTCTGATTTTGATTCCAAAATAATATTAACCGAAACATTTTGTTGCAAATGATAAACAATGTCAAAAGAAACATTTCCGTTATAGAAATAAATTTGCTCACAGTTTTTTTGATGCATTTCCAGCAATTCCATATGGTAAGAAGCCGATCCCAGTAAAAGTAATTGAGTTTTATTTTTGGCTTCAGGATTGTGGTTTAAAAACAATTTAAATCCTTCAATTAACCCTCTGGGAGAGCGTTGATCCATTAAATTTCCTGCATGTAACAAATTAAATTTTGAAATATCAAAATAATTGGGAAAAACATTAGTTTGTTCTGATTTTTGGAAACTATATTTTGCATTTTGATGTGGAATTACCACACCTGTCTTCAGAAAGTTGGGATAATAACTCACCATCCATTCTAATAATAATTGACTAGGAAAAGCACTGTAATTTGCTTTTTCAGAAACCTGAACAAAAAAAGCTTCTCTTGATTTATAACTCGATTCCACCCAATTATACGGTCGAGGATAATAATGAAACGGATAAGGGTCATGCACATAAGCCATCCATTTATTATGTAATTCAGGGAGTTTTAGCAGCGCATGATGTGGTCTAAAACTTCCTCCTTTACTCAAAGTAATTACCAAATCCGGTCTGAAAATAAGTCTCTTTAAAGATTTTACAATGCTGTTAGAATCATTAAAAAAGGTAAAAGAAAACCCGAATAATTGCTCTAGAAATTGAGCCATTTCTATATTGAAATTTCTGCTTAAGACCCTTTGTAAACGGCTTAAAAAATATAAAGGACTGTTTTTTATTTCTGGGATAGCAAAACAGCTAACTCCTGACAATTTTATTTCTATTTGTGTATAGTGATAAACTAATACATCGAAGCCCGCTTCACCTAGATTATTAATTAGTGCCACATTGGCTTTTGAGCCACTGCTATCCTCAATGTTTATGGAATCGACTACTACGAGTATTTTCATTTTAGTGGTGATTTAATAAATAATCAACTATCTGTTGAGATGAATCCCCTTTACCGTAAGGATTCGTTGAATCTCCAAAACCCTCAAAGTTATCCAAAACAGACTCAATTGTATTTATAATTTTAGTTGCATCTGTTCCTACCAAGTTCGAAAATCCTGCTGCTACACCTTCGGGTCTTTCTGAAACTGTGCGAGTTACAATAACAGGTTTTCCTAATGAAGGTGCTTCTTCCTGAATCCCTCCTGAATCGGTAACAATCAAAAATGATTGTTGCATCAACCAAACAAAGGCTGGATAGGAAACGGGTGCAATAAGATGAATATTTCTCTTTTTAGACAATAATTCATAAACAACATTCTTAACATTGGGGTTCATATGAACAGGATACACAATTGTCACATCATCTCTTTCAGAAATTTTTAACAATGCTTGGCAAATGTTCTGAAAGCCATCTCCAAAGTTTTCTCGACGATGTCCTGTTACCAACACCATTTTTTTATGGGTTGGAATACTATTTTTTAATTGTTCAATTTCAGGATGAGAATAACTTTCTTCCATAATTTTATTGACTGTCCAAAACAGGGCATCTATAACTGTATTACCAGTTTCAATGATATTGCTTTGAGAAATTCCTTCATTCAACAAATTTTGAGTAGCCTGTGGAGTGGGTGTAAAATGAATGTCAGCAATTCTAGTTGTAATCTGGCGATTGATTTCTTCCGGAAATGGAGCTTGTTTGTTATACGTTCGCAATCCTGCCTCTACATGGCCTACTTTTATTCCCAAATGAAAAGCAGCTAAAGCTACCATAGAAGTAGTAGTAGTATCGCCATGAACCAAAACCAAATCGGGCTTTTCTATTTTTAAAACTTCGTCTATCTTAAAGAGAATTTTAGCACTTAAGCCGTTCAATGATTGATTGGCTTGCATCAAATCGAGATCATAATCCGGTACAATCTCAAAAAAATCTAATACTTGATCCAGCATCTCACGATGTTGTGCAGTTACACATACTTTAACCTCAAAACTACTTTTTTGTAGTTTGTGATATAATGGAGCCATTTTTATAGCTTCGGGGCGTGTGCCAAAACAGAGTAGAATTTTTTTAGAATATACCATTCGTATTATTAATAAAATAATTGCAATTTAGGAAATTAATTTTTTAAAAAACTTTTGAAATTGAATTACCATTTTTAAAATTCTTGAATTTTGATATGGCAACAGCTTTTTAAAAAGATAAAAATCAGTTATTAAATGTGGTAATAATTCCTGTTCTATTTGTTTGTGCTCTATACCCCAACCACCTTCTTGCGAAATCCCATTCAATTGAAAAATCGCAATGGGAATAGCATAACTTTTAGAAGTCGTACTCGGTTCTAGAAAACAACGAATCCAAAACTCATAATCACCTGCTACTTTATAATTTTCGTTGTACAATCCTATTTTTTCAAAAAGATATCTTTTAATGAAGGTACTCTGGTGTTTGAACCCATTCTTATAGACATAAAACAATGTAGGTTTTTCTATATGAGTTCTTCTACCCACAACTTTGTTTCCCTTTTCTAAAAAACAATCAAATGCCACAATATCTTCAATTAATTTTTCGTCGCAAATGTTAAGAATATCTATATCATCCACTAATACATCACCACTATTCATAAACAACAAATAATCACCTTTGGCAGCTTTTATTCCTTTGTTCATGGCGTTATAAATCCCTTTGTCGGGCTCGCTTACCCAATGAGTCAATTGATTCTGATATTTAAGAATAACCTCTTTGCTTCCATCAGTAGAATTGCCATCAATAATTATGTATTCGTAATCAGAATAGGATTGATTCAATATTGATACAATAGTTTTTTCTAAACCAATGGCATCGTTATAATTTATGGTTATGATGGAAATTTTGGGCATACATAAATTTGTTTACAATTTTTTCGTTTGCTTTCTTTGATATTTATATAATTCTATATTGGCAGCTGTAAAATACCATGCCCGAAATAGAGATAAAAATAAGCCTACAAATCCATCTCTAAATCCTCTAGCACGAATGTAACAATTAAAAAATTGCTGAAATGGTATTTTAATAATCTTTGAAAATGTTGTAGTGTAACCTTGGTCAAATTTAGATTTTCCTTCATTTTTTAAATAACGTAAATGTTTTTCAAAAATTTGCCAATAACCTGACATCCAATAATGATTGATATGATTTTTGCCAGTGCTTGTAATTAAATATTGTTTATATCCGTTTAAAAGAAATCTGCCATTGTGCACATTGCCTGAAAATATAAATCTTTCTTTATGAACAAGATAGGCTCTTGTTTTCACGCCACCCCAAGACGTTCCTCGTAATTTATGAGATTTAAAATAGTAAAACAACGGCACATTAACCACTCCTATTCGGAAAAACGAATCGATTGATACAAAATATTCTTGTATTTCTGCAGCTAATTCGTTTGTTGCCACTTCATCAGGATCTGTGATTAAAACCCAATCATTTTTGGTTTCACAAATATATTTTTGATGAATCATTTCAACTACTGGTAAAGGAGAAATAGTCAAAACTTTTGCACCAAACTTCTCTGCAACATCAACTGTATTATCTGTACTTTCCAAATTAATAACAATAATCTCATCGCAAAATAAAATACTTTTTATGCAATTCTCAAGCAAATGCCCTTCATTCCTCGAAACTATAAAAGCAGAAATTGGAAGTTTATTCATAAAATTAATTAGTTATTTTATCATCAAACCTATTTATATCTCTTTCGTTTAAAATCAGATTATTGGGATATTCTTTATAACCGTTTTTTAATTGTAAAATAAACATCTTAATACATTTTTTAAAATTACCCTTTAAAACATTTTGAATATAAAATTGTTGTAAATATTTTCCTTGTGGCAGATAACTATGTTTATTAAAATTATTATCATGAAATAAAGTATTTCTAAGTTTTGGTTGTACTCCATATTTGACTTCAATGAATTTTCTAATTTGTTCTAATCCGTCAGAAGTAACACCTCCCAAATAATTGCTTGTTAAATCAATTGACAATTTAGTTGTATCGTCCCAATGGTGACCTACATTATCTACAACAATATCATTAAACTGCATAATATAACCTCTATAATGAGATAAAATTAAGAATCCATTTATTTCGCAAGAATACCACCAACTTAAATTATCAAATTTAGTTTCTAATGGCATTACAATTGATTCGCTCAAAACTTTATGATGATAGGCTTGAATCTGTTGGTCAACTGCAACGGGATGTTGAATCTTTAATTTTGGATTAAACTTGTTTGTGTTTTTTATTATTGCAAGCAAAGGCACTCCCACAGCTGGTTTATTCTGAAGAAGTAGTTTTTCGAAATCAGAAAAACAACCTGCAATAAACTCAACATCATCATCAATAAAAATATAATATAAATATTTATTTTTTAATTCTTTAGCTAATTCTAGTTGCTTATTCCTCCCTTCTGCCCAAGAACTATTTGGAAAAAAAATATTTGAAGTTGACTCTAATTCATTTTCTATTATTTTGAAATCAAAAGTCAATGTTATCAAATCTGAATTTGCATTTTGCAAGTAAGAGTACTTTAAAACATTTTCTTTTCTTCCTTGAATGAGATACAAAAACTTTTTCCTAAACATTCCTAATTATTTTTATTTGCAATCCCTTTATTCATGTCGCTGCATACTCCTTTATCAAGTTTACTTACCCTATAATCTATATTGCACTTTGGCTTTCGATATAAGCGGCACTACCATAATTAGACCGCCATCTATAACAATATACACAAGCTCTCGCCACGTTTGATTCAACACCCTCTCAATGTTTCTTTTCAACCATTCGAGGTTGTTGTAGTTGATGGTAATGATGGATAGTTTTATATTCATCTAAATCTAATGAGCTGATGCATTGATAAACTTATAAAAATCAGATTATTCCTTGTATATCATCTTTAATTGCAATTAAGTTATCATACGGATAATGTGATTTTTTTATTTCTTTTACTAATTCTCCATTACTTATTCTATACCAAAGATAGCCAAAATCTTGCATTATGTCGTATATTTCACATACTGGATAACCTGCATTGAAGGTGTTTTCCTCAGTAAATTCAACCATCACAATAGGATTGAAATTTATAAGAAATTCTTTTCCTCCATTCAAAACAAATTTTTCCCAACCTTCAACATCTATCTTCACTAATTTAATTTTAGTCTTATCTATGTTTGTCAACTCGATGTCCAAGGTGGAAACTGGAACTTGAATAGAACTATCTAATTTATTATCTTGACTCGGCGCAAAAGAATTCCAAGCATCATGTCCATTATTTGAAACATAAAAAGTTAATTCTCCATTTTTATCTGAGAGACCTATATTCCTAAAATCTACATTTTCAAAATCGTTTAGATTTATATTCTCTTTTAATCTAGAAAATGTCAAAGGAGCAGGTTCAAAACACAATACCTTACCCTCATTACCTACAATTTTAGAAGCTATCAAAGAAAACAAACCTACATTGGTTCCAATATCTACAAAAATATCTCCTTTTTTTAAAATTTTTGTTAGAAAATCTGTCTCCTCCTTTTCAAAGCCATCAAAAATTAATCTTGACAAAACACTATCCTTATATAGGTTTATTTTGACATTATTCTCCAAATTAAATTCGAAAAACCCTTTCTCATTAAATAAATTATTCCAAGATTCATTAGCTGCTCGAATTATTTTTTCGTCTTGTTGCCTTTGATAATCTCTCATTATTCTAGAAATTTTACCCGCAGTATAATAAAAAGGTCTTTTAAAAAAGTTCTTATTCATTTTAATTTTTTAATTATCAATAAATTGCCAATATAATTGAGGCATTATAAATCCGGGTCTTGAATCTGTAAAGGCACTATTCAAACCATCAACATTGGTTACATTAAATCGCAACATTAAATTATCATCAAAAACAATCCATCGAATATTATGAATTCCTATGGCTAATTTGATTCCGAATAAGCCGTTTTTTAAAAAATTTTTAGGAATAGCTGCTCGAATGGCGTACTTTCCTCTATTCACATATTTAATTTTATTTTCTAAATCATCATGAAATGATCTAAAAATTACAACTCCAGAGGTTAAATCAATCAAATCAAAACCAATTCTTAATCCTAGAATGTCCATGATGACATTATATTCCACAGTAATGATAATCTCTTTATTCGTATAAAAATTATTTTCAGAAGATAAATCTTGCTGTAAAGAAACATTTTCCAAAACAAAAAAATCATCATTTTGATTTTGAATAAATTCTTGTATTGCATTATCATCAAAATTTTCATTTTCAGAATTCAAATAGAATGCAATACCTTCATCCACATCTCCCTCATAAAACATAGTTCCATTTTGTAATACAAGTAATCTCGTACACAGACTCTTCACTGCCGCCATATTATGGCTCACAAACAAAACCGTCCGTCCTCCTTGTCGTGAAATATCCTGCATCTTGCCAATGGCTTTTTTCTGGAACTCAGCATCGCCCACAGCCAGTACCTCATCTATGACTAAGATTTCAGGTTCGAGAAAAGCGGCTACTGCAAAAGCAAGTCGCACCGTCATCCCGCTGGAGTATCGTTTTACTGGTGTGTCTATATAGCGCTCACAACCGGAGAAGTCTATAATTTCATCAATCTTCGAGGTGATATCTTTTTTGGTCATTCCTAAAATGGCACCGTTCAAAAAGATGTTTTCGCGTCCTGTCAGTTCCGGGTTAAATCCTGTCCCTACTTCCAGCAAAGAAGCAATGCGCCCGCGGGACTTAATGCTGCCCGTGGTAGGAGCGGTAACTTTAGATAATATTTTTAAGAGGGTAGATTTTCCCGCTCCGTTTTTGCCAATAATGCCCAAAACTTCGCCCCGTTCTACTTCAAAATTAATATCCTGGAGCGCCCAAACGTAATCGCTTTCGCCTTTCGTGCTGCGGTCGTTGGTATCCCCTATTTTCAAGTAAGGGTTTTCCTTGCCGCGCACCTGATGCCACCAACGGTTCAGGTCATGACTCAGCGTACCCGTTCCTACCTGCCCGAGGCGGTATTGCTTGGATATGTTTTCGGCTTTGAGGATGATGTCTTTCAATGGGGGTGTTAGGTGTTGGGTTATCAGTTAATCGTTTAAACTATTTTTGCCACGAAGGCGCTAAAGGACAAAGTTATTTTTTTTTTGGCACTTCACAAGTGAGATGCTGTTTTTTTTGGGACACACCCTTTGTCCCTCGACTGCGCTCGGGATGACGTGCTCGGGGTAACAGACAATGTATTGCTTTGCAAAAACAAGAATCAAAACAGATTTTTTTCTTAAATGAATCTTACATGCCTTATGTGGTTTAATTTTTTTTTCCATATAAGGTATTTGGTTTTAAGATGTCTTTCGATTTCGATTGTTGTTTTTTGCCACGAAGACGCTAAGTCGCTAAGTTTTTTTCTTAGATGAATCTTATATGTCTTATGTGGTTTAATTTTTTTTTACCATATAAGGCATTTAAGAAAATATAAGGTATTTGGTTTTAAGATGTCTTTCGATTTCGATTGTTGTTTTTTGCCACGAAAGCGCTAAGCCGCTAAGTTTTTTTCTTATATGAATCTTATATGTCTTATGTAGTTTAATTTTTTTTTTTACCATATAAGGCATTTAAGAAAATATAAGGTATTTGGTTTTAAGATGTCTTTCGATTTCGATTGTTGTTTTTTGCCACGAAGGCGCTAAGTCGCTAAGTTTTTTTTCTTAGATGAATCTTATAAGTCTTATGTGGTTTAATTTTTTTTACCATATAAGGCATTTAAGAAAATATAAGGTATTTGGTTTTAAGATGTCTTTCGATTTCGATTGTTGTTTTTTTGCCACGAAGACGCTAAGTCGCTAAGTTTTTTTTCTTATATGAATCTTATATGTCTTATGTGGTTTAATTTTTTTTTACCATATAAGGTATTTAAGGAAATATTAAGGTTATGGGTGAAACAGTTAAACGATTGAATAGCTAACCTTTTTTACTCACTAAATAATAACTAACTAAACCGTATCAATAAAACTCTTCTCCGTCTTATTAAAAATCAAAACTCCAACCAAAAATACAATGACGGTCACGGCAAAAGTATAGCCCAATCCCAAAAAAGAAATTTGTCCTATGCCCAGCAACATATAACGGGTGGTTTCTATTACGTAAGCCAACGGATTGTATTCAACCAGCCAGCCGTAAGCAGGCAATTTTTCTTTGATTAATGCCATGGGATACATTACCGCCGAGAGGTACATTAATAATTGCACCCCAAAACCTATGAGGTAACTAAAATCCCGGTACTTAGTAACCAAAGACGAAATAAACATCCCCAAGCCTAGTCCTAAAATCCCCATCAGGGCTATCAGTAAAGGAAAAAACAAAAGGGATTCGTTGATGGATATGGCAGCTCCCCGCAGATAATAGAAGATATAAAAAGCCACGAAAATCATAAATTGGATTCCAAATTTCAACAAGTTAGAAATCACCACCGAAAGCGGCATGATGATGCGTGGAAAATAAACTTTGCCAAATATGGCCGCATTTCTTTTGAACGTATCTGAGGTATCATTAAGGCAGGCCGTGAAATAATTCCAAACTGTGATTCCGGCCAAATTAAACAAAAACGGAGGTACTGTTCCTGTGTCTATTCCTGCTACAGTATTAAAAATAATGGTAAAAGTAATCGAAGTAAACAAGGGTTGAATCAGGTACCACAAAGGCCCCAAAATGGTTTGTTTGTAAACGGTAACCACATCTCTTTTGACAAAAAGCATTAGCAAATCGCGGTATTGCCAGACTTCTTTGAGGTTCAGCGAAAAGAATTTGTTTTTAGGTGTTATCTCAAACAGCCAGTCGTTATCTGTATTTTCTGTAGTGTTCATGGTATGTACTAAATTCAGGCAATCGAACAAATCCGGGAAGGATTTCCGTATCAAAACCACCAACCCGTCCGGTGGTTCGAACGCAAATATAATAATTTCTAACTTAGAAGTACCGGATAAAAGTTTTGATTTTTGAAGGATTTTTAACAGCTGCTGAAAGTCAGAACACACACCCAACCTCCCGAAAAGTCGGGACAGGTTCTCCAGATTGCTTCATTCTTCACAATGACAGGGTAAATTCTACCGTGCTGATTATAAGCTCCAAAATTAGATAAATAACACACCCCTAGCCCCTATAACTCCAGTTACTATTTGTTTTGGAGTCGTTGAATCTTCGATTTCAAGAGAGGAATTCAACCCTGCTAATAATAAATTTTATTATTAAACTAAATAACACACCCCTAGCCCCTCTAGATTGCTTCATTCTTCGCAAAGACAGGGGAACAGAAAACTGCTAATTGTTACCTTCAGAATTAAATTAAATGATTTCATTTATAGAAACGTAATTAGCTGCACTCCTCGCTCCCCTCTTGAGAGGGGTTGGGGGGTGTGTCAATCTTTACAACGGGAGGTTTGTGGTGTGTTCCTCATACTTCAAAATAAAAAACTCAATCGCCCTAATCACATTCTCCATATCTCTTAATACTTGTTTATCACTAAATCGCAAAACGGCAATTCCCAGTTCGTTCATTCTCTTTTCCTTAATAGTATCTTTATTATAAACTTCCAGAAACTCATGAGAATATCCGTCAACTTCTATCCCCAGCATCAATTCCTGACAAAAGAAATCTAATATATACTGATCAATCGGTTTTTGACGATGAAAATCATATCCATACATTTGTTTGCCTTTCAACTTTAACCAAAGAAAAATCTCTGTTCTGGTGGAATCATTCCGAAGTTGGCGCGCAAACTCTTTTAGTATGGGATTGTAAGGAATAATTATTCTTTTAGTCATTTGTTTGCTTTAGCTTTTTGCAGTATTAAAAGTAACGTATTTAACTTGTTTTATAAAATAAAATACCAACTGAACTAATTGTTGATAAAATTGGGTTGTTGAATTAATTTAAAAACACACCCCTAACCCCTCTCAAGAGGGGAACAGAACCGTGCTGATAATAACTTTTAGGATTTCACTAAAGAACTTCATTAATAGAAATGTAGATATTTGAACTCCTTTCTCCCCTCTTGAAAGGGGAATATAACCCTGCTGATAGTCACCTTTAAAATTAAACTAAATAGTCTCTTCCATATAAACGTAATTAATTGCACTCCTAACTCCCCTCTTGAGAGGGGCTGGGGGTGTGTTAACCTTTAAAACGGGAGGTTGGGGGTGTGTTCGTTTTTACTATCCATTCTTCTTCCCTCACACTTATATAATCTTTAGCCCTTTTTAACTCCCCTAATCTGACCCTGCAATTTATTAATTTTAGGTTATAAAAGAATACAACCCTTTTCTTATAACTAATCACCATTCACTTCTCACTGCTCACCATTCACAATTCACAATTCACAATTCACAATTTAAACCCTACCTTTACAACATGCTATCACTATTTCAATCAAAACCTGTACTCAAAGATTTAATTCCGGAGAATTATGTTGACATCCATTCCCATCTTTTACCTGGAATAGACGATGGCGCCCAAAGTTTTGAGGATACGTTGCGACTCACGAAGGCACTTCAAAGTTTTGGAATGACGCAATGCATTACTACACCCCATATCATCAAACATTTTTGGGATAATACTCCCGAGATTATTACCGAAAAAGAAGCGGCTGTCCTAATGGAATTAAGAAAACACAAAATTACCCTTCCCTTTCGAGCAGCTGCAGAATATATGATGGACGACCACTTTGTGAGTCTTTTTAAATCCGAGAATCTGTTGACCCTCAAAAAAAATTATGTATTGGTCGAAATGTCTTATATCAATCCTCCTATTCAGTTGTATGACATTTTATTCGATCTGCAGGTTGCTGGCTATATTCCGGTTTTAGCACATCCGGAACGTTATTTGTTTTATCACCATAATATGGAAGAATACAACAAACTGAAAAGAGCGGGTTGCCTGTTTCAGTTAAATTTGTTAGCTGTGGTGGGCTATTACGGACTTGCGGTGAGTAAAATTGCCGAAAAATTGCTCCAGAAAGGAATGTACAACTTTGTGGGTTCCGATGCACACCATGACAATCATATTGCTGGCTTTAACCAAAAAGTAAAATTAAAAGACCTGACACCCTTAAAAGAGGCTATAGCAAACAATCAGTTTTTTAGCATAGAGTAAGACTGGTCGAAAATAAAAAAAAGCGTACCGAAGAAAATAAATCCTCCTATACACTTTTATGTGGGCTACCATTACGTGCTTCTTATTTATCCAATATGGTGAAGGCAGAATTCATACTGATAAACTCGGGAACAATCTTTTTCATCTTGGCCACGATATCATCATTGTCAAAGAAACTGGCAATACCAATAAGCTCTTCGATTTCAATATGCAAATCTTCAAACTCTTCCTGAATTTCCTGCGCAATCATAATTTTTTCGTGATAAGTAGGCAGCGTTTTGGAAGTGTCATTGAGCAGCTCTTCATATAGTTTTTCTCCGGGACGCAATCCTACTATCTTTATTTTGATGTCTCGATCCGGAACGAATCCTGCCAGACGAATCATCTTTCGGGCCAAATCGATAATCTTGACCGGTTTTCCCATATCAAAAATATAAATCTCGCCTCCGTTACCCATAGCACCTGCTTCCAGAACCAACTGGCATGCTTCGGGTATGGTCATAAAATAACGAATAATATCAGGATGTGTAATGGTAATTGGCCCCCCTTCAGCTATTTGTTTGGAAAATAAAGGAACTACGGAACCATTGGAACCTAAAACATTTCCGAAACGGGTAGTAATAAATTTAGTGGCGTACAAGCAGTCGTTTCGCTCCTGGCATTTAAGATGTAGGGACTGTACATATTTTTCAGCGATTCTTTTGCTCGCTCCCATAACATTACTTGGGTTTACAGCCTTGTCTGTAGAGATCATTACAAATTTATTGACCCCGTATTCGAGGGCTAAGTCGGCAAGGTTTTTTGTTCCTTCCACATTGGTCAGAATGGCCTGAGACGGGTTTTCTTCCATTAAGGGCACATGCTTATAGGCTGCAGCATGATAAACCATTTGAGGTCGGTATAATTTAAAAACTTTCTCTAAAGCAGCCCTATTTCTAATATCAACAATAAGAGTTCGGATTATGGCATCAGTCTGAATACCCTCCACTTCTAAACTAATATGATGCAGCGGTGTCTCGGCCTGATCTAATATAATTACTTTTTTAGGGTTGAAACTCAATACCTGTCTTACAATTTCACTGCCTATGGATCCTGCTGCACCCGTAATTAAAATAGTATTATCCATTAACTGTTTAGAAATGGAAATACTGTCCAGAACAATAGGCTCTCTTTCGAGTAAATCTTCAATCTGGATGTTCTTTACTTTTTGGGAAATCTCTTTTTGATTTTCCCAATCGGATACAGAAGGTAAGGTAAAAACTTTGTAATTGAATTCCAGGCATTGGTCAACAATAACCAATTGTTCTTCTTTGGACAGACTTCGATCCGCTATTACAACTGCCTCAGCGTCAATGGAACGCAATAATGTAGGTAGCTTTTTTCTAAGAACATATATGGGTAAATCCAACATTCGCTTCGAAGCATTCTGATTATTTTTATCGACAAACCCTAATATTTTAAATCGCGTAGGTGTTTCTAAGTTTAAGGCATTGGCAACTGATATCGCATTAGCATCTGTACCATAAATGATTGCTTTTATCAATTTAGCATCATTCCTTTCCGTAAAATAAAGTTCAAAAGTTTGTTTCACAATTATACGATAAACAAACAAACCACAAAAAGATAAGACTATGTTGATGAAAAGTCCCGAGTTTAGAAAAGCTTTCACATGGTAAAGCATCTCATATAAGAAATTAAAAAACAGAAGGAAAACCAAAACAGCCGTTTGTGAAAACAAAAGCTTAACGGCATCAATATAAGAGGAATGACGGATAATACCAGAATAAGTCCGGAATAACCAAAAGAAAAATATATTAATTCCAAATAAAGAACTAATATAAATGACTTTATGTGGAGTGGTAATATACTCTAGTCCGGCTCTATTGTATATTAAATAAGTGAGTAAAAATGCCAATACTAAAACAGTGAAATCAATCATTACAATAATCCATCTAGGCAAATAGCTTAAATTATGAATATTGAATCTTAGATTAGCTCTAGAAAAATAACTACTTAAATTATTGTCTTTCATCCTTAATTAGAGTATTTTTTATTCATATAAATAGAGTATGGATTCTTAATGTAAATACCGTTTGCTGTTGGTTTTTTAATAAGTCGTGTACTGAAAAAACAAATTATTGACACCCTCGAAAATAGTTTCTATCGGAATTCAATAATACTAAAAATACAAACGCCTATTTGCACTATTTATTTCATACTATTAGTCTTAAAAACATACAAAAATACAACTTAATATTTTACAACGGAATAGTCTTTAAAAATATGGGGTATTCATCGATGAAAGTCATTAATACACCGATAAAAACCACATTTGTTCTTGTTTTTATATAAATTTAAAAACAAATATAAATTAAATTTATATCATTTTTTTCCTATATATAACTCACTCCTCTGCTTTATAGCGTATAGTTCAAAAAAAAATCCCAGTTAGCACCGGGATTAAATCTATTTTTTTTGTTTTAACAATTGGAGTAAATAATCTCCATAACCCGATTTTATCAAAGGTTCTGCTAAACTCTTTAGCTGCTCACTGCTTATAAATCCCTGTCGCCAGGCAATTTCTTCAATACAGCCCACTTTTAATCCCTGACGTTCTTCTAAAACCTGAACAAACTGACCCGCCTGCATCAGACTATTGAATGTACCCGTATCCAGCCAAGCTGTGCCTCGGTTTAAGATTCCCACTTTTAAAGCCCCTTTTTCCAGATATACTTTATTCACATCGGTGATTTCATATTCCCCTCGGGCACTAGGTTGAATGTTCTTAGCGATTTCCACCACTGAATTATCATAAAAATACAAACCAGGAACGGCATAATTCGATTTGGGTTGCAGCGGCTTTTCTTCAATGGAAAGAGCTTTTAAATTTTCGTCAAATTCAACCACTCCGTAACGCTCCGGATCTGAAACATGATAGGCAAAAACAACCCCTCCCTCAGGATGGGCGTTCGACTGCAACAACTCATCCATATCAGAACCAAAAAAAATATTATCTCCCAAAACTAAAGCAACGCTGTCTTTCCCGATAAATTCTTCTCCTATCACAAAAGCCTGTGCCAGCCCATTTGGAATGACCTGCTCGGCATAACTGAATTGACAGCCAATAGCTGATCCGTCACCCAATAATTTCTTGAAATTGGGCAAATCGTGGGGGGTCGATATAATTAATATCTCATGAATCCCAGCCGTCATCAATGTAGATAATGGATAATAAATCATAGGCTTATCATAAACAGGCATCATTTGTTTGCTCATGGCCAAAGTCAATGGGTGCAATCGGGTACCGGATCCGCCGGCTAATATTATTCCTTTCATTGTGGGTTGGGTGTTAGGTTCTAGGTATAGGTGTTGGGTTTTGGGCAATATGTGTTGGGTTTTGGGTAATATATGTTAGGTTCTGGGTATAGGTGTTGGGTTTTGGGTAATAAGTGTTGGGTTGTTGGTTATCGTTTTTTACTGCTACCTGAAATCTGCTACCTGCCACCTGCACCCTGCAATCTGTTCATCATTTTCGTCAAACTAATTTTATAATCAACAGGCTCAATTCCGTATACTGCTGTGATCTTGGATTTATCCAATAAGGAATAAGCGGGTCTTTCGGCAGGTGTGGGATAAGATGATGCGGGAATTCCTTTGATATCACAGCTTTTTTGTCCAATCTCTTTGATATCCAATGCAAATTCATACCAACTGATGGCTCCTGCATTCGAATAATGATAAATACCAGGTTCCCATTTAGAACTATCCAAAATAGTTAAAATAACCTGTGCCAAATCAGCTGCATACGTAGGAGAACCAATCTGATCGTTTACCACACTCAACGTATCTCTTTCGGTCATCAAACGCAACATTGTTTTTACAAAATTATTACCAAATTCAGAGTAAACCCAAGCTGTTCTTATGATAATACTTTCCGGACAATTTTTTAAACAGGCAATTTCTCCTGCTAATTTTGTAACCCCATAAACGCTTTTGGGATTGGGTTGATCCTCTTCTTTATAAGCAATAGCAGAGGTGCCGTCAAAAACATAATCTGTGGAAACATGAACTAGTTTTGCTCCTGAATTGTGGCACAAAGTCGCTAAACTGGCAATGGCGCGATGATTGATAGCATCTGCTACTTCCTGATCTTGTTCCGCTTTATCAACAGCGGTGTAGGCAGCACAATTAATCACAATATCAGGCTGAATACGATTAAAATTGGCAATGATTTCCTGTGTTTTATCCAATGGGAAATCATCAATATCGGTAAAAATAAATTCAAAATTGGGATAATGAGAGGCTAATTCTTTTATTTCTGAACCCAATTGCCCATTGGCTCCTGTAACTAGTATTTTTTTCATCTGTTGATGTTTATTTTTTTTTGACTAACCGATACTGTTAGCATTTGGAAATTTTGTTATACCACATGGGTTCATGTCTTTTAATCTAATCTCTCAGCTATAATGCCGCTGTATAATTCATTTGGACTAATTTTTATTGGACTAATTTGAAATAACTAGCGGTATTCGTTTATAAAAATAGTGCCTTTTTCTTGAAACCATTAAGGAATTAAGGTTCATTAAGACCAAAAACTTAAATTTCATAATTTCTTAATGGTTTAAAAAATAGTATGTTATTTGGCCTGCTTATTTCATTAAAATTGGGAATTACAAGTTGAAAAATTAGGTAAAATCATATCTTTTTCTGAAACAATGGCAGTTGCTAAATCCATTCCCCAGTCGATATTTAAAGTGGCATCATCATATCGAATTCCTCCTTCACTTTGCTTGTTATAATATTGATCACATTTATAGAGCACCACGGCAGTTTCACTCAATACTGAAAAGCCATGAGCAAATCCATGCGGAATCAATAATTGTTTTTTGTTCTCGGCTGATAATACAATACTGTACTGTTTGCCAAAAGTGGGAGAATCCCGTCGCAAATCTACCGCAACATCCATAATCTCTCCCTGCAGCACCCTAACCAGTTTGGTTTGTGCAAAAGGCGGATTTTGATAGTGTAAACCTCTCAGAGTTCCTCTCTTTGAGAAAGACTGATTGTCCTGTACAAAATCGATGTGTATGCCTAAATTGGCTAATTTGCTTTTGTTGTAGGACTCAAAAAAGTAGCCCCTTTCGTCCTCAAAAACTACTGGCGTAAGGAGTACTAAATCTTTAATAAAAGTAGGTTCTAGGTTCATTGTATTTAAAAATAATGTTGGGTAATTCCCGTAAAGTTAGATATGCTTATTCGATATGCAAATAAAAGAAGAAAGAAACTGTATTTTTTACTATTACAGAATTGAATTCCAGTACTTAAAGGTTAAAAATAAATAAAAACAGATAACTCATAACCCGAAAATGCTTTTCACTACCGCAGCTATTCTGCCTCGCTCTTCGTCTGTTAAGTTAGAACCGGAGGGCATACACAATCCTTTTTCAAACAAGGTTTCGGCTACTTCTTTTCCATAATAAGGATAGTTGCAAAAAATGGGCTGTAAATGCATGGGTTTCCATAAAGGGCGGCATTCAATGTTTTCCGCTTCAAATGCTAGACGAACCGATTCTCTGTCGATTCCATTGGTCAGTTCGGAATCAACTACAATAGCAGACAGCCAATAATTGGCAAAATAATCTTCGTTGGGTGCTGTAAAAACCGTTACGCCTGCAATGGCTGCAAATAAATCCACATAAAAATCATGCATCTTTCTGCGCAAGGCAACATAAGAATCTAAAACTTCCATCTGACCCCGGCCAATTCCCGCACAAATGTTGCTCATTCGATAATTATACCCTATTTCACTATGCTGATAATGGGGCGCGTTATCTCTGGATTGGGTGGCAAAAAAGAGCGCTTTTTCTTTTAACGCTTTGGTTTTGGTAACAATTGCACCACCTCCCGAAGTGGTAATAATCTTGTTGCCGTTAAAAGACAGAACTCCAATATCTCCAAAAGTACCACAGCGTTGCCCTTTGTAACTACTTCCCAGCGCTTCAGCACTGTCTTCCAGAACAGGAATACCATATTGATTGGCAACCGCTTGTATAGTTTCAATTTGATACGGAACTCCGTACAAATGCACTGCAATGATGGCTTTTGGTTTTCGCCCTTTGGCTATACTATCTGTGATGGCTTCTTCCAGAGCTATGGGACAAAGATTCCAGGTTTCCAATTCGCTGTCTATGAAAATGGGGGTAGCCCCAAGGTATAATATTGGATTGGCAGTAGCCGAAAAAGTCATGCTCTGACAAATCACGGCATCACCTGCCTGAACGCCTAAGAGTATTAGCCCTAAATGGACGGCAGCAGTTCCGGAACTTAAAGCGCCAACGTGAGATTGATTTCCTAAATAATTTTCTAAATCCTGTTCTAAGCCGTTAAGATTGGAACCCTCTGAAGTAATCCAATTAGTCTCAAAGGCTTCCTGAACATACTTTTGCTCATTCCCTTCTAAATGGGGAGAAGAAAGCCAAATTTTTTTATTATTCATAACACCAATACTGAAATTCAATACACTCACTTCCTATTGAAAAAATATAAAAACTATTCCTTTTTTAATAGCAGAGTTCGAACCACAAAAGTCCGAAACAACAAATATACAATAGTCAATACCAATAAAATAGCTAAAGAAAAGAAAAGCGACAGTTCCCCTTGTCTTTCTAAATAAATAACAATACCATTCACCAACAATTGCAATACAGCATAAATAACAGCAATTATAACATGCGAATGTCCTTGTTCATTGGCTAAATATTGGTATAAATGAGAACGATGGGCTTCAAATATATTTTCTCTTTTTTTGATTCTGTAGAGAACAGTGAAAATTGCATCAATGCCATAAACAGAAAAGAAAAGAATATACCCAATTTGCCCTGTTTCGATAATGGTTTCGATCATAAAATAGCCTAAAAACAAAGCCAGACTGATACTCCCTACATCCCCTGCAAAAGTCTTTGCATTAGTTCTTACATTAAAAAAACCAAAAACAAAGCATGATAATCCCATAATAATCAGCAAAGGTAAACGGGTTTCATGAATAGGCAATACTGCAAAACTGACAATAGTTGAAAGAGCATACAATACACTTATCCCATTGATACCATCCATAAAATTAAAGGCATTCATCCATCCAATCAAGAGAATAAAAACAAGAGGTAAAACCCACAGCGTTTCCTGAAAAAGGTTCAAATCATAAGCCACTAATAAGAAAGCAATAATTTGTGATCCAAAACGAGGCAATTGATGCATAGGTTTTATATCATCTATAAAACTAACAACCGCAACTAAAATGACAGCCAAAGCCAATAACCAACTAGTATAACCTAATACAAAAGCAATGAGCAATGCAATAGGAAAAATAATGCCTCCACCTCTAATGGTAACCTTGGAATGTGACGAACGGTGATTGGGTTTGTCGATGATATTGTATCGATCTGCTATTTTGAAATAGAGAAGCTCCACCAAAAACAAGACCATACTAACTATTACAATTTCCATAATTATTGGATTATATGCTATAAAAAATTGTTAAACTAAATCGTAAATTGCTTTTTTATAATGTTGGATAATAATTTTTTCATCAAAGACCTCAATTGCTCTTTCTCTGGCATAATACCCCATTTTCATCCTTTCCTCTGAAGACATCAACAACATTTTCTCCATCTTATCAGCCAAGTCTTTGCTGTTTTTAACCTCACATAAAAAACCGGTGACCTTGTCTATTACAACATCTCGACATCCAGGAACATTAGTAGTCACAATTGGCAACCCCATACTTGAAGCTTCAATTAATACTTTTGACAACCCTTCTCTATAAGAAGGCAAGACTACACAATCTGCCTCCTTCATCACCTCTTCAACCCGATCAGTATGGCCCAAATAAATAATCTCATCACTAGTGGTCCAATTTAATAAGGTTTCTTTTGAAATTGCTGTAGCATTGTTTTCATATAAAGGACCCAAAATACTAAATTTTGTTTTCGGGTATTTCTTTTTTAGCAATTGTACCGCCTCAACATATTCTCGTATTCCTTTATCGTATAGCAATCTCCCAATAAATAAAAAAGTAAAATCCAATCCTTCTTCTTTTGCTTCATTTGGAATAAACCTTAACGTATTAACCCCTGAACCTGGAATGACTTGTGCCTTCGAATTTTCTATTAATTTATTTTCTAAAAACAAATTCAAATCATCCTTGTTTTGAAAAAATATTTTAGATGCTTTTCGTTGAGAAAATCGATACAATAATTTTGCAATTTGAGTAGAGAAACTTTTCTTAATAAAGATCGTTCCCAATCCTGAAATGTTATTAACGACAGGAATGTTTAGCATACCAGCGGCTATTGTGCCATATATATTTGGCTTTATAGCATTATGGCAAATGACATCAGGACTTATCTTTTTATAAATCTTATAATAGCTGTAGATACTTTTTAAATCCTCAATCGGATTTGTTGCGTTGTTATTTAAATTAACGGCTACAAAATGAAACCCTTGTTCTTTTAGTTTTTCTGAGTATTCATCAGGAAAAGCAACAGTATAAATTTCATGCCCGTCATCTTGTAAAGATTTTAATAAATTAAATCGAAAATTAAAAATACTCCAGGCTATGTTTGATGAAAAAATGATTTTCATATCCGTTTATTTTGTTTTTTTAAAATTTTATATAAACTGTCCAACCGCCTCTTAATTTTATGATTTTTTTTCATGGTCAAAATAAACAATTTGATGTAAGGAATAAAAAAATAATGGTAAGAACATTACACGCATACGGCTGGCTAAACCCAAATTATAGATATAGGTGGCAATCATTAACAAGATACAACATCCTGTCAACAATGCAAGTTTTACCTCTTTCTCCATATTGATTGTTATTTTCTTTGTAAATAAATTAATTAAAATAAAAATAAAAAAA
>CAMCFT010000009.1 GCA_945874225.1 Flavobacterium psychrophilum
TGAAGTTGATTAACCTAGCTTGCAATATCGTCTTGACGTATCTGGCCCCGATAGAATTTTGCAACTTCATTTTGCTTATCAATTGTTACTATTTCAAAGATACGTATTTCATAAATTTGTATTCTTAGCAAAGATATGAGCCCCGATAGCAGTGGAAATCCTTTTCTTTTTTTTCTTTAGAAAAAGAAAAGATTACTTCACCTAACTTTTATTTTAATTGGAGTTCAGTGAATATATTTGCAACGGATAGCGGGAATAGCTCCTGAAAATTATTATTTTTGCAAATATACAATTCCTACTTTTTAAAAACCCAAACTATTATGCCTAAAAAAAGCACCATTCAAGTTGAAAAAGTAAATACCCATATTGTCAATTGGTTAAAAACCTATGCTGAAAACGCAAAAGTTACTGGTTTTGTTGTGGGGATTTCTGGCGGAGTGGATTCAGCAGTTACTTCTACGCTTTGCGCGCAAACAGGGTTACCTACTTTATGTGTTGAAATGCCTATACATCAGGCTCCAAGTCACGTAAGTCGAGGCCGAGAACATATTGAACAACTGAAAAACCGATTTCCAAACGTTACCAATGTTGAAGCAGATTTAACTTCGGTTTTTGAAACTTTCAAAAATATTGTTCCGAGTATAGCAATTTCTGATAAGGTAAATTTGTCTTTGGCTAATACTCGGGCACGTTTACGAATGACCACATTGTATTATTTTGCAGGAATTCAAGGTTTGTTAGTTGCAGGAACAGGAAATAAAGTAGAAGATTTTGGTGTTGGTTTTTATACAAAATATGGTGATGGCGGAGTAGATTTAAGTCCAATAGCGGATTTAATGAAGTCTGATGTTTATGCTTTGGGGAAGTATTTAAAAATCCCGGTTTCAATTTTAGAAGCTTCACCAACTGATGGATTATTTGGAGATGACAGAACTGATGAAGACCAAATTGGAGCTAGTTATGATGAACTGGAATGGGCCATGCTTGAGGATGAAAAGGGAAAAATTCCTGCAGATTTCTCGGGAAGAGAAAGAGTTGTACTAGAAATTTATAAGAGATTAAACTCCATTAATCAGCATAAAATGAGAGAAATTCCAGTTTGTGAAATTTCAAATGAATTTAAGTAGTATTTTTCTAATATTTTTAGAAAGTTTACAAAATTTTTTATTAACTTTACTTGTTGATAAAATATAGACAATTCAAAAATTTAATATTATGATAAAAGTTTGTTTAGCAAATAATCATCCCGTTGTGCATTTTGGGGTAAAATCCTATTTTAAAGATCACGATGATATCTCAATTGTTGCCAATGTTGGGAATTTTTTAATGGTACGAGACATCCTCCTTACTAAGGAGATTGATGTTTTAATCTTGGATCTGGAATTAGAAGGTCTTTCTAGTATTTTTGAAGTTAAAAATATTTTGAAAAATTTTCCAAAAACAAAAATCATCATTTTTAGCGACCTTTCAGAACAAATATATGCGCCAAACGCTATAAAAGCCGGAGTTTCAGGATTTGTTTCTCAAAAAGAAAAATTAGAAACTTTAGGTCAGGCAATTATTAAAGTGAATCAAGGAAAGATTATCATAGACGAAACCGTTAAGAAAAATCTTGCTCTGATTGCTAAACAAAATAAAAGTGAGCGTTTGTATCGTAAACTCTCTAATCGTGAAGTGGAAGTTTTGCGCTATTTAAGTGATGGTAAGAAAAACAATGAGATTTCTAAAATACTTGGACTTAACGAAAAAACAATAAGCACTTATAAATTAAGATTATTGCAAAAATTGAATGTTACTAATTTAGTGGATTTGGTAAATAAAGCCAAAACACTGGAAATAGTTTAATTATAGCGTGATATTACTCTTCCTAATTTTTTCGAAAAGGAATTAATTAATTTGTAGTAATCCATTGCCATAGATAAAGGCTCAATATTATCAGAATCTGGTTCTGAGGATATTGAGCTTTTTATTTCCTCAATTATTTTGTCTACTAAATACCAACGCAATGTTAGAATAGTTTCAGAAACATACTGGCTAATGGTATCATTTTTAGTCTTTGGAAAAATGCTTTGACCTTCCCAATTATGCAAAGTGACTCTTTCGTCTTCCATTAAAATATCTGTCACTTCTTGAGCAAATTCAGGTTGCAAATGCATTAAATATTGTTCAATACTAAAATTTTCAGTCTGAAGATAATAGTTTATCAAATTATTAAATATTTCTCTGAATAAAGGATTGGCCAGCTCTACTTCATCTTCCTGCAGGCTCAAATAGATTCTTTGAAATACTTTGTATTCTTTCTTTTCAATACTATTTTCAATCTCGCCAGCTTCATTCGTCTTTAAAAGAACGTCTTCAAATTCCTCTGTTTTATTTCCGTACAACAAAAGAATTTCTATTATTTTACGTTCCAATCCATAAAGAATATCAACTTTTTCTACCTGAATTGGGGCGTCATTTTTAACGACTTCAAAGGATTTTTGCTCTTGTTTTTGTTTCTTTCCAATGTCTGAAATGTCTTTTTTAACTAATTGAGCCAATGTACTTATAAGCACCTGCTCTGAAATATCCATAATTCGAGAACATTCCTGAATATAAATTTCGCGCTGGATTCTGTCTGGAATTTTGGAAATACTCACAACCATATCCCGAATCAAATCGGCTTTTTTGATAGGGTCATTCTTGGCATCATTCATCAAAAGTGACGCTTTGAACTGGATAAAATCTTTGGAATTTTCATCCAAATATTTAACTAATTCTTCATAAGGTGTTTTCTTGGCAAAACTGTCTGGATCTTCTCCATCAGGAAAAGCACATACTTTCACGTTCATTCCTTCTTCGAGAATCAAATCGATTCCACGAATGGAAGCGCGTAATCCCGCAGCATCACCATCAAAAAGAACAGTTATGTTTTTCGTCAATCTATTGATTAAACGGATTTGGTCTGGCGTCAACGCAGTTCCTGAGGAAGCGACCACGTTTTCAATTCCGGCTTGATTAAACTGGATGACATCAGTGTAGCCTTCGACCAAATAACAATTATTTTGCTTGGCGATAGATTGTTTGGCTTGAAAAATCCCATACAAGACTTTACTCTTATGGTAAATATCACTTTCAGGGGAATTGAGATATTTTGCCGCTTTTTTGTCATTGCTCAAAATTCTTCCTCCAAAACCCAAAATTCTTCCCGACATACTTTGAATGGGAAACATCACACGACCTTTGAAACGATCGAAAGGCCTATCATCTTTAGGAATTGTCAATCCTGTGCTTTCTAAAAATTCTAATTTGTACCCTTTTCCCAAAGCTTCTTTTGTAAAAGCATCCCAAGCTTCAGGAGAATATCCAAGAGAAAATTTCTTTATAGTTTCACTAGTAAAACCGCGTTCTTTGAAATAAGAAAGACCGATAGCTTTGCCTTCCTCAGAATGTAAAAGTGTGTTGTGAAAATAATCTTTTGCAAATTCCGAAACCAAATACATACTTTCGCGAACGTCAGTATTGATTTTTTCTTCGTCTGTTTGAATGGTTTCTTCGATTTCGATATTGTATTTTTTGGCCAAATATCGAATGGCTTCCGGATAGGTAAAATGCTCGTGTTCCATAAGGAAAGCCACTGAATTTCCTCCTTTGCCAGAACTGAAATCTTTCCAGATTTGTTTTACAGGCGAAACCATAAATGATGGAGATCGCTCATCCGAAAACGGACTCAGGCCTTTGAAGTTAGTTCCAGCACGTTTTAATTGTACAAAATCGCCAATAACCTCCTCAACTCGAGCAGTTTCGAAAACAATATCTATGGTGGCTTTTGAAATCAATTACTTTTTTTTGAAAGCCAAAGTTACAAAGTTTAGCTCGACTAAATTATTTATAATGCTAAATAAATTAACATTGTAAGCCACAATAGAATATATTTGATTTAGATGGAAATAATAAAATTAAAAAGCCCGAATTTAATAGAAATATTAATAAAGAATTATCTTATATAATGAATATAATTATATAAAAAAGGACTTTGAAATACCCACTTTTTTTTTTATTATAAAATAAGTGTTATTTTGTATTGCTTATTCAAATCCTAATCTCTGAAATCAACAATTAATTACTTTTATAGAAATGCCATCATTAATGAAAAAAGAAGAACCTATTCAATTTTCTGAAAACAGCAATTTTGAATCAGAGTTCAATGATATATTATCATTTATTACTGAATTATGTGAAGTACCCTACGCATTCATAAGTCAGAAAGATAATGGAGCCCATAGTATTATAGCTCAAATAAAGCCGGAACTCAAATCTATTCCTAAAGAAATAGTCTTAAACATCAATTCTGTTATTGAACAAAATACCATTGTAACGGGTTCAATAAATAAAGTTTCTGAAAAAATTCCCTATAAATTTTTTATTGGATTTCCATTATGTAATGATGACAATCAACCTACAGGAAACCTGTGCCTTTTAGATGTAAAACCCATAAAATTCTCATCAATACAATTAAAAACTATAGAAATTGCAGTCAAACAAATTCAATCTGTTTTAAGTTTACAGCAGAAAAACAAGGATCTTCTTAAGGTATTAAAAGAAAAAGAAAATCAGTTTGAAATATTTATAGATAATTCAAAGGAACTTGTTTACGAACTCAATCAAGATGGAATAATCACATATGTTTCAAAAAATTGGAAAAAAATTCTCGGCTATGAAGTTGATGAAGTTATTGGCAAAAGCAACAGTTCGTTATTGCATCCCGAAGATCTAGAAATAGTTATTACTTTCCTGAATAAAATAATTAAAACAGGAGACAACAATGAAGAAGTTACTTATAGAATTTTACACAAAGACGGATATTACGTTTGGCATACTTCTAATATAAAACTAGCAAAAAAAGAGGGCGAGGTTATATATATTGGAAATTGCAGAGACGTTTCAGAGCACATCTTAGCTAGAGAAAAACTTTTACAACAAAAAAACTTTTACGAAAAAATAATCGATAAAATCCCTACAGATATTGCGGTATTTGACAGCAATCACAACTATCTGTATTTAAACCCTTTTGCAATTAAAAATGATGAACTTCGTAAATTTATCATCGGGAAAAATGATTTTGAATATACAAAACATACCGGAAAAGATACTGTAGCCGCACAAAAAAGGAGAGTGAAATTTCTAGAGGCTGCTTTATCAAAAAACTTAATTGAATGGGAAGAAAAACATACCGGAAAAGATGGGGAATCAACTTATCACACCCGGAAGTTTAATCCTGTTTTTATCGAAGATGGAAGTCTAGATATTATGGTTGGCTTTGGGGTGGATATTACCGAAATGAGAATGGCTCAAGAGGAAATTCTTAAAAGCAAGGTACTACTCAATAGCATTCTTGAAAATGTTGCCGTTGGTATATTAGTACAAGGCCCACATTCAGAATTTTTAGAATACAATAAAGCAGCTTGTGAAATGCTAGGTCTTACTGAGGATCAAATGTTAGGGAAGACCTCTTTTGACGAATACTGGAAAGTAATCCATCTTGACGGAACGGAATTTAAATCAGATGAACACCCCGTTCCTCAAGCCATTAAACAACTGAAACCAGTAAAAAACATGGTGATGGGGGTTTATCGTCCCATAACTAAAGACAGGGTTTGGTTGTTAGTAGATGCAATTCCGGTTTTTGATGATTTAGGCACCTTGTTATATGTAGTCTGCTCTTTTAATAATATCACAGCGCTTAAGAAAATCGAAGATGAATTAAAAATAAGCAATGAGCGCTTTACTTATTCAAGCAGAGCAACTTCCGATGCTATTTGGGATTGGAATTTATTAAATGATGAAATTTATGTTGGCGGAAGCTATTCTCTCATTTTCGGTCATTACTTTAAAGACAACATTATTTTAGCTACAGAATGTGATGCTTTTTTACACCCAGAAGATAAGGAATCCTATAATCGAAATATAACGGAAGCCTTAGAAAACGAAACTACTCTTAAATGGTCAGATGAATACCGCTATTTAAAATCAGATGGAAGTTATGCTTATGTCAAAGACAAAGCAATAATCATAAGAAATGAAGAAGGCAAAGCTGTTCGTATGATTGGAGCCATGAGGGACGACACCATAAAGGAAATGCTTAAAAACAAATTGCAACAAAGCGAAGAGCAATTTAAAGGTGCCTTTGAGTACTCTCCTGTGGGAATGGCATTAGTGGATATTGATGGGAAATATATAGAAGCCAACGACAGGCTTTGTGAAATGTTTGGTTATTCAAATCAAGAAATGAAATCATTAACATTTCAAGAAATCACTTATTATGAAGATTTAAAATTAGATTTAGATCATAAAGGAAGTTTAGACTCTGGAAAAATATCTAATTTCAGTTCAGAAAAAAGGTTTATTCATAAAAACAAAACTATCGTTTGGTCACATATATCGGTTTCATTAGTGAAAAACAGCAAAAATGAAATCTACTATGTAGTTCAAATTATTGACATCACCGAAAGAAAAAAAATAGAACAACAAAATAAGATATTAACTGAAGAAAACATTAAAAACAAAGCCATTCTACTTAATGAGGCTAAAAACATGTACCGTTTTCTAGCCGAAAATACAGTCGATTTAATATGTTTACACCAATTAGATACTACTTTTCAATACCTTTCACCCTCAGTAATAAACATCTTGGGATATAGTCCTGACGAATTAAAAGGGAAGACTCCATTGGATTTTGCTCATCCTGAAGATTTAAAATACCTGCAAAAGAGTTTTACTGATTTTATTAATGAAAAAGTAAATGATAGCACAACTGCCAGATTTAGAGCTAAAGACGGAAAATATATTTGGTTAGAGACAAGGGCTAATATAATTGAGAAAAATGGCGTAGTATCCGGCTTTCAGTCTAGTAGTCGTGATGTAACCACTAGACAAGAAGAAGAAGAAGCTACTGAAAAAGCTTTGACAAAAGAGCGAGAGCTCAACGAATTACGCACTAATTTAGTCTCAACCATTTCACATGAGTTTAGGACACCAATGACAACAATCAGAACTAGTACTGAACTAATATCCATCTACATGGAAGGATTGAAAGACCTCTATATGGGAGGGCAGACTTCTGAAATAGCAGAACGTCTGGATAAACAATTAAATACAATTACCGGTGAGATTGACAGAATAATCGAGTTGATGAATTCAGTTTTAACTATTTCGAAAGAAGATTCAGGTAAAACTAATTTCAACCCAATCGCTTTTGATTTGAAAGAACTCTGTCATACTATTATTGAAACCAGTTTTGAAAACAGAAAGGATGGAAGAAAAGTAATAACCTCTTTTAAAGGCAATAATTTTATTGTTTTTGCCGATAAAAGTTTAATGGGATACTCCTTATTTAATTTATTTAATAATGCCTTCAAATATTCTGAAGGTTCTGGGAATGTTATTCTAAATATTACCGCAACATCATCAAAAGTCCTCATTGATATTATTGATTTTGGAATAGGTATTCCTGAAGAAGATCAAAAAAAATTATTTAACACTTTCTTTAGAGCCAGTAATACCAATGGAATTCAAGGAACCGGTCTGGGACTTTATATTGTAAAAACATTTACTGAAAAAAATTCTGGAAATATTCAATTGAAAAGCCAATTAGGGAAAGGCGCTACCGTAACTTTACAATTTCCTATACAAAAACCATAAAAAACCATGACAAAAATTCTTATTATTGATGATGAAATAAAATTAAGAGAGACTACTAGTGAGCTATTGTCAATAGCAGGATATGATGTAGTTGAAGCTCAAGATGGTTTAGATGGTTTAGAAAAAGTAAATCAAACAAATCCTGATCTCATTATCTGTGATGTGATGATGCCAAAATTAGATGGTTACGGTTTTATAGAACAACTGAAATCTACAAAATATTCTAATATTCCCGTACTATTCCTTACAGCTAAAACAGAATTAATGGATCTGGAAAAAGGAATTGCTTTAGGTGCAAAAGCTTATATTATAAAACCTTTTACATTTAAAGATTTAAAACGAATAATAGAACACCACTTGAAGTATAAAAAATAATCATCTTACTGAAAATCAAAAATCTTATAAAAAACTCATTCAAATAAGAATTGATTTTACTAAGAAGAGCGCTTCCAGTTAACAAATTCTAATTGATTTTGATTGTTTTTTTCTAGATAATTAATTTTGAATATCCAAGCAAGATTTTCAGCCGAAAAACTATCTTTTTTAGATACTTTTAGCATTTTAAAGCCAAAATGTCCTATGTTAATTAGTAGAGAATAGTTGTGAATTTTTACAAAAAGAGCAATAATAATAAATACAGAACCTATTGTCTGTGAAAGAATACTTAATAGTAAATTAGATTTCAAAAAAAATAATGTGAAATAATAAATAAGTAAAGCTAGAATCAAAAAAAGAATATTTATTGAATGGTCTCTTTTTTTTATATATCTCAAATTCGAAATTTCATCCAAATTAAAGACTTTTTTTTCCTCTTTGAAGTTAAGGACTAAATGTGATTCATAAATAGTAAAAAAATTAGTTTTTAATAAACCGTTTTCTACAATTACAGTATTTTTAAAACTCGTTTTCATTCCCTATTTTGAAATTGTTGCAATCCTTTATTCTTGCCCAAAACAGCTTATTTTTTTCCTAAATCCTTTTTGCCCCCAAAAATAATTTAATAAGCCGTTATATGGCAAGAGTAATTCAACATCCGTGTGTAAAATTAAGACATCATATTAAATAAAATTTGATTTTAATTGATGTCTTAAAAAAAATTACTGATAAGTTAATATACGGAAGAGGAGAATAAAAAATAGAATAAAAAAACCAGAATTAAGAGAACTAATCTTACAGAAACACATTCTCAATTTAAAATAAAAAGAATTAACTCCTTATCTAATCATAATTAAGACCAGCTAATCAAGTTTTGAGGTAAATATTAATTCCCCCTCTGAATTGATTTTATATAGTCCCTAGTATTCAATCCTACATAAGATTTAAAACTTGTGGAAAAATAAGAAAAGGAATTAAATCCAGTTGCATCCACTAAAAATTGTATGTTTCTTTCACCTAAATCAATAAGCTTAACTGAATACTCTAGTTTAAATTCTCTAATATATTGAGTAATATTTTTATTGGTAAGTTTTCTTATTCTTTTGTCTAATGTTGATCTACTAATAAATAGCTGATTTGATAATTCATCTATATCAATATTTGACTTTATGTTAATCAAAATAAATTCATTTAAAGAAGTAATGAAATCCTTTTCAGATAATTTTATGGTAACTTTTGAGAAAGGATCTGGTTTGAATTTTTTTTCAAAACTCTTTTTAAGATCTAATAAATTTCTAATTTTAAAAATTAGTTCTTTTGAATTAAACGGTTTCATAATATAATCGTTAACCCCATTTTCAAGTTGTCTGAACCTGACACCATCATCCATGTTAGCTGTAATAATAATAAATGGTACCGAATTAAATTTATTATTTTTTCTAACATTTATAAATAACTCTTCCCCATTCATAATGGGCATCATCAAATCACTAATTATAATGTCTGGAGTATGTTTACGCAAATATTCTAGCCCTTTCATTCCATCAATAAGCCAATTTACTTCAAAACCACTCAGCTTTAACAACTCAGAAATTGAGCCGCCTAGAGCTAAATCATCTTCAATTAATACTATTTCATTTTTTGTGGCTCTCATAATACGAAACTAAAAATTCTTTTTTTAACTTAACAGTACTTTAATTTAAATTATCAGTATCTTTTTAGACAAATGATTTTTATCAAAATATCTTTGATATCTAATTATCACTCTATAAAGTTACGAAATTATTATGAAGAATCTCCTTTTAGGAATTTCAAATGCTAATAATCATCTTTTGAAAGAAATTTCAATTGACGATGCTTTAAATTTGTGTATAGCTGCAATTGGTAAAAGTCAGAATATTGATAGATGTTACATTTTTAAAAACGAGATTGAGGACGACGAACTTAAGCTGTATTACGTATACGAATGGTGCAACAAAGGTGTTGATTCTTATATAGGTAGCCCAGACTTGAATGGACTTTCGTATGATTTATTCCCTGGATTATATGAAACTTTGATAAAAGATGAACCATTATATGGACTAGTCAAAGACAGTAATAACAAGCTGTTCAAAGAAACGATGGAAATGCAAGGAATTAAATCCTATCTTTTTACACCTATATTTTCTGATAATAAATTTTGGGGTTGGATAGGATATGATGATTGTAAAACAGAGAGAAAATGGATTGACGAAGAGGTTTATGTATTGCATACCGTTGCTAAAAACATTGGGATTCGGTTAAATCAAGACAACACAAATGCAAAATTAGAAGCTCACTTAGCCCAATTTGATTTTTATTTAAAAGGCTCTAATCAAGGTATGTGGGAATGGAACATTATAACAAACAAAACCTTATTCTCTTATAATTGGGCGGGAATGATAGGTTACCGTTTAGATGAAATAGAACAAACTTTCGAATTTTGGAGAAAAAATGTTCATCCAGATGAAATTAACCAAATCGAACTTAACCTTAGAAGATACATTCAAGGCAAAACTGATAGTTTTGGTGGAATACAACGAATGAAGCACAAAAAAGGGCATTATGTGTGGATAAAATATTCCGGTTTAGTCATTAAAAATATTATTGGAAATCCTATTAAGGTTTTAGGAACACATATAGATATTAGTGAGATTAAAGAAAAAGAACGCCAACTGGAATTATCCGAGGAAAAATATAGATTTATTGCTGAAAACACAACTGATTTAATTACTCAACATTATAATGACGGAACTTTCTCTTATGTTTCAAACTCTTCTAAAGATATAATTGGGTATAATCCAGAAGAATTAATTCATAAAAGCCCTTATGAATTCATACATCCAGATGATCTTGTCTTAATGCAGAATTCGCATCGAGATATTGGAATAAAATTAGAACTAATTGCCGTAACTTATCGATTCAGAAAAAAAGACAACAGCTATATTTGGCTAGAAAGCACCTCAAAAGTTTTTCTCAATAACAAAAAAGAGATAATAGGGATGCAATCTTCCAGCAGAGACATCAGTGAAAGAATAAAAGCTGCTGAAGAAATGAGATTAAACCTTATAAAAGAAAAGGAACTCAACGAATTAAAATCAAAGTTTGTTTCAATGGCATCACATCAATTTAGAACTCCATTGACAATCATTTATTCCAATGCTGAACTTATTGACATAAAATGCAGGATGAATGGCGTAAAAAACAATGGTGACATTGAGTTAATTACTCGTAGAATAAAAAACGAAGTGGATAGACTGACTGAATTGATGAATAATATTTTAATTTTTGGAAAACACGAATTAGAAGAAACAAAAAAAGACATCAAAGACATAGATTTTAATAGTTTTCTAAATAAAATAATCGAAACTTATTTTAGCAATGAAGTTGATGGACGTAAAATAGGAATTACAATAGAAGGTAAAAAACGAAAGATTTTAACTGATGAAACACTACTAACTCACATTATCACAAATCTTGTCAATAACTCCTTTAAATATTCAGCAAATAAACCTGAGCCTATGTTAAATATAACCTATTTAAACACTAAAATCAGAATTGAGATTGTTGATTATGGAATTGGAATTCCTGCTAAGGAAATGCAATATTTATTCACTTCGTTTTTTAGAGCAACAAATACTAGCACATTCAAAGGTTCAGGTTTAGGGTTAACACTTGTTAAACAATTTACAGAACTTCTTAATGGTGAAATCACTGTAAAAAGTAAAGAAAATTTAGGAACCACTATAACATTAACACTGCCATATGAGTAAAAATAAAATTCTAATAGTAGATGATGAAGCAACTTTAAGAGAGACAATTTCTGAATTGCTTATTTATAGTGATTATAGTGTTATGACTGCAGAAAATGGGCAAGAGGCATTAGAAATATTAGATTATTGGACACCAGACCTAATTATTAGTGATATAATGATGCCCGTTATGGATGGCTATTTATTTCAAGAAATAGTCAAAGGAAACGAACTATTAAACCATATTCCTTTTATCTTTTTAACAGCAAAGACTGATGATGATGAAATGGAAAAATGCATTCTAAATGGCGTTGATCTTTTCCTTACAAAACCTTTTAAAATAGAAGAATTAATAAAAATTATTGAAGTTAAGATTGAAAGATTTGAAAAAATAAAAAATGCCTATAACAATATTAATGCTAGTAATAGCAGTAATTTCACTCATGAAATTTACACGCCTCTTGATGGAATTTTAAAGAATATTGATGTTTTAATAGATTCCGAAAATAGCTTAAAAGAAACAGATGTGGAAGTGTTTCATAATTCTATAAAAACTTTTGGAGAACGACTAGACAGAACATTAAAGAACTCAATCCTGTATCAAAATCTAAAAAATAACAAGCTTGAATTTTCAGATTATTCATCTACAGAAGTATTAAATAGTTTTTTAAAGGTTAAGGATAAAATTTCACTTTCAGATAAAAACATAGGCAGAAGAATTCGTTTTGATGTTGAAGAATCAAACCTAAAAATCAAAGAAGAATACTTGCATTTCATACTTTTTGAATTAATGAGCAATGCCTTGAAATCTTCAGAAGCAAATAAAAAAATTATTATTACAGGCAAAAAATACAATTCGGAACACTACGAACTTTCTATCCAAGATTTCGGAATTGGATTTAGTGAAGAAGAAATAAAAAAAATAGAAATAAATCAACCATTTAATCGAAAACATGGTGAGCAACAAGGCTTGGGATTAGGGCTTTTAATAAGTAAAACATTCATAAAAAAAATAAAGGGGCTTTTTAGCATTAATTCACAAAAAAATGTTGGGACAACTATTGTCATCTATTTCCCATTATACATTGAAGAACTATAGAATATTTCTTTTAAATATTATTGTTTCTTTAAATATAAAATTGTTTCACAAGATAAAAATGCACCAATTGGTGCATTTTTATCTTGTGAAATCAATAAAATTTAATTAAAATCGAAGCGAACTCCGAGTGAAATATTGTTTTGATCTATCACATTGTTCTCGAATAATGGATTCAAATCGTATTTCAAATACAGGCTGGTTTCTTTATAGCCTAGGTAAGTACTCACGCCATAAATCAAATCATTGGCATTGAAATTTCCTTTGGTTTTTATCCTTATTTTATCGTCGTCAATGTTGTAATACATTTTTTGCTTTGACTTAATTCTTAGACCACCATAACCTCCTATCCCGAAACGGACTCCTTTATGAGTTGAAAAGCCGGAATTGCCGTCTTTTGATTTATTCCCCGAGAAATCAAACTCCAAATGTACTGGTGCAACCAGATAAACATTTTTAAAACGAGAATCCTCTAATTCATAAGGAAAAACCTCTAGATTGGTTTGATTATTTCCGTCAGGCACAAAATAGCGGTTGTCCGTTGGACAAATATTGTTGTACATTAATGAAAATCCATATTTCAAATGCAATAAATTATCGTTTTTAAAAATTCTCGTGTTATAGGTTAATCCCCATTCGAAGAAACGAGATTGCCAATAATAGAAATCAGAGTTGGCCACTGCTCCATTTGTTACCAAATTATTGGCTCCAAAAGCCAAGACAAATTGTGAAGTAGTCCTTTTTTCAGTTTTATCATTTTTGTTTTTAACTTTCATTGCTGGAAAATAAAAAGCATAAGACGTATGAGTTGAATCAGCAACTTTAATTTTTCCGTCCACCTTTTGTTGAACAAGATCTTCAAGTTTTTGTTGCTCGACAGCCACTCTTTCTTCAATGTTTTTAGCTCTATTTTCTGCTAATTTTTGTTTCTCTTTATCGGCTTCTTCTTTAGTGATTTTACCATTTTGTAATTCAATATTTATGGCTTCCACTTCAATTTTTAGAGCTGATTTTTCTTCTTTTGTAATGTTTTCAATCTTTGACGAGATTGATTTAACTTGTGCTTCAAAGGTTAGCTCCGCCTGCTCACCTTTATGGTTCGAGTCTTGGGCTTGTAATTTGCTTACTAAAAGAAGGGCAAACACGGTTAGATAAAAGATAATTTTTGTCATAATGTTAAAGTTTAATTGTTCGTTTTTTGATTATTGATGATGATGATTATTGATTGTTTCTATTGACCAAAGCTTCTTTTGCTTCTTTGTATTTTTTGGTTATAGTGTTTAATGCTTTCTCTCGGAATGAAAGTTCTAATTCTCCATCTACTTGCAAAAGCAATGCGTTGGGATTAACTTTTAAAGTTGACTTTAAATTATCTGGTTTTGAAGTAGTTTGAACCGAAGCAAGCATTCCGTCAACTGAGTTGTCATTTCTATTTGAAGACGCAATTTGTTCGGTTTCTTGAATGGATTGACTGTTTTTTAATCTTGTCGTTACACTATCCAAATTAGAATTTTGGGCAAGTTGATTTTGATTTATAATTGTTGATTTTATAACTCGAGGATTCTTTTTTACATTTTTTACTTTCGAAATTACGGCTATACTTTCTGTTTGCAAATTTGAAGAATTTATTGAATGTGGTTCCTTTTGAATTGGCTCTACTTTCTGATTATTTTCAATTACGACTTTGTTACTTTCTATAGTTACATTTTTATCACTTTGGTTTAAAAAAAAGCTTCCCAAAAATGCAAATCCAATTATACTGGCAGCAATATAAATCCAACTGTATCTTCGGACTGGCTTTTTCTCTTCGGCAACAGTTAGCATTGTATCGAGCCTATCCCAAGAATTTTCGCTAGGATTAATTTCGCGTTGGCTGAGTTTATTTCTGAACTCGTTTTCTAATTTATTCTGTTCCATTGCTATAATTTTTTAGCTTTATTATTTGCTTTTTCAATATTTTTCGAGCGTGAGACAATTGCGATTTTGATGTTCCTTCGTTAATTCCTAACATACTCGCAATTTCTTGGTGTTTATAGCCTTCTATCGCATATAAATTGAAAATCATTCTATAACCATCCGGCAAACCGTCTATTAAAAACTGGATGTCCTCTACAGAAAATTGGCTTTCTATGTTGTTGAAACTATCTTCAGAATAATTCTCGTCCTCAATAAAAATTACTTTTTTTTGACTCCTGATATTCGAAATACATTCGTTGACCATAATCCTTCGGATCCAACCTTCAAAACTTCCCTTATGTTCAAAGTTTTTTAGGTTAACGAATGCTTTCATAAAAGCGGTAATCATTATATCTTCAGCTTGATGAATGTCCTTTATATATTGTCGGCAAACACTTAACATTTTTGAAGAAAACTTGGCGTAAATCTTTTGCTGGGCGAATCGATTGTTCTCGATTGCCAAACGAATGATTTCATTTTCTTCTTGATTTAAGTAAAGTACTTTCAAATTCTTTTTATAAAGTGTTTCTATAAGTAAGACGAGTCTGCTTGCAAAAAGGTTGCAGGAGCCATGACTATTTAAAGATAAAAAATAAAAACCTTAATAAAATCAAGGCTTCAGAAGATGTATTCTTATTTAAAAAAATTATTTTTTTCTTTCGATAACGTAATTTACCATCAAAATCAAGGCATCTTTAAACTCTGATTGGGGATAATTATTCAAAAGCAGAAGAGCTTCTTGCTGAAATTCTGCCATTTTTTGTTCGGCATATAACAAGCCTTTATGATCTTTCACGAAGTTGATCACTTCTTTTACTCGTTTTTTGTCTTTGTTGTGGTTTTTGATGGAATTAATGACCCAGGATTTTTCTTTCGAAGTACAATTATTCAAAACGTGAATAAGTGGCAAAGTCATTTTTTGTTCCTTGATGTCAATTCCTGTCGGTTTGCCAATAGCTTCCTCAGTGTAATCAAATAAATCGTCTTTTATTTGAAAAGCCATTCCTATGAGTTCTCCAAATTTTCGCATGTTTTCGACCTGAAATTCATCTTCAATAACCGATTTTGCTCCTAAAGCACAACAAGCAGCAATTAGAGTAGCTGTTTTTTTTCGGATGATTTCGTAGTAAATATCTTCAGTAATATCAAGTCTTCTTGCTTTTTCTATTTGTAATAATTCGCCTTCACTCATTTCTCGTACAGCGACAGAAATAATTCTTAGCAAATCAAAATCTCCGTTATCTATGGAAAGTAACAACCCTTTGGATAATAAATAATCTCCAACAAGCACAGCAATTTTATTTTTCCAAAGTGCGTTGATAGAGAAAAACCCTCTTCGTCGATTACTATCATCAACCACGTCATCGTGAACTAATGTTGCAGTATGAATCAATTCAATTACTGAAGCACCACGATAAGTCCTTTCGTTTACAATTCCTTCAGAAACCATTTTTGCTGTCAAGAAAACAAACATCGGACGCATTTGTTTTCCTTTTCGATTGACGATATAATAAGTGATTCTGTTAAGCAAAGCCACTTTTGAAGTCATCGATTCATAGAACTTTTTTTCGAAAAGTTCCATCTCGTTAAAAATCGGCTGCTTTATTTGAGAAGTGATATTCATAAGAGTTCAAATATACTATTTTCGAATAAAAAAACGGCAACTATTTTCGAGAAGTGAAAGTGTTTTTAAATTATTTTACTTTGGGTTAATCTTAATTTCATTTCTGTTCCATTATTCTTCTAAAATTGTCTGCATAAACGGAAACAACTTGAATTTAGCACCGTTTTATAATAAAAATCATATTTACGTATTATTTACTATTAGAAAATCAAAGTATTTCGAGAATGTGTAGTTCATCGATTTCAAGCAACTAAAAACATATAATTTATCTTTTTTGCATAAATTTAATCTCCCAATTAAACCTTTTATTAATTTCTATATCAAATAATTAAACCTAAAAATCATTAATTATGAAAACTAAATTTTTATTATTTGTCGCCTTGTTTTCGGTTACGTTTTTTATTGGTTGTTCGACCAATGAATCTGTTGATGTCCCTTCAACTACTAATACAATTCTAACTGATGATGTTATTGCAAATTCGGAAATTGATGCCTCTTTAGATGATGTTACAATTATTGCCGAAGACCAATTTTCAGTTCAACAAAGTTTAACAACCAAGACAAGTGGTCCCGTAATAAGTATGTTGCCTCCGTGCGCCACAATCACGACTGTTTTAACAAATGATACCTTTACAAAACGATTGATTTTGGAACTGCCGGTTGTGCTTTACCAAACGGAAACATTGTAAAAGGGAAAATTATCATCAGCTTTTCTAAAAATTTCCTTACTCCATCAAGAACAATTTCTTATACTTTGGAAGGATTTTATCACAATGGTAAATTGATTGAAGGTAATAAAACAATTACCCACGAACTTAAAAGTACCATATTATTGGCTGTATTGCATCCAGTAACTAAACATTCTATTGATATGAAAATTACATTTGCTGACGGTAAATTGTATTCAAGAACAGGAACAAGAGTTAGAGAAATGGTCGAAGGTTTTGACACCATCTGGAATTGGGAAGACAATGTTTTCTCGGTTTGGGGATACAACGTGACAACGTTCCCAAATGGCGAAAAATACACTTTCACCATAACAACTCCACTGCGAATTGCAATGAGTTGCAAAATGCCTTTTCCGGTTGAAGGAATTATAACAATCGTTAAAAATGATGCAGAAGCCACTTTAGATTATGGAGCTGGCGATTGTGATAATCTAGCAACAATTAACATAAACGGAGTTGTAAAAGAAATTGTTCTCAGAAAATAGGAGAAGAATGTATTTAAATTAAAAAGACGTCGTTTCAAGTTGTGAAACGACGTCTTTTTTTATGCTTTAAAGTTTTACTTTTTCAATACGGTTTTCAATACCAGATCTTTATCTAATTTTTTGGTACAAAAGAACCAATCTTTACAATCCAAAGAATCGTCCTCTTCCATACGTTCTTTTGCAACTCCACAAGAACCTGCGGTTGGAACAATTACATCATCGCCCGGTTGCCAATCGGCTGGGCAGGCAACATCAAAAGCATCTGCTGTTTGTAAAGCAATAATGACTCTGTAAATTTCTTGAAAATTTCGACCAATGCTCAAAGGATAATATATAATCGTTCTGATTATTCCTTTTGGATCCACAAAAAACACTGCTCTTACGGCTTTGGTACTACTCTCACCAGGTTGTATCATCCCATATCTTTTTGATATTTCCATCGTAATGTCTTCAATCAAAGGAAATTTTACTTCAATATCCTTCATTCCTTTGAATTCAATTTTTTCCTTGATCGTTCTCAACCAAGCAATATGGCTGTACAATCCATCAATCGACAATCCCAATAAATCACAATTGGCATCATTAAACTGTTTTTCCATATGCGCAAAAGTCATAAACTCTGAGGTGCATACTGGAGTAAAATCAGCTGGATGACTGAAAAAAACCACCCATTTCCCTTCATAATCTTTTGGGAAATTGATTGTTCCTTGCGTAGTTACCGCTGTAAATTCGGGTGCTTTTTCGCCTATTCTAGGCATAAAGGTTGCTTGTTCTTCCATACAATTTGTATATTTAAATTATTACTTATTTTATGGGTCAAAAGTAATTCAGATATTCTTTTCTATATGTAACATAGGTTACAAGTCATAGTTTTTATTTATTATATTATATATAATAATAGATATTTACTATGAATATATTGTCAAAACAAATCGGTCAAATTATTGGAATAAAAAAAGGGATTGCTGAATAGAAATCCCTTTTAATGTCTGCTTTACTAAAACTTATAATTTACAAAAAAAGTAAAATTTCGTCCCGGTTCTGTAATCGGTACTCTACTAAAATCAGCTTGATTGTTGTAAGCAAAAGTTAAATGATTATTATAGTATTGGTCAAAAAGATTGAGAACTCCCGCGCCAATATTCAAACTTTCGATAGGTTTGAATCCTGCTTTTAAATCCATTACTTCATAACTTTGAGTGGCAATTTCATCATACGAAAGTGCAATCTTTGGTTGTTCGGCAGTTAAAGTATATTGTGCTGATGCCCAGAATTTTCCTTTTTCGAAGCTCAATTTCAATCGGGTTACCAATGGTGGTGTTAGTGGCAAGCTTTCATTAAAATCCTTGTTTTCTGCATAAACATAAGCAACTTCGGTCAAGAAATTAAAATAATTGGCAAATTTTAAATCTCCAAAAACTTCAAATCCAGTTTTAAATGCATTGTCAATATTTCGAAACACTTTTGGATGAATTGGCGGCGTTGTAGGACTGTATTTTCTAACGAGAGTTTCATCGACAACGGCTAATATGTAGTTTTCATAAATCGAATAATAAACAGAACCTCCGAATTTTATTTGGTCGAAAAATCCATTCAATTTTTCTTTTCCCGTAAGGCCAATTTCGAATTGATTATTGGTTTCTGCTTTTAGATTCGGATTACCAATGTACTCATAAGGGTCTCTACCTATATTGAAATTAGCAATATAACGTTCTTCGATATTTGCAGCGCGAGTTCCTCTACCAAAAGCCATTTCCAAAGTATAATCAGGAGAAATCAACCTTTTATAGGAGATAGTTCCACTGAAATTAGTTTCATTACGTTTGTCAATGTTAGGATATAATACAACAAAACTAGCGTCTAAATCCTTAGCATCTGAGGTAACAAAATCAACTCTTGCGCCTAAATTTACAATAGATTTTTCTGAAATAAACCATTTGGCTTCAGCAAAAGTCCCGAAAGTATCATTGTAACTGTCTTGCCAAATTTTATCATAAAAAGCAATTGGAGTTGGTAATGTAGCCCCAGCCAAATCTTTCTTTACTAGTCTGTCTCTACCACCATCTCTAGAAAGATTTACCATATCAATTCCGGTGAATAATTTCCATTTGGACGACAAATCCCATTCAGTTTCTAGTTTTCCTCCATATGTAGTCGCATTTACTTTTGCAATAGCTTCACTAGTTGGAAAAGAAGGTCTATCGTAATTACTCATAATATGATCGACATAGGAATAATAAATTTTAGCTGTTAATCCCTTGAAAACAGAAGCATTGCTTTTGAACATATAATCTAAACTACCAATGCTGCTATTGTCTTCGTCTGTATCCATAGGCAAACCTGCGTGCAAAATATCTCGACCAAAGTTCTGGCGAAAATTGGCTTGTAAGCGTTGGTTATCTGTAAACTCGTAGCCCATTTTAAGTCCGTAACCAATACTACTGAAAGATGATGGAATTTCATTTTGATTGCCATCTTCATAATTCCCATAGTCACGATAACTCAAATCCGCAAGAATATCAAATTTTTTCAAATCGCTTGAAAGTTGTAGAATATTAACAAACGAGTTGCCATTGCTCTCGTATCCTGAAGAAAATGAGCCTCCCAAAATTTTTCCAGTCACATTTCCGTTTTGAGTTACCATATTGATTACACCTCCAAAGGTATTTCCGTAGCGAACAGAAAAAGGGCCTTTGATAATTTCAATTTTGGTAACTTCTTCTGGATTTACAAGTGTTGTAATGGGATCCATTCGATTGGGACAAGCGTGAAAAGCTTTGGTTCCACCATCATACTGCACGTTTAGTTGCTCATATTGATTGGCTCTAAAGGATGGATCTACCGCATAATTTCCTCTTTTGATTAGTGAGAATCCATTAATATCAGAAAATAATTCTCCTGAATTTTTAGGTTGCACCACTTTATCTGTAAAATCTTGTTTGACAATAGTGAGTGTTGGGTCTGTTTTTATATTTCCTGTAACAATCACTTCTTCAAGCAAAATTGTTTTCTTCTTTATTGTATCTTGTTTTGTTTGGGTTGCATTCGTCTCTTTAGTTTGACCAAAAGACAAAGCCGAACACCATAGCAAAGCTATAATGAATGTATTTTTCATTGTGTTATTTTAAATTTTAAAAATTAATTTTGATTTTTACGAAAATGAAAAATAACAATTAGGAGGGTGAAAATTGAATTCAGGAAGATTAAAATTATGTAGATGGCATTTTGTTTTAATCCTATTTTTTGAAGATAAAAACACTATGAATTGAAATTTTTCAATGGATTGAAAATACAATACCGTTTCATTTTCAATAGAATTATTTTTATCGCTATTGTTCTTTTCTGTTTCTTTTGCAAGTTTGGCCAATTTACATTTTCCATTACATTTCATAATAGGTTTTGCCTTGTTCTCACAATATTTTTGTGTAAATTCAGTATTGTTCAAAGAATAATTAAGTACTCCATAAGTCATTCTAAAATTATAGAATAACGTAGAGAACAAGAAAACCAAAATAAGAAAGTAATTTAGTAGTGTTTTCAAAAATTAAACTTTTAAACGAAGGTAAGTGATGAGAATGTCATAAAATATGACAAATATCATTAGTTATAATTATTCTTACTGCAACAAATGTTACAGTAACTTCCTTGTTTTGAAAATAGTTTTTTTTATCGAAATAATTCTTTAATCTCATTGATTTTTGAAGTTAATAATGTTTCAAAAATAGACGAAGATTGCAACTTGTAGAGCTAAAGAATTCGTATTTTATGCCTCTTTATTTGCTAATTGGCCGCAAGCAGCATCGATGTCTTTTCCGCGGCTTCTTCGCACTTTTACTACGATTCCTGTAGCTTCTAGCGCTTTTATGTAAGCATTAATTGACTCTTCTGAAGCTTGTTGAAATTCACCATCATCAATAGGATTATATTCAATCAAATTGACTTTGCAAGGAACATATTTACAAAATTTGACCAAGGCATCAACCGAAGCTTTATTATCATTGATTCCTTTCCAAACCACATATTCAAAAGAAATTTTGCTTTTAGTTTTTTTGTACCAATATTCCAATGACTCTCTCAAGTCTGCCAAAGGAAAACTTTCGCTGAAAGGCATAATTTTAGAACGTATTTCATCAATAGCAGAATGTAACGAAACAGCTAAGTTGAATTTCACTTCATCATCGGCCATTTTTTTAATCATTTTCGGAATACCAGATGTGGAAACTGTGATGCGTTTTGGTGACATTCCCAAACCTTCATTGGATGTTATCATTTCGATGGCCTTCATCACATTGTTGTAATTCATCAGCGGTTCACCCATTCCCATAAAAACAATATTCGACAACGGATGATTGTAATACAAACGGCTTTCTTTGTCGATGGCTATAACTTGGTCGTAAATTTCGGCGGGTTCCAGATTTCGCATTCTTTTTAATCGTGCCGTGGCGCAAAAATTACAATCCAAACTACAACCCACTTGACTCGAAACACAAGCCGTTGTTCGGGTATTCGTTGGAATCAAAACACTTTCTACCACCAAACCATCGTGCAAACGAACTGCATTTTTTACCGTTCCGTCTTCACTTCGCTGCATTGTATCGACTTTGATGTGATTGATTACAAAGTTATTTTCGAGCATTGAGCGAGTTGCTTTTGCAACATTTGTCATATCATCAAAACTATGTGCGCCTTTGCTCCACAACCATTCGTATACTTGATTGCCACGAAAGGCCTGGTCACCATTGGCAACAAAAAAATCTCTTAATTGTTCTTTAGATAAGGCTCTAATATCTTTTTTCTCGATTTGCATAGCGCAAATTTAATGACTATTTGTTGATTTATTTCATCAATTCGCATAAATGCTCGTGAGTTGATTTGATAATTTGATAACTTTGACAAAAATTAAAAAAATGCATTTCATTTCCCAAGAATTAGAAGATTATATTGAGCAACATTCACAGAAAGAGCCAGAATTATTGGCAGCTTTAGACAAAGAAACCTATCAGAAAGTTTTGTTGCCTCGAATGCTGAGCGGACATTTTCAAGGTCGCGTTTTGAGTATGCTCTCCAAACTGATTCGCCCTTTGAATATACTCGAAATAGGGACTTATACAGGATATTCAGCATTATGTTTATGCGAAGGAATTCAGGAAAATGGGATGCTTCACACCATTGACATTAAGGAAGAATTAGTAGATTTCCAAAGAAAATATTTTGACAAATCGCCTTGGGGAAACCAAATTGTCCAACATCTTGGTGAAGCGATAGCTATTATTCCAACTTTGGAATTGAAATTTGATTTGGTTTTTATCGATGCCGACAAGGAAAATTACATCCACTATTTTGAAATGATTGTTCCAAAAATGAATAAAGGAGGAATTATTCTTTCGGATAACGTTTTGTGGAGCGGAAAAGTTCTTGAACCTTTACAACCGAACGATTTGAGTACAAAAATCATTCTGGAATACAATCAATTATTGAGAAATGACCCGAGAGTGGAAACCGTTTTATTGCCTATTCGAGATGGTTTGACAGTAAGTCGGGTTTTATAAATTACTTGATATTGCCTTGCTTTTTGTCTCGCAACTGCTTAAACCGGGAAATATTTTTTTTGTACTATTTGATATAATTTAAACATCAAAAAACCCAAAGTCAATCCACATAAATATCCGAAAATAATATCTAAAGGATAATGCAATCCCAGATATATCCTGCTATAAGCGAAGATTAATGGCCAAAAGAACAAAAGCCCAAAATATTTAAATTTATTTTTTAATATAAGATATAAAAATGTGGCAACTGCCATTGTGTTTGCAGCATGACCAGAGAAAAAACTAAACGATTGTCTTGATTGTACTATTCGTATAAAGGAATTTATTGCCGGATTGTTACAAGGTCGCAGTCTTTGAAATCCATTTTTAAATAAATTGGTAATTTGGTCTGTAAAAAGCAACAAAATCGCAACAAATAACAGTAAATACAAGGTTTGTTTTGTTCCTAATTTCTTGAAAATAAGATATAATAATAAAATAAAAAGCGGAATCCAACTGGTTTGTCTGGTAATAATTAACCAAAGCTGATCATAAGTTGTCGAGCCTAAACCGTTTAAGTAAATAAATAATTTTTCGTCAAGTGACAGTATTTTCTCCAACATTATTTTTTGCGTTTTATTGGGCCAACACTATCTTCTTTTTCTTCTGTTTGAGGAATTGCATCAGCTAATAAATCGTCTTTTGGTTCGTTGATTTCTATAGTAGTTGCACTTGGTGTTTCCGCTACTGGTGTAATTGTTTCGTCAACTATTGTGCTTTTAACTTTGTTGATTTCAGTTGAAAAATTATCCGAAATTCCTCTTAAAGGGTTAGAGTCTCCAAGCAAATTAGCTTTGGCACTGTTGATCTCAGAAGTGATATTGTTAGTCAAATCACTCAACATTTTTTGGTCGAAACCATTATCATCGGCTCCTTTTTGGATTTCGCTTTTTATGTCGTTTGTAGCGTTTTTTAATTGTGCCATTGCCTTGCCCATCGTACGAGCAATTTCCGGAACTTTATCAGAACCAAAAAGCATTAGAACCACAAACATTATAAAAATTAATTCGCCTCCACCAATTCCAAACATAATCTGTTTTTTTAAGTTGCAAAGTTACAAAGATGTACAGTTACAAAATAGTATTAATTATTAATTAATAATTAACTATAATCAAATCTTAACTTTCAATTTTCAAATGTAGTAAATCTTTTGAATTCCTCGTTTTTTGTAATTAGAAATTCAATCAATTCAAATTCTAAATTGGGATTTAAAAGTGCTTTCGCTTTGGGATCATTTTCACAATAAATCAGGAAAAGTCCAATTTCATCTTCTTTTAATTGTAATGTATTGGTAAAAAAGAAGGTACTAATTCTCTTTGGTACAATTTCAGAAAAATCACCATAGTCAGCGGCTTTTGCTTTGTCGGGGCTTTCTTTGACAAATATTTTCCAAATCATTTTGCCTACTCGAATAACGTCCATTCCGTATACTATATCTTGGTAAGGCATTAATGGATTATTTAGCGAAGACTGTTTGTCTTCATAATATTGCGTGTCAATAATAGATTGTATACTACCTAAATTAGGCTTTATAACTATTTTTTTAACCACAACTTCCTCTAATTGATTTATAAATACGTTTAGCCTAATTATAAGTAGTGAAGGTGCAAAATCTTTTTCAGCAAGAACAATTCTTTTAGATTTTAATCCTAAACTTGAAATAAGCAAGGTGTCATTGGTTTTTGCCAAAATATCAAAAAAACCTTGCGAGCTTATAAATGTTCTTGCTTTAGAATTCACATTAAACACATAACCACTTTCTACATTGACCGAATCGTTAAAAACCATACCGTGTAATGGTTTTCTGGTCAATGTTTGTCCAAGGCAAAATTGATAAAACAAACACAAAGCAAGTATTCCTATTTTAGTTTTCATCTGAAATGATTTTATTGTAGCTTTCGGCCAAAGGAACTATCAAAAATTTAGTCATTGTTTTATTTTTAGATTTTAAAACCTCTGCAAATTTTCTGTCTTCTATACAATAATACTGAAATCCTTTGATGTAATTGGCAGGGATTTTTAGCGTCTTTATGTAATAATCATCGTCAAAAAGTGTTCCAATTTTCATCAATAAATACTCTTTTTTTTCTACTTCGAGTTCTTTTTTGAGCATCGCTGTTCTGCCTGACATTAAATTCAAAAGCGCATCGACAGGTGTAGAATTTGCCGTGTATAATTTCCTCTCTGCTGGCGTGTAATGTTTTACTCCTTTTGGAGAAATCCCTAATGAAACGGCATTTATTTCAGGATGTTTATTGACAATTACTTCTTTGAGTTCGGTGGTTTTTGAAGTCATTTTAATGATTATAACTTCTAAATTTAAATCATTTTCTTCGATTATCCTGCGGAAATATTCTAAATTTACTGATGAGAAAACTAATAAATCGTCGGCTTTCGCCAAAATAAAAAAGTTGCCATTACTATCACTTGCTGTACTTTTTTCGTTAACCAAATTTATAACGGTTACGCCTTCAATGCTTCCGGATTCTGAAATTATTTTTCCGTGTATTAATTTTTCGTCGCCAGTTTGACAAAAAGTCATAACAGATAGTAAAACGAAAAAAATAAGTAGAAATCCCCTCATAAGTTAGTATACAATTTATTGATGCAATGTAAAAGTATCTTAATCCTTCACAATTAATGAACAATGAATTGGTAAAAATATGTTAATTAAAAACCAGATAATTCAACATTAAAAAGTCCGATTTCATACCTTTAACCCAAACTTATTTAGCTACAATAAAATGAAAAATATAATTATAGCCAGCACTTCTACACTTCACGGAGGAGATTATTTAGAATATTTATTGCCTGAACTAAGAATTCATTTCGAGCATTGTAAAACAATACTTTTTATTCCTTTTGCGAGACCAAGCGGGATTTCGCACGATGAATATACCGCAAAAGTTTCTTTGGCTTTCGCCAAAATAAATAAAGAAGTAAAAGGAATTCACGAATTTGAGGATTTTTCCAAAGCAATAAAAAATGCTGAAGGAATTTTCACAGGTGGGGGAAACACTTTTTTATTGGTAGCTAAATTGTATGAAAACAATATTATGAACGTTCTTGCAGACGCTGTCCAAGACGGAATTCCCTATTTAGGAACAAGTGCCGGAAGCAATATTTGTGGATTGACTATGCAAACGACCAATGATATGCCTATAATATATCCTCCAAGTTTCGAAACATTAGGATTGATTCCATTTAATCTAAATCCGCATTATCTTGATTCTGATACGCAAACAAAACATATGGGAGAAACGCGTGAAACCAGGATTAATGAGTTTCTTTCGTTTAACAACATTCCGGTTTTAGGATTACGAGAAGGAAGCTGGTTAGCCGTGAAAGATGATACAATAACATTGAAAGGCAATTTGACCGCTCGCCTTTTTAGACAAAACCAAACTCCTGCTGAAATTGAAAGCGAAACAGACCTGAGTTTTCTAAAATAAAAAACCCCAAACTTTCGTTTGAGGTTTTAGAGCGAAAGACGAGGCTCGAACTCGCGACAACCAGCTTGGAAGGCTGGAGCTCTACCAACTGAGCTACTTTCGCATTACAACGGTGCAAATATAATTAATAACTTAGCTTCTTTGCAAGTTTTTTTTAAAATTTTTATTTATAGCTCCTATTTTTTTATAACAGTTTTAAAACTAAATTGTTATAAATTCATTATTTTTATATCATAATGGGAATCATAAAAAAAATATCGCCCGCAGAGACCTTTTCGGTAAGACATCCTGTTCTTCGAAAAGGAAAACCAATGGAAAGTTGCCGTTTTGAAGGTGACGATTTAGAAACAACGCAACATTTTGGACTTTATTTGGAACAGGAATTAGTGGGCATCATTTCATTATTCAAAAAAAGCAATCCCGATTTTCTGGAGAAAAATCAATACCAAATCAGAGGAATGGCGGTTTTAGAAAATCACAGGAAAAAAGATTTTGGCAAAGCACTCCTACTTTACAGCGAAGAACAATGCAAGAATCAAAATGTGGATTTGATTTGGTTCAATGCAAGAATAGAGGCAAGTGGTTTCTACAAAAAAATGGGATATAAAAGAATAGGAACTGCATTTGAAATACCTGATATAGGAGAACATATTGTGATGTTTAAAAAAAATAGAAATGAATAAATTTTTTATTTTGCTATTGATTTTCAATATTTTTAGTTGTGAAAAAGAAGTGACTAAAAAGGAAGTAAATCCGACTTCAATTCCAGCTATTCCACCCATAGAAAAAGCGGTGCGAGTTGACAGTGTCTTGCCAAATTCAGGAAAAAGCAAAATAACTACTGGTTTTAACAAAGCCGTTTGGCAATCCAAAAAAAACAGAAGAATAGTTTTAGGAAATCTTGATAAATCTTACGAAGAAGGACTAAATTCTGATGATTATAATGTGAACAAATTGTGGAAATATGAAAAAAAAATTGATGCTTTAGATGATAGAGAATTAGAAAAATATGATTTATTGTTTACAAATAGTTTTCAAAAATACATTTCACATCTTACTAATGGTCGATTAAACTCAGGAAAATTATATAGAAATTGGGATTTGAAAAAAAACAAAATTGATATTAATAAAACTATAACCTCACTTGCGAATAGCGACTCATTAGCAGAAAAAATCGAACTGTTAAAACCTCAGCATCTTATATACAAAAGATTAAAAAAAGCACTCGCAATTATCAATGCTCTTCCAAATGACAATTTCAATAAAATAAAAATAAAAAATAAAATCGTCTTAAACGACACCAATTTGTCATTAATTAACATTAAAAAAAGATTAATTTACTGGAAAGATTTACAGCCAAAAGACAGTCTATCCTTGATTTATGACAACGAAACTGTTGAAGCCATAAAAAAATTTCAAATCCGACACGGAATCGCTGCCGATGGCGTAATAGGTAAAGTAACTGTAGAATCGCTCAATTTCTCAAAAAACCAGCGTAAAGAACAAATTCTTGCCAATCTTGAACGCTGGAAATGGTTTCCAAAAGAAATGGGAAAGGAATATATAATTATCAATATTCCTGATTATAAATTTACTTTGGTCAAAGGCAAAGACACGATAAGGAAACATAAAGTAATCATAGGAAGACCAAAAAGGAAAACACCCGTATTATCTTCGAGGTTGACTCAAGTGATTTTTAATCCAACCTGGACGGTTCCTCCAACTATTTTGAGAGAAGATGTAATTCCTGAAATTTTAAAAAACCGAAATTATTTAGCTAAAACTAACATAAAGTTATATGATGGAAACGGAAATATAGTTCCTGCTAGTAACTGGAGGCTGTCAAATGCAAAAAGCTATCGTTATGTGCAAAGCCCAGGGACATTTAATTCATTGGGAATGATTAAACTAGTTTTCCCAAATCGGTTTTCAATTTATTTACACGATACAAATCACCGTGATTTTTTTGAAAAACCAGTACGTTCTCTGAGTTCAGGTTGTGTGAGAGTTGACAACCCATTGGAATTGACTGAATATTTAATGGATGATGCAACCAATTGGAATATAGAAAAAATTACCGAAACGCTTCAAAGCGAAAAAACAAAACAGATTAATTTAAAAAAAGAAGTCTATATCCATATTTTATATTGGACAGCTTGGAGCGAAAAAAATACTTTGTTTTTCAGAGATGACATCTATAATCTTGATGCCAATTTGTATAATCAATTAGGAAAATAAAGCTGAAATTGTTTTAAAGCTTCTTGAGGGATGGTAAATAAACAAGCAGGATTTATTCTTTATCGTGTTAACAATTTCTTTAAGTGACTCTGCCGGAATAGCGGGACAGCCTTGACTTCGTCCTAATCTTTTATTGTTTTTTATAAATGAATTAGAAACATAATTTGCTGAATGCATTACCACCCCTCTTTCTCTCGCATTATTATTAATTCCTTTTTCCAGACCGTCTAATTTAAGTGACATTCCGTGTTTTCCATTATAGATTTCACCCGTAGCATAAAAACCAAGGCTGCTTTTGTAAGAACTGTTAGAATTCGAAAAACTGCGAGCATATTCTTCTCCCGTATTTCTTCCGTGAGCAACTAAGGAATTATACAAGATAGTATTTGTATCCAAATCGATTACCCAAAGTCTTTTAATATTTGAAGACAGGCTAAAATCAACCAAGGTCAAAATATCTTTTTGAATTAATCCTTTCTCTTTCAATAAATAAAAACCTTTCAGGGCTTCTTTAAAACTTTCAAGATTAGGTAAATCAAAATGGTTGGAATTCAAGCTATTATAAACTGTTTCGAGATTTGAATCGGAACTAGGTTTTAAAACACTTGCAACTTCTGGTTTAGGGGAATTTACTGAATCCGTAAATTTTGTTTTACTTGAATAAAATGAGAATAATAAAAATAAAACAGCGGGAAATATCTTATAAATCATTGATAATGTATAGGTTAGACATTAGACTTAGGGCTGCAAATGTACGACAGAAATATACTTTTTACAAAAAATTAAGAAAAAAATATGATTTTGACTCACTTTTAGACCTCAATACGAGGTGTTAAAAATCACATTTTGTTTGCTTTTTGTGTTAATTTTATTATTTTTGCTTAAACATAATCATAATATATGCCGAAGTTTTACTCTTCAATTCTACTTTTTTTGGTTTTTATAAGTCTAAGCACTTACGGCCAAAAAAAGACACTTCAGGCAAAATCTACTGTAGAAAACATTGTTATTGACGGAAAAATTAATGAAGCAGCATGGAAAACCGCTCCAATTGCTACAGATTTTATTATGTATGAGCCTGATAATGGAAAACCTATTAGTGAAAACAAGAAAACAGCAGTAAAAATTCTTTATGATAATAATGCAGTCTATATTTCGGCAGTATTATATGATGATGAACCCAATAAAATTTCTAGAGAATTAACGAATCGGGATGTTTTTGGGGTTTCTGATCATTTTTCGGTTTCTATCAATGGAAATAATGACGGGCAACAAGATTTTAGATTTTATGTTAGTGCTGCTGGAGTGCAAATGGATTGTTTGGCAACAGAAGATTTCGAAGATTTCAATTGGGATGCGATTTGGGATAGTGAAGTGACATTAACTGATTTTGGTTGGGTTGTGGAAATGAAAATTCCTTATGCAGCACTTCGGTTTTCTAAAGCTTCTAAACAAACTTGGGGTTTAAACTTTAAGCGAGTTATAAAACGTGATGCCCAAGACCAAAGTTATACTTGGAATTTTGTTGATACGAAAATTGCCACAATCATTACTCAAGAAGGAATTCTGGAAGGAATTGAAAACATAAATACACCTACTCGTCTTTTCTTCATTCCCTATACTTCGGCCTATTATCAACAAAATGATTATGGTTCTGACAAAATCCTAAAAGCGGGATTGGATATTAAATACGGAATAAATGATGCCTTTACACTTGATGCAATATTAGTTCCTGATTTTGGACAAACAAAATTTGATAATGCAATTCTTAATCTTGAACCTTTCGAACAACAATTCGATGAAAACAGAGCTTTTTTTACTGAAGCAACAGATTTATTTTCAAAAGGAGGATTATTTTATTCCAGAAGAATTGGCGGGAGTCCAATAATTGATAGTTATAAGTTTCAGGATCAATTACCGGCAAATGAAGAAATCACAAATTTTCCTAGCACTGTAGATTTAATAAATGCTGTGAAAGTTTCAGGACGAACAGAAAAAGGACTTGGTATAGGCTTTTTGAATGCTGTTACTGAAAAAACCGATGCTACCGTTTTAGACACAACAACAAATGAGACTCGAAAAGAAGTCATACAACCGTTGACTAATTATAATGTATTGGTTTTTGACCAACGCTTCAACCAGAATTCATCCGTTTCCTTTGTAAATACAAATACTACTCGAAATGGAGAATTTCGGGACGCCAATGTTTCGGCTTTATTATTCGATTTGAATACAAAAGCAAACACATATAAATTATCCGGAGATTTTAAGTACAGTTCAGTCACTGATGATGACATTAAATACATTCCAATCTATGATTTAGTGAATTATGATTTAGTAAATTACGATGGTTTCAAAACGGCATTAAACTTTGCCAAAACAAGCGGGAAATACAGATATTTATTTTCTGGAAAATACCTTTCTGAAAATTATGATATAAATGATTTAGGAATCATTTTTGTTAACAATTATCATGCTGCTTATGCAGAAATGAGCTATAGAATAATAAATCCTACAAAGGCTTTTAACTCTTTCAAAGCCACACAAAACATAAATCTTGAAATTCAAAATACCACTGAAAAAACTCAAGAAGGCTGGTATCAAGCCATAATAACTGCCACAACATTAAAAAATCATTATCTTGAAGGTTTATTTCAGGTCAACCCCATAGATAGATACAATTTTTATGAGCCACGGGTTTATGGCAGATATGTTTATATTCCTAAAAGCATAATAGGATATGCTCAGTTTTATTCAAACGACAACAGGCCATTTCATTATGAAGTAGAGGTTACCGCTGAAAAATTTGATGAAGAGGACAGAAATACTTATAAATTGTTTGGAGGAATTAAATACAGATTCAACGATAAATTCTCTTTGTCTTACAATTTTCAATATACCCGCAAGGTAAATGACAGAGGATGGGTTGGTTTTGACAATGACGATATTATTTTTGGCGAACGCAATCGAGAAATAGTTGATCACTATTTTACTGGTAAATATTCAATAACTAACAAGATGACTTTTAATCTTATTGCACGTTATTACTGGTCATATGCTGATAATCACGAATTTTTTTCCCTGCAAGACGATGGTTATTTAACGCCAAATCCGAGCTATTCTGAAAATAAAAATAGAAATTTTAATTCTTGGAATTTAGACTTTTCTTATTCTTGGTGGTTTGCTCCCGGAAGCGAAATTTCTATTTTATATAGAAATTATTCTCAAGAAAGTACAAACCTTGTTGAAACAAACGTTGGGTCAAACCTTACCAATCTTTTTAATACCAATCAAACTAATATTTTATCGGTTAGTATTCGCTATTATATTGACTATAATTCCTTAAAAAGGGAACACTAATAATGCATTAATTTTAAGAAAAGACCTCATCTTCAATACAATTATTATTTTTTTTCATTGTAATCAAAAAAATGTGTAATAGTGGTTTATACTCAAACCAACATTTTTAGAAATGCTTTATCTTTGCAAAAAATAAATCACAATGAACAAAAAAGTAATCCTTATGATTCTTGACGGTTGGGGAAATTCTCCAGACCCTAAAGTCTCCGCAATTGACAATGCCAACATCCCTTTTATCAAAAGTTTATATACAAAGTATCCCGTTGCACAACTTCGGACCGATGGTCTAAATGTGGGTTTGCCTGAAGGCCAAATGGGAAATTCCGAAGTAGGACATATGAATCTAGGGGCCGGAAGAATTATTTACCAAGATTTGGCAAAAATAAATCTTGCTGTTGAAAACAAAACATTAAACAACGAGCAAGTTCTTGTTGATGCGTTCCAATATGCCAAAGACAAAAACGTAAACATCCATCTTCTTGGATTAGTTTCTGACGGTGGTGTTCATTCACATACTTCACATTTACGAGGTTTAATTGATGCAACCCAGGATTTTGGATTGCAAAAAGTCTTCGTTCACGCTTTCACTGACGGACGTGATGTGGATCCAAAATCAGGTGTTACTTACATTCAGGATTTAGAAAATTATATTGCAAAAACTTCGGTTAAAATTGCTTCTGTCGTTGGGAGATATTACGCGATGGATCGTGACAAACGTTGGGAACGAGTGAAAATCGCCTATGACTTATTGGTAAACGGAACAGGAACTCATTCTAAAAATGCAGTAAACAGCATCGAAGAAAGCTACGCAAATGATGTAACCGACGAATTTATTAACCCAATTATAATGGTTGATGAAAACGACAAACCATTGGCAACGATTAAAGAAAATGATGTCGTTATTTTCTTTAATTTCAGAACGGATAGAGGTCGTGAACTTACTGAAGTTTTATCGCAACAAGATTTCCACGAGCAAAATATGCACAAACTCAATTTGTATTATGTTACGCTTACTAATTATGACGAAACTTATGAGAACGTGAAAGTTGTTTACAACAAAGATAACGTTACGGAAACTCTTGGTGAAGTTTTAGAAAAACACAACAAAAAACAAATCAGAATTGCCGAAACCGAGAAATATCCTCACGTGACCTTCTTCTTTTCAGGTGGAAGAGAAACACCTTTTGAAGGTGAAAGCCGAATCCTGAAAAACTCTCCAAAAGTAGCCACTTACGATTTAAAACCCGAAATGAGTGCTTATGAACTAGCCGATGCATTGGTTCCAGAACTTGAAAAAGGCGAGGTTGATTTTGTTTGTCTTAATTTTGCCAATGGAGATATGGTAGGACATACCGGCGTTATGAGTGCAGCAATAAAAGCGTGTGAAGCCGTTGACAAATGTGTGGAAAAAGTGATTACTGCGGCTTTGGCCAATGATTACACCACATTAATAATTGCAGATCACGGAAACTGCGAAACGATGATTAATCCTGATGGAACTCCAAACACGGCGCATACTACAAATCCAGTTCCAATCATTTTAGTTGATGGAGAACTAAAGGAAATTCATGATGGCGTTTTGGGCGATTTGGCTCCAACTATTTTGGAATTGATGGGAATTGAAAAACCCGCAGTTATGACCAGACATTCACTTTTGTAATAGTAATATATTTATTTAATAAAAGAGTCCCGCAAATTTGCGGGACTCCTTTTTTTATCTGGCATTTATCAAATTATAATATTCCCTCTCAATCCATTCCTGATGATTTGGATGGGCAATTTTAACCAATTCCGTTGCGCGTTGTCGCAATGTTTTTCCATATAAATCGGCAATCCCGTTTTCAGTAATAATATATTGAATATGAGAACGCGTGGTTACAACTCCTGCTCCTTGTTTTAAATAGGGAACGATTCTGCTGTCGCCATTTTTTGTAATTGAAGGCAGTGCTATAATCGCTTTTCCGCCATCACTTAATGAGGCTCCACGAATAAAATCCATTTGACCTCCAACGCCCGAATACATTCTAGCTCCAATAGAATCAGCACAAACCTGACCAGTCACATCAACTTCTATTGCTGAATTAATGGCCACCATTTTTGGATTTTTTCGAATTCTGGCGGTATCATTTACATACGATGACTCTCTCATCTCAACAAACGGATTGTCATTTACAAAATCATATAATCGCTGGGAACCAATTAAAAAAGTGGCCAATGCTCTGCCTCTGGAAACTCCTTTAAAATTTCCATTAATGACGTTGCTTTCGATTAAATCAATCACGCCATCCGAAAACATTTCTGTGTGTAATCCCAGGTTTTTATGATTAGTCAATTTAGATAAAGCAGCATTTGGAATAGAGCCAATTCCCATTTGTAAAGTGCTTTCATCTTCTATTAATGAAGCAATATAATTTCCAATTTTATCTTCTAATGGTGAAGAATTCCCCATTTCGTGGGTGTATATTGGCGTATCAACTTCGACTAAATAATCAATTTCGGAAATATGAAGAAATCCGTCTCCAAAAGTTCTTGGCATTTGTGGATTAACCTGTGCGATTACTGTTTTTGCACTTTCAATTGCTGCTAATGTAGCTTCTACTGAAACTCCAAGCGAACAATATCCGTGGCTATCCGGTGGCGAAACATGAATAAAAGCTACATCTAAAACCAATACTTTTTTTCTAAACAGATACGGCAATTCACTCAAAAAAACAGGTGTATAAGAACCATTTCCTGCCGCCAAAGTATGTCTTATATTGGGGCCAATAAAAAAAGAATTGACATGAAAGCTTTCGGCTAGTTCCGGATTAGCATAACGTGCTTCTCCTTCAATATGCAAGTGACAAATTTCTACGTTTCTTAATTCAGAAGCTCTTTCTGTTAATGCGTTAGCCAATATTGTAGGCACAGCAGCAGCAGCTTGAAGATATACCCTGTCACCAGATTTTACCACTTTTACAGCTTCTTCGGCTGTTACATATTTACTCATAAATGTTATATTTATAACAAATGTAAAGCGTTTAGTGGAATTAAAATATGATAAAACTCATATATTATTTTGTAAATCATAAATAATAGTTAAAATTTCTTTTTTAAAAGTATTACTATTAAATTTGCAATTTATATATTTAAACACAATACTATTATTGCTCATTTTAAAACGGAATTCTATGAAAAAAATTTTATTAGTCCAATTGTTATTTTTAATGATTGTAATCACAAATGTCACAAACGCTCAGACAACTAATGCAATAGATTCGATTGATATAAAAAACATTGAAAACTCTTTATTGCATCCCGAAAAAGTAATACGTTTAGACCTGAGTAATCAAAATATTAATATTGGAAAAATAGACTTTTCTAAATTTGTAAATCTAGAATACTTGAGTCTAGAAAACGATCATTTAAATGAGCTTCCAAAAGAGATTAGCTCTCTAAAAAAGCTAAAAGTATTAAATTTGAGTGGAAATGACTTTGAGAATTTACCAAAAGATTTTGATTATTTAATTGAGTTGGAAGAACTTTATTTAAATAACGATTTAAATTTTAAATTTAAAAATAACTTGAAGACTTTGTCAAAATTACCCAAATTGAAATCATTACATTTAGAAAATGACAAGCTCAAAGAAATACCCTTAGAGATTGAATTACTTAAAAATTTAAGAACTTTATACTTAAATAATAATCTATTTGAAAAATTTCCATCAGAAATTCAAGGCCTACATAATTTGAAATATCTTGATTTAAAAAATAATTTGATTAAGCAACAAGAGCAGGAAGAAATTTTGGATTTGAATTTTGGATTTCAAATTAAACTATAATAATTATGAACACATTAATAAGTAACATTAAAATAGTCATAAACAATAAATTGTTTGTAAAAGATCCAGAAACTTCAGAGTTAGGAAAAAAAATAATAAAACACAGTATTATTTTAATAGATGAAATTGGTTTTGATAATTATACATTTAAAAAATTGGGGGAAATAATTGGTTCCAATGAAAGTTCTATCTATCGCTATTTCGAAAACAAGCACAAATTATTGGTATACTTATCTTCTTGGTATTGGAGTTGGATAGAATATCGATTAGTATTTGCCATATCTAATTATTCTGATTCTTGGGAAAAACTAAAGAAAGCCATTTCAATAGTTACTGAAAAAGTAGAAGATGATCAAAAAACATTACATATTAACGAATCCATTTTAAATAAAATCATTATTGCAGAATTTACTAAAACTTTTCACACCAAAGAAGTGGACCAAGAAAACAAAGAAGGTTTTTATTTTATATACATCCGAATCATCAATAGATTAACAACTATAATAAAAGAAGTAAATCCGGATTATTTATACGCCAAAAGCCTTGCATCAAGTATTGTTGAAGGAGCCTTGCACCAACACTTTTTAAAAGATCATATGCAACCTATCACCGATTGTAACACCACTATTAGCCCAACAGATTTTTATTTAAACTTAATTGAAAATGTACTTAAAAAATAAAAATATGACTTCATTAAAACGATTATTCAACCTTTTAAAATTAGATAAAAAAGATGTTTCACAAATTTTTTTCTACGCTATTTTTGCAGGAATCGTGAGTTTGTCTTTACCATTAGGGATTCAAGCCATTGTAAATTTCATTCAATCGGGTCGAGTTAGCGCTTCTTGGATTGTATTGGTATTTCTAGTTGTTATAGGGGTAGCTCTAGTTGGGATATTGTCTTTAATGCAATTGCGTATCACCGAAAATTTACAACAAAAAATATTTGTGCGTTCTTCATTTGAATTTGCTTCACGGTTACCTAAAATAGAATTTAAAGAACTTTATGGCCATTATCCGCCAGAATTGGCCAATCGCTTTTTTGACACACTTACCATTCAAAAAGGGACTTCAAAATTATTAGTCGATTTTTCGGCTGCCATTTTGCAAATTGTTTTTGGTGTTGTTTTATTATCTCTTTACCATCCCTTCTTTATTATTTTTGGTATTTTATTGTTGATTCTTTTATATATTATTTTCAAATTTTCGTATAATAAAGGAATTGAAACCAGCTTAAAAGAATCTAAAAACAAATACAAAACCGCGGGTTGGATACAAGAAATTGCGCGTAACAATTTTAGTTTTAGAAATGAACTTAACTATGATTTTGCTTTAGAAAAAAACAATGGCTTTATAAAAGAATATCTATACAGTAGAGAAAACCATTTTAATGTTATTAAAAGGCAATTTAGCCATTTGATTATATTTAAAGTAATCATTACGGCAAGTTTACTAATAATTGGTGGTTACTTAGTGTTAAATCAGCAAATGAATATTGGGCAATTTGTCGCTGCAGAAATCATTATATTATTAGTCATTAATTCGGTCGAAAAAATCATTCTTGGACTAGAAACTTTCTATGATGTATTGACAGCATTAGAAAAAATTGGTCAAGTTACCGATATGGAATTAGAAGAAGAGGTTACAGTGGAGAATAAAAGTTGTTACACAAATATCAGCCTTGAAACCGATAATATCGAGTTTCAATTTCCAGAAACAACATTTGGAATTTTAAAGAACATTAATTTAAAAATAAATCCTGGAGAGAAAATCATAATTGATGGAGAAAATGGTTCTGGAAAAACAACTTTAATTCGAGTGCTTTCTGGTTTGTTACATCCAACCTCGGGTAATTTTTACATTAATGACGATACTTTTAGAAAAATAGATATTAACCAATACCGTTCTAGAATAGGAAGTATTATTCAAGGAGAAACTACTTTTGAAGGAACTATTTTAGAAAATATCACTTTTAACGATAAAAGCATTAGTACCGAAGATTTAAAATGGGCACTAGATTCGGTTCAGCTCACTCCATTTATTAAAACTTTACCAAAAGGATTAGATACTAAGATTTTTCCTGAAGGAAAAGAATTGTCTTCTTCAAATGCCCAAAAAATCTTGTTGGCGAGAAGCATAATCCACAAACCCAACATTTTATTTTATGAAGAACCAACCGATAAAATGGACATTAAGGTTGCCAATGAAATCATTGACTTCATTACTTCCGACAAAAACAAATGGACAGTAGTTGTCTCCTCACAAAACCCACATTGGCTTACTAAATGCAATAGAGAAATCACAATGCAAAAAGGAACAATTTTTTCTGACAAAAATAAATAAGAGTATGTTAAATATATCCGACAAAAACCCAATAAATAATGAGGCTCTAGAAAAATATTCTACAGTCAAGAATTTGAGCAACAGACCACATTATAAAATTTTGAATAGAATAATCCTAAGTGTATCTATACTTGCAATTATAGCCCTTTTCTTGCCTTGGACACAAAATATTTCTGGCTCAGGAGCAGTTACGACATTAAAACCCAATCAGAGACCACAAACTATTCAATCAGTTATTTCCGGTCGAATAGAGAAATGGTATGTACAAGAAGGAAATTTTGTAAAAAAAGGAGATACAATTCTTTATATATCCGAGATAAAAGAAGATTATATGGATCCTAATTTGGTAAAAAATACTAAAAACCAAGTGGATGCAAAAAAACAGTCATTAGAATCCTATGTTTCAAAAGTCGCAACACTTTCCTCGCAAATACAAGCCATAGAAAGAGAAAAAGGCTTAAAACTCAAACAAGCCGAGAATAAAATAAAGCAAGCAACTTTGAAAATAAAAAGTGACAGTATGGATCTTGTGGCTGTGAAAACACAATTTAAAATTGCCAATACCCAATTCAATCGTTCTTTACAACTAAACAAAGAAGGCCTAAAAGCCTTGTCTGATGTCGAAGAAAAACGATTAAAATTGCAAGAAGTTGAAGCTAAAATCATCACACAAGAGAATAAATTTTACACAAGCAAAAATGAATTCATCAATGCCGAAGTAGAAATAAATAGAATAACTGCTGAATATTCTGAAAAAACTTCCAAAGCACAAAGTGATCAATACACGGCAATGAGTAATCAATACGACACTGAAGCTCAAGTTAGCAAATTAGAAAATCAGTATGCTAATTATAGCATTCGAAATGGAATGTACTACATCAAAGCACCGCAAAGCGGATACATCAATAGAACTCTCCAATCAGGAATTGGAGAAACCGTCAAAGAAGGAACTCCCATTGCTACGATTATGCCTTCTAAATATGACATTGCAGTGGAATCTTTTGTAGATCCAATCGATTTGCCTTTAATAAAAAGAGGCGAAAAAGTAAGGGTTTGGTTCGATGGATGGCCAACAATTGTTTTCTCAGGATGGCCTGATATGTCCTATGGAACTTTTGGTGGTGAAGTGGTAGCTATTGAAAATTTCATTAGTGACAATGGAAAATTCAGAATCTTAATTGCTCCTGACAAAAACGAAGATCCGTGGCCTAAACAATTAAGTATTGGATCTGGCGCACAAACCATTGCATTACTTAACACTGTTCCAGTTTGGTTTGAATTTTGGAGAACGCTTAACGGTTTTCCACCTAATTATTATAAAGGAAAAGAGAAACCTTCAAAAGAAAAAAAATAATGAAAAACCTTCTTTTACTACTAACCTTATTAGGATTGTCTGTTAACGGTCAATCTGTTATAGAACCTGAATTACCTGGGAATCTCAAAGAAATGAGTTATAACGAGTACTTAGGTTTTGTAAAAAAATATCATCCATTGGTTAAAAGTGCCAATTTGGAAATTAGCAAAGCCCAAGCCAACTTGATGATGGCACGTGGTGGATTTGATCCAAAATTTGAATTGGATTACAACAAAAAGCAGTTTCAAGGAACAGAGTATTATTCTATATTAAATAGCAGTTTCAAAATCCCGACTTGGTACGGAATTGATTTAAAAGCAGGATTTGATGAAAACGAAGGCTATTACCTTAATCCACAAAACAAAACACCTAGCAATGGTTTGACATCATTGGGAATAAGTGTTCCACTAGGACAAGGATTACTCATCAATCAAAGAATGGCCGATTTGCAAAAAGCAAAAATCCAAGTTAAATTAAGTCAGGCCGAACAAAAACTACAAGCTATAAACGTTTTGTATGATGCTTCGGTTGCGTATTTTAATTGGAAAAAAAACTACGAAGAATATTTGTTATATGAAGACTATAGCGTTATTGCTCAAAAGCGATATACAGGAATTGAATCTTTAATAAAGCTAGGAGACAAACCCGCAATTGATAGTATTGAAGCTGGAATTGTGGTTAAAAACAGATTGTTAACTCTCGAAGATTCAAAATTAAAATTAACGAAAGCCAAACTAGAATTATCAAACTTTCTTTGGCTGGAAAACAACATTCCTTTAGAACTTACAGATATCATTATACCCGAAAAAAAATTGGGACAAACCATACAAGAAACATTGAATATTAGCGATTTAGTCAATCAAGAATTCTTAGTGTTGAATCATCCAAAAATTGAAGCTTTGCAAAGTAAAATTGATATATTAACTGTCGAGAAAAAAATGAAAGCTAATATGATGTTGCCGAAAATCGATGTGGGTTACTCATATCTTACTCAGCCAAATCCAACAATACCTAATAGTTCTGACAATTATAAAGTAGGTGTCGATTTTTATTTTCCTTTGTTTCTTCGAAAAGAAAGAGGTGGTTTGAAACTAGCCAAATATAAAATTCAGGAATCCGAGTTTATCCGTGATTTAGAAAAAGTACAATTGACCAATAAAATTAGTGGCCAAAAAACAGAAATCCAGTCCTTGAACAAACAACAAAAATTAATCAACAAATTGGTTACTGATTATAACACAATGCTTCAGTCAGAAGAACGATTATTTACATTAGGAGAAAGTTCTCTTTTTCTAATTAATACTCGAGAAAATAATTTAGTTAGCGCCCAACTTTCTCAAATTGCTATAGAAAATAGATTTTATACTTCCAACTCGGAACTATACAAAATAATGGCTAATCCGAATTAAATAATTATTAAATTGTATTTTTGCCGTCTGAAAATAGAATTATGATTATCCAAAAGACCCGAGAGGAAATAGAATTAATGCGCGAAAGTGCATTAATCGTATCGAAAACACTAGGAATGATTGCTTCCGAAATTAAGGAAGGTGTCACCACTTTACATTTAGACAAATTAGCCGAAGAATTCATTCGCGATCACGGAGCTGTTCCAAGTTTTCTTGGATTATATGGCTTTCCTAACTCGCTTTGTATGAGCCCAAATGCTCAGGTTGTGCACGGAATTCCGAACAACATACCACTAAAAAGTGGCGATGTGATTTCGGTAGATTGTGGCGCTTATAAAAACGGATATCACGGCGATCACGCGTATTCTTTTGAAATTGGTGAAGTTGCTCCGGAAACCAAAAAATTATTACAGATTACCAAAGAATCACTTTATGTTGGAATCCGGGAATTTAAAGCCGGGAATCGTGTGGAAGATGTTGGAAACGCTATCCAAAAATATACCGAAAGTCACGGATATGGAGTAGTTCGAGAACTTGTTGGACATGGAGTAGGGCAAAAAATGCATGAAGATCCAGAAATGCCCAATTACGGAAAACGAGGTCGTGGAAAACTTTTTGTCGAAGGAATGGTTGTTGCTATTGAACCTATGATTAATTTGGGAACTAAGAATATAAAACAGCTTAAAGACGGTTGGACTATCCTGACTGCTGATGGAAAACCAAGTGCTCATTTTGAACACGACGTGGCACTCATTGACGGAAAACCAGAATTACTTTCGACTTTCGCCTATGTTTATCAGGCATTGGGAATTGTAAGTAATGAGGAAGACGAGTTTAGAAAAATTCCTTTTGTTCTTTAATAATTAGACACGAATTTCACGAATTATCACGAATTCAAAATTGATAAAAATTTCACAAACAATAAATTTATATGGATGAAATTTATTTAAAAGAAGAGTCATATAAAATTATTGGCCTTTGCATGGAGGTTCATAGAATTCTAGGCAAAGGTCATAGCGAAGTGGTTTATAAGGATGCTTTGGAATATGAATTTAAAATCAATTCAATTCCCTATGAAAGAGAGAAAATTTATGAAATAGAATATAAAGACATTATTTTACCTCGAAAATACGTTGCGGATTTTGTTGTTTACAATGAGATAATATTTGAAGTAAAAGCAATTTCACAATTAACAAATAGTGATATTAGACAAACATTAAATTATTTGGCATCATCTAAAAATAAATTAGGCTTGTTATCCAATTTTGGAGAAGACAGCCTCAAATACAAACGAATTATTTTATAATCTCAAGTTAGTGAAATTCATTTTAAGCATAAATAATTTGTGCTAATTCGTGAAATTCGTGTCTAAATTTTATCCCATGAAATCAGTGTTCAAACTAATCCTAAATACCATTCCTCGTCCAATATTAATTAGACTGAGTTATGCCGCACGTCCTGTTCTGGCTTTGGCTTTGAGTGGAAATACATTCACCGACCCAATTGACGGCAAAAGTTTCAGAATGTTTTTGCCTTATGGCTACGGAAAACAGAGAAATAATGCGCTTTCTCCAAGTACGCTTTCGCTGGAAAGACATCGTTTGTTGTGGTTGTATTTGAAAAACGAAACTGATTTTTTTAGTTCGAAAGAAAAGAAAAAAGTCCTTCATTTTGCACCCGAACAAGCGTTTTATAAATTGTTCCGCAACCAAAAAAATATCGACTACACTACAACTGATTTGTTTTCGCCTCTTGCCGATGTGAAAGCTGATATTTGCAACTTACCTTTTGAGGACAATTCTTATGATATTATTTTTTGCAATCACGTATTGGAACACATTCCCGATGACACCAAAGCGATGCAGGAATTATTCCGAGTTTTGAAAAAAGGCGGAATGGCAATTTTACAAATTCCACAAGAATTAGCTAGAGAAACAACTTTTGCCGACGATTCCATCACTGACCAAAAAGAACGTGCCAAAATATTTGGCCAATACGATCATGTTCGCATTTACGGTCGTGATTATTTTGATAAATTGAGAAGTATTGGATTTACTGTTGTCGAAGAAGATTACACCAATAAAATCAGTCCGGAATTAGTGGAGAAATATTGTTTAGCCAAAGGGGAAATTATCCCAGTTAGTTTTAAATAAGCTATTAAAAAAAGATAAAAAAAACCTGCTAAATTTTACTTTAGCAGGTTTCAAATATTAATTAAACTCGTTTATTTAACCTCCGGCATCAAAATACCAATTACTTTACCTTTAGTAAGATATTTTTTGGCTATATCTTGAATATCTTTTGCAGTGATTGCATTTGTTTTTTCTTCCATAGAAAGAATATCCTCAGGATTAGACCCTTTTACGTAAGACTTTGAAAGTTGACCAATCCAATATCCATTTTCTTTGATATTCTTCTTATATTCAAGCAATTCTGCTTCTTTAAATTTAGTCACATCTTTTGCTTCTGGTCCATTGTCAATAATTTTTTGCAATTCTTTCAAGGATGAGGCAATCAACTTTTCTGAGTTTTCTGGTCCGCAAGGAAAACTAATAGAAAAATTATAAGACCCATAAGGAACTTTATCCATACTTCCTCTGGCACCCACTCCATAAACACCGCTTTCATTTTCTCTTAACTCCTCAATTAATTTGATAGATAAAACCTCTCCTAAAGCCTGTATTGTTAAAGCATCTTTTGCAGTATAAACAGCATCGCCATAATACATAATTACAACTGTACTTTTTGGATCTGCACCTTTATTAACCACTTTTTTCAAATCACCTTTTAGCATTCTATATCCCAAATCTACAGCTTTTTCTTTTTTGTCTGTCGATGGCAATGACGCTAAATATTTTGTTGAAAAATCTTCCATTACTTTCTCATCAACGTTTCCTACAAAATAGAATTCAAAATCAGCGGCATTGGCAAAACGCTCTTTGTATTTGTTATACGCCAATGTATAATCTGTTTCACTCCAAGTTTTTTCGTTTGGAATCAAGCCATTAAATCTTGGGTTTTCTTTGTTTAAGTATCCTTGAAGTTCTTGTTGAAAAAAGAAATTAGGTTGGGAAGATAAATTAGCATAATAAGCCGATACTTTCTGTTTGTATCCTTCAAAAGCTGCTGCATCTAAATTCAAATCGGTAAAATAGGCATACACTGTTTGAAACAAAGATTCTAAGTCCTTTGGTGTGGAGCTGCCATTAAAACCCTCGGTAGTATTCCCAATATAAGGATTTACTCTAACAATTTTTCCCGTCATAAACTTGTTGATGTCATTCAATTTTAATCCAGAGAAACCAGCCTCGGTCAAAGCATCATTAGCAAATTGAGTTTTCTTGAAGTCCTCATTTGAATACATATTTGTCCCTCCTAAACTAACAACCTCCATCAAAATTTCATCATTTTTAAAATCGGTTTTCTTGTAAATTACTTTCACACCATTCGACAAAAATAAAGTGGTTGTTCCAATTTTAGCATTGGTTTCTTTTTTTAAAATTGTACCCGGCTTTATCTCGTTTCTTATTAAACTTTTAGCAGATTCTGAATCTTTATAAGCCGTGATTTCATCCGAATTCTCCTTTAGAGCTTCTAAAACATCTTGTTCAGATACTTTTTTCAAGCCTTCTTTTTCTGGCGCTGTAATAATAACTACTCTATTGTCTTCTTTTACGAAACCTTTGATAAAGTCATTAACTTCTGTTATTTCAATCTTAGGAAGTAATTGTTTTACAGTTGTAAATTCCCAATCAATCCCTGGAGAAGGACTTTTTTCTAAAAAATTAGATTGATATTCCTGTACAAAATTATCAGATTCTGTTTTGTCTTTATCTTTGAAAGCATTTTCGTAACGCGATAAATAATCTGATTTCGCTCTATCCAATTCACTTTGGGTAAATCCGAATTTTTTGGCTCTTTCATTTTCTGTAACCAAAACTTTTAACGCAGAAATTTGCTTTTCTTCTTGAACCATTGCAACCGATTGATAAGCTTCTTTTGTTCTTGCATAAGTACCCCCGTGATAGGAATATCCAAAAAGGAAAGGCGGAGTTGGAGAATTTGTCAATTCATTTAACCTATTGTTGAGCATTATTGTAAACAATCCTTCGACAATATCTTTTCTATAATCTCCTATAGTGATTGTTGGTTTTGGCAAATCATAATCCTTATACATCAACTGAATTTGGGTGCGGGATGCTTCCTTATCACTCTCAATGGCTATAAAAGTCTCCTTGTGATTGGGAACTTCAAATGTTTTTCTTGGCTTTTCGTTTTTTGGGTTTTGGTAATTCGAAAAATGGGCAATTATTTTTTCCTCCATTGCGGCAACATCAATATCTCCAACAACAATAACACTCATCAAATCTGGACGATACCAATCTTTATAGAAACGCACTAATTTATCATATTTAAAGCTTTCCAAAATTTCTTTTTTTCCAATGGGCAAACGATCCGCATAATGCGATTTGTACATCATTTTTGGCAAATACTTAGCCATCATTCTCTTGTCGGCTCCAAGACCTATTCGATATTCTTCAAGAACAACACCTCTTTCTTTATCAATTTCAGCTGGAGTCAAATTTGCATTAAAAGCCCAATCTTCAATAATATTAAATCCATTTTCCAGTTTTTCAGGACTATCAGATGGAATTGGAAGAAAATAAACCGTTTCGTCAAAACTAGTGTAAGCATTTAAATGCTGCCCAAATTTCACGCCAATACTTTGCAAATAATCCACTAATTTATTTTTTGGAAAACGCTTAGTTCCATTAAAATTCATGTGCTCCATAAAGTGCGCAAGCCCTTGTTGGTCATCATCTTCAAGAATAGAACCCGCATTGATAACCAATCGCAAAGTAACTTTGTTTTCAGGCTTAGCATTTTTCTTGATGTAATAGGTTAGTCCATTTTTAAGTTTCCCAGTTTTTACATTCGAGTCAAAAGGAAGGGCTTTTGAATAATCAATTTCCTGGGCAAAAATTGAAACTGAAAATAATAACAATCCAAAAGTTAATTTAATAAGATGTTTCATAATGTGTATTTTATATTTTTTCCAAATCTAATTATAAAATAGCATATTAAAATTTATATTATAATAAAATTAACGGAAATTACGTACAATATAGATTTTCTATAAATGTAAATTTTATACCTTTTTTTCGTACCTTTAATAGCCCAAATCGTTTTATCAATTGTTAAATTTCTAACAGATGAAAATTGTAAAACATTCTGGCGATATTGTTGATTTTAACTCACAAAAACTCAAACAATCGCTCTTGAAATCAGGAGCAAGCCAATTAGTCGTTGAAACTATTTTAAAAACTATTAAAAAGGAAATCTACGAAGGAATTTCGACTAAGCAAATCTACAAGATGGCTTTCAGCCTTTTAAAAAAAGCATCTCATTCTAATGCTGCAAGATATAATTTAAAAGAAGCTATCAGATTATTAGGTCCTGCCGGATTTTTTTTCGAAAAATATATTGCTCGCCTTTTCGCCGCAGAGAATTATAAAACCCAAACGAATTTAATTCTACAAGGCAAATGCGTATCGCACGAAATTGATGTAATTATAAAAAAAGAGAACATCATTTCGATGATTGAGTGCAAATTTCATCTTGGCAAAGATGCCAATTCTGACGTAAAAGTGCCAATGTATATTCTGTCACGATTTAATGATATTAAAGACAGGAGACATGCAATATTTACTGAAAAAGATTCTGTATCAAAGTGCTGGATTGCTACTAATAATCGGTTTACGTCAGATGCAATTGCCTTTGCAAAATGTTCGGGATTGAGTTTACTAAGTTGGAATTATCCTGAAAACAATAATTTAAAAACCAAAAACGACGATAATTTTCTTTATCCAGTAACCTGTTTAACCTCTTTGTCTCTCGCTGAAAAAGACAGATTGTTAATATTAGACGTGATATTGGTAAAAGAAATCATAAACAATTCGGATTGCTTGGAAAGAATTGGATTGAGTTCAAATCGAATAAAAAACGTATTGAAAGAAGCTTCAGAGTTGTGTGAATATATTTAGCCCATCGACAAGCTCAGGGTAACAATTGGATTTTTATTAATTTAAAATATTGAAATTATGAAAATTAAATTCATTGGTGGAGCAGGAACAGTAACTGGTTCAAAAACATTAATTGAAAGCAATGGAGTCAGAATTTTGATAGATTGCGGACAATTTCAAGGCCTCAAACCTTTGAGAGAACTCAATTGGCAACCATTACCTATTTTACCTTCGACCATAGATTTTGTATTGCTTACACACGGACATTTAGATCATTGTGGCTGGCTGCCAAGGTTGGTAAATCAAGGATTCAAAGGCAAAATTTATTGTACAAGTCCCACAAAAGATGTAGCTAAATTGATTCTTTTGGATAGTGCAAAAATTCAGGAGGAAGAAGCAATTAAAGCCAATCAGGAACATTATTCCAGACACGAAATTGCAGAACCACTTTATACTGTAAAACAAGCCGAAGCAGTTTTTCCGTATTTTAGAGTGGTTAAACCAAAAGAGGAAATTCTTTTGGATGCCGAAATTACTGCTGTTTTTTCAAACGCAGGACATATTATTGGTGCTTGCAGCATCGAATTAACTTTGGAAAATAAAACCTTAGTTTTTTCAGGCGACATAGGTCGTGACAATGATATATTAATGTATCCTCCAACGAAACCTAAGAAAGCTGATTATATTTTCTTGGAAAGCACCTACGGAAATCGGCTACATCCCAATACAGACGCCAAGGCGGAACTGGAAATGTACATCAACAATACGGTTCAAAAAGGTGGAACTATTATCATTCCGAGTTTTGCTGTTGAGCGCGCACAAACCGTTATGTATTTGTTGTGGCAACTCAAAACAGAAGGCAAAATTCCCAATATTCCATATATAATTGATACACCGATGGGAATTAAAGTACTGGATATTTTTGAAAACAATAGAAAATGGCACAAATTACCCGAATATGAATATGTAGCAATGTGCCAAATGTTTACAATGATTTCTGATTATCAGGAAACCATAGAAACAATTTATAATAAAAACCCCAAAGTAATAATTGCCGCCAGCGGAATGATTACAGGCGGAAGGGTTTTGAGTTATTTAGAACGGTATATCGGGTTGCCTGAAACCACCGTAATCATCATTGGCTATCAAGCCGAAGGAACACGAGGCAGAAAATTATTGGAAGGAGCCAAAGAAATTAAAATTTATGGAAAATATTATGAAGTAAAAGCTACTATTCTCGAAATAGAAGCACTTTCTGCTCACGGAGATCAAAATGATTTGCTTAACTGGCTTTCCGAATTGGGAAACAGCCCGAAAAAAATATTTTTGGTTCATGGAGAAAATGAGGCATTGGATGAACTTGGCATAAAAATTAATGAAAGATATGGGTTTGATTGTGTTATTCCAATAATGAATCAAGAGTTTGATTTATAGTGTTTTGGCGTTTTTATTCTTTTAACATAAATTTTATTCATTGGGTCGGTTAAATATGTAATTTTGCATTATGAAATTTAGAAAGCACATCAGTTTTATACTTGCTATTTTCTTATTGGTTTCCAATACAGGATTTGCTGTTGGTGTGCATTATTGTGGAGGAAAAGTTGCTTCTGTAAAACCTGTCTTTTGGAAAACTTCTGAAACTCTTAATAAAGAGGAAAAAGGCTGTTGCCCTCCTAAAGTTTCCATAACCGCTAATAAAAAAGACAGCTGCTGCAAAAATAAAGTCGTTCATTTTCAGAAAAAATCAGGAAAAGTAACCTTAAATTCAACCACTTTTCAACCTAATTTTGTTTATCTATTCGAAGAGTGGACTCCTATAGTTTTTTCTGAATTTTCTAATTTTGAAAACAGTCGCATTACAACGTATTATTGTGATGCCAATGCGCCGCCACTTTTCAAACTATATCATCAATATATTTTCTACGCCTGATTTTAATGTTTTTATAAAAGCTATCCATTTATTTTATTGGATAGAAATTTTTATTAAAAAACATTAAAAATCAAATTTATGAAAAAACAAATTTCAATACTTTTATTGAGCTTGTTGTGTGCGTTTAGTTCCTACTCTCAGGACACATTACAGGCTGTAAAAGTTATTTCTAAAAACAAAGGCTTGCATAAATCTTCTAAGATTACAGCTAATACAACCTTAGTAACAAGCAAAGAATTACTCAAAGCCGCTTGTTGCAATCTTGCTGAAAGTTTCGAGACAAATCCCTCCATCGATGTCAATTTTTCGGATGCACTTACGGGAACAAAACAAATCAAAATGCTGGGTTTAACCAGTCCATATTTGATGATTGCCGAAGAAAATATTCCGTCAGTTCGAGGAGCTTCGCAAGCGTATGGTTTGTCATTTACACCGGGAACTTGGATTGAAAGTATCCAAATTACAAAAGGTGCAGGCAGTGTTGTTAATGGATACGAAAGTATTTCAGGACAAATCAACACCGAACTATTAAAACCAATAAACAACATTCCATTTTTCTTGAATGCGTATGGTTCTACTGATTCTCGATTTGAATTAAACACGCATTTTAATGCGAAAATTTCGGATAAATGGACTAGCAGTTTATTTGTTCACGGAAATGCGAGAACAGCCAAAAACGATATGAATAAAGATGGTTTTCTTGATAATCCTTTGGCAAAACAAATCAATGTTTTGAATCGGTATCAATATTATAATGCTGAAAAAGGATGGGTGAGTTTCATTAACTTTAGGTATATGAATGATAAAAAACAAACAGGCGAAACAGATTTTGATCCCAATACGGACAAAGGAACAACCAACTTCTGGGGTTCTGAAATCAATACCGAGCGATTAGATGTTTCGTCAAAAGTAGGTTACGTTTTCAAGGATATGCCATATCAAAGTATTGGTTTTCAAAATGCTTTTGATAGCCACAACCAAGAATCTTATTTTGGTTTAAACCAATACAATATCAAGCAAAGCAGTTTTTATTCGAACTTAATTTTCAACTCGATTATCAGTAATACGATGCATAAATTTGCAACTGGTTTGAATTTTACTTACGACAAATACCAAGAATTTGTCAATGTAAATGATTACAGCAGAATTGATAATTCCATCGGTGCTTTTTTTGAATATACTTATGACAATTCATCAAATTTCAGTTTTATTGCAGGCGGAAGAATTGACAATCACAACCGTTTAGGGACTTTTGTCACACCTAGATTGCATATTCGCTATAATCCTTGGGAGAAAGCTGTTTTGCGTGTTTCGGCAGGGAGAGGGAAACGAAGTGCAAATATTTTTGCCGAAAACCAACCGCTTTTTGCGAGTTCAAGAAGTTTTAGTATTTTGGATACTAACGGAAAAATTTATGGTTTAGACCCAGAAATTGCTTGGAATTACGGCTTGAGTTTTAATCAAAAATTTAAGGTTTTTGGAAAAAATGCCGATTCAGGTTTTGATTTTTACAAAACCGATTTTACAAAACAAGTGGTTGTCGATTTATATACTTCACCAGCAATTCCGGGAACGCATCAGGTTTTGTTTTACAATTTAGATGGAAAATCATATGCCAATAGTTTGCAAGTGGATTTTAATGTTGAATTGGTAAAGCACCTTGATTTGCGAACTGCTTACAAATATTACGACATCCAAACCGATTACATTAGCGGAACAAGCGAAAGACCATTGCAAGCCAAACATCGATTTTTTGCAAATTTAGGTTACGAAACTCATATTGTAGATAAGGAAAAACAGTGGAAATTTGATTTCACGTATAATTGGATGGGAGAACAAAAATTGCCCGACACATCCTCAAATCCTGTAGAAGATAAACTTCCTTCTTATTCACCTTCTTATTCTTTGATGAATGCACAAATTACAAGGACTTTTTCTTCTACTTTTGAAGTCTATATTGGCGGAGAAAACATTGGGAATTATACCCAAGAAAAAGCTATTTTAGGAAATGATAATCCGTTTGGACCCACCTTTGATGCATCTATTGTATATGCTCCAATTTTTGGACAAATGTATTATGCAGGACTTCGATTTAAAATTAAATAAGTAGTGACAACTACAAGATTCAATATCAATAATTTAAATATTTATAAAATGAAAAAATTAGTATTAGGAATGATGTTATTATTAGTAACACTTTCAACACAAGCACAAGAGAAAAAAAACAAAAACGCAAAATACACTATTGATGTAAATGGAAACTGTGAAGAATGTCAAAGAAGAATTCAAAAAGCAGCTTTTTCAATTAATGGAGTAAAAACGGCAAGTTGGAGCATTGAAACTCACAAATTAGATTTGATTATAAATGAAGAAAAAACAAGTATTGCCGAAGTTGAAAAAGCCGTAGCTAAAGTAGGTCACGATGCTAGTAAAGTGAAATCGTCTCAAGAGAGTTACGACAAGCTTCCGGAATGTTGTAAATATGACAGGGAATAAATTAAAGTAAAAGTGCATTACAAAAGAAACGAGTGTTTTTTGAATTGTTTCTATAGATTCCTAAGAAAAGTAGATTTGTATTAAATATTTATTAAAAAACCGGAAATCCAGTGTCTGTATAGTGCAGTTTCGCCAAATTATAATTACTTTCACAACCAAAATTTTTTTAAAATATTTTTATGAGTAATTTCGATTGGACGCAGCTAATTAATCCCGAATTTTATATTTTAATGGAATTTGGAGGAATAAAATTAGGGTTGTTAATGATTCTTTTTATAGTTTTTGCCGAAACAGGATTGTTTGCGGGATTTTTTCTACCGGGAGACAGCCTCTTATTTTTAGCTGGGATTTACAGTGAGTTATTGACACGGCAAATATCGGTAGGCAATGATTTTGCTAATGTAGTATTATTGTCCTCATTGGTTTCTTTAGCAGGTGTTTTTGGCAATATGGTCGGTTATTGGTTTGGAGTTAAAGGAGGTACTTATCTTTATAATAAAGAAGATACTTTTTGGTTTAAGGAAAAATACCTTTTACAGTCCAGAGATTTTTTCGAAAAATATGGAGGAAAAGCAATTGTTTTTGCGCGGTTTTTACCTATTTTCAGAACTTTTGCACCTATAGTTGCCGGGATTGCAGGAATGGATAAACAGAAGTTTATGTTTAATAATATCGTTGGTTCTGTACTATGGTCGTTTAGTATGATTTTTGCAGGGCATTATTTATCGGCTTTGTTTTTAGAAAAATTCAATATCGATTTAAAAAGCCATATAGAGTATATTGTAATAGGAATTGTTCTTGTGACAACGCTTCCTGTTTTGTGGAAACTACTAAAGAAAAGAGTAGTTCACTAATATTTTTAAAGCATAAAAAATCCCGTTTTGCCTATGGCAAACGGGATTTTTAAATTTATGTAAAAAAGTAATTTAAGAAGCGATTTCTAATCTTTTCAATAAGTTTCTATTCAGCGTTTCTTTTGCATAATCAACATCAATTTCTAATATTTTATCATCAGAACTTGGCAATTCATACATTGCATCGGTCAGAATGGCTTCGCATAAAGAACGCAATCCACGAGCTCCGAGTTTGTATTCCAATGCTTTTTCGACAATAAAATCCAAAGCCTCATCCGTAATACTGAATTCTACCTCATCCATCAAAAATAATTTTTGATATTGCTTGATTAAGGCATTTTTAGGCTCGGTCAAAATTGCTCTCAAAGTTTCTCTGTCCAAAGGATCCATGTGAGTCAACACTGGCAAACGACCAATGATTTCAGGAATTAGTCCAAAATCCTTGATGTCTTTTGGAATAATATATTGCAACAAATTATCCTTGTCAATATTATCGACATTTCTTGATGTGCTGTAACCAACGGCTTGACGATTCAATCTTTTCGAAATAATTTTTTCAACTCCGTCGAAAGCGCCTCCGGCAATAAACAAAATATTTTGTGTATTTACCTCAACAAATTTTTGGTCTGGATGTTTTCTTCCTCCTTTTGGCGGAACATTCACAACCGTTCCTTCCAATAATTTCAATAATGCCTGTTGAACTCCTTCTCCAGAAACATCACGAGTAATAGATGGATTGTCGCTTTTACGGGCAATTTTATCAATTTCGTCAATAAAAACGATTCCTCTTTCGGCTTTGGCAAGATCATAATCAGCGGCTTGTAATAAACGAGTCAAAATACTTTCGACATCTTCACCCACATAACCAGCTTCTGTCAAAACTGTTGCATCGACAATTGCCAAGGGAACGTCCAGCATCCTAGCAATGGTTTTAGCAACCAAAGTTTTCCCGGTTCCGGTTTGCCCCACCATAATGATATTACTTTTTTCAATCTCCACATCGTCGTGCAATTCTTGTTGCATTAAACGCTTGTAGTGATTGTAAACAGCAACAGCCATTACTTTTTTGGTTTGGTCTTGCCCAATTACGTATTGATCTAGGAAAGCCCTGATTTCTTTTGGTTTTTTCAAAACCAAATCAGCAGGCAACATTGCCTTACTGCTTGATTTTAATTCTTCTAATATAATTCCGTGGGCTTGCTCAATACATTTATCACAAATGTGCGCATCGATTCCGGCAATCAATAAATTGGTTTCCGGTTTTTTTCTTCCACAGAATGAACATTCTAATTTTGGTTTTGCCATTTTTTTCTGGTTGGTAGTTGATGGTTGATGGTTGATGGTTTTGAATCCAACAACTATCAACCATTAACCAATAACTATTTATCCTCTTCTCAACACTTCATCAATCATTCCGTATTCTTTTGCTTCATCGGCAATCATCCAATAGTCGCGTTCACTGTCTTTATGAACTTTATCGAATGTTTGTCCTGTATGCTGAGAAATGATTTGGTATAATTCGTCTTTTAATTTCAACATTTCGCGAAGGTTGATTTCCATATCGGTCGCAACACCTTGTGAACCGCCTGATGGCTGGTGAATCATAACTCTTGAATGAGGTAATGCCGAACGTTTTCCTGCTGCTCCGGCACACAATAAAACGGCTCCCATTGAAGCGGCCATTCCCGTACAAATTGTAGCAACGTCAGGTTTGATGTATTGCATCGTGTCATAAATTCCCAATCCTGCATAAACGCTTCCACCTGGAGAATTCAAATAAATTTGAATATCTTTTGAAGCATCAGCACTTTCAAGAAAAAGCAATTGAGCTTGAACAATATTGGCAATTTGGTCATCAATCCCTGTTCCCAAGAAAATAATTCTGTCCATCATTAATCTCGAAAAAACGTCTAATTGAGAAATGTTCAACTGGCGTTCTTCAATAATATAAGGAGTCATATTTGTTGGATTCATTGCCGCTACGATTTTGTCGTAGTACATTGCATTTACACCTTGGTGTTTTGTAGCAAATTTTTTAAATTCTTTACCGTAGTTCATATTTATTTGTTCTAAGTTTTACGTTATATACTGAATATTTATTTTATCAAAGGTCATACCCCTTTACAAATGATGCCAATATGTCTTAATTTTAAATACACAAACTTTAAAAAAAAGAGCGTCAAAAAAATAAATTCTTTTGACGCTCAAAGGTACTAATTTTTTCTAAAATTTATTCTCCGTAAAACGCAGTAATAAATTCGTCATAATTAACTTCTTTAGTTGTAGGATTCGCTTTTTCTTTAAACAAGTCTAATAATTTCTCCGCAACAACTTGGTCAGAAAGTCTTTTTACTTCTTCTTGGTTTGCCAAAACTCTTGCTACAATTCCCTGAACTTCTTCGTCAGTAGGATTTGTTTGCCCAAATTGTGCCATTTGCTGACGGATTGATTTTGTGGTAAAAGATTTCAAATCTTCAAAAGTAATTTTGATATCACTTTGTGCCATTGCTTTTCCTTCGATTAACTGAAAACGCAATCCTTTTTCTGATCTGGTATACTCTACTTCAGCTTCAGCTGGAGTAAGTTGTTTTTCTCCAACGGTTTGCAACCATTTTTTAAGAAATTCAGCTGGTAAATCGAATTTTGTATTTTCGATTAAAAACTCCGTTACATCATTTAATAATTTTTGGTCTGCTTGCTGAGCAAATTGGCTTTCAGCACCTTCTTTGATATTGGCTTTCAAATCTTCAAGAGAAGTTACTTTTTCAGGTCCAAAAAGTTTATCAAATAATTCTTGGTTTAACTCGGCTAATTCTGTTGAATCGATTCCTTCGATAGTAAAATCAACGTCTACTTCTAGACCGTGAACATCATCGTGAGCCACTTTCATCGTATCCATCAATTTGTGATCGTCTTCAAACAATCCTTTTGTATTAACGGTTACAACATCTCCTACTTTTTTTCCAATGAATTTGTCAGAAGTGCTTTTGTCTTTGAAAATGTCTAAAGAGAAAGTTGTTGGATTGCTAATTCCTTTTTCAATATTAAAAAATGTTCCAGAAACATCAAATCCAGCTTCAACAGTTTCTTGAGGAATTGGAGTTCCAAATTGTTTTTGGATACGAGCAATTTGACCTTCAATCATTTTATCATCGGCAGTAACCACATATTTTATAATGTTGTTTTTAGCGTCTAAATCTAATTCGAAACTTGGAACCAAACCTATTTCGTATTCAAAAACCAATTCTTCGTCGTCCCAAGAAAAGTTTTCGTTCACTTTAGCAAGTGGAGTTCCAAGAAGATTTAATCTTTCAGATTGCACAAAACGCTCTAAAGCCAAATCAACTACTTTCTTAACTTCTTCTTGTTTTATTGACTTTCCGTATTGTTTTTCAACAAGATCTTTTGGCACTGCACCTTTTCTAAAGCCTTTTACTGTTGCCAAAGGCATTTTTTCGTTTATTCTTTTTGCTACCTGACCTTTGTAATCCATAGCAACAACTGTCATTACAATTGTTTCGTTTACTGCGTCTAATGCTACTCTTTTGATATCCATCTTCTTCTTTAATTTACATAATAAAATTGGGTTGCAAAATTATAAAATTTTTGCAACCCAAACAAGTTTTTAAGTTATTGTATTTTAGTCATTTATTTGACTCCAATTGTAATGCTTTTTTTATTTATCGTCACCAATAATTTTATATGCAATTGACTGGGAAACAGAAAGAATTATACTGAAAATTAAAGCCGTCCAAAATGAATTTATCCTAAATCCATCAACAAGTCTGGAACATAATAAAATAATCACTGCGTTGATAACAAATAAAAATAACCCTAAAGTTAAAATAGTTGCAGGCAATGTCAATATAACTAAAATTGGCTTAACGAATAAATTAAGCAATCCCAAAACAACTGCAACAATTAAAGCAGTCGTAAAATCTGCAACACTGACACTTGTCATAACGTTTGCAATAAGTAAAACTAAACCGGATGTAATTAAAATTCTGATTAGTAGCTTCATAAGTCTCTTTTTCTTTCAAAAGTAAAATAATTATTTTAATTACTTGTGTTTTTTTTTTATCTTCGTTAGATATATATTAAACCCCACATAATATGAAAAAAATTTTACTCTCCATTTTATTAGTAAGTTCATTCGTGGCAAACGCCCAATTTTGGCATGAAAAAGCAACAGGTTTTGCTACTGCCAACAGAACTTTAAGCAGCATTTCAATTGTTAATGCAAGTGTGATTTGGGCAATTGCTTTAGACAATTCAGCTTCTCCAGACTATACTATAAAAGAATTTACAAAAAGCGTTGACGGTGGAGACACTTGGACTTCACAGACAATAGATTTAGGACCAAATACAGCTGGATTAGGCATTACAAGTATTTCGGCTATTTCAGATCAAATTGCTTGGATATCAGCCGCCCCAGACGTTAGTGATCTTGGTGGCGTTTGGAAAACAACCGATGGTGGACTTACTTGGACTAAACAAACAACTGCTTTATTTACCAACCCCGACGATTCCTATACAAGTTTTGTGCATTTTTGGGATGCTTCCAATGGTGTTACAGGTGGCGATACAGAAAGTGGAAGTTTTGAAATTTATATAACATCAGACGGAGGAGACAATTGGAACCGAGTTACTGGGGCAGCAAACATTCCCGATTCGATAGTTGGAGAAACAGGTTATGTGGGTGTAACTTCAGTTATTGGAGACACTTTTTGGTTTGGCACATCAGCAGGTAGAATTTTTAAATCTATGGATAAAGGTTTGTCTTGGTCGGTTTCAGATTCTGTGGCTAGTACCGATTTTTTGTACGATAGATTTACTTTTTCAGATGCACTTAAAGGAGTTTTAATGATTCACGATACGCAGGAAATTTTCAATACAATTGATGGTGGCACAACATGGGATCTAATAGTAACGCCTGATTTTTACAAAACTAACATTGCCTATATTCCAAATACTTCTACCGTAATCGCCGGTGTAGCGGCAAATCCTTTTGGATCTTCTTATAGTTTAGATGATGGTTTAACTTGGACAATCATCGATACTGGTGTTTTTCACGGAACATTAGCTTTCTTGAATGATAGTTTTGGATTTTCAGCTGGATTAACTACTGAGGCTATTCCTCCAACTACTACAGGAGGAATTTATAAATTTTCTGGAATTCCATTAAAAACCGCGAACTTTGATTTAAAAAAACAAATATTTGCCTACCCAAACCCAACAAATGGAATGCTACATCTAAACTCTGAAGCATCCTTAATTAAAGGCACTACAGTTTTTGACTTATTAGGAAGACAAGTATATTCTTCTAAATTTTCAGCTTTAAACAAAGTTGATTTAGATTTAAATTCGCTACAAACTGGAAATTATGTATTGAAAGTAACTTCTGATTCTGGAAAAACAGAAACTATGAAGATTATGAAAAAATAAATTTTGATTAAATAAAAAGTCAAAGTCCTTTTCAATTAAATTTGAAAAGGACTTTTTTTGTGGTGTTATTTTAGAAATGAACTCGTTATTTCATAAAAGACTTTTGGGTTTTCGGCGTGCAGCCAATGCCCTACATTAGGAATAGTTTCGATTCTTGAATTGGGAAAATGCAGTTGTATATTTGCAAAATCTTCATCAAGAATATAATTGGAATTTCCGCCGCGAATAAAAAGTGTAGGTTTATTAAAAATAGCATTCTCTGGGAGTGACTTTCCTATTTCCTCTATTTTTTTATTGAAAACAGCCAAATTAAATCGAAACGCTAATTGTCCGGGCTCTTGCCAATACAAACTTTTTAGCAGGAATTGTCTGGTTCCAAAATCATTTATATATTTCTCCAAGATTTCTTCGACCTCTTTTCGGGTTGGTTTTTTTGAAAAATCGACAGCATTCAGTCCTTCAAGAATACTTTGATGATGTTGCGGATAAAATTTTGGACCAATATCAGCAACTATCAATTTTTCTAACATATCTGGATATATTGCAGCAAAAAGCATTGCCGTTTTCCCACCCATTGAATGCCCGAGAATGTTGACTTTTTCCAGATTATTCGCTTTGCAATAGTCATAAACATCCTGAGCCATTATTTCGTAACTGAATTCATCTGAGTGAAAACTCTTGCCGTGATTGCGTAAATCCAGCAAATGAACCTGATATCCATTGGCCGCAAATTGTGTCCCCATTGTTTTCCAATTGTCAGACATTCCCAGAAATCCATGAAGAATAAGAAGCCCCCTAACCCCCATAGGGGGAATAGAAGGAGGTGCGAGTTTAACGCTGTGCAATAGTGGCTTTGTTGTTGACATCGGCATCACAATATTATTATTTACAAACTTTGAAATTCCCCCTTTGGGGGTTAGGGGGCTAATTTTTGTAAATACATATTCACCACATTATCCAATCCGAGATAAATGGCTTCGGAAATGAGTGCGTGACCAATGGAAACCTCAAGCAATCCGGGAATATTTTGGTTAAAAAACTGAATATTGTCGAGACTCAAATCGTGTCCGGCATTGATCCCTAATCCAAGTTCATTCGCCAATATGGCAGATTTTACATAAGGATCAATTCCATTTTTGTTTCCTATACTATATTCGTGAGCAAAAGCTTCTGTATACAATTCGATTCTTTCGGTTCCAATGATTTTTGCACCTTCAATCATTTCGAGAACCGGATCAACAAAAATCGAAGTTCTGATTCCGTTTCGCTGAAATTCCTGAACAATTTCGGTTAAAAAATCCTTGTGCTTTATGGTATTCCAACCTGCATTAGAAGTTATGGCATCAACGGCGTCTGGAACTAATGTGACTTGTGTTGGCTTAATTTCCAGAACTAAATCGATAAAAGTTTTTTCGGGATTTCCTTCAATATTATATTCGGTGTAAACTATTGATTTTAGGTCACGAGCATCTTGATATCTAATGTGACGTTCGTCTGGACGTGGATGGATTGTAATTCCTTGACCCCCAAATTTTTGAATATCAGTTGCGACTTTTAATAAATCAGGGACATTTCCTCCACGAGCATTACGCAAAGTTGCTATTTTGTTAATATTTACACTTAACTTTGTCATTGGAATAATTTTTGAGAATGATTTTCAGGCTTTGAAGTGCAAAAATACAAAGTAAAACTAGCCATTATTGCATAATTTTGATTATTTTGCATCAAATATTTTAAATTGATTTATGACAGAAATTACAAACTATATTACCAATGATTTTAAAGCGATTGACAGCCAAGAAAGTATTGCGGTTGTTCAGGAATTTTTTGATGATTTGACTTTTTCGCATTTTCCAGTGGTTGAAGAAGAAATTTACATAGGCAGTATAGCTTCTGATGACATTGAAACTTTTGATCACTCAAAAAAAGTTATCGATTATAGATATTCACTTGAAAGATTTTTTGCTAGAACAACCATGATTTGGCTTGACGTTTTGGAGGTTTTTGCAAAAAACAACACTAATTTAATTCCAGTTTTGGACGAAAAAAATAAATATGTTGGTTATTATGAAATTACTGATATTATGAAATTTTTTAACGAAACACCCTTTTTACATGACACAGGAAGGATTATTGTTATCAAAAAAAGAATTTTAGATTATTCAATGAGTGAAATTACTCAAATTGTAGAAAGTAATAATGGTAAAGTATTAGGTTTATTTGTATCAGAAATAGATACTGAAAACATACAAGTGACCATTAAAATAAGTTTAGGAGCCATAAACGAAATAATTCAATCCTTCAGAAGGTATAATTATGAAATTATATCGGAACATTTTGAAGATAATTATATCAACACCTTAAAGGAACGTTCAGATTATTTGGACAAATATCTTAATATCTAAAACAGAAATGAAAGTAGCCATTTACGGTCAATACTATCAAAACAGTACCGAGCCAATAATAAAAGACATTTTCATTTTTCTTATTAAGAATAATGTTGAGATGATTATTGAGTCTAATTTTTTGAAAATATTGTTCGAAAAAAAAATCATAGATAAGAAATATCCAACTTTTGAATCTTATACCGAGTTAAACAGCAGTTTTGATATGCTAATTAGCATTGGAGGAGATGGGACTATTTTGAGAGCGGCAACTTTAGTTCGGGATTCCGGCGTGCCAATTTTAGGAATAAATGCGGGTCGTTTGGGGTTTTTAGCCACAGTTCAAAAAGAGAATATTCCGGAATTTATGCAATTTATTATCGATAAAAAATATTCTATTTCTAAAAGAACTTTGTTGAGCTTAACGTGCTCGCCTGATAATGAAGCAATTCAGGATATTAATTTTGCCCTAAATGAAGTTTCTGTTAGTCGTAAGGATACCACTTCGATGATAACGATTGAAACTTATTTGAACAACGAATATTTGAATTCCTATTGGGCTGATGGTCTAATTATTGCAACGCCTACTGGTTCAACCGGATATTCAATGAGCTGCGGAGGCCCAATATTAACTCCAAATGCGAGAAGTGTCGTTATCACTCCAATTGCACCACACAATCTGAACGCACGACCACTTGTGGTTACAGACGAAACAGAAATTAGACTAAAAGTTTCTGGTAGAGACGATCATTATTTGGTTTCTCTTGATTCCAGAATTATTTCTGTAAAAAATGAAACTATATTATTTATAAAGAAATCTCCTTTTGAAATAAACATGGTTGAAATTCCTAATGAAACCTTTTTGAAAACACTTCGTACCAAGTTGTTTTGGGGTGAAGACCGAAGAAATTAAATCATTTTTGGCTACTCGCTATACGAATATCCTGATTTTTCGCGTTTTGTAGTATCGAATCAAAAATTGACATTATTTTTTTAATCAATTTTTCCAATTAAAAGGACACATTTAATCTAATGAGTATTGATTCGTGTTGATAATTATTATATTTGCACGCAATTTTTAATTAAATGTACAAACTTTTCAATCTAATATTCCTGTTCTTCTTTTTTACAATGAATGCACAAATTCACGAGGTAGGTGTTTTTGTAGGCGGAAGCAATTATATTGGCGATGTTGGACTAACGACTTACATTTCGCCAAATGAACCTGCAATTGGAATTCTATACAAATGGAATAAAAGCCCGAGACATTCCTACCGTTTTTCTTACACCCAATCAAAAATTTCCGCAAATGATCTTGATTCAAAAGAGCCAAGTAGAAATCTAAGAGGTTATCGTTTTGAAAATAGCATAAAAGAAGTATCTTTAGGCCTTGAATTTAATTTTTTTGATTTTAATTTACACGAAATCGAAAGGAAATACTCTCCTTATGTATATTCGGGAATAAGCTATTTCAGATATGATGAGTTGCATGTTGATTTATCAGGAGAAACTATAAAGGATTCAGGTGCTGGTTCATTTGCAATTCCAATGACTTTAGGCGTGAAATCGAATGTTTCGCCTCATATAGTTTTGGCTTTGGAGGTTGGAGCAAGATATACATTAACGGATAATTTAGATGGAAGTAATCCAAAAAACGAAAGTTTGGCAAAATTTGGAAATATAAATAATAATGATTGGTATGTTTATTCAGGGCTAACACTAACGTATACCTTTGGAAACAAGCCTTGTTATTGTGCAGAATAAGAAAATGAATTTACTAGATACTATAGACTTAACAAATTTACCCAAACACTTAGCCATAATCATGGATGGCAATGGTCGTTGGGCTAAACAACAAGGACTGTTAAGAGCTTTAGGTCACGAAAGCGGAACAAAATCCGTGAAAGTAAATATAAAAGCTTGCGCCAAATTAGGAATAGAAAATCTTACCTTATATGCTTTCTCTACCGAAAACTGGAACAGACCAAAACTGGAAGTCGATACTTTAATGAAAATATTGATTAGAGCATTAAAGAAAGAGCTTAAAACCCTACAAGACAACAACATAAAATTAAATGCTATTGGTTGTTTAGAAAAATTACCAAAATCAGCCCAAAACGAACTTCTTGATGTTATAAACAAAACTAAAGATAATACCAGAATGACTTTAACTCTAGCATTGAGTTATGGTTCAAGAGAAGAAATCATAAATGCTGTAAGAAACATTAGCGATAAAGTTAAAAATAATATAATTTCAATAGACTCTATTGACGATTCAATTATAAATGAGCATCTTTACACGCGAAATTTGCCAGAGGTAGATTTATTAATAAGAACAAGCGGTGAACATAGAATAAGTAATTTTTTGTTATGGCAAATTGCCTACGCAGAATTATATTTTACTGATATATTATGGCCAGACTTTAAAGAACAAGATTTGTATGAGGCTATTATTAGTTATCAAAAAAGAGAGCGTAGATTTGGAAAAACAAGTGAACAAATTAAATAATTTTTTAGTGTTACAAAAAAGCATAAAGATAGTCCTCAGCATATTGATTTTTGGAATTTTTTCACAAATTAAAGCCCAAGATAGAGTCCCATTTGACCAAGGAAAAACATACATACTAGCCAAAGTTGATGTTGTTGGCAAAATAACTTTTAATTCTAATACCGTTGTAACCTTTGCTGGCCTTCAAAAAGGGCAGGAAATTACTGTGCCTGGTGAAGAAATAAGCAATGCTGTAAAAAAATTAGGTAAATTAGGACTGTTTGATGAGATTTCATTTTATATAAATAGGATTGAGAAGGATAGCATTTATCTTGATTTACACGTTGAAGAATTACCCAAATTAAATGATGTAAAGTTTGTTGGCATTCGAAAAAGCAAGATTGAAGGCTTAATAAAAGATAATAGCCTTACAAAAGGTAAAGTAGTTAACGAAAATTTAATTACAACGACAAAGAATTACATCGAAAATAAATACAAAAAAGACGGATTCTACACTACCAAGGTTACAATTAATACCGTTATAGATACAGCACAAGTTAACCAGGTTAATATGGTTGTGAAAATTGACAAAGGCTCGAAAGTTAAAATTAAGGATATTGTATTTATAGGAAACAAGGAGATAAAGTCCGAGACCTTGCGTGGTGCTATGAAAGACACAAAACGTAAAACACTTATTAGCTTAAAAGCATCAAAGTTTATCAAGGCCAAATACGATACTGATTTAGAAAAAGTAATCGAAGCTTATAAAGAAAAAGGGTATAGAGATGCCAGAATTCTTTCGGATTCCGTTGCATATAATGCTGATTTAAAAGCCATAATGATTAAAATAAAAATCGAAGAAGGCAATAAATACCGTTTTGGGAATATTAAATTCCTAGGAAATACCGTGTATTCTGACGAAGGTCTTCTTGGAATGCTTGGCATCAAAAAAGGAGACACTTACAATGGTGTACTTCTTGAAAAAAGAATAGCAGATAAATCAAAACCGGATGGAGAAGATATTACCAATTTATATCAAAACAACGGTTATTTGTTTTCCAATATAAATGCAGTAGAAACAAAAACAGCTAACGATTCTATCGACTTTGAAATTCGAATTACCGAAGGTCCAATCGCTTATTTCAATAAAATTACTGTTACTGGAAATGACAAAACAAACGACCACGTAATTTATAGAGAATTAAGAACAAAACCTGGAGAAAAATACAATAAAGATTTACTGATAAGAACCATTCGTGAAATTGGACAATTAGGATTTTTTGATCCAGAAACTATAGAGCCTAAGTTTAAAAATGTTGATGCCTCAGCTGGAACGGTAGACATTGAATATCCTTTGACCGAAAAAGGAGCTAGTCAGATAGAACTTCAAGGAGGTTATGGTGGAGGCGGTTTTATTGGAACTTTAGGTTTGTCTTTCAATAATTTTTCTGCAAGAAACTTATTCAACAAAGAGGCTTACAAACCGCTTCCTATGGGTGATGGTCAAAAAGTTTCGTTACGACTACAGGCAAGTTCCTATTATAGAACTTATAGTTTGTCCTTTTCAGAACCTTGGTTTGGAAAGAAAAAACCGGTACAACTAAGCACCTCGCTATCTTACACAAGCCAATATTATAATAATTATCAAACCCAAAGAGTTGATAAAAGCAGAAGTTTCAATATTTTAACAATGTCTGTTGGTATATACAAAAGACTTACGGTTCCAGATGATTACTTTGGATTGTCGCAAACCATAAGTTACCAACATTATGATTTACATAATTACAACACGGGCTTATTTACCTTTGGAGATGGCGCATCAAGAAACCTAGCTTATACAATAGGACTATCAAGAAGCAATAAAGGAATTAATCCTATATTCCCTATATATGGTGCAGAGTTTAGCCTAGTTGGTAAATTTACACTTCCATATTCTATATTTAATGGAATAGATTATGCAACATTAGGAGACCAAAAAGAATATAAATATATTTATTCCGGAACTTCTTATACAGGAAATAACGGGATTAGAGTAAATAGCGGAGATTATTTAGACGCTGTTCCAAGTCAAACTAATCCAACACCAGATAGCGTCACTGATTATCATGATGCTGCCGCTGACCCAGCAAAAGTGGATCAGAAAAAATATAATTGGTTAGAATATTACAAAATAAAGTTCAAAGCTGATTGGTATACCAAAGTTTATGGTAAATTAGTATTCCGATCTTTGACTGAATTTGGATTCTTAGGAGCCTACAATAAAGACAGGGGTATTATTCCTTTCGAAAGATACTATTTAGGAGGAGATGGAATGGCAAATTATTCTATGGATGGTAGAGAAACCATAGCCTTGAGAGGTTATCCAAATGGGTCTTTGACACCAGTGAATAGTTCAGGAGAACCAATTGGAGCAACAATATATAATAAGTTTTCGTTAGAATTACGATACCCAATAACACTTAAAGCATCAGCTTCAATATATGCTCTTACATTTTTAGAAGCAGGTTCGTCATTTGATACATTCAAAAATTACAATCCATTTGCTTTAAGTCGTTCGGCTGGAGCAGGATTAAGGGTGTTTATGCCGGCATTTGGATTATTAGGAATTGATTTTGGATATGGCTTTGATGGGATGCCACAAGCAAACGGAACATTGGGATCAAAAGCAAATGGTTGGGAAACGCATTTTATCATTGGACAACAATTTTAAAAAATTTAATATAAATTTTTCTAATACAGTGAGGTTATGAGAAAACAATTTTTATTTATATTTTTAGCACTGATTGTAGCAAATACATTTCAAGCGCAAACCAGAGGAACCAAAGTAGGTTATATTGATATGGAATACATTTTACAAAATGTACCAGATTATACAGAAGCCCAAAACCAATTGGAACAAAAAGCCCAAAAATGGAAGCAAGAAATTGAAGTCAAGAAAACAGAAATCAATAAACTAAAAGACGCACTAAAAGCAGAAAAAGCGCTGTTGACAAAAGGACTTATTGAAGAAAGAATTGCCGAAATTGTTTTCCTTGAAAACGAAACTTTAGACTTGCAACAAAAAAGATTTGGGCCCAATGGCGATTTGATGACCCAAAAAGCCAGTTTAACAAAACCAATACAAGACCAAGTATTTACTGCCGTTCAAGATATTGCCGAAGCAAAAAAATATGATTTTATTTTCGACAAAACTTCTGATTTGACAATGCTTTTTGCAGCAAAAAGATTTGATATTAGCGATCAGATTATTCGCGTTTTAAATCGAACTGAAAAAAGAGAACAGTTGACCAAAAAGCAACTTAAAGAAGAAGAAGCCAAAGAAGCCAAAGAAGATGCAATGGACGATAATCCAGCATTAGCAAATAAACAAAAATCATTAGACGCAAAAAAAGCCGCACGAGAAGCAGTTATTGCTAATAGAATATTACAACAGGAAGAAAGAAAAAAAGCAGCCGAAGATAGAAAATTACAAATTATAGCCGATAGAGAAGCTAAAAAAACTGGAGTAGCTCCATCAGCATCGAAGACAACTAAAACAGCCGACAATAGTGTTGATAAAGAAGCTGCTGCAACTGCCGCTGCAGAAGCAAAACAAGCACAAGCCGATCAAAGAGCTGAAACTCTTAGAATTCGACAACAAGCAGTTGAGGATAAGAAAAAAGCTTTAGAAGAAAGAAAACAACAAATTCTAGACGAAAGAGCAGCAAAAAAATCAAGTGCAGTTCCTACAACTTCAAATACAGCAGTCCCTGCCGCTGGAAATGATGCAGAGAAAGAAGCCTCAAAAACTGCTGCTGCAACAGCTGCCGCCGAAGCAAAACAAAAACAAGCAGACGCTAGAGCTAAAACTCTTGAAGATCGTAAAAAAGTTGCCGAGGAAAATAAAAAAGCGCAAGAAGAAAAAAGACAGCAAGCATTAGCCGAAAAAGAAGCTAAAAAAACAGGTGCGGTTCCTGAAACCTCAAGTAAAGCAGCAACAACAATCACTGGCAATGAAGCAGAGAAAGAAGCTGCAAAAACTGCCACAGCTACTTCTGCTGCAGAAGCAAAACAAAAACAAATAGACGCTAGAGCAAAAACCTTAGAAGATCGCAAAAAAGTAGCCGAGGAAAATAAAAAAGCCCAAGAAGAAAAAAGAAAACAAGCTCTAGCCGAAAAAGAAGCAAAAAAAACTGGCACGGTTTCTGAAAGCACAACAAAAGAAGCCACAAAAACACCAGCTGTAACTGAACCATTTAAAGTTGCAGACACTACCGTAGTTAAAGAAACAACTACAAAAACAGCCGCTGAAGAAGCAAAACAAAAACAAGCTGATGCAAGAGCAAAAACGCTAGAAGAACGAAATAAAGTAATCGAAGAACGTAAAAAAGCTTTAGAAGAAAAAAGAAAGAAAATTCTAGAAGATAGAGAAGCCGCTAAAAAAGCAAACGAAGAAAAATTAAAAACAACAAAAGAAAATACAAACAATAATTAATTACTAAATATTTTAAAACGATGAAACAAATCAAAACTTTACTAATTGCTGCAATACTAATTTTAGGAGCCAGCCAAACTATTAACGCACAGGCAAAAACAGCAGATGCAAAAACAGCTCACGTTGATGTAAGCGACATTATGACAAAAATGCCAGCTATGATTGACGCTCAAAAACAACTAGAAAAATTGAGCGCAACTTATGATGCAGATTACAAAAAAATGGCTGAAGAATTTCAAGCTAAATTGAAAAAATATGATACTGAAGCTGCAACTGTTACTGATGCTATAAACGCTGAACGTCAAAAAGAGGTTCAAGATATGCAAAAAAGAATTCAGGATTTTGGTCAAAATGCACAAAAAGAATTGCAAACAAAACAAGAAGAAATTACTAAACCTATCTACGAAAAAGTAAGAGCTTCTATCCAAAAAGTGGGTAAAGCAAAAGGGTTTCAATATGTTCTTGATGGCTCAACTCTTTTACTTGCGGATGGTCCAAACTTGACAGCTGATGTGAAAAAAGATTTAGGTTTCTAATAAACCGTTAAAATTTTAAAAACGCTCAATCCATTTTTTGGACTGAGCGTTTTTTTATTAAGAGTCATTTTACTATACTTGAATAAAACTACAAGTCACTTCGAGTGATTTTTAATAGTAATGCGATAGCTTTAATGTTTAAAATTATATCGAGAAGCACTTTGAACTAAATGGTTCTCGATACAATTTTTAAAGCATTTGATTTTTTCGTTTCATCATCATTTGTTGGACTTTAAAAATCACTCGAACAGACGTACATTTACATTAATTTATTGCAGGAAATTTACAGACTAAACGGCAATATAATTTTTTTAGGTTATTTAATATCTAGCACTTAACTTTGTTATTATGGAAGACAATCGACCTATCGGAATTTTTGACTCAGGCATTGGAGGAACTTCCATTTGGGCGGCTATACACGAATTACTTCCTAACGAAAAAACCATCTATTTAGCTGATAGCAAAAATGCTCCCTATGGGCAAAAATCAAAAGCCGAAATTATTGCTTTGAGCAAAAAAAATACTGAGTTTTTAATTAATATGGATTGCAAATTAATTGTAGTCGCTTGTAATACAGCAACCACAAACGCTATTAAAGAGCTTAGAGCTAAATATCCTGTTCCCTTTATTGGAATAGAACCGGCGATAAAACCAGCTGCAACTAATTCAAAAACTCAAACAATAGGAATCTTGGCTACTCAAGGCACTTTAAATAGCGAACTTTTTCATAAAACTGCCGAGAAGTTTCACGATACAAAAATTATCGAACAAGTAGGCCACGGATTGGTTCAACTAATTGAAAACGGGAATATAAATTCTCCCGAAATGACTCAATTACTTCACTCCTATCTAACTCCAATGATTGAAGCCAATATTGATTATTTAGTATTAGGCTGTAGTCATTATCCGTATCTAATTCCACAAATTAAAAAAATACTTCCAACTCATATTCACATTATTGATTCTGGTGAAGCTGTTGCCAAACAAACTCAAAATATATTGAAAGAAAAAGTGGGGTTTGCATCAACTGAAAAAAGAGATTCCGTGTTTTACACCAACTCCAATCCAAAAGTGCTTTCAGAAATTCTGGGAAATAAATATGAGGTGACTGAAAAAGATTTCTAAAGAAAGTAAGTTATTCTTCGGTTTTGTACCAACCTGAATACATCACATAATTATTTGCAATGCGCTCAATCTCGCCAGCAAAATCAGATTGATCAATTTCTTTCACCTTCTTTGCAGGAACTCCAGCATAAATACTTCCAGATTCAACGACTGTGTTTTGGGTAATCACAGCACCTGCAGCAATAATGGAGTTGCTATTGACTACACAATTATCCATAACAATTGCGCCCATTCCTATTAATACATTATCGTGAATCGTGCAGCCGTGAACCATTGCATTATGCCCAATGGAAACATTATTACCAATAATTGTGGGATGCTTTTTGTAAGTACAATGAATTATAGCTCCGTCCTGAATATTTACTTTATTGCCAATAGTAATAAAATGAACATCACCTCTAACTACTGCATTAAACCATACACTACAGGAATGACCAAAGCTAACATCGCCTACAATTGTTGCATTTTCAGCTACATAACAATCCTCTGGTATAGAAGGAGTCTTTCCGTTAACAGATTTTATTAGCATTTTAAAGAAATTATTTTTTGGTGGATTTCAACACTAATTAATTGCCGGACAGTAACATTCGTATTTTTGACGTTTGCAAAACAAATCGATTCCCAAGGTAATTTGATGAAAACCGCCAGTGTCAAAATTTACATCACCAGAAAGATACGAATAGGTGTAAGCAAACATAAATTTATTGAAATTCACACCTATAATTGGCGTTATATATTGCATTTTTTGTGAAGAAACTCCGCTACCACTAAGGTATTCCGCCCCATCAAAACTTCTACGAAACGACAAAGCACCCCAAAGTCTTCCAAAATCAAAATTTTTGTAAGCCTTTATATTAACGTCAATCCATTTTTCTTTGGTTTTATCCACAACCTGAAACAAAATAGAAGGTTCCCACAATATTTTGTCTTTATCCCCAAAAACATAACCTGCACTCAACAAATATTTTCTCAAATTGGCACTTTCGGAATCCGTATAAATTTTTCTTTTAGTTTCAACTGCATTCTGAACAGTTCCGTGAACATAAAAATCGAGATAGTTATAGGAAGCTCCGAAATCTACGTTAAAATAAGAAGCATCTTGAACAATGATTCCGTTAATAATTGGGTCAAAATCACCGGATTGCAAAAACTCCGTTTCGTCTAATTGACTTTGAGAAAAATTAGCACTAATACCAAAAGATAATTGATTTAAATCAATATCATCTCTGGAAAACATAATGTGATGGGCATAAGTCAGTTTAACCCCTTTTTGAGAATGATATCCGTTTTTATCATTAAAAAGAATAATACCTGCTCCCGATTTTTCTCCAACTCTACCATTAAAACTTAAAGTTTGGAGTGCTGGGGCATCTACCTGATCAAACCATTGTTTCCGTGCCGTAAGCCTAACTTTAGCGCAGTTTGCAGCTCCAGCCATAGAAGGGTGAATCAAATAATAATTATCCGATAAATAATCAGAGTATACAGGAATTCCTTCTTGAGAAAAAGAATATTGGGTAACTAAGAATAGAACTATAATAATCTTAATTTTATGATACATCCAATAAGTATTATATTTAGACAATGAGGTAACTTTTAAATAACGCAAAACAAGAATAAATATTTAATCTAAAAGAAAATTAAAGTTAATTTATTCTTTAAAAAATCAAATATAGTTAATAGTAGAAAATAACTTTGTTAAATTTGTAAAAATTTAAAAAAATTATGTCAAAAATAACCATAAAAGAAACACAAAATCCAAGTATATTAAAGTTCGAATTCGAGGATTTTATCACAAAAAATGAAAGTTTCGAGTTCAAAAATATTGATGAAGCTACAAATTCACCTTTATCACAACAGCTGTTTTACTTACCATTTGTAAAAACAATTTACATTTCAGGGAATTTCATTGCAATCGAAAAATACAATATTGTAGAATGGGAAGACGTAAAAGAGGCTGTGGCAGAACAAATAGAATCTTTTGTGTCCAATGGTGGAATAATTATTACTCCGTCCGAAAACAAAACAATGAAACAGCCAATAACTGTTTATGGCGAATCAACCCCCAATCCTGCAGCTCTGAAATTTGTGGTAAGCAGAATGTTGACAAAAACCGCTATTGAATTTAAAAATATTGATGAAACTGCAGCATCTCCTTTGGCAAAAGAATTATTCAAGTTTCCTTATGTGAAAGAGGTTTTTATGGATGAAAATTATATTTCTGTAACCAAATATGACATCAACGACTGGCAAGAAATAACACTTGAAATACGAAGTTTTATCAAACAATTTATCGAAAATGGAGGAACTGTTCTTGACGAAAGTTTACTAGTAGCGATTGCTGAAAAAGAAACCGTTAAAACCCAAAACTTCGATAATCTCGATATCACTTCGCAGCAAATTATCAACATTTTAGAAGAATATGTAAAACCCGCAGTTCAGGCTGATGGCGGAAATATAGCATTTGAATCTTATGATGAATCAACAAAAACGGCAAAAGTAATTCTCCAAGGCGCTTGCAGCGGTTGTCCATCATCTACTTTTACTTTGAAAAGCGGTATCGAAAACATGCTAAAAAGTATGCTTAATGATGAAAGTATTAAAGTCGAAGCGGTAAACGCTTAATCCGTTTTTAGAATAATATGAATCTACTTTCACAAGAAACCAGTCCCTATTTATTGCAACACGCCAATAATCCAGTGCATTGGAAAGCTTGGAACGCCAATTCATTGGCTGAAGCCAAAGAAAAAAACAAACTGATAATTGTCAGTATTGGCTATTCGGCTTGTCATTGGTGTCACGTAATGGAACACGAAAGCTTCGAGGATCAGGAAGTTGCTGATGTCATGAATGCTAATTTCATTTCTATTAAAGTCGATCGTGAAGAGCGTCCAGATGTTGATGCTGTCTATATGAAAGCTGTCCAGATTTTGACTGGTCGTGGCGGTTGGCCGTTAAACATGGTTACACTTCCTGACGGAAGACCGGTTTGGGGCGGAACTTATTTCAGGAAAGAACAGTGGATTAATGCGCTTGAACAATTACAGGAACTTTATAAGTCTAATCCGGAGAAATTGGTTGATTATGCCGAAAAACTTCATCAGGGAATTCAATCTATGAGAATTGTTCCAAATGAAAATCCAGAAACATCTATTAGTCAAATTCAAATAGCAGATTTAGTCGAAAAATGGAAACACAGTTTCGATTGGGAATTTGGAGGAATGGCGAGTTCTCCTAAGTTTATGATGCCCAATAATTACCATTTTTTAATGCGTTATGGTTATCAAAAAAAAGACGATGAATTACTTGAATTTGTAAATCTCACCTTGACTAGAATGGCTTTTGGCGGCGTTTTTGACACTGTTGATGGAGGATTTTCACGCTATTCAGTAGATAATAAATGGCATGTTCCCCATTTCGAAAAAATGCTTTATGACAACGGGCAATTGGTTTCATTGTACAGCGATGCATTCAAATTAACTGGAAATCCTTTGTATAAAGAAGTTATCAAAAAAACACTTTCTTTCGTCGAAAGGGAATTAATGAATTCTGAAGGCGGTCTTTATTGTGCTCTTGATGCTGATAGTTTAAATATGGATAAACATCTTGAAGAAGGTGCTTTTTATGTTTGGAAAATTCCAGAATTGAAGACCATTATTGGCGAAGATTTTGATTTATTCAGTCAAGTTTTCAACATCAATACCTTTGGTTTATGGGAAAACGGAAATTATGTCTTAATCCAAAATCAAAGCTTGGAAGGAATTGCAAAAGACAATACTATTGAAGTTTCAACACTCGAAAACAAGAAGAAAATTTGGGAACAAAAACTATATATCGAAAGAGAAAAACGTTCTAAACCTAGATTGGACGATAAATGTTTGACTTCCTGGAACGCGATTATGCTCAAAGGATTTGTTGATGCTTACAAAGCCCTGGAAGATGAAAATTATTTAAAATTAGCTCTACAAAACGCCAGTTTTATTATCAAAAATCTATGGTCAAGCGATGGAAATTTGTTCCATAATTATAAAAATCAGAAAAGCACCATCAACGGATATCTGGAAGATTATTGTTTGGTTATTGCTGCGTTTATCAGTTTATACGAAGTGACTTTTGACGAAAAATGGTTGCTAAATGCCAAGCAACTTACTGATTATAGTTTTGAACATTTTTATGACGAGAAAACTGGATTTTTTGCCTTTACTTCTAATCTGGACGAAGCTTTGATAACATCCCATTTTGAAACCGAAGACAACGTGATTCCAGCATCGAATTCAGTGATGGGGAAAAACTTGTTCCAATTGAGTATCTATTTTGAAAATTCATATTACGAAAAAGTAAGCCAACGAATGCTACAAAATATAATGCCTAGCGTTGACTATCCATCAGCTTATTCAAACTGGATGGATTTGGCTTTGAATTATTCGGAAGAAAACAAGGAATTGGCGATTTGTGGCGATTTGGCATTGGAATATTGCAACAAAATAAACAGCTTCTATTTTCCAAATGTGATTTTAGCCGGAACTGGAAAAGCATCCAATCTTCCTTTTTTAAAAAATCGTTTTAATCAAAACGAAACGCTTTTTTATCTTTGCCAAAACAAAACTTGTTCCGCTCCAAGTGCTGATTTTCAAGAAATCATTTCGAAAATAAATTTGTAATTTATAAAAATTAAAACAATAAAATGACACTCAGTCCAGAACATATTACGAGTTACGCCGAGACCTTTATCAAGGTTTTAATTGATTATTCACCAAAACTTATTTCGGCATTTATCATTCTATTTGTTGGACTTTACGTCATTCGAGTTCTCAATAGACTCATTAGAAGAATAATGGTAAAAAGGGAATTAGATCCGACTTTGACCCGATTTTTAGCGGATATTTTGCTTTGGGTTTTAAGAGTTTTATTATTTGTGGCTTTCATCGACAAATTAGGAATAGGGACTTCCTCTTTTGTTGCCATTCTAGGCGCAATGGGACTTGCCGTAGGTTTGTCGCTTCAAGGTTCTTTATCCAATTTTGCTGGAGGAATGTTGATTATTATGTTCAAACCCTTTAAAGTAGGCGATACGATTGAAGCGCAAGGTGTTTTAGGAACGGTAAGCGAAATCCAAATATTTGTAACCAAATTAATCAACGGCAACAACCAAACTATTTTTGTTCCGAATGGTTCTTTGTCGAATGGCACAATTATCAATTATTCTTTGCAAGGATTTCGTAGAGCCGATTTGACACTTTCGATTTCTTATGATACTGATATTAGAAAAGCCAAAGACCTAATTACCGAAGTTTTGAATAATAATCCAAAGGTATTAAAAACTCCCGAAGCCGAAGTTTCTGTAAAACTTTTAACAGACAGCTCGATTCAAATGGCTGTAAGGCCTTGGGCAAACAATGTAGATTTTGGAGTTGTTAGTTCTGATACTTTGGAAAGCTGTAAACTGGCTTTTGATGCAGCAGGAATTGTAATTCAACCTTTTGTGAAAGAGGTTTCGGGGAATAGTTAAATAACTTCTTTTAAGTACTTTTTAAAATAAGCAACATCTATGGTGTCGTTTTTTTGTATTTAAAAGCTCAAACTACTCCATTTGTCACGCTGAAAGCGTCCCAAAGCCCGAGAGCAAGCAAATTTAGACGCTTCCAGCGTGACAAATAGCAAGAATAAATCACCGTTAAACTACAACTATTTTACATATTTAAGAAAAAAGACTTATCTTTCTGAAAGATTATCTTTATAATTTTTAAACACAATTCCAATAATAAATATTTAAAAAATGATGACAAATGAAAAAATATAAATTAATTGGAATATTAATTTTTTACTTTTTCATTTCGTGTTCAAACGAAAAGAAGATAGAAATTAGTGGATATGCATACCGAAATGAAAATATTCAAATATTAGAAAACCAAAAAGTCATTTTGAATATACAAGTAAATAACGATAACAAAAATATGGATGCAAATAAATTGTGCTCCTTTTATGAATCAAATTTAAAAATAAATAATTCAAATGTTAAGCTAAATATTAAAATTGATTCAAGTAATATTTCAGTTTTAGATACCTGTCTAATTGTTCCTAAGGAATTAAAATTTCCTTTTATAACTTTTTCATATCCTTCAGTAAAATCCAAATTTAAAAGAATAATACTTTTAGATGATGAAAGTAAGTTTGCTAAATATTAAAATTGATTACGTAGATTTTAATTCTGTTAAGAAAACAAGAACAAACAAAAATTAAATTTTCTACTTCTTCGAAACAGTCATCATAAAATCCTTCAAATAATAAGGTTCAAAATAAGCGACATCAACAGTGTCGTTTTTTTTGTATTTTTCGAAACTCAAAAAACTCATTTCTTTTGCCGAAGGATATTTGATTTCCTCCAAGAAAATAAAATTTTCCTTGGTTAAAACCGGTTTGCATTTTTCGGCACAATCACCAACAAAATAATGGGTTTCCTGCAACTCTTCGAAAGAATTTTCGGTGATAATTTCAGCTTGAACGGCTCTTTTATTTTCAAAATTTGGAGTAAAAATAGCGCTATAGACTTCCATTCTTCTAGCATCGAGCATTGGAATTATCAATCCATTGGAAACCTTGGCTTGCGAAGCCAAAACTTGTAAAGTATCAATTGCAATCAATGGAATATCTAAGGCAAAACACAATCCTTTTGCGGCAGAAACGCCAATGCGTAATCCTGTATAGGAACCCGGTCCTTGACTCACGGCAATAGCGGATAAATCTTGGAAAGTAATTCCGGATTCTTTGATGATTTCTTCAATAAAAACGTGCAAACGTTCCGCGTGAGAATAACCTTCTTCGGCAATTTCTTTACATAAAATTGTATTTCCTTCTTTTGCCAAAGCAACAGAACAATTCTTGGTAGCGGTTTCGATGTTGAGAATGTAGGACAATTTTAGATTTGGGATATTAGATGTTAACTTTTGAATTATAAATGTATTTTGAGAAAATAATTTGCTCTATAAAAAATCAAATTTGCTTTATAAATATAAAACATCCAGCTTCAGAAGGATGGTCTAAAACAAAACTATTCATATTTTCTTTTCTTAACAAATTTATTATCAATAAATCTCCCAAAGCGGCTATTGTAAACATTATGCCAAAAATTAAGAAACCAATATTTCCAGTTAAAATTGAATAAATTGCCGGAAATAATCCTAAAATAATTCCTGGTGTAATCGCACCTATTATATATTGTTTTACTAATAATGGTTCTTTACAATGGCAATAAGGAGTCAGCATTTTCCATAACACTCCATATTTTATCGATTTATAACCATTTTTGGTATACCTTGCCCAAGTGATTCCGTGAATCAATTCGTGTATAATAATACCAAAAACCATAATTAATAGTATTGAAATTGTGCTGCCAAAAACCCCTATATAATTATGCCGGATAACCTCTCTAAACGAAACAAAGGTGAAATTTTTAGACCATACTAAATAATAGGGAATTCCATAAATTAAAACAATAGGGAAAATTGCAAATATTGCAAATATGTTTGCTTTTACTAAATTGATTATTCGCAATTCTTTACTATACCCTTCAAGTTCTTTATAATCTTCCATTATTTCCTATAGCTTTTGACACATAATATATTCTAAATACCAATTACTTCTTTTCTTCCACTTTATCTAAAGTCACTTTATCTCCCGAATTCAAATCCTTTGAAACTGTTGTATAAGGTCCGGTGATGACTACGTCACCTTTTTTAAGTCCAGAAATCACTTCAATATTTGTGTCGTCTTGAATTCCAGTTTTTATGATTCGGATTTTAGCTTTATTGCCTACTTTTACGAAGACACATTCTAGTTTTTTATCGCTTTTTGGAGCTGCTTTTTTGTCTGCTGCTTCATCTTCTACTTTAAATCCTTTTACCGCAGTTGTGTCAGATTTTACAACTACAGAGCTTATTGGCACAGCCAAAACGTTAGGTCTTGTTTTTGTAACAATATCAACCGTTGCTGTCATTCCTGGTCTAAAAGGAGAATAGGTATCTGGTTTTCCTTCCAATAAATCTTGGTAGGATTCTTTCAAGATTCTAATTTTAACTTTGAAATTAGTTACTTGATCCGCCGTTAAAGCAGTACTTGCCGAGTTGGAAATACTAGTAACAATTCCTTTGAACTGTTTCTTCAAATAGGCATCAACCTCAACCTTTGCTTCATTTCCCACTTTTATTTTTACGATGTCATTTTCATTCACATCAACTTCCACTTCCATATTATTCAGGTTGGCAACACGAAGAATTTCGGTTCCGGCCATTTGTTGCGTTCCTAAAACTCGTTCGCCCAGTTCCACGTTAAGAACAGAAATTGTTCCGTCTGCAGGAGCATAAATTATGGTTCTTCCCAGATTATCTCTGGCTTCATTCACTGTTGCCGAAGCACTTTGAACATTGAAATATGCCGCTTGTTTGGAGGCTTTTGCCACTTCAAAAGAAGCAACTGTTTTATCCCAATCTGACTTAGAAATAATTCCTTTTTCAAATAAGGTTTTGTTTCTGTCGTAATTGGCTTTGGCTTCTTTATAGGAAGCGTCTGCTTGGGTTAAGCCTGATCTGGTTCCAGATAAATTAGCGACAGATCTGTTTAATCCAGAAGTATATAAATCAGGATTTATCTTAACCAATAAATCTCCTTTTTTTACAACTTGTCCTTCTTTTATTGGCAAAGAGATAATTTCACCAGAAACCATAGAAGCGATTTTTACTTCTATTTCGGGTTGGATTTTTCCTGTTGCCGAAACGGTTTCTACAATTGTTGTTGCATTAACATTGGCAATTTCAACGGATTTCCCCTTATCTTTATTTCCTATAACTCCTGTTTTAGAAAGTACTATTAATAACGCAATTATCACAACTGCTCCGCCTATTAATAAATAAATGGTCTTTTTTGACATAATAAATTAGATTTTGATGATTGGGATTCCAAAATAGAACTCCAGTATTTTTATTTTAAAAATGTAATCGTATTTGGTTCTCAACACTTCAGATTGTGCGAAAGAAAGCAAGGTTTGTGATTGGTTAAAATCGAAAGAATTCATCATTCCCACAGCATATTTCTCTTTGGCATAATTATAGGCTTCTTGTCTTGCATCTAAAGCTGCAAGTGAAGATTCATAAGCATTCAAACCTCCTTTAGCATCTGTAAATGCGGTGTAAACATTTCTTTGCAAAGTCAATTCTTCTTGCTCAACCGCTATTTTTGATTTTTCTAAATTTACTTTGGAACGCTCCACATTGTTTCTTGCCGAAAATCCGTTAAAAATTGGAATCGATAATTGTGCTCCAAAAGCTTGTCCTCTATTGTCAGTAAACTGTTGCCCAAAAGGAGCTGCTGGCTCTTTTAAACCTGTTTGGAAATTTATAGTTTCAGCATAAGAAATCTGTGTGTTGATGTTATAAAAACCTTGCAATGTTGGCTGAAAACCTCCTTTTGCAATGGCTACATTTTTTTGGGCAATTTCTAAATTGGTTTTGGCAATTTTTAATTCTGTTCTTTCCTCTTTTGCTTTTTCATAAATAGAAACCGGAGTTTGAGCTAATATGTTGTTTTCGTCTTTGGCCGTGGTTTCATCGGTTACATCAAAATCATAAAACTCTTTTAGTTGTAACAATTGAGCCAAACTCAATTTGGAAATCAACAAAGCATTTTCAGCAGCAATAACTTTTTGATTGTCTGAAGCAACTGTTGCTTTTATGTCCAACAAATCCCCACGTGGAACAGAACCTGCTTTTACTAATTCTTCTGAACGAGCCAATTGCTTATTATTAATTATCAATTGTTCTTGTTGCACTTTTAAATTTTCTTTATTAAAAAGCACTTGCAAGAAAGCATTGGCAACATTCAGCGCCACATCTTCCTGCATTTTTGTTAATTGGTATTTTGCTGCAATAATCGAAAGATTGGCTTTTCGTAGCGAGTTTTGATTTTGCATTCCTTTGTAAATATCAAAGCCAACTCCTACTCCAAATGAGGAATATTGAGAAGTTTGATTTCTTTTAAGGTTCGTAGTAGGGTCTGTATTTAAACCCACATTCCAAGAATGGGAAGCATTTGAATTCAAAGATGGAATAAAATTTCCTATTGCATCTTTCTTGCCAATGTCTGCCGTCTTAGTATCTAATTCGGTTTGCTTGATCGAGATATTATTGTCTATAGCGTATTTAACGCATTCTTCTAGTGTCCATTTTTTAGTTTGGGCCTGAATTGACAAGCTAAACAGCAGAATAAAAATGAGACTAATACAATTAATTTTTTTCATATATTTTGAATGAAAGCGTAGCAAAGGTACTACACAAATTTAACATTTATTTTAAAACTGAAATTCTTTTTATACAATAAACTTATGATTTTGGTTCTTCTGTTTTCAAGCCTTTATTCCAAACTTTTATTTTGTCAGAAGACTTCAATCCGCTTTTAATTTCTACATAAATCCCGTCGCTAACACCTAAAACAAGGTCTTTTCTAACGAATTTTTGACTTGAAGTTTCCACTTCTACATAAGGTTTTTGTGTTTTAGAGTCAAACTGGATTAAAGCTTCTTTGACTGACATAACTTTATCTGATCGCTCCAAAATAATCGAAGCATTAGCACTCAATCCAGCTCTGATAAAAGTATCGTCTCTATTCAATAAAGATGCTTTTATTTCGAATTGAATAGCGCCGTTTTCGGTGACTCCTTTTGGAGCGATATCGGTTAAAACTGCGTTAAACTTCTTGTTTTCAATGGCTCCAACGGTGATTTCAATAGGTAAGTTTACTTTTATTTTCCCTACTTCGGATTCATCGATTTTACCCACAAATATCATTCGACCCACATCAGCAACACTGGCAATAGTAGTTCCTTCATTGAAATTATTGCTTTCGATTACCTGATTCCCCACTTTTACCGGAACATCAAGCACCATTCCATTCACTGTAGAACGAATTAAAGTATTGGCATAATTCCCAAGACCAGAAGTTGTTCCCGTCTTTGCAATATCATAGTCTTGTTTAGAAGCGGCATAATTTTGTTTGGCTTGTTTGTAAGCTACTTGTGCCGCATCAAAATCATTGGCAGAAATAACGCCTTTATCAAACAAAGTTTTTTGTCTTTGAAATAATTTTTCCTGATTGTCCAAGTTTATTTTAGCAGTCTGAACCTGATTTTGAGTGTTACTCAAATTTGAAACATTGGCAACCACCTTTATTTTGGCAATCAAATCTCCAGCCTTGATTGTTTGACCAGCTTTAATATAAACGGCTTCAATAATCCCAGAAATATTTGGTTTAATTAATACTTCTTCGTCCGGAACTATATTACCGGTTGCGATGGTGTTTTTGATAATTGTTTTAATTTCAGTTTTATCTGTTTCAAAAACAACTGGAGATTCCTGGTTTTTGGCATACAAATAATATAGCGCTCCGAAAAATACTATAGCTATAAAAATTAAGATTGTTATGGTTACTCCTTTTTTCATTTTGATCTTTTTTAATTCGATTATTATTTTTGATTGATATTCTATTCTGTTCTTAATGCGTCAACAGGTTTTACTTTTATGGCCGTTTGAGCTGGAATTAGTCCTGCTAACAATCCTGATCCTACTAATATAATTAATGCAAAAAACACTACTGGCAAATCAACACTTGGATTGGCAAACATTGAGCCTTCACTTGGCATTGAATCCAAAATCTTGTTGACTATTATTAAAACTCCAGTTGCTGCTCCAATGCCTAACATTCCGGCAGAAATGGTCAAAAAGATGGCTTCCAATAATATTTGAGAACGAATTGCCGCTGGTGTTGCGCCTAAAGCTCTTCGGATTCCAATTTCCTTGGTTCTTTCTTTTACAACTATTAGCATAATATTTGAAATTCCAATAACTCCCGAAAGCAAAACTAAGGTTCCAACGAAGTAGGCTATAAATCTCAGTATGGAAAATAAACCCAGTATTTTGCTGAATTCGGCATATAAATCGAAATTTCCAATAGCTCTTTCATCATCCGGACTAATAGAATGTCTTGATTTCATAAACTCTAAAATCTTTGGTTTTAAATCAGTAATCGAAGCGTCGTCATTTGCAGTAAGTGCCATCCAACCCACTTTATCACCATAATTAAATGCCTGTTGGAAAGCAGTAAAAGGAACAAAAACATTTTTTTGCTCTTCTTCTGCATTGCCATTATTGCCGTTAGTTTTTTTCTTATAAACCCCAACAACCATAAAGTTTACCCCATTTACTTTGATATAAGTTCCAATAACTTCCTCTGCTTTTTCATACAATCCATCAATAACACCTTGACCAATCACGGCAACTTTTCGGCTCAACTCAATATCTTGATAATTCACAAAACGCCCTCTAACAATGTCCATTGATTCCTGTTTCACATATTCAGGATAATCACCATAAACGTTGAAAGCAGCAGTTTTTGTTCCTCTAACCACATTGTTTCCGCCTCTAAAACCTCCCAATTGATTTCTTGGTGATGCATATAAAAGGTCTGGAAACTTTTCTTTTAATGCTGGAACATCACTATTTTGAAAGCTAAATTGTCTGGTTTTCGGAAGTCCTTTGTAAGGTTTTGAGGTAGCTTGTGTCCACATAAACATAGTGTTTGTAGCCATTCCGGAAAACCCTTGCTTTACTCCATTTTCCAGCCCGTTTCCGGCTGCAAGTAGAATTACCAAAATAAATATTCCCCAAAAAACCCCAAAAGCTGTCAGTATTGTCCGAAACGTATTCGCGGTCAATGCTTCTAAAATTTCATCCCATTTATCTTTGTCAAACATAATTATTCGTCTCTAAGTGCTACAATAGGTTTAATTTTGGCTGCTCTGTATGCCGGGAAAAATCCAGCTAATGCACCTGCAAATACTAACAATCCCAAAGTGGTTAATGCGATGGTAAAATCGACTTCCGGATTAAAGAAATAATCGCTTTTAATCTGAGGACCAACCAATTCCAAAAGTGCTAAACTAGACAAAAGCCCAACAAAACCAGCTATTGTGGTAATAAAAATAGATTCGTGTAAAATCATTCCGACAATTGAAAGAGGCGTTGCTCCAAGTGCTTTTCTAATTCCGATTTCCTTAGTTCTTTCCTTCACTATAATCAACATAATGTTGCTTACTCCAACAACTCCTGCAATGATGGTGCAAATTCCAACCCACCAAAAAAATAATCTGATATATAAATTCAAATCATAAAACTGTTTGATATTTTCTACAGTACTATTGATTCCTATTGCGCTGGTGTCATCTGGAGCAATGGTATTTTTGCCTTTGAGTAATTGTGATATTCCTTCGGTAAATTTCTTTGACTCAGCTAATGCTTCTTCATAGGTGTCTTTTTTGTGTAATGTAAAAGACATATCACTTAATTTATCCCCACCACTACCAAAAACCTGTTGAACAGTCGTTATAGGCAAATAAGTTCTGGCTTCTTCTCGCTCTCCACCTGGATCTGTAAAAACTCCTACCACTTCAAATTTCACATTGCTAATTAAAATTTGTTCGCCAATGGCGTTTTTATCTTTGAATAAATCTTGTTTTAATTTTTGTCCAATAATTGCCACTTTCCTCTTATTCTCCAAATCCAAGAGGTTCACAAATCTTCCTTCAGCAATACTGACTTTTTCAATGGCCTGATGATCTGGAGAAACTCCCTGACAATCGTAATTTCCGGTTTCCTTTCCATAGACTATGTTTCCGTTCCAAATATTAAATTTCGAACTTTTCTTGTCAATTTCCTTTTCAAATTTTTGTTTAGAAATTACAAAATCACTGTTGCGCAATTGAATTTTTCTTCCGGGATTTAAACCTTTGTATTCTTTGGTAGTCATTCCTGCCCAAATCCAAATAACCCCATCAGCATCATTTTCGAACTGTTTTGCAATTCCGTTTTCGAGACCTTTTCCGGCACCAAGTAGAATTACCAAAATAAAAATTCCTGAAGCCACAGAAGTTCCCGTGAGAAAAGTTCTCATTTTATTCTTGGCAATAGCCTCAAAAATTTCCTGCCAGCGTTCTATATTAAACATAAGATGAAGCTCTTACTTGTTCTACATATTTATCATCGATGATTATTCCGTCTTTCAAAACCACGTTTCTTTTGCACATTGCGGCAATATCAGGTTCGTGGGTAACAATCAAAATCGTTTTTCCTTCGTCGTTAATTCCTTGGATTAACTCCATTACCTCATAAGAAGTTACCGTGTCCAAAGCTCCTGTTGGCTCATCGGCCAATAAAACTTTTGGGTTCGAAGCCATCGCTCTGGCAATCGCCACACGCTGTTTTTGTCCTCCTGAAAGTTCACTTGGCAAGTGATGCGAATGCGAAGACAAGCCTACTTTTTCAAGATAGCTCATCGCAATTTCGTTACGTTCTTTTCTTTTTATCCCTTTATAATACAATGGCATTGCCACATTATCCAAGGCGGATTTATAATTAATCAAATTGAAAGATTGGAAAACAAAACCTAGAAACTGGTTTCGATATTTAGAAGCGATCGTTTCGTTTAGATTTTTGACAGGCATTTTATCCAAAATATAATCACCAGAATCAGCTTCATCAAGAATTCCCAGAATATTAAGCAACGTAGATTTTCCGGAACCAGACGAACCCATAATAGCAACCAACTCTCCTTCTTTGATGTTGAAATTGATTCCTTTTAGGACGTGCAATTCAGAACCTCCTACATTATACGATTTATGTAAATCTTTAATCTCAATCATATCTACTTGAATTAGAAAGCAATATTAATTATTTTGGAAAGGAAACAGTACTAATAAAAAGTTAATAGTCCTACTTCTAAAATGAATAAGACTTATCTATGTTGAAAATGTTACAGTTTACCCAAAAAATATATTTGTTTTATTAATTTTGCTTTTTCAAATCAAAATAAAATGTTGAAATTCTTTCCAATTCTACCTGTATTCCTGATTGTTCTCCTTTTTTCGAGTTGTTCAACTTCCAATAAAATAGCGGCGTTAAAACCAGAACCGGACAACGCTAGCCCTTTAGTATATGAAACCTCCGCTTCCTTTATTAATTTGCCCATTAGCGTAAAGCTAAAGGATGTTGAAAACCAGACTAATGCACTTTTGAATGGCTTAATTTATGAAGACAATAACATTGAAGACGATGATATTGAGATGAAAATTTGGAAATTAGCCCCTATTTCTATCAACAATGATCCCGAAGTGTCTGGAGGTAAAATAAAAACAATTTTACCTTTGAAAGTTTTGTTTAAATATAGAATGGGAACAAAAACTTTAGGAGTTGAATTGTATAATACCAAGGAATTCAATCTTAACGGAGTTGTAACCTTGATGAGCGATGTAGCTTTGACAAATTGGAAACTTAACACCAAAACCGAACTAAAATCAATAGACTGGAACGAAAGTCCCACAATGGTTGTTTTTGGAAAAAATGTTCCCGTTACCTATCTTATGAATCCAACCTTGAAGATTTTTAGATCTAAAATTGAAAAAAAGATTGATGCTGCGATTGAAAAATCAATGGATTTTAAACCAAATGTTTTGGCAGCATTAGAGAAAATCTGCACTCCATTTCAAATGAGTGAAGCTTATGAAAGTTGGCTCAGAATTGTTCCTGTCGAAATTTATTCGACCAATGCCAAACTTAAAAACGATACTTTTTTGATGGAAATGGGAATGAAATGCACGATGGAAACATTGATAGGAAACAAACCGGAATCTAAATTCGATGCCACGAAAATCACGCTGAAACCAGTAACCAAAATACCAAACCAGATTACGGCAAATATAGCGGCAGTTTCTACTTTTGCTGAGGCTTCAAAAATAATGACCAAGAATTTTGCCGGACAGGAATTTGGTTCTGGAAGCAAAAAAGTAAAAGTTCAAAAGGTTGAAATTTGGCACAAAAACGACAAATTGGTGATTGCTTTGGATGTTTTGGGAAGCGTAAACGGAACGATTTATTTGACGGGATTTCCTCAATATAATGAACAAACAAAAGAGTTATTTTTTGACAAACTCGATTATGCATTGGACACCAAAAGTAAATTAATGCGAACCGCCAATTGGCTTGCTCAAGGTTTGGTTTTAAGAAAGATTCAAGAGAGTTGTCGCTATTCCATCGTTCCTAATTTAGAAGAAGGAAAACAAAATATGCTAGTGTATTTGAAAAATTACTCACCAATGCCCGGTGTTTTTGTAAACGGCAAAATGGATGATATTCAGTTCCAGAAAATTCAATTGACAAACAAAGCCATTATTGCATTTATAAAAGTAAACGGAACTGTAAATGTTGCTGTTGATGGTTTGAAGTAGAATTCAGATTTTAAATTGAAATTGTTATTCTTGCTTTTTATTCATTCTCATTCGGTAAATATAATACCCAATTCCACCCACAAGCAAATAAGGAATCACCATCAAGTAAACAATACCATCATTTACAGCTTGTGCCTGAGCTTTATTTCCTTCGCCTCCCAAAGCTGCTCGACACATTGCACATTGAGCATTTGCTGATAGAGAAAAAACAAGAAGAAAGAAAAAAGAAAAAAGATATGACTGAACATTCCTTTTTGTTTTTCTTGCAACACCTGACTCTTGACTCTTGACTCTTGACTCCATTTTAAACATAATAAGGTGAAATCATTAAATACACTACAACGCCTGTAACGGCAACATACAACCAAATTGGAAATGTAATTTTGGCGATTTTTTTATGCTTGTCAAATTTATTGGCTAAAGCCCTAACATAAGTTATCAAAACCAGCGGAATAACGGCAATTGACAAGATAATATGTGTTATTAAAATAGAAAAATAGATTGGTCTAATTATTCCTTCTCCACCAAATTTTGTTGAATCTGAAGTCATATGATATGCCACATACATCACTAAAAAGCCAACCGACAATGCAATAGCAGTTGTCATTAATCGTTCGTGAAGTTTTCTTTTTCCGTTTTTTATGGCTAATACTCCAGCGATTAAAACGACAGCCGTGATTCCGTTTATAGTAGCGTAAATTGGCGGAAGAAACGAAAGGGGTTCAACATTAAATCCTAAATCTTTTAACTTGACATTGAAAAGTATCGCAACTACAACTGGAATTAAAATTGATACTATTACTATAAACTTGCTGAATTTTTTCTCTAATGAATTATTTTCCATCTTTATTCTTTTAATAAAACTGCTATGTCCTGTTGAATGTCTCTAACGCCTTTTTTTTCTAAACCGTCATAATACAAAATAGGGTTTCCAAAATCGTCTTTTCGGCAACGAATATTTCCGTCTTTATCAATCAAGGCGAACAATCCCGAATGTTCAAAACCTCCTTTTGCTTTGTTATTTTTACCAGCATAAAGATTAAAACCTTTGTTGGACAAATCTAAAATATAAGTCCTGTCACCTGTTAAGAAATTCCAATTCGAAGATTTTACACCTAGTAATTCTCGATGTGCTTTCAAAACTGCAGGAGTATCGTGTTCCGGATCAATAGAAATGGAAACTTGTCCAAAATTAGGATTGCCAAAGAAAGTGTTTTCAATTTGCAACATACTTTGATTCATTTTTGGGCAAATAGTTGGACAAGTCGAGAAGAAAAATTCTAAAACATAAACTTTACCTTTGTAAGTTTCATTGTTAATCTTGATGTTGTCTTGGTTTAGCAATTCAAATTTTGGAGCCGGACCAATTTTAGTCAATTTTTCGCCTTCACTAGATGAATTAGAAACCTTGTCTAATCGATCGCCTTTTACAATTTCATTATTTTGTATTCTATCAATTATTTTTGGAATTGCATAAATTCCAAAAACTAAAATGATAAATGAAATCCCGATGTATGATTTGTTTTTAAGCATTATTTTTATTATTTAAAGTTCTTTTGTAGCATTATGGTTTTTCTTGAGAGCAGCACGATATTCATAAAGAATAATCTTAAAATCGTCCAGCATTTCGTTGCTCAAGTCAGCAGGATGAAAGGTGTTATATCCTTCTTTATATCCTTTTTTTTCTTTTCTTCCTCTGAGATTTCTTTTTTTGTCTATGATATACACATTTGGAGTTCCCAAATCTTTGTCTAATTTTCCAACGAGTTTTAATTGGTTATAATAAGTGTTGATTTCCTCCGGCGAAGTAAACACAAAATGCCATTGGCTGACATCAGTAAATGCTCCTAAAGCATCAACGATTTTCTTAGCATCAGCTTCTGTTCCCAAAGGGCAAATGACCACAAATTGTAAATCTTTGAAAGTATGATATTGTTGATAAATTTTTTGATTCAGATTGAAGAAATTCCCTCTGTTTTTCAAAATATTGGAACCAGAAAAGCCAAGAATTGTTATTTTATCATTGAGACTGACTTTCTCGTTTTTTAAGGATTTCCAATTTCCAAAGTCGGCAACCTTAGGCGTAATTATTGGTAATTTCGTGAAACTATTTATTCCTGATGCAAAAAACAGATAGGCAACAATAGGCAAAATAAAAAGGATGAAGAGGACAATGTTTTTTTTCATTTTTTAATGAAATTATTTAGAGTACAAAAATAAAAAAAAGGCACGCAATGCGCACCCTTTTTTTGAATTAATATCTTGTTAAAAATTCCATTTGATTGTGGAGTTTTTAAAAACCTCGAAAACATAATTTCCTTCAGTCAAAAGGATGAAAAGCAAATAGACTACCAAAAAAATTAATGGTAAAATGACTGCATATCTTAAAACAGATTTCTCTCCTTCCATGTGCATAAAAGCATAAACAATATAATAAGCTTTTACAAGTGTAAGAATTATAAACAACCAGTTTAACAAATTCATGCCCAAGAAATTATTCATGTGCAAAAATTCAGGTTTTGCTATACCAAAAAATACTTCAACGACTGTTATTAAGGATAAATATCCAAAAACTGTCCAAATTCTTTTTGTATTAGATACGTGCTCGTGTGCCATAATATAAATTTTTGTAAATTAAACTAGATAGAAAACTGTGAATACAAATACCCAAACTAAATCAACAAAGTGCCAATATAGCCCAACTTTTTCTACCATTTCATAACTTTTTCTTTTCTCGTAAGTTCCTAGAATCACATTAAAAAATATGATACAATTTATAACAACACCTGAGAATACGTGGAAACCGTGAAAACCTGTAATAAAGAAAAAGAAATCAGCAAATAACTTGCTTCCGTATTCATTTCTGGTCAGGTTAGCACCTTCAACAACTAGACTTGCCTGAGCTAAACGCAATTCTGATTCGCTTCTGGTAAGTATTGTTTTATGTTTGTGTTTCGTTAATTCGTGATTAATTTTAGAGTCTTTCTCACTAGCTGGGCTGTCTTCATAAATAGTCTCGGTTCTAATTAATAGATTAGTATGTGCTTTGAAACCTGCTTGAACTTCGGCAACAGAATATTCTGGTATAGAAGGTTCGTCCATAAACCATCTTCCTTTACTTCTTGTCAATTGTTCTCTTTCTTCCGGTAAGGTTGCGGCAAAACTTTCAAGTGCCACTCGTTTTCCGTCTTTATCCACAAACTGAAGCAAACTCCCTCCCTTTGTTTCAACAGCACCATATTCTCCTTTGATGAAGTTTTTCCATTCCCAAGCTTGTGAGCCTACGAATATTAAACCTCCAATGATGGTTAAGAACAAATAAACGGCAACTTTGTCTTTTTTAAATTGATGTCCTGCATCAACGGCAAGAACCATTGTCACAGAGGAGAAAATCAAAATAAAAGTCATAAATGCCACATAAAGCATTGGCTGAGGATTGCCGTGCATAAACGGTACGTGTGTAAATACCTCATCGGCTAAAGGCCAAGTTTCAATAAATTTAAATCTTGAAAAACCATAAGCTGCAAGAAATCCTGAGAATGTTAAAGCATCTGATACGATAAAAAACCACATCATTAATTTGCCATAACTTGCTCCCATTGGCTCATTGTCGCCTCCCCAAGTTTTTCCTCCACTATTTTCAGTAGTAACTGTCTCCATAAAAAGTCATTCGTTAAAAAGTTTTCAAATCTACAATTTTTTCTTATTTAAAGAAATATAAAAATAAAAATAAATAAACCCACAATAAATCAAGAAAGTGCCAATACATCACACCTAGTTCAATACCAAGTGTTTGAGTCGAATTGTATTTTTGTTTCAATTGTTTGTAAATAATAATTAATAGCGCAATTAAGCCACCGGCAAGGTGCAATAAGTGTACAACAGTAACTATATATAGAAATGTTGTCGTAATTGAACTTTCGGCTCCGGTAAAATAATAGCCATTGGCCACAATTTGACTAAACCCCACAAATTGCAAAAACACAAATAAAATCCCTAAGGCTAAAGTAGCTAAAAGGAATGAAGTTGTCGCTTTTTGATTGTCCTTTTGAATGGCTTTTTTTGCCAAATGAAAAGTCAGACTACAGCCTATTATCACTACCGTGCTGAAGAAAAATGCAGAAGGCAATTGAAAATCTTTCAACCAATCAACTCTGGATTTACTAACCACAAAAGCACTTGTAAGTCCTGCAAACATCATAATCATACTTATCATTGCGAACAATAGCAGCAATTTGTATGATCTTGCTGTTCTTAATTTATGTTCTTCGGCGGTCATTGTTGTTGCCATAACTATCTTAAAATTTTATCAAATATATAAATTAATTGCAATAATGTAATATAAGAAACACTAACCAGCATCAAAGTTCTTGCGGCTTTGGCAGTTCTTAATTTGTACAATTGTACCGAATAAAAAAGCATCCAAAGTCCGAGCAAAAACACCAAAATTGCAGCCACTGGCGAAATAAATAATTGCCCTGTATAGCCCAAAGCCGGTAATAACGAAGCTATAATTAACCAAACGGTATATAATATTATTTGCAAAGCCGTTCCTTTATCTTTTTTACCTGTTGGCAACATAAAGAAACCTGCTTTCTCATAGTCTTCGTATAAAAACCATCCGATTGCCCAAAAATGAGGAAATTGCCAGAAAAACTGTATCAGAAATAAGGTTCCGGCTTCAATGCCAAAATTTCCTGTTGCCGCAACCCAGCCCAACATAAACGGAATCGCTCCCGGAAAAGCTCCCACAAAAACCGACAAAGAAGTCATTGTTTTTAAAGGTGTATAAATGCTAGTATATAAAAATATTGAAATCGCACCAAACATTGCTGTTTTTGGATTGATGGTATAAAGTAAAACAATACCGATAACTGTTAGAATACTGGCAATAACCAAGGCAACATTTGGCGACATTCTGCCTGCCGGAACGGGACGATTTTTAGTCCGATCCATCAAAGCATCAAGATCTTTCTCAATAACTTGATTGTAAGCATTTGAAGCGCCGACCATACAATAACCACCAATAGCGAGTTTTAGCAAAACCATCCAATCTAATGAATGAAAATCAGGAACACCAAGCATAAATCCGGCGATTGACGAAAAGACAACACTAATAGCCAAACCTGCCTTAGTGATTGCTTTGAAATCATTATAAATGGATTTTATGGAAATGGTTTTGGGTGTACTATTCAAAGTTTGCTTTATTTTTTTTAAAAAACTTTTGCAAAAATAGTTTATCGAAAGGGATTTGACAAAAAACAAATCATAAAAAAATAATTAATAAATTTTCTCCTGTTTTAGGTCCAAAGTGAACTAATTTAAAACTAAGTCCAATATATTAGTGGCTTAACAGAAGCTAATTTTTCTGAAATTCCGTCATTTTTTCATAAATAGATTTTGATATAGGATATCCTCTTTTTTCTAATTCATCGTAGGCAATTAAAACTGTATTTAATTTGTATTCTTTCCGAAAGAAAATGGCAAGTCTTAACGCTCAATTATCTGTTTGCTCAATTGAATCCAACAAAAATAGAACTCCCCGACTTTATGATATCTTTATTGTAATAAGAATAATTCTTTACGAATTAAATTTATGGCTTCTATAGTATTTTGTTTAAATTTTAAAGGAATCTGTTGTACAACAGAATTGCCGTTTTTTAAATTTATTTTCAATGTATATCTTTTATAATTATTTAATCTAACAACCAATAAAACAAACAACAATAAAGGTGAGATTACGACCAATTCAAATCCAATAAACCATACTGAGAGTAAAACTCCAATCACAGAAAAAGCAATAAATAAAAAAATATAAATTGCTGGTATTTTATTTACCTGAAAATTAATTTTATCTATTTCTGAAAATGGAATTTCTTTTTGGTTACTGGATTTAAATTTTAGAATTACTCCATCCTCAGCTAGATAGATCCCATTAAAATTATTTAAAATCATTTCGTTTCTTGTTTTTTTTTGGTTTTACAACAATCTATTTTCGTTTTCTAATAGAAGCTGATTTTCTTTAAATTCAGCCATTTTCCCATAAATAGATTTTGATATAGGAAATCCCCTTTTTTCTAATTCGGAATAAGCAATCAAAATGTATTTGGTAAGTATTCTTTCCAAAAGAATATTGCAATTCTTAAGCCTGAAATATATATTTACCTAATTGAATCCATTTTTATTGTTTTTCATAACTGCAATTTGTAAGTTTTTGACAAAAATAGCTTCAATAAAAATGACTTCCTTACGGTTTTCCTCCTTTTGAGGATATTTTTTAAAAATAAAAAAGCCACTCATCGAGCAGCTTTTTATCATACAAATGCAAAGTTTAAAATTCAAGACTTACATATGAAATTTCTTAAATGTTTTTGCGATTCTCGGGAAGTCCATATTTTTCTAGTACAAAATCAATATCCTTGTCACCGCGTCCGCTAAGATTTACCAAAATAGATTTTTGAGGTTCTTTCTGGGCTAGTTTCAATGCATAAGCTACAGCGTGAGCACTTTCAAGCGCAGGAATAATTCCTTCCAATCGGCTTAATTCATAAAACGCATCGATGCATTCTTTATCTGTAATAGAATCGTAATTCACTTTCCCCATATCTTTCAGCATAGAATGCTCAGGACCAACACCGGGATAATCCAAACCGCTTGCCACAGAATATACTGGCGATGGTTCACCGTTTTCGTCCTGCAAAACATAACATTTGAATCCGTGAATCATTCCAGGTTTTCCCAATGTCATTGTGGCGGCGTGTTCGCCAAGATTTAAAGAAAGTCCACCCGGTTCCACACCATATAATTCGCATTCCTCGTCTTCAAGAAAAGCCGAGAATATTCCCATTGCGTTGCTTCCTCCACCCACACAAGCAACCACACTGTCTGGTAATTCGCCAGTCATATCCAGAAACTGTTCTTTGGCTTCGATTCCAACCACACGTTGAAAATCACGAACCATCATCGGGAAAGGATGCGGACCAACTACGGAACCAATACAATAAATCGAATTAATAGGATCTTGCATATACGCTCCAAAAGCTGAATCAACCGCTTCTTTCAATGTTTTCAATCCGTGAGAAACCGGAATAACTGTTGCTCCAAGAATTTTCATTTTCACCACATTTGGATGCTCTTTTTTTATATCAACTTCGCCCATATGGATTTCACATTCCAAACCAAAATAAGCAGCAGCAGTAGCAAGAGCCACACCGTGTTGTCCTGCACCAGTTTCGGCGATTAGTTTTTTCTTTCCAAGGAATTTTGCCAAAAGCGCTTCACCCATACAATGGTTCAGTTTGTGAGCGCCGGTATGATTTAAATCTTCGCGTTTCAGGTAAATTCTCGCTCCGTATTTCTCAGAAAGACGGTTACAAAAATAAACCGGTGTTGGTCGTCCTTGATAATGTTTGCGGATGCTACGAAGTTCCGAGATAAAATTATGTGATTTGCTTATTGTATGATATGCATCACTAATTTTCTTCATTTCTGCCTCAAGTACGGGAGGAATAAATGCCCCACCATATTCATTGAAAAATCCTTCTGCGTTTGGGTATTTTTTAAAATAATTCTCTGCCATTTTTTCTAAAAATTAAGTTGTTTTATATTGGTTTGTTACTATCCTGTTTTCGAAAGAAAGACTTTAAAATCTGCTCTCGCTTACTAACAAAGCTAATGAAAATAACACATAAAAAAACCACAACTTTTGAGGTTGTAGTTATATTTTTTTATTGTTTCGAAGTCGGGAGATTTCGAAGAGCGGGTTATTTTTGTTTACAACAAAAACCACAACGTATTAGGGTTGTAGTTTTTGCTCTTGTTTTTCCTGATCTCGTTGGTGGGCACGGAAAAAATTTCCGCGCTAGCCGTATACGAGATATTTACTTCATATCCGAGCCATCTGTATAATTGCTCGGCTTTATTGTTGCTGTTTTTGTTGGCAGCGAAGTCGGATTGAAAAATTAAAAAATATTTAGATTACAATTCAAATACTTTAAACCCAATCTCTAATAATCAAAATACCAATTAAACACATCAGAGCGAATTCCTAAAGAAAACCAAGTGGTGCTTTCCTTAAATACTGTTGCTGTGTTTTGGTTTGGATCAAAATTTCTATAAATAAAACTGCCAAAAAGTTTCAAATTCGTCATTGGGTTAACCAAATATCCTGCTTGCAAATCCGTGATGAAAATAGAAGTTTTGTTTCCTTGTCCTACTGTAACTCCTGAATTAGCATATCGGTCAAGGTCATAATCTTTGTAGATATTTCCTCCGTAATTATAACTGTCTGCTGTTGTGTCAAAATCCAAGCCTTTGGTGCCAAAAGTAACTTTAGCATCGGCAAAAAGTCTGCCTTTGTGATAACGCGCAATAACAAGAAGTTCCTCGAAATTTCCTCCCCAAGGATGTCCCATACTTTGATTGTTGTGTCCGTAATTTGTAATAGGATCACTGTGCGAATACACGTATGGGCGCACGTGATTAAATTCTAACTGCAACAATAAATTATCCACTTTGAAAGCATTGAAATATTTCACGCCAAGCTGGTATGCAAATTTATTTTTCCAGCTGTTTGATTCATTTTTAACTTCCCCAAGCGAAAACTCGTCCAAAAGAAATTGTCCGTAAAAATTTAGCTGATTGTTCCATTTGTATTTTGAAGTCAACCCCAAAACCGCATTTCCACTTCTGGCAGAAGAAGAAAACTCTACTGAACGATAAAAAATAATTGGATTGACAAAATTTATATCAAATCCTCTATTATTGGTATCTGTCCAAATTACGGATTCAAACAGCCCTAGATTCCATCGATTAGTCACATTTAAACTCAAATAATGGTTTGCCATATATTTGGTGGCATACGTTCTTTCTACAGTCACTACTGGACGCACATCTTTGAGCCACATATAGGTATTCGTGTATTTTATTTTCCAAAAATTAGTGTTGATTTTAAAATATGGATACGGACTTGCGGCATCACCTTCTAAAATAGATCGGTAACCGTCACCAATAAAATTTCGGCCATAACCCAATTGCAAATCGATGAATTTAGCAGGAGCATAAGTTAAATTAGCGTCCGCCGAAGGAAAATCGTAAGCATCCGTTTTGAAATCTTTAGCAATTCCAATACCTGGAACGATTGGCACTCCATCAGCTGGTTTTAAATATTCGACATATTGATTGTAATAATCGGCAAATCTTCCCTGACTTTCATAAATCGTTGTTGTGAAATTAAGCTGTTTCCCTAATCCTCCACTGAAATTAATTCCGCGTGTGTTTACAAATGTGCTGACTTGTTTTTTGCTGGAAGCGGTTCCAACTTGTAAATCAAAAATAGGGTTTATGACAAACCAATAATCTTCCCCTTGGATTTCGACCAGGTTTTCGTTCCATAATTTTCTCGCCCACCAGCCAGAAGCTTTTTTCTTTATCTTTTCATTTTCAGCAGCAAGATTATAATATTTAGCAACTTCTACATAAGTATACGGTTTTGAAGCTGTGTGATTGTTGGCTCCAACCTGATTCATAGCAGCGTCAAAATGCGAATAATAACTATGCGAAAATGGAATATTCAAATGACTTTCGAACTGTGGATTATAGAATTTTTTATAGAAAATGCTGTCTAATTCTGTGAGTTGTTTTGGTTTGGCTTTTACTGCTTCGGCAGCAACAACAGCTTCAGAAGCCATTTGTTCTGCACTTTTTAATGGGATTGAAATGGTGATGTTGTATTGAGAATATGTTGGATTCCCGTTGTAAGTTGATGGTTTAATTTTTGGAAATTTAGCAAAACCTCTTTTAGTTTCTTTTATCAACGCATCATCGACAGCGTTTACATAAATCACTTTGAAAACTCCGTTTTTGTCGACCTCAAAAAGCACTTTGATGTTGCCTTTAAAATTGTTTAGAACCAGATTTTCAGGAACTACAAAATTTTGAAAAACAAAATCCTGAACCTCATTATAAAAACAGTTTTCTAATGCTTTAGCTTCTAAATTTTCGCAATTTGGAAAAACAGGAAATCTTTCGGCAGAAAGCCCTGATTGTTTTGAACTATCATTTACATCTTGGGCGAAAGCCACGAAAATGGAAAGAGATAAAAGCAAGGTCAGTAATCCTTTTTTCATATTCTTTTAAATTTTATAAGCATTTGTCATTTCTCCTTCGCCGAAATGACAAATTTATGGAAACATAATTAGTAAACTTTAAGCAAAATATAATTTAATAACCACCTTCTGCTTTTTGTCCGTTTGCAATTGCTTTGGCTCCCGAAGTTCCTATTCTTTTCACTCCCAACCGAATCATTTCGACAGCTTCATCATAAGTTCTTACTCCTCCAGCCGCTTTTACGGGAAGAGGTGAGGCATTTTCGAGCATCATAATGATGGTAGGAACCGTTGCACCATTCGGAAGATTATTCTCTGTTTTATAAAACCCTGTTGACGATTTTACAAAAACCGATGCGTAATTTTCTTCTTTAAAATTAGTAATCACACTGTTTTTTATCAAAGCTGACAACTGCATAATTTGCTTTTCGTTGAGTGCTGCCACTTCGATAATCCATTTTACAACTTTGTTATTGGCTAAACCGAGTTGGGTACATTTTAAGATTTCTTCTTTGACCAAATCTATATTTCCTTCTTTGAATGCCTCGTAATTACACACAAAATCGAGATCGTCAGCTCCGTCCTGAATAGCTTGAGAGGCTTCAGTTAATTTGGCTTCTAATCCTCCTTTTCCTTCCGGAAAATCAATTACCGTTCCTATTTGGACTGGTGAATTGGCATCCACAATCATTTTACTGGCCAGAGAAACCATATCAGGACGAATCATAATGAGTTTGAAATTCTCATCAATGGCTTCCTGAATAAATTCTTTGACTATAATTATATTTTCAGCTTCACTAAGTCCCGCTTGTGATGGCATTTTTAAATAAGTCGAGTCTAAGTATTGCTTGATATTCATTTGTATACTGTATAATGTCTATTTGTAAATTATATTTTATCAATTATCCCATTGTATTTATTCAACAAAATAATTGCAATTACGGCAAGAGTCGCTCCAGAGAGATTTGCAAAAACATCAAATTTGTCAGCCGCTCTGGTTGTTGTCAAAAACGCTTGGAGTAATTCGATTCCAATTCCAAAAAAAACTGAAAAGACAAATGAAATAGCCAAAGGCTTAAAATTATTAGAGCTATTTATATGTTTTTTAAAATACAAAAACCAAAGTGATGTGAATACAAAATAAAAAAAGGCATGAACAATTTTATCTAAGTTTTGTATGTTAACCTGCGGAATCTCATCCGATTTAATCAAACAAGAAACCAAAATTATTCCAGACCAAGTTAAAGCTGTCCAAAAAAATATTTTTTTAAGCACCTATAAGTTCTTTGTAAGATTCACTCGAAAGCAAGGAATCAACTTCGTCTAAATTTGCAATTTTTATTTTAATCATCCATCCAGCTCCATAAGGATCAGAGTTTACACTTTCTGGTTTACTTTCAAGAGCATCATTAAACTCAATGATTTCTCCGGAAAGAGGTAGAAACAAATCAGAAACTGTTTTTACAGCTTCAACAGTTCCAAAAACCTCATCTTTATCTAGGGTTTGGTCTAAAGTTTCCACTTCAACATATACAATATCTCCTAATTCTTTTTGTGCAAAATGAGTAATTCCTACTGTTGCAACATCACCATCGATGCTAACCCATTCGTGATCTTTTGTGTACTTTAAATTTGCTGGTACGTTCATGATAATTGTAATTATTTATTTAAATTTTATTGGACAAATGTAACAATCTTCTGTTCAAATTTTGTTTGCATTTTAAAAAATTAATTTCCGAAATTATATCGCATTGTAAAGCCTGAACGGATATTTGTCAAAGGAAAAGAAGTTGATATTACTGCTTTAGAAAACGCATGGTCATAATAGAAAATAGCTGTTAGGTTTTTGCTAAAGGAATAATCAGCGGTTAATTTCAATGACCAAAGATTTTGCCCTCCGGCTAATTGATTGTTGTCATAATCTAAATACCGCACAATAGTTTGATTATTACGATACGACAAATCAGCTTTCATTATAATATCGCTTTTTATAATTCCAGTAGGACTATCAGCTAAACTGGAAGAAAAAACCACGTCTTTGATTCTGTATCCCATTCCTATTACATATTCAATACCTTTGACTTCTGTCAATAAATTGTTATCAAAACTCATAGATAACGCTCTGTCTTTTTTGATTTCGGTTAGGATTTTTAATGAATTTTTCAATTCAAAATCCATTCGAATAAGCGGATTAAACTGCTCCACTAAATTGACATTGGACATAATGGTTTGGTTATAAAAATTACCGCTTGCATCAATTTCTATTCCAGTTGTTTTTATATTATCGTAATTAAAATTAGATCTGAAAGCATTAATTGTATAAGAAGCTCTGTAATTTTGTTGCAAGGAGAAACGTTTAAAATTCTTTTTGAAAAAGTCAAAACGCATCAGTCCATTGTATTTTATAGACCAGTTTGGCACTGGAAAGCTTTTAAAAATTCCAAGAGAAACACTCGAGGTGCTTTCTCCTGAATAAGCTGCTAAAAAGGCTGGTAATAAAACTGCTTGATTATTTTTTCCGAAGCCTTTTGGGAATCCGTCAGCATCAGTAATAGTTGGATCATAAGATGGAACATTTTTTTGGCGCTCAATTGCCAATCGATTAGCAACCTCAAGTCTGTTATTTCTGAAATCATCAAATGCCGCCGATGTATTTTCGTCACTGGTAGAAAATGATGTCTTAATTAAAATAGTCGAAATGGAAAACATCCCAAAGCTATATGGAGATCTTGGGTTATAATCCAGAATTCCATCATTATTGGTATCAGAAACATCATATTGTTCTGAGAAATTTTCTGAATATGCTCTGTCTAATGATAAGTCTATTTTTAAATCCGGCAACAAATCTATATTTATTGTCGATTTAAATATTTCGTTGCTTACCTGAGTGTAATTTTGATTAAAGTCCTGATAGTTGGTAAGCCAACCGTTTTTGGCAGCTTCATATCTTACATCATCCTGGCTTCCGAAAATAAACCCAATAGTAGGTTTTGAAGTTCCAAAGAATCCAACACCCGGCGTATAACCCGGCAAAACTGTACCGCTGTTTTTGGTATAATTAGCCTGTATGGTTTTCACACTAGTTAAAACGCCAATCAAACCATTTAGGAAATTGTTGTTTTTAGGAACTAGAACATTTGTATCTGTAATTTTTTCTCCTGGTTTTGGAGCAGCAGCTTTTGGTTTAGCCTTCAATTGCGATTTTTGTGTCAAACCCACATATTTATAAAACAAATCCATGTTGCACGTTGCGTTCAAATTATGCGAAATTGCATTCTGTACTGTATTCCCTAAATTATAGTTTGTTCCTTCAATATTTATTTCAGACAATGCTAATGAAGCTCTTTGCCAACTGTAATCTCCAGTATACGAATAGTTCGCTTTTATGAAACTAAATACAGGGATTTTGTCAATTGGTATTTCATAATTCAAGACCAATTGTTGCATATGTTGATTTGATTCTCCAACATTCAAATACCCGTCCCAAATTGACAAATCATCAATTGGAACATTATCGGCGTTCATATAGTTTTTTACAATATTACCAGATGATGCTGTATAATTTAATTTCAGATTTTTAGTCAAATTATAATTAAAACCATACTGATAGTTGAATGCATAATTCCTTCTGTACATTGGGTCAAGACCAATTCCTGCAACATCTACTTGTCTAAATTGTTGACGGTTATATTGTCTAATAATATTCGTATTGAAATTGATATTAGATGGCAAATAATTAAAGTTGAAGTCACTTAATGCTTTCCAATACGTGCTTTTCTTAGTGAATTTTGATTTCTTAAATGGCTCGATTGGTTTAGGTTGAAAATTAAATGCATAATCAACCCCAGAATTTGATTCCTGATTTGTAAATTGCTCAATTTCAAAATCATGGTGCTCGACTTCGTTATAGGACTGAGAAAAAGTAAAGTTTTCTGCGTCATATATTCTTTGTTTTTGTTCAGGACCTCTTTCTTTTCTTACTCCAATAAAGTTGATGCTTTTCCTTTTTGTATAATCAACTGCTCTATTTTTAATATTATCTCTTTCGGCAGCATCAGTAGTTCCATCTAATAATTGTTGTAGTTTGATATCTTCATTAAACGGGTCGTATTCTGGAGTTATAGTTTCTTCTCCAATGGCATAATTAAATGGTAAATTGATTTTCCATTTTGGAGGCAATAACTTCCCTAAACTAAAATTGGCAACAATGTTATATTGCTGAATATCTTCACGGCTTCTTTCGTTTGGTCCTTGTTCTATTCCTCCAAAACCAATGGTGCTTTTTCTACCAGTAGCAGAAATAGTGGCAAAATCAGCAAAATTCGTATCAACATTCAAGACTGCGGCCATTCCCCGACTGTTATCCATATCAGCAACTCGAAGTTCATCAAACCAAACTTCCCCTTTTATACCATTATGCGTTTCATTACTTTTCACTCCCATCATCAAATTCCGAATCATTCCAAAATTAGGATTTCCTCTAATTCCCAATCTCAATTTAGGATCTCCATCCCCTTTCTCAAAAACATCAAGATGGTCGTCAGGATAATATATACCATCCAATGCATCTTTTGGTTTTTTTATTTTCATATCCGTAAGCAATGCTAATGACAAATCAATTTCATTATCAGCTGGCCAAACTTCTTCAGCGCTCAAAGCAGCACAAGTAGATCCTCCTACTGAAGATCCTGCAGGTATAGTTACAAGTAATTGTTTTTCGATTTGATAAAAATTCTGGGTAAAGTCATTTCCAAAACGGATGAAACCTATCATTTGACCGTCTCCAAGAGCCATTTCTGGTAAAGATTCTGCGTGCAAAAACATTTTTAATTTTTTGAACTGTCGCATATCGACGCTAACATTCTTAAATACGGCTCTTGAATCTCCTGTTTCTAAACCATTACCTGAAACTCTTAAGGATAAGGATTGTTCGTTTTGATTGATAATAGTATTATTATTATACAATTGTTCTCTTTCTACTCCTGGAGGAACAATATAATTTACAGGACATCTATCGTTGTTTTCTTGAATATTTACTGCTAACACATCCAAATTTGTTCCATCATCAGTTGGATCAGTATCAATTGGATCAAGTGTATTTGTATATCTTCTCCAGTCACCTCTTACTAAATCCAAAGAACCAAAACGAACCGTTACTTCATTGCTGAAATCGGTCATAAACATTCTCATAAACCGAATCGATCTAAAATCAGATATGTTTCCAATAATATTTTCAGGTTGCGAAACAGGAATTTTAAACTGAATCCATCTCGCATCAGTAACAGCTCCGTTGTCCATAGTTATCTGAGTGTTTCTAATATCGGTAACATAATTTTGACCAACACTCATTTCTGGCTTCACATCAACAACATATTCATAATAAGCATTGATGGTATTCATCGTATTATCTTTATTGATATCTTCTACATCAGGATCAGCAGTTGAAGCTCTATTCGCGTCATTAATGTCAACCGCAGAATTCCCCTCAACGCCATTATAGTCTCTATATCGATCCTTAACTCCGCCTGTAGCATTCAAATAATACGAATAATCATCTGCTGCAGGATCGGGTTGTGAGGCAAAATTGTCATAAACAGCTCCTTCCTTGGCGTCAGCCAAACCATCTAAACCTAAATCTTGGCTGGTTCGATTAGCCGCATTGGCATCAAAGGCATAAATTAAGGACTGTGAAGCGGGTACATCTCCCCAAATGGGTTGTGGGTTTACTTTTATTTGATCTAGACCAAGTCCGTTTTCATATTGTTTTCTTCCATCTTTTAAAATATCTTCCGATATTTCTCCTAAATTGAAATAAATTTTACCTGTATTTGCCTTTGGTATTTCGCCAGCTCCAACATAAGGATCTAGCACCCAAAACTGGATATATTCCACATTTCCTTGCTCAAAATTTGTTGAATTTAAGGAGCGCATAATTCCTCCAAAATTCTCTTTTGGGTATGTATCTATATTCAAACCATTATTATATGACCCTCTTTCAGTAGGATAATAAGTTAAATCTAAGGTGTTTATAACCTGTGATTGCCCTGCTGCAATATCGGTTAGCGGGTACAATTCTTCGCTAAAAATTCTTCTTGTAGTATTCAGCGACAAATCGTCATTTGAAATTCCGGATGGTTTTTGAGTATAAAATACTGGGTCAATTGTGTACCAGGATAATTTTGCTCTTTTAAAACCATAACTTAAATCGTTTGCATTTGCGTTAAAATTATAGAGACTTTCAGTATCATTCAGTGGTGTTGACGATAATTTCCAAGCATAAGGAGATCGCATATCAATTGTTGATTGAGAACCTTCAAAATCATCTACATATATGGTTGATTCTCCCTGAAAACTGTTCCCTTTTGGATCTTCAGGTTGCAAAAATGCGATTTCACCTCTCACCGAAAGATTAGAAGGCACATCCGTATCCATATTAGGTAATTTATTCACTAAACGGGTAAAAAATGGAATTTCTGATGAATAATTACCGTTGAAACCAAACATATTGTTGTTTACAGACTCTTGTCCAAAGCTGGATTTTTGAGTAAATGGTTTTTCGTTTAGTTTTAAGAAAGTAGCTCCAACCAAAAATTTATCGGTGAAATTATGCTCTACATAAACTCCGAAAAAACTTTTTGTTTGTTGTCCAAAAACAGAATTATTTTCTAATGAAACACTAATTGGCGTATTTGAAGCCTGAAGTGAAGGATCCAGAATTTGCACTCTTCCCAATTGGTAATTCACACTATAATCAATTCCTTCTACTAAAACTCGTCCGCCGGCTGTAACAACAACTGAACCTCTAGGAACGTTAAAAGCACCTATAGGAATTCCATCGCCTCCTGAAGATTTGTATTTTCCTCTTAATAGGAATTTGTTTTTGTCGCTGTCCTGTAACGCTCCGGATTGAGTATTGGAGTACATATTTCGGAACACGTATTTCTTTTGATTCTCATTATAGGTGATAGCATTCTTATAATCTTCTCCTGCACTAGTAGATAATTTTGAAAACAACAATTCACCAAAAGGTTCTTTGGTTGTAAATATTATTCGACCGTTTTGAGTGTCTATAGTCAATCCTTGCATAAAATCGAAGAAACCATCACCACCAGTTTGTGGGTCATTATTAAAATTCAATTTATCTAAATTGAATACTTTTAATAAAGGGGTTTCAGCAACTTCATTTCCTGGTGTTGGATTTGGCGGAAATGAACTTCCTGTGGCTGGCGTAATATAATTTATTGGAGACGGATCTGTATAAAGAATATTGAATCTAAAGTTTTCTTGTTTTAACTGATAGGCTCCCGGAATTTGATAAATATTTTTCATCATCAAATTCCAAACTGGAGTAACAACATTTATTTCTATTCCACCAACGATAATTTCACGCTCAACATTTGTCAAATTACTTTTCAGCATTTTCAAAACTAAACTTTGGGTTATGATAGCTTGGTCGGCCGGAGTTGTCCCTGACACAATCGTTGCGTCTACACCGTCATTACCAAATTCTCCTACTTGGTACACTTTGTCTCCAATGGTGTATTGATAAGCAACTGCCAGAACTTCATCATTAGCAAGTCGTTGCTGTAAGGAAATATATCCCAATTGAGGATTAAAAGTATATTCGTTTGAATTTAATTTTCTAGCGTTTTCTAACTTGGAATAATCCGCTCCCTCATTGACAGTTGCATTAAATCCAGAATTTGAAGTGGCTATTTCACGGATATTGTTGTTCAATAAACCAGTGCCAGCAGCAATTTGTGCCGGATCATAATCATTGTTTGAGTTATCAGAAGGAGAATCGGCAGGGTTATTAAACATACCGGTTGAAGGATCTAAGAACACGATTTCACTGTCTTGCAAACCTGTTAATTGCGCTTCACCTAAATCCTGAAGTGCAATGATATTTCTTAAATTGTTTCCAGTAGTTGTATTTACACGATTTTGCTTGTTGGTAACCCAAATTTCCAGTCTTGAAATTTGAGCTCTACTATCAATGAACGGGTAATTTTTTAACGCTGCATCGTATTTATTTCTAAAATATTGCGAAAGGAAAAAGTGTCTGTCGTTATCATAATCAAGCGCATACATATCGAAGTCTTGAATTGTTCCACCACCTTCAGCAACTACGGTTTTGGTTTGAGATTTTTGTTCTGAGAAAACTCCTGTAATAGATGTTTTGCCAAATTGTAATTTAGTTTTTACTCCAAATAAATTTTGCGCTCCTTTAATTAAGGAACTGTTCAAAGGCATACTTACATTTCCTACTTCAATTTTTTGAATGATGTCATCTTCCGTAGGAGTGTATTCTAACTTAATTAAGTTCTGAAATGCAAAAGTGGATTGAGTATCATAATTGACATTTACATTCAATCGGGTTCCCACTTTTCCCATCAAACTCATGCTTATTCTTTGATTAAAATCGAAAGAAGTTGTGGATCTGTTTCTTGGAGAAAACGCCGGATTGTCTTGTTTTGTATAGCGAAGACCAAAATCCATTTCTACTGATCCTGAAGGTTTTACATCAATCGTATTGCTACCAAATATAGTTTCAAAAAGTCCTGATTTAACATAATACCTTGGCAATAAATCTTTTTTGGCAGCATCACTGCCCTCTTTTTTTCCATCAATGGCATCTAATTTTTGTTTAAAATAGTTGCGCATTGATTCCTTTCTTACTAAATCTTCGTATTCTTTAGGACTTAAAATAGTTGGATAGTTCGCCGGAAAATCACCAATAGTTTTTGTTAAAATATACATACCCGTAACAGGATCATAGGAATATGCCTTGACAATGCTTTGGGGGTCCTTAATTTGAATTTTTCCTGTGGAAAATCCAGTTTTAGTTGTATCCTGAGTTGCAGGATTTACTTGAGCCTGCGATACAAAACCACAAAATAAAACTATTAAAAATGTACCTATTTTATGCACGAATTGTTCCTTTATTAAATACTGTATCTTCAACTTTTATAAGTTTTTTAAAGCTTGCTTAATAATATATTCAACTGAACTCTCTGGGGCCTCTTTTATGATTTTTTCCACTATCCTTTCTGAAGCTTTTCGAACAAAACCCAAAACCTCCAAAGCAGATAACGCCTCATCTCTGTTTGTATTGCTTTGTGACATTGAAACTTCATCTAAATCATAAAGTTTTAGCACTTTATCTTTCAAATCAAGTATCACTCTTTGGGCTGTTTTGCTGCCAATTCCTTTGATGGATTGTATCGTAATCACATCGCCCGAAGCAATTGCATTAGTAATTTGTTTTGGATCTAATGAGGACAACATAGTTCTGGCAATGCTGGCACCAATTCCCGAAACAGACAATAGCAATTTAAAAATTTCTCTTTCTGATTTTTCTACAAAACCAAATAAAGTGTGTGCATCTTCCTTAATTTGAAGATGTGTAAACAATTTTATAAAATCAGTAGTAGGAAGCAATGAATAGGTATGTAAGGAAATATTCACGTGGTACCCAACGCCACCACAGTCAATAACTACTTGTGTTGGTGTTTTTTCAACTAATTTTCCTTGCAAATGTGTTATCATTTATGAATTTTATATGTCCAAATATAACAAAACTTATATAAATTCTCATCAAATTTATATAAGTGCTGCTATAGTTCAAGAATTATTTTGCTGCTTTTAATTTTTTCTTTTCTTTTTCCTGGGCATCAATCACAGCAATAGCTGCCATATTTACCATTTCTTCAACACTTGCTCCCAATTGAAAGATATGAACTGGTTTTCCCATTCCCAACATAATTGGACCTATCGAATCAACTTTATTCAGTTCTTTTAAAAGTTTATAAGTAATATTTGCTGATTCAAGATTTGGAAAAATCAATACGTTTACTTTTTTTCCTGCTAGTTTAGAAAAAGGAAATTTCGCTTTCAACATTTCTGGATTTAAAGCAAAATCAGCCTGAAGCTCACCATCAATTACCATCTCTGGATGATGTTTATGCAAATAGGCAACTGCTTCTCTCACTTTGGATGCGCTTTCGTTTGTTGAAGAACCGAAATTTGAAAAAGAAATCATTGCAATTACAGGTTCAATTCCAAACATTTTAGCAGCATTTGCTGTCATAATAGCAATTTTTGCCAAATCATCAGCTGATGGATTAGTGTTTATCGCCGTATCAGATAAAAACATTGGACCCCGATTAGTCATCATCATATTAGTTGTAGCTATAAGAGAAACCCCAGGTGCTTTGTCAATAAGTTGCAACATTGGTTTCACCACTGACGGATAACTTCTGGAATGTCCTGTCAATAAAGCATCTGCTTCACCTTCATTAACAAGCATTGCCGCGAAATAATTTCTTTCACGCATTAAATTCTGGGCGTCAAATAAAGATATCCCTCTTCTTTGTCTGGTGCTCCAATATGCTTTTGCAAATTTATTTCTTCTTGGCTCCTCGTCACTTGTTTTTGGATCAATAATAGGAATATCGGCATCAAAACCAAGTTCTTTTTTTAATTCCAAAATAATTTCTTTCTTTCCTAACAAAATAGGAAAACCTATTCCTTCTTCATGTACAACTTGAGCTGCTTTAAGCACATCGAGATGATCTGCTTCGGCAAAAACAATGCTTTTAGGATCCATTTTGGCTCTGTTGATCATCAATCGGACCATTTTATTGTCATTGCCCATTCTATCCAAAAGCTCTTCCTCGTATTTATTCCAATCAAGGATTGGATTTAATGCCACCCCAGAGTCCATTGCTGCTTTTGCCACTGCTGGTGCAACGACAGTTATCAATCTTGGATCAAAAGGAGATGGAATTATATAATCACGGCCAAATGTCAATTTGGTAGCGCCATAAGCAATATTCACTTGTTCCGGAACGTGTTCTTTAGCTAAAGCGGCAAGCGCTTTAACAGCAGCCATTTTCATAGCTTCATTGATTTTTGTGGCTCGAACATCTAAAGCACCACGGAAAATATAAGGAAATCCAAGAACATTATTGACTTGATTAGGATGATCTGATCGTCCGGTTGCCATAATAACATCTTTTCGAGTAGCAATTGCAAGGTTATAATCAATTTCAGGATTTGGATTAGCCATTGCAAAAACAATTGGGTTTTTAGCCATTCCCAATAACATTTTTGGAGTCATAATATCACCCGAGGACAATCCTAAGAAAATATCTGCACCTACCAATGCTTCTTCGAGACTCATTGGTTTCTTGTCTGTGGCATATCTTAGTTGCAAAACTGAAAGCGAAGGATTGTCTTTTGTTAAAACCCCTTTGCTATTAAACATCAAAATGTTTTCTTGTTTTAGTCCAAGCAAAATATACATATTAGCACAAGCTAATGCTGCTGAACCTGCTCCTGAAACTACCATTTTTAAATCTTCAGGTTTTTTTCCCGCTAATTCTAATGCGTTTAACAATGCTGCCGATGAAATAATTGCAGTTCCATGCTGATCATCATGCATTACCGGAATATTTAATTCTTCGACTAATCTTCGTTCTATTTCAAAAGATTCGGGCGCTTTAATGTCTTCCAGATTGATTCCTCCAAAAGTTGGTGCAATGTTTTTGACAGTCTGAATAAATTCCTCAATGTCTTTTGTTCCAACTTCAATATCAAAGACATCAATCCCAGCAAAGATTTTAAACAACAATCCTTTTCCTTCCATTACTGGTTTTGAAGCTTCAGGCCCAATGTCACCCAGTCCTAAAACTGCTGTTCCATTTGATATTACTGCAACCAAATTTCCTTTTGCTGTATATTTATAAACATTGTTTATGTCTTTGGCTATTTCTAAACACGGTTCTGCAACTCCCGGTGAGTAAGCCAAAGAAAGATCTCTTTGAGTTGCATATTTCTTAGTTGGAACTACCTGAATTTTTCCAGGAGTAGGTTTTGCATGATACAATAATGCTTCTAATCTTTTGCTATTCTTATCCATTATATTTAATTTTATTCGTACTCACAAAGATATAAGACTTGGTTCAAAAAGGAGGCTTTTATACCATTCATTTTTCAAAAAAATTGTTCCTCTTGTTATATAAAAAAAATAGCTGCACAATTTGCAGCTATTTATAATGTAATTTGAATTTGAATCTATAATTTACCTCCGCTTATATATGAATCCAAATATTGAATTGTGTCTTTTTGTAAATCTATTATTGATTTTACGACGTCTCCGATAGAGACAATTCCTATTATTGTTTCATTTTCTAAAACAGGTAAATGTCTAATTTTTTTGGTGTACATCAATTCCATACAATAATCTAGATCATCTGTTGGCTTTACAGTTATCACATTTTCTGCCATAATTTCGTGGACTAATGTTTCTTTCGATGATTTATCTTTCAAAGCAATTTTTCGAGCATAATCTCTTTCAGATAAAATACCTTTTAATACATCATTTTCTACTACCAAGATAGCTCCAATGTTTTTCTCGCTCATCGATACTAAAGCTTCAAATACAGTAATTGTTGGTAGTACTGAAAACACTTCTTTTCCTTTCTTGCTTAAAATTTGATTTACTGTCATAATAGAATAATTTTATTGGGTCATAAATTTAAAAAAAATATTCAATAAAGCATTCTTTTTTTTTAAAATTAGCTAATATAAATTCTATCTAAATACTCTTTCTCCATTTAGACCATAAAAAAACCTCTCCAAAAGGAAAGGTTAATTTATATAAAAATCGTTGAGTCTACTCCATTGCGGTCACTATAAACTCACTTCGTCTGTTAGCCTGATGTTGCTCCTCGGTACATTTTACACCATCAGCACAGGAGTTTACTAATTGAGATTCTCCGTAACCTTTGCCGGTCAACCTGCTTGCATCTATTCCGTTTTTCACCAACCAATTTATGGTAGATTTAGCTCTTCGATCAGACAATGCTTCGTTGTATTTGGCCTTTTGGCGACTATCTGTGTGTGAACGAATGTCTAGTTTCATTGCTGGATATTGTTTCATTACATCTAAGATTTTTTCTAACTCAAAAGCTGCTTCTTTCTTGATGAGAGATTTGTCTAAATCAAAGTAAATCATTTTTATGCCAAAACATTTTGCTAAATCACCTCCAACAGTCACTTTACATTCTGCTTTTTCTAACGCAATTGGCAAATTAGTTGTGCCATTTGTAGTTTCGGTCAAAATCTTGCTTTCTTTGGTTACATAATCTACTGCTTCGGCTCTTACATAATATGTTTTTCCGCATTCTACATCGAAGTTGTATTGCCCATTTCCATTTGAAACATTCACTTTCTGAAGTTCGAATCTCTCATTAAACAAACTTGCTTTTACATTAGAAAGTGCTAATCCTGTTTCTGAATCAGTAATAATTCCTTCCATTTCTTGTTTACAAACCAGCTTACGTGTTTCGGTAAGTTTATAAATGTCATCATAGCCTTTTCCGCCAGTTCTATTGGAAGTAAAAAAACCATTGCGAGTTTTGCTGTCAATCAAAAAAGCAAAATCATCTTGAGGTCCATTTACGGGAGCGCCTACATTTTGAACTTCTTTAAAACCTCCGTCTTGTTCAATTTTGGAAACAAATACGTCCAATCCTCCAAGACCTTGGTGTCCATCACTGGCAAAATACAATTCGTTCTCGTCTGATATAAAAGGAAAAGTTTCTCTTCCTTCGGTATTAATTGTGGCACCAAGATTTTCTGGTGTGCCAAAACTTCCGTCCTCGTTTATTGCTACTTTATACAAATCAGATTGTCCAAATGTTCCCGGCATATCAGAAGCAAAATACAAGGTTTTGTCATCCGAACTCAACATTGGATGAGCAACGCTATATTGATTGCTGTTAAATGGTAATTCAGCTACTTTTCCCCAAGAGTCGTTTTCTAAAGTCGCTTTGTATAATTTCAGCAAGGTTGTTTTTTTGTCGTCTTTTCCTTTTTTTCCATCCAAAAAGTTGTTTCTGGTAAAGTAAACTGTCTTACCGTCTTTTGAAAAAACAGGCGTCGATTCGTGAAACTTTGAATTCATTCTGTTTCCAAATGGTTTTGGAGCCTCTAAATTTCCACTTGATGAGACTTCGGAAGCATAAAGATTTGTAAAGGATTGATTTGTCCATTGGAAAACTCTTTTAGAAACGCTTCCAGTATCTCGTGCCGAAGCAAATACTAATTTATTTCCCGAAAATGAACTTCCATAATCTGAATATTCCGAATTGATTCCTGCATCGTCAATATTGAAACGTCCAGAATTAGCCTTGATTTCTTCGAGGTAATTTTTATGCTTTGCAAATAATTTTGCCCTTTTGTCATTGCCTGATTTTTTGTTGAATTGTTCCAACATTTCATTGGCTTTGGCATATTCTCCCACCGATTTTAAACATTGTGAATATCTATAGTAATATTCCGGTTCCTGCTCCTGATTCATTGCAAAGAGTTCGCCATACCATTTTGCGGCTTTTTCCAGTTCCGCATTAAAATAATTGGCATTGCCTAGTTTTTGAAACATCTTTTCATCTTTGTAGCCTTTCTCGGCCACACGTTCGTAGGTTGCTATAGCATCAACATAAGCGTAGCGATCGTATTTTTTATCGGCAGCTGCAACTTTGGCTTTTTGTGAATATCCTTGTAAAGCAACAAGAATTATAAGGGTACTGTAAACAATTTTTTTTATTTTCATAATGATATTATTAGAAGAATCTTGGAGATATTATTCTGTCATTTTTATTAAACAATTCAAAACGTAGGAATATTTCGTGCGAACCTGAATTGTAATTAGCCAATTTTGTGGTATCCATATCATAAGAGTATCCTATAAACCAAGAATCACTGACTTGGAATCCAACCAAACCACTAAATGAAGCATCCCATCTATAAGCAAGACCGGCGGTAAATTTTTCGTTTATCAAAAAGTTTCCGGAAATATCGACTTGTAAAGGTGCGCCTTGAACCATTTTTGTAAGTACCGATGGTTTGAATTGAACACTTCCACTTAAGTCAAACACGTGACCAGCAATAAAATAATAATGGATTTTCTCTCTTGCTACAAAACTTGACGAACTATTATTGGCTGATTTATCATAATGATTTGTTTCCAATAAATAAGGAGCGGATAATCCAAAATAAGTATTGTCTGAATGTAAATAGAATCCAACTCCTATGTTTGGTGAAAACTTATTGTCTATATTATCCTGGAATCTTGGATCTCCCGGATTATAAATATGCAGTTTGGTAAAATCTACATTCAACAAATTGGCACTGGCTTTTAATCCAAAAGACAATTTATACCTATCCGAAGTATGAATGCTATAAGAAAAATCTACCGCAATATTATTTTCGTCAGATGGTCCAATTCTGTCATTTACTACAGACAATCCCAAACCAACATTACTCCCGTTGATGGGCGTATGAATTGAAAAATTGTTTGTTACTGGCGCTCCATCAAGTCCAACCCATTGCGTTCTATGCAGGGCAAATATACTCATCGCTTCACGTGAACCCGCATAAGCTGGATTAACGACAATCGTGTTGTACATATATTGCGTATACTGCGAATCTTGTTGGGCGTAACTGATTCCTGATAAAAGCACTAAAATCAACCCTATAAATTTTGTCTTCATAATTTTTGTTTATAATTGAGAGAGTTTAAAAAAAACTCTGAAATTAGATTTATCGATTTATATATAAATATCCTGTACGTTCTTTTACTGTTCCATCAGATTTAACGTATTTAAGCATATAGTAATACGTGTCTTCCGGTAATTGATCTGATGCTGAAATGGTAACTCTTCCAGCAGATTCTCCTTTGAAAAAATTATCTCCTTGTCCATATCCGCTCACTTCATAAACCAAAACTCCCCATCGATTGTAAATCTCTAGTGTGTTGTTTGGATATTTTTCGATATTTCTAATCGTAAATACACTATTTTTCACATCATCACTAGTAGGTGATACTCCGTTGAAAATCTCTAAATCATCTTCTGAATTTGATGAATTATGGTTGTTAATTTCCAAATAATCTGGAATTCCATTTCCATTGCTGTCAAAAGGATGAGTTGGGTCGGTTCCAATTTCTTCACCATTTAAAAGTCCATCACCGTCACAATCTCCATTTAGGAAAATTGCAGATTGTTGTACTGTCACGTGCTCTTCGATCGAATCGCAAGGATCTAATGGATTAGTTCCATCGATTACTTCTTGACCATTTTTAACACCATCTCCATCACAATCTAAAACAGGATTATCGACACAAGCACCTACATTTACAGTGATTTTTGCTATGTTTGAAAAACCTCCTAGATTATCTTGAATTATATAATTTACCGGAGTTGTATTACCACTAAACGAAGGCAAAGGATCAAATGTTACTGTTCCGTTTGCATTGGCTGTGTAAGTTCCTTCTCCTGCTACAACAAAAATAGTTTGAATACCAGGTGTAGCTGAGTCTAAATCAATTGTTGCACTATTTATCGTTCCATCAATATCATAATCATTACTTGAGACTGAGATAATGACATTCACATCACTTAATGTTGTCGCACTATCATTCGCTGCAACTGGTAGATCATTGACTGGAGTAACCGTGATAGTCAATGTTTGGTTCACACATATTTTTGGTAATGGAGTTCCTGAATCACATACTTCAATTGTAATTATATCGGTTCCGTTGAAATTTGGATTTGGAGTATAAACATAAGTTCCATCGGTGTTGATGACAATCGTTCCGTTACTTGGTCCACTTACTGGTGTCGTCGTTACTACTAATGGTGTGCCATCTGGATCTGAATCACCTGCATCGGTTAGATCTCCGCCTACTGTTGGTGTGTCTTCATTTGTCGTATTAACATCATTATCTACTATTGGCGTGTCATTGACTGGTGTTACTGTAATAGTCAATGTTTGGTTCACACACATTTTTGGCAATGGAGTTCCTGAATCACATACTTCAATTGTAATTACATCGGTTCCGTTGAAGTTTGGATTTGGAGTATAAACATAAGTTCCATCGGTGTTGATGACAATCGTTCCGTTTGTTGGTCCAGATACTGGCGTTGTTGTTACTATTAATGGTGTGCCATCAGGATCTGAATCACCTGCATCGGTTAAATCTCCGCCTACTGTTGGATTGTCTTCATTTGTTGTATTGACATCATTATCCACTATTGGCGAGTCATTTACTGGTGTTACTGTAATAGTCAATGTTTGGTTCACACATATTTTTGGCAATGGCAATCCTTGGTCACATACTTCAATTGTAATTACATCCGTTCCGTTGAAGTTTGGATTTGGAGTATAAACATAAGTTCCATCGGTGTTGATGACAATCGTTCCGTTTGTTGGTCCAGATACTGGCGTTGTTGTTACTATTAATGGTGTGCCGTCTGGGTCTGAATCACCTGCATCAGTTAAATCTCCGCCTACTGTTGGATTGTCTTCGGTTGTCGTATTGACATCATTATCCACTATTGGCGCGTCATTTACTGGTGTTACTGTAATTATTTCACTAGCTGTTGCTGTTCCTCCATTGCCATCGCTGATGACATAAGAAATGTTTATTGGTGTCGATGAATTGAAGTTCAATGCTGGAGTAAAAGTAATCGTTCCACCCGAAGTGATATTTACTGTCCCATTTGGAACTGTTATTACTTGGGCTATTCCAGGCGTAAGTAATGTTCCGTTGATAGAAATTATGATTAACGTATCAATATCCGCATCGCTATCTCCAGTTAATGGTGTCAAAGTTACTGAACTATCTTCAGCGACTGTATAAGTATCGTCAACAGCTATTGGGGTACAGTTTGGTTTAACATTAAGTGCTGTAGCCGTTGCTGTAGAACTACATCCGCCAACACTTTTGATTATCACATTATAACTTGTTCCCGCCGTTAATAATGATTTAATATTACTCGCTTGAAAATTTGCTCCGTTGTCAAAACTATACCAATCACTTGCATTTTGAACCGTTACCGTTATTGTTCCGGTTGCTGTGGCACAAGTTGGTTGTGTTACTGTCGTTAAAGGTGTTGCTGGTGTTGCCAACTGTGCTGAATTACTGAACGATGCTGAATCTACTGAGGTACAACTTCCATTTCCTGATTTTACCTTGTAAGATGTTCCTGCTGTCAATCCGCTTATTAATCCTGCTCCATTTATTGTTATACCTGCCGTTGCCGGTGTAAAGGTGTAGGTGTTGGCTGCATTATAATTGCTTATTGTGCTGATTCCAGATGCTGAACAACTTGCTGCTGTAGCACTTAATGTTGGCGTTGTTGGTGTTGCCAACTGTGCTGCATTGCTGAACGATGCTGAATTTACTGAGGTACAACTTCCATTTCCTGAAGTTACCGTGTAAGACGTTCCTGCTGTTAAGCCGCTTATTAATCCTGCTCCACTTATTGTAATTCCTGCCGTTGCCGGTGAAAAGGTGTAAGTGTTGGCTACATTATAATTGCTTATTGTGCTGATTCCAGATGCTGAACAACTTGCCGCTGTGCCACTTAATGTTGGCGTTGTTGGTGTTGCCAACTGTGCTGCATTGCTGAACGATGCTGAATCTACTGAGGTACAACTTCCATTTCCTGATTTTACCTTGTAAGATGTTCCTGCTGTCAATCCGCTAATTAATCCTGCTCCATTTATTGTTATTCCTGCCGTTGCCGGTGAAAAGGTGTAAGTGTTGGCTACATTATAATTGCTTATCGTGCTGGTTCCAGAGGCTGAACAACTTGCTGCTGTAGCACTTAATGTTGGTGTATCTGGACAGGCTACAGGTACTGCTGGTGTAACCGTAGATGAATCATTACTAGCTACGGGATCAGTTTCGTTGGCTGAAATGGTTGCTGTGTTTGCAAAACTACCTGATGCATTTACGGTTGCAGTAATGGTCATAGAAGCACTGGCGGCATTGGACAAACTGCCTATCGTCCAGTTTGGTGCCGTCCAAGTACCTATAGTTGGCACTGTTGCACTTACAAATGTATATCCCGCAGATAAAATATCATTTACTACAACTCCTGTTGCTCCATAAGGCCCTGCATTGGATGCAGTTAAAGTAAACGTCACATTATCTCCCACATTTGGGGTAGCATTATCAACAGTTTTTACAATGCCTACATTGGCATTACAATCTTCTGATATTAAGGTAGCTTGTGTTGTTTTCTGTACACCACAATCTGGATCTGTTACTGTATATCCAACAATTGTAGTGCCTATACCCGTAAAAGTCAACACGTTTCCAACCAATGTTGCTGGCCCAGAAACTTTCGAATAAGTACCTCCTGAAGGCGTCCCCATTATAGTTGTTGAAGTTCCATTACAATATTTTCCATTTGTACTTAAGGTTGGTGTACCAGTTATTTGAAGATCTATTGATGATGCACCACATATATAAACTACTGCTGTTTTATAGGTAAATATTGATTCAGTAGTAGTGTCTGGCGTACCATCAGCCATACTACCTCCTATTCTATGTCCCACATAACCAAAAAAGTCTGTACATTTTTTGGATATCATTGTTGTGTGTCCTCCTGTTTCAACTGCTAAAATTTTATCTGCTAGTATTGTTGGTGAGCCAACTTCTATTCCTAGGGGAATTCCTGGGTCAAAAGTTCCCGTACCACCTCTTCCTAACATTTCACCTTGGGCACTTCCCCAATTGTATAACATAGAATCTGAATTTAGAACATTTATATTTCCATAATTCCCATCGTGTTCTTCTGGTGATATCCAATGAATATTGTTCATAATAGGGCCAGTTTTAGAAGTATATCTTGGTTGTACCCAACTAGGTCTTTCTGTTGTTGTTGTCCAATCCCCTAGTTGACTGGATGAATTATCTCCTAAAGAATATAAATTCCCATTAGCATTTAAAACATAATAACTTGTGAGACCACCATCACTTGTAGCACCTATCATTTTTATAGGATCTAAACTTGGCAAAGTCACTGAGGTCGCACGATCTCTAGAGCCTTGAGCTAAATTATCAGCCAGATAGGTTTGTGTACCCCAAGTCCACAATGTTCCGTCTGATTTTAAGGCAAAAAGGGAATTTGGAGCTCCTCTTACCGCTATTATGTTAGTTAAAGGATTGGTTGATGTATCTGTAACTCTATGCCATTTAACTGCATCACCAGCTGAAAGCGTTCCAGTTAAACCTGTTCCAGTATTTTCTCCTTGTAGTGATGTTATTACCCAAACATCACCACCACAAGTTACAATAGCAACTGTTTTTGATGTTACAAACATCATTTTCACATCCGTTGGAATTACCCCAGAAGGCAAACCATTTGCTTGACCGTTAATAATAAGTTTTTGAAAAGTTGAAGAGCTGGTTGCATCAGCGTGCAAAACAGTTCCCTCTTTTCCCCAAGCAAACAAACCGGTTGTAGATAAAAGTATTCCTTGCGCAGAAAGTGTTTTTGAACCAAGTCCTACTTTTAAAACAGCACCAGTCAAAGCTGGAAAATTTGTGTTATCAATAATTGTTGGAGACAACAAATCTGAGGTTCCATTATTTGCCATCGCCTGTCCCCAAAGTTTATAAACTCCGGTAGAGGTTCTTACAGCAGTAGCATGAAATGAGCTAGTAAAGTTATCATACTCTAAAGTTGCAGCATTAGTAGTAGAACCCATTCCAAAATTCAAATAGTCAGTATCAGGACAGGTGTCTAAAAATCCACATTGAGCGTAACTTGTTGTAAAAGCAGAAAACAATAGGTATAACAAAAAAAACGTATTAACTATTTTGTTTGTTTTAAAAATTGACGTAAAATTCATTCTCATAATTTTATAATTTATTAGGGTAATAATAGGATTGAGCTTGGCCATTTATATCAAAAAAGTCAAACATAACATAGGTTTCTTTAGATGCAATACCTTTCAGTTGATAAACGATTTTATGTCTTCCGGATGTTAACGTGATTTTATTATTTGGTGAACTTCCAATAATAGCAGCTCCTACACCGGCAACAAAGACTCTTGCGTCTGAAAAGACAGTACTTTCGTTTTTGTTATTATAGGATTCAAAATCAATCTCAACTGAAACTTCTGCATTTTGAAGTTCTTTTCCACCAACAATATTTTCCGAAAATTTAATTGTCGAAAAATCAAATCTCATTTTAAGAGCATTAACTTTAATAATCATTTTTTCCTGAAACGGAGGATGATTACATTCTCCTTTATTGTGTTTTTTATTTTCAAAAAAACTAATTTCATAAATTCCTGGTTTTTCAAAAATGTATTCATTAATTTGATTTCCACTTAAACTGGCAACTATATTTTCTTGAGTATTAGTTATCGTCCAACTTGATGTATTTTCAATCTTACCAAAATCAATCTTTTCTCCAAAAGAAATTACTTTGTAAAACTGATTATCACTTAAATTTAAAACTATATCACTTGCAGAAAAATTAGCTTGAGCTATTCCTTCAAAGCATACTATAATTGAAAGAAAGTATAAAAAATATCTAATTGACTCTTTACATTTTCTATTATTATTTAGAAACTTCATATTATGATGAATTTGTTAATTACTGATGTAATTATTATTTGGCTTACTAGATTAAAACAGCTTGTGCAAAATTTGACATAACTAAACATCTTCTTTCTGTAAAACATTTCAGAAAAAAAACGAAAAATTACAAATATAACTTTTTGAGGTAGTGATAGGTAAAAATTTTCAATATGCTTATATTTAGTGATTTGGGGCACAAACAAGTATGTTTGAATGGACGAAATTTTTATGAATAATTTTATTTTATGAATAAATACTTATAAACGAAAATATAATACTCATAAACAAAAATTGATTTTTTTGATAAATTGCCAAACAATTAAAGAACTCATCAATATCTCTTATTGAAGAATCTAAATTAAATGCAAAAGTACTTTGTAAAAGGCAGAAAATAAATTTACACCCCAGTTAGAGTGTAGTGTTTTGCAAAACGAGACGCTTTTATAACAGATTAGGCTTGTCTATTAGGGATTTTTTCTCAAAATAATCCGAAGGTGTTTGACTAGTCACCTTCTTAAAAGCTTTAATAAATGAACTACGAGAATTAAAACCAGATTCTTTGGCCAAACCTTCGAGTGAAAACTGCCTCCAGTTTTCGTCATAACGATGGGTTAAAATGTAATCAACACGATACCGATTAATAAAATCAGCATAATTCAATCCATATTCTCTATTGATAACTATCGATAAATGATGCACTGGAATATCACAGTCAGCAGCCATTTGCCTTATAGAATAGCCCTTTTCCAAAAAGGGGTTTCGTGTAGTAATAAAGGATTCTAATTTTTCCTTATATTCATTTGTCTTCACTGAAGAAAGAGAAAAAATTTTGTGTGAAGAATTGCTTTTTTTATCCGCTTCAAGAAATTCAGACAAATCCTTTTGCTCGTTTAATCCATAAAGAATCCTAGGATTAAACATCAGATTGATAGCGCTAAAGAATAGTATTAAGCCAAGTGGCAGAAGAGTTTGGGTTGCTAAATTACTCTCGTTGTGAAAAAGGAAAAGCAAAAAAAGACTTACATACAACAAGCCGTTAAGAATAGTTAACCTTTTGAGCCAATTCCAAATCACTAAATTATTTTTTGACCATTGCTTATTTCCCTTATAAAAAAGCATTAATAAACGAACTTGAAAAACCTGATACACAACGCCAATTCCTGTCTTTAAAACAGGATGAAAATAGGCAGGCAACAATCCTTCTTTTTGCTGCGGCAACAATTCAGGGTGTGAAAACATATACTTTATATAGACAATCTTTTCTGGAGTAGGAATAAGGTAAAACGGAGTAAGCTCAACCAAATGAAGGGATGCCGGCATAAAATGAAGCCAATCCCATTTACTAAAAGCAGTTTCGTGATTAAGAATAGTCCTAACATATAAATAAAAAAGTGGTGGTACTAAATATTGAAAAGGTAGTCCAATCCTCCAAAGATTTGGATAATGTATATAAAAACCATCGATGTAAATAAAACTATTGAAAATAAGAACAATAGAAATAGTAAGTAAAGCTAATGCGAGTAATCTAGTACTATGCCTTGAATCTCGGTTTAAAACCACAAGGATAATAACACAAATAATTCCCATTAGGAAGCTAAGAAAAAAGAAAAAAAATAATATGTTATTTATATTAATCACTGGGGTAATTCTATGAATAAAATCTGAAAAATAATAATTCAATTTGCAAAAATAGCTTTTATTCTCGAATAATAAACATACCGCTTTATCATTAAAAATAATATAAAGTATTGCAAATAATCATTTTAAAAAATTAACATTTCGCTTCAATCCTTCAAAATTTGCCCTTTTCAATGGAGAATTATTAAAAACAGCCTTAAAAGTTTCATCTGTGATTTCTTCCCAATCTTTCTTTGACATCGAAAGTATTTCCGGATTGGGATTGAAAAGTGGTTCGCTATGAGGTTTCGAAAATCTATTCCAAGGGCAAACATCTTGGCAAACATCACATCCAAAAACCCAATCATCAAACTTTCCCTTCATTTCCAAAGGAATATTTTCCTTGAGTTCAATGGTAAAATAGGAAATACATTTGCTGCCATCAACAATATATGGCGAGACAATAGCTTGCGTGGGGCAAGCATCAATACAAGCGGTGCAGGAGCCGCAATGATCTGTCGTTGCGTGGTCATATTCTAAATCTAAGTCAATAATAAGTTCTGCGATAAAATAAAAAGAACCAACCTTTTGTGTCAATAAATTGCTGTTTTTACCAATCCAACCCAAACCACTTTTTGCTGCCCAAGCTTTATCTAAGACCGGAGCTGAATCTACAAAAGCCCGTCCAGAAACTTCACCAATATTCGATTGAATGGAGAATAGTAATTCCTTGAGTTTTTCCTTGATTACAAAATGATAATCTTGTCCGTATGCGTATTTTGATATTTTATAAGAAGCTTGATTTTGAAACTCTGAAGGATAATAATTCAATAAAAGTGAAACAACACTTTTGGCATCATCTACAAGCAAAGTCGGATTCAATCGTTTGTCAAAATTATTTTCCATATAGGACATTTGACCGTTCATTTGGTTATTTAACCAATGTTCCAATCGCGGAGCTTCTTCTTCCAAAAATCCAGCTTTGGATATGCCACAAGACAAAAACCCGAGGCGTTTGGCTTCGGATTTTATGAATTGAGTGTATTTTTCTTTATTGTTTATCAAATTAAAATAATCCTCCTTGAGTATTCAATTTAATTTTTCCTAAATGTTTATATGCTTTTTCGGTAACTTCTCTTCCTCGTGGTGTTCGCATAATGAAGCCTTCCTGAATTAAAAATGGTTCATATACTTCTTCAATTGTTTCACTGCTTTCAGAAACGGCTGTCGCCAAAGTGGATAAACCTACTGGGCCACCTTTAAATTTATCGATGATGGTGTTCAGAATTTTATTGTCCATTTCGTCCAAACCGTGAGCATCAACATTCAAAGCTTTTAAAGCATACCGAGCAATTTCAATGTCAATAGTTCCATTTCCTTTGATTTGCGCAAAATCACGAACGCGACGCAATAATGCATTGGCAATACGAGGTGTTCCTCTACTTCGACCCGCAATTTCAATAGCAGCTTCCATAGAAATGGGCATTTTTAAAATTGTGGCACTTCGTTCGACAATGGTTGTCAAAAGTTCGGTAGTATAATATTGTAGTCGAGATGAAATTCCAAAACGAGCCCGCATTGGTGCGGTCAACAAACCGGAACGCGTGGTTGCGCCTATTAGTGTAAAAGGATTTAAATTGATTTGTACTGTTCTGGCGTTGGGACCTGACTCAATCATAATATCAATCTTGAAATCCTCCATTGCCGAATATAAATACTCTTCAACAATTGGGCTTAATCTATGGATTTCATCAATAAAAAGAACGTCCCTTTCTTCGAGATTTGTAAGCAACCCTGCTAAATCTCCAGGTTTGTCTAGCACTGGACCTGAAGTTATTTTAATTCCAACTTGCAATTCGTTGGCAAGAATATTGGCCAAAGTTGTTTTTCCCAATCCAGGAGGCCCGTGAAAAAGAGTGTGATCAAGCGCTTCGTTTCTTTGATTAGCCGCTTGAACAAAAACTTTCAGGTTTTCCAGAATTTGTTCCTGCCCTGCAAAATCATCAAAAGATAGCGGCCTCAATTTTTTCTCGAGATCAAGTTCTTCTGGATTATAGCTGTTGTTTGTTGGGTCTAAGTTTTCATTCATTCTACAAATATAACAAAGTTATGAGCAAATAAAAATGCCTTTCGAAAGGAAAGGCATTTTTATA
>CAMCFT010000010.1 GCA_945874225.1 Flavobacterium psychrophilum
TGGTTCAATAAATCGTTACCACTTTTGAACTCTGTTTTGATGATTAAAGCCATCGTTTTTACTTCAATCAAATCTTTCTCCATACTCTTGAAATCAGTGTGTAATTGCTTGATAAAATAAGCCACAATCGAGAGTAACAAGGTGATTAACGTTCCAAAAAGTGTGGCGATGATGTTGATATTTTCCATTTTTTGGCCTTTTTAGAATTGAAAATTATTTTCAATAGTTATTACATTGTTTTCAACTTTTGCCAGTGCTACTAATTTTGGATAAATCATTTTGTAAGCTGCAACACTTTGAGTAACTTGAAAATTGCCATCAACGAATTGGAAACCAAAACCACAAAGCGGACACCCGGCAGTTTCTTTGATAGTATTTCCGGTATGGATATAAACAAAGCTGAAGTTTGGCAAACCAGTAATTTCAATCATTCCTTCGTGAAGCTTTCCAAATGCTTTTTTGTAATCCACATTTTTAGCTCCGTGAGTGTTCAACTTCAAACTAAAAACACCTTTTGGAATGGCAGTTTGAGAAGCTATTTTTACTTCTCTAATTTTATCCTCTAACAAATAGCATTGAAATATTCCGTTAATGTACAACTGGCTCAAAGTGCTTTCTTTGCCCTGGGCTACTCTTATTATTTTGCTTTCCATAGTCTTGATAGATTTGAGATTAAACAAAAAATCCCTCGTTTTTGGCGAGGGATTTTCGGAAGGTTTTTCTAAAAAGCATCCTCAACTTTCAAGCAATTACCACTGGAGAACAAGTAGTAATTTGGTCCCACTTGTTGGTAGAACTCAATTCCGATACACTGCAAAACTGTGGTGTTTACCGTTGGAAGAACTCCACCTGGTAATGTTGCAGAAATTGTAGTGGCAGGAACTGGAGCGTACAAGTCCAAAAAGTCACTGTATTGAATGTCACTTACCTCATTCAAAGCTGCATCCATTGGATCATAGCTGTTGGTGGTGGCGTTGTATTCAAAATCACTAACCACGGAAAGAGAACTAATCAAACGGAAATGTGTTGCTCCTGATGGAGCACTCACCAAATTCGCTGGATTAAACGCATCAACTACAAACTCTCCACTGGCTCTGTCAACCGCGTGGGTTAAGGAGTAAGGAGCGTTGAAAATACCGTTGAAGGAAGAGTTTTTGTCAAACTCGAAACCTTTCAAGTAATTTCGTTGTGTAGAGATTTCAATTTTTCTGTAACCCCTAGCTTCAGTTTGGTCTTCCAAATTGATTTTCTTCATAATAGAAGTTAATCTTCCTGTTACTTGACTGTCCGCCATTTGTTTCATCACTTGAGATAAACCAGTACGAACCGATTTCCCGGCTTTGGCACTCGCGCCAAACTCGTTCATATTCTCACGAGTTCTTTCGAACTCTGGAGCTGAGAGTACTTGGTCACCAGTTGGACCACCAACCATTCCGGCAAAGTAGCCTTCTTGACCTTTAATTTTAAAATGTCGGATATCTCCAAGAGTTCCAACATACTTGATAACACCTTTCTGTCTTGCCATTTTTTTAAGTTTTAATGGATTAATAATTAGATTAAATTCATAAGACAAATTTCAATGATTATCTTTGATTATCAATAACTTAAAATACTGTAAATCAATGCAATACAACGCAAAAGCACCGTACATAGTGGAAACCCATTGGCAAATTGAAGAAGTGCTTGATGGAGATAGCATAATCATTTGCCATCGTTTCACTCAAATGAAAAAAGAAATCCGACTTTATGGCTTGGATGCACCAGAAGTAAAACTAAATAGGAAGATGAAAGAGGACGAAGAGAAAAGCAGTTTACCAGCCCAATTATTGCTCCAATTTGGTTTGCAATCCTTGCACTTCGTTTTGTCGGTTGCACCGCCCAAAACGGTTGTAACTATTATTACGGAACAGGAGAACTATTACGACTACTGGAACAGGCAATTAGGGTATGTAATTTTGCCTAGTGGATTATGTTTAAATGAATTACTTTTACAAAATGGGTATGCTAAAGCAACCCAACAATATTATTGTGGTAAGCTAGCAGAATATCAAGCAATGAACCGCCAAGCGCAGCTTAATAATATTGGGATCTATAGTCAAATAAAAGTATTCTGATTTGTTGTACTTATGTTGTACTAGAGGGTTTTAAAAATTAGAGAGTATCAATAAATACAACTACTTACAGGCGTTAAGAAGATATATACAAGTTAGCAGCAACTATAAAGAAACCACGTTGACAAAATAACATAACAAAAACAAAGACATATGGACAATATAATACCAGAAGCTGAAAAACAAAAAATTATCAAAAAACTGCAAGAGAAAGGTGTTAAAATTCACTGCCCTATGTGCGGACACAACAATTTCATAATTGCAGACGGCTACTTCAATAATTCAATGCAATCAGGTTTTGGTGGCGGACTTGTACTCGGTGGTCCGTCCATTCCGACAATTGGAATTGTTTGTGGAAATTGTGGTTTTATAAGTCAACACGCTTTGGGAGTGTTAGGACTCTTAACTCAAAATGATAAAAAATGAGCGAGAACGGAAACATAAATCTTGACGAAGATTTAACTAGTCAAATGACCGTTCACAAGAATCTTACCCAAGAGATTATTGTAACGAATACAGACAAGGTTAAGTTAATTCTTAACGACCATCATAAAATAATTAAGAAAAAAATTGAATGGGTAAATCCTGTTGGTATTTTCCTATCAGTTTTGACTACACTTTTAACTGCTAAGTTTGACGAAATAAAATTTGGAATCAGTCCACAAATTTGGCAATCAATATTTATAGTTTCTTGTTTTGCATCATTCGCATGGAGTGTAATTTTAATAATAAATGCAATACGCTATTATAACACAGGAACTGTAGACCAATGCATAGAAAAATTGAAAATAAATAATAATCAACCCCCATCCTAAAATTTTAACAAACATTAATATTTATTAAGTTATGGAAAATCAAAAAACAGTATACATAAACTTCTTTGATGGAATTGACCCCACAAAAGTGAATAAGTTTATACAATTCACAACAGAAGTGATTAAACAGCATTCTCCAACTGAATTATATTTTTTCATTGCTTCAAACGGAGGAGATGTTGATTCAGGTTTTGTGCTTTACAATTTTTTAATTTCTTTACAAAGCAAGTTAACAGTAACAATGCACAACACTGGGACAATTGATTCTATTGCCAATGTAATTTTTGTTGGCGGACAAAATAGATTTGCAGCCCCAAATGCTTCGTTTCTGTTTCACGGGGTTTCAATGAATTTGCAAGGTGGTTGTAGTAGAACAATTTTAAAAGAGTCGCTAAGCAGACTCGAAGGAATGGAAAATAGAATCGCACATACCGTAAGTAAACATTCAAAATTAACAGAAGCTGAGCTAACAAATCTATTTCTACAAGGCGAAGGTAAAGACGTAAAATTTGCTTTAGATAAAGAAATAATTCAAGAAATAAAAATACCTTCTGTACCTCAAGGGGAAATTCATCTTGCAATGACTTTCATATAACAAGTGTGACGACATCAATAACTGATAAAAGAATAATGGCATCAGCTAACAGCGGTTTGGCTCAATAGCTGATTTAGTTTTTCTTTGCAGGAAATTATTCAACAGGAAATTTACTCATCTTTACAACAAAGAGGTAAATTTCTGCGCTGCAATGCGTTACAAATATCATAGCGGTGAGATTGACAGATTGCCGCGTCGTTCCTCCTCGCAATGACGGGTCGTGGCGCTGCACTGCGTTTCGCTCGCAATGACGTGCGATCTGCTATACACCTCCTCTCTCTTTACAAAACAAATCTTCACAATGTGGAAAGCCGTAAGAAACTTTGTTTTTTATGGTTTAGCTTTGAAGTCTCACTGTAAAGAGGACCATGGATTGGTCCTCCAGCCTCTTCCCTATATATTATTTGAATAGGTTCTTTTGTTAAAAAAGAATAGCTTTACCCAGTGGGTTATTTGCGAAGTATATTTTTTTAAAATTAGCCAGACGCTTATCCATAACACCTAAACCCTTGCATACTATGAACGAAATTATTTGCCCCAATTGTAAAAAAGCATTTAAAATAGATGAGGCTGGTTTTGCCGATATTCTCAAACAAGTGCGAGATCATCAATTTGAAGAAGAATTGCAGAATCGATTGAACCTTGCCGAAAAAGAAAAGGAAAATGCCGTTAAACTAGCAGAAGCCCATCTTAAAAATTCGTTACAAGCTGAACTTGCCAACAAGGATAAGGAACTCATACAACTGAAAGCCAACAGCGAACTCAAATTATCAGAACAACTTGCATTGAAAGAAAGTTTACTAACTGCAATGGAAGCAAAACTTGAAAATGCCGAGATTCAAAAGAAACTTTCTGTAACTGAAGCCATCCAAAAAATAGAAAAAGAAAGAGACGACTTAGTAAATAACATTAAACTTAAAGAATCAGAAAAACAATTATTAGAAAAATCTTTGAGCGAGAAGCATACCGCCGAACTAAAGGCAAAAGATGACATCATTAAGTATAAAGATGATGAAATAGCACTTCGAAAGGATATGAAGCTCAAACTTTCGACCAAAATGCTTGGTGAAACACTGGAACAACATTGTGAAATAGAATTTAATAAACTTCGTTCATCAGCATTTCAAACGGCCTATTTTGAAAAAGACAATGATTCGAAATCAGGAAGCAAAGGAGACTTTATTTTCAAAGAATCTGATGCTTTAGGAAATGAAATCATTTCTATAATGTTTGAAATGAAAAATGAGGGTGACGAAACTTCCACAAAAAAGAGAAATGAAGACTTTTTTAGAGAATTAGACAAAGACAGGACGGAAAAAAAGTGTGAATATGCCGTACTTGTCACGCTATTGGAAGCTGACAGCGAACTATATAACACAGGTATTATCGATGTTTCACACAAACATGAAAAAATGTATGTAATACGGCCTCAATTTTTTATTCCAATTATTACGCTTTTAAGAAATGCCGCCATGAATTCAATGAAGGCTAAAGCTGAACTGGCCATTGTAAAAAGTCAAAATGTTGACATAACCAATTTCGAAGAAAACATAAACGCATTTAAAGTAGGATTTGCCAAAAACTATGACTTGGCCAGTAGGCAGTTTAAAACGGCAATTGATGAAATAGACAAGACAATGGACCACCTTCAAAAGACAAAAGATGCTCTCCTATCGTCCGTCAACAATCTGCGATTAGCCAACAATAAAGCAGAAGATTTAACCATCAAAAAATTGACACGAGAGAATCCTACCATGACAACAAAATTTGAAGAATTGAATAAAAAAATCTGAAAAAAGAAAGCGGGTGCATAATCACCGTTTCCTTCGGCAGTCGGCTTCGCCTCGTGTGGTAATATTGCAAGTTGGGAACCACCGGGGTTGGGACAAGAGGTTGCCGCGTCGTTCCTCCTCGCAACGACGGTTTGCTTCGCTACACTAGGTTTCGCTCGCAATGACAATTAAATTTAAATGAAAACAGGATTCGTATATATAATTACCAACAAGAACAACACGACGCTTTATGTGGGTGTTACTTCTTATTTGGCTGAACGGATACTGGAGCATGTTGAGAAGCGCCATCAAGGTTCGTTTTCGGCGCGGTATAATTTGAACAAATTGGTTTATTATGAACAGTTCCAGATGATAGGTGATGCCATTGGGAGAGAAAAACAATTGAAAGCGGGTTCGAGGGCGAAGAAAGTTGCTTTAATCAATGCTTTGAATCCGGAATGGAGGAATTTATTGGAGGAATTTGTTGGAGGGGATTAGTGGTTGGGAACCGCTAGGGTGAGGACAACAGATTGCCGCGTCGTTCCTCCTCGCAATGACACATAAAAAAACCCTGCTGACAGCACTATCAGCAGGGTTTTGCATTCTAACAAACAACTCCTTTAGCTTATTTCGAACAGGTTGAGAACGTTGTATGACCCATTGTTGAGGGTATATTGTACAGCGTTTACCTCCTGGAAGAACTCGATGAGCAGGAAGTACATTTGTGTTCCTGTTCCCACCGGCACGGCAGCCGGAGTCAGTACCGGTGAGACGATTCTTAATTTGACAGATAGCGAAAGAGAACTTTACAATCTCCTTAAAATAAACAACTGGAGACTTGAACAAGAGAAAATACCATTTGACTACGTTAATCAACTCTTTGACAAAGATTAAAAAATTAAAAGTCTATGAATATCACAACCGAAATACTAGAGCCTGATTCATTTTACCATATTTACAATCGTGGAATTAACAGCTGTAAAATATTTGACTCCTAAGAAAACTATTTATTTTTTTTAGATAAATATTCAAAATATATGAATGGCGTTGCAGAAGTTTATGCTTATTGCTTGATGCCGAATTATTTTCATTTTTTGGTAAAAATAAAATCTGAAAGTGAGATAAAATCCTTTGTCAAAGTTCAAAAATTTGATAAAACTATAGCAGGGAAAGGACTTCACTCTCTTGATTCAATTATAAGCAAACAAATGGGCAAATTTATCAGTAGCTATACTCAAGCTTATAATAAAGTGACCAATAGACACGGCGCTTTAATGGAATCCCCTTTTAAAAGAAAACGAATTAATTCAGAAGAATATTTAAAAAACTTAATTGTTTATATTCATCTTAATCCTTTAGATATAGGGATAAATTTTAAAGATTATACGTTTTCTTCCTATAAAAAAGTACTATCAGACGCAAAAACTAATTTAAAACGTTAAGAAATAATAACACTTTTTGATGACATTGAAAACTTGATTTATTGTCATAATAATCCGCCTAAACTTGATTTTGAGTTTTGATAAAAACACCTTTGTCAAAGTTTTGAGTTTTGGTTAAAACACCTTTGTCAAAGTTTTGAACTTTAACAAAGGTTAAAGTCTGAAAGAAAAACATCTTTGTCAAAATTTAAAACTTTGGACAACGATAATTTAAAATTTATAATTCAAGCGATCTGACTTAATTTCTATATTTTTTGTAGCTGCATAAATTCAGAAGTGGATTGACAATCCTAAAGAAATTATGCTGTTAAAAATTTTGAAAAATTTTACCTAAAAAGATTCTCCTGCATTAAGATAAAAAGCTTTGGAATGTCGTCCCCAGGCATAATTAAAAACCAGATTAGTTCGGGTAGCTTTATCAATTAAAATACGCAAACCAACGCCCACTGCGGGTTGAATATACTGAAAAAGACGAATTTCTCGGTCTTTATCACTGGCAGTAGTAAAATTTGCAAATACAGTGCCGCTGACTAACTGATTGCAGCTGATAGGAAACCGATATTCGGTTTCAAAATACACCATTTTTTGACCGCGAAACAATCCCTGTGTATATCCTTTTCCGCTTCGGCTTCTTTGATCCCAGCCTATTGAAGGCAAATTCAGATAGGGAACAGTACCCACAGTTACAAACTGCCCGGTGGCCCAAACACTAAAAACATGCTGTTCGTTATATTTGCTTAAGGGCAAAAAATAACGATATTCCATAAAAAGCACATTGCTCGCATGTTGATTTGTACTTAATGCCGGATTAAAACGGTAATTGATATTGGCAAACATTCCGTGATTGGTATTAATTTGATTGTCTCTGGAATCGTATAATAAATTAAGACTTAACCCATTTACAAAATATTCATTTTCATTAAAGCCATATTTTTTGCTATAATTGTAATGATTCGTATATTGTCCTGCAGCAATGTCAAGGTTCTCATCAGTTATGGTAGTATACCAGTCTAAATGGACTCCGGCTCCAACATAATAATTATTTTTGACTTCCCATGAGGCCGTTTGATGAAACTTCAAATAATTATAATTCATAGGCTCTTTTAAAGTTTCTAAATCAAAATCCTCATCTCTGGTTGCGGGAGGAATAATACCAGTTCCTAATCCATAGTTAGGCTGTGAAAAAATATAAAAACGCCAATCTCCGCTTAAAAATATCTTATTATTATTAACCATCACGCTGTTTTTAACGTTAATAAGCACCTGATGTTTTTCAGTATAAGTAGCACCAAGGTTAACTGAGGAATATTTATCGTCTAGATTTTTTCCTTTAAAAGTATATTGAGCCACAGCACCATAAGAAAAACCGGTTGCAGGTTGGGAACCAATAATAGGAATGATAAGAAAAAAATGCGTTTTTGATGGTTTTAATACAAGAACCGAATCTTTCTTTTTAAAAAGTTCAGGAAGTGATTTTACTGGACAACGCCTTACAGAATCCGTTGCAGATTGTGCCATAGCACTAAACTGTATTAAAACAATTAAAAGTAGACTAAAACAAAAAAGAAATCTTTTATTCATAATGCAAATTTATAATATTATAACCTGTTGGGTGTAATTAGTTTATAATGATAACTCGTTGGGTGTAATTAATTAATTATCAAAATAATTTAAAAAATATAAAATTAAACACATAGACCTGTCTACCGAAAGGCAGAAACATATTAAAAAAGAAAGGGATAGCCCAATTGCTTCGCCTGTTCGCTATCGCTCGGGTCTTGGGATCACAAAACTATTATTTACTAGAATAAAGTGAAACGCCTTCTTTAAATTATTAAAAACTATGATTTTGCCTTTCGGCAGACAGGTCTATGTGTTAAAAAAACAATAATTTGAATTACACCCAACGGGTTATTATAGATAAAAATCAATGAATTGTTACCTTTATGCATACTGTTGACCAAATAAATTGTAAATAAATTTTAAACCAAAAACAGATTACAAACTAACAATTGCCTTCTATAATCTGTTTATTTATTTATCAAAAATACTATTTATTTTTTTACTTCATCTTTCTTAATCAATCCTTTATTGTTAAGCTCCGTTTTAACAGCCGCAATAATAGCATCTGGAGAGCTAGTGAAGTAATAATCATAAATCAATTTTACAAATTAAAAAACCATACTATTCAGTTTAATGCTTATTATCAGTGTTCTATTTTCAATTACCTTGTCTTTTTGTGAATAATAATTTAAAATACTATTGTTTTGTTCTCATAAATTCTACCGGAAACGCAGCTCCTCCTTCTGCTTGAAAATACTGACCTACAAGTATATCTCGCTCTATATTGTAATTTAACTTGTAAAAGGAACTAGGGTAATTCTCATCCTGCAACTCAATATAAACAGACAGAATCGTTTCAGTTTTCGTCCAATAAGTTTTTCCTAAATCAATAGACTTTGGATTAAAATAAGTAAGCTCTAATTTTCCGCTTTCAAGAGCATCCGTTATTTTGATTTGGTAAGGAGTATCCGTTCGGGTCCATTCACCAATAAGCAACCGTTTATCAACTGATTGATCTGGCTTCATAATAGAGTCAATTAGCAAAAAAGAACTTTCTTTTCTATCTTTTTGCATACTGTTACCATAACTTGAAATTACTACAGCAAGGAACAACAAAGCAAATTTGATTTTGTTTTTCATGATGATTTGAATTCTACTATATTACTAATATCAATGATTAAGTCACTCAAAGTTAGTGAATTATGCCGTAATTAATTATAAAATAGTCCGGATATTTTGTAGCAAAATGCCACTATAGAAAACGTGTAATCGCGATGAAATTATAGAGGTTCTTAGAACTATTTACATAGGACTATTAATCTTGTCCTGAAACTCCCGGAATAGGTTGTGTGGCAGGTTTTTTAGATTTTAGACTGGTGTTCAGATAAAAGAACAAACGCAGGGTATGATTCATATCATACTGATATCCCGTGATTCGTTGTTGATAAACATTCATATAACCAAAATCATAGCTCAATTTAGGGTTGATGGATTGTTTTATTCCAATAAAAAATCGGTTTTGATCAAAAGTGTTATACACAATTTCTTTTCCAAACTGAATTAATAATTCATCCGAAAGAACTAGCGAAGGTGCTGTCTTTTTCTTAAAAACAGGTATCGTAACACTGATTAAATACCGCACTCTGTCCGTAAACCGATTTTCACCCGTTTCTTGATCATTCACAATTTTTTCTTGCCAGCGTTGCTCGTTTCTTAACCTTTGCACGATACTGACAGTACCAGATTTAGTATTCATTTGAAATTGTTGATATATTCTGTTTTCATCTGAATACGTGCTCCAATCTAGGCTTCTGGGTGCTAGCCACATATGAGCAAAACCCCCAACAAATGAAAATTTAGCATTGGGAATATAATCAATACCTCCTCTTAGAAAGCAAAAATTATTGTCTTTAAAAAATTCATTGCTTCGAATATGAGCATCGGCAACAATTCCCCAATGATCACTAAATTTAGTAATGGTATTGATTGAAAACCACGATTGGTTTTGATGGGTAACTTCTTTTTGTTTGGGAGTTTGTGCTAAAAGGAATAGCGGAAATAGTAAAACGATAATCTTAAATAAATTTGTTTTCAAGGGTATAAAAGTAAATGGATAATAAATTTTGAGTGCAAATTTACTCTTCCAATCCATTGGTGACAAAGATTTAGATTAAAAATCCTGCAAATATGTTTAATTTATTTTTATTCTATTTTAGGTACTGCATTTTGAAGAATTAAGCCAAATTACTTTTGTTATTTTCATTTAGCCTATTAAGATGGTAGTTTTTTAAGACTCAGTTTTTCTTTTAGAAAATGTCAGAGTTACTGATGCAATTCGTATCTAAAAATAATTCTAGGCATTTATGGAGATAATCATTATTTTAAAATATTTTTCTTACATTTAAAATCTGAAAAAATACCCAATGACGCTTCAAGAATATCTTACCAAAATAAACACCCTTTATAGTACTGGCAACGCAAGAGAACACTCCTACCGAGGGGATTTGCAAAACTTGATAATGGCCATTTTACCTGATGTACTGGTCACTAACGAACCCGCAAGAATAGATTGTGGCGCCCCTGATTATGTGCTAACTCGCAAAGATGTTCCTATTGGTTATATTGAAGCAAAAGATATTGGAGTTGATTTAAAAGACAAAAAACTTAAAGAACAATTTGACCGCTACAAATCGGGTTTAACAAATTTGATTTTTACCGATTATTTAGAATTTCATTTTTATAAAGATGGCGAGTTTGTAACTAAAATAGCAATCGCCCACTTACAATTCCCCTCCTCTGGAGGGGTGTCCGCAGGACGGGGTGGTTCCTCAGGAGGGGAATTAATCCCGATACCTGAAAACTTCGACCAGTTTACCCACTTAATACAAAACTTTGCCTTAACCGTATCGCAAACCATTAAATCGCCTACTAAATTGGCTCAAATGATGGCGGGGAAAGCAAAATTAATGGCGGATGTAATCGAAAAATCATTGAACTATGACGACGAACAAGGCAACCGCTCCAGTATTAAATCGCAAATGTTGTCGTTTCAACAAATGCTTATTCACGATATAGACAATAAATCCTTTGCCGACATTTATTCTCAAACCATTGCTTACGGAATGTTTGCAGCGCGGTATCACGACCCCACTTTGCCGACCTTCTCTCGGATGGAAGCCTCTCATTTAATTCCAAAGAGTAACCCGTTTTTACGCAAACTCTTTCAAGACATTGCAGGTTATGACCTAGATATGCGATTGGATTGGATTGTAGAAGAATTAGTGACCATATTCCTTGCAAGCGATGTGGCACTCATAATGAAAAACTTTGGCAAAAGCACCAAACAAGAAGATCCCGTAGTACACTTTTACGAAACCTTTTTAGGCGAATACAATCCCGCTTTGCGAAAAGCACGTGGAGTTTGGTACACACCGCAACCCATAGTCAATTTTATAGTTCGTGCCGTTGATGATATTCTAAAAACGGAATTCGATTTACCCCAAGGTTTAGCCGATACTTCTAAAATAAAAATAAAGAAAAAAGCCGTTACCCAAACCAAAGGAGCCAACTCAAAAATAATAGAAGTAGAAACCGAAATCGAGGTTCATAAAGTTCAAATTCTTGACCCAGCCACAGGAACAGGGACATTCCTTGCCGAAGTGGTAAGACACATCTACAAGAAATTTGAAGGACAACAAGGCATTTGGAGCAAATATGTAACCAATGATTTAATCCCTAGATTGAATGGTTTTGAGTTACTAATGGCGAGTTATGCAATGGCGCACCTCAAAATGGATATGCTATTGACCGAAACAGGATATAAACCCACCGACGACCAACGCTTTCGAATTTTCCTGACCAATTCTCTCGAAGAAGCACACCCCGACACAGCAACGCTTTTTAGTTCTTGGCTCTCGGACGAAGCCGACCAAGCCAATGCCATAAAACGAGATGCACCCGTAATGGTGGTGATGGGAAATCCACCGTATAGTGGAATTTCTTCTAATAATGGAAAATGGATTTCTGATTTGATTGATGATTATAAATATATTGATGGTATTCATTTTAATGAACGCAAACATTGGCTGAATGACGATTATGTAAAATTTATGCGTTTTGGTCAACATTTTATTGATAAAAATGGAAGTGGTGTTTTAGCGTTTATTAATCCACACGGATTTTTAGACAATCCAACCTTTCGAGGGATGCGTTGGCATTTACTGCAAAGTTTTGATAAAATTTACACCTTAGATTTGCACGGAAACAGCAAGAAAAATGAAAAAGCATTAGATGGCTCACTAGATCAAAATGTGTTTGATATTATGCAAGGGGTTTCAATAAATATTTTTGTAAAAACCAAAAAAAAATTCCCCTCCATTGGAGGGGTGTCCGCAGGACGGGGTGGACAATTAGGCAAAGTTTATCATTTTGATTTATTTGGCAAAAGAGATTTTAAATATAATTTCTTGTGTGACAATTCATTAAAATCAATTCCTTTCAATGAACTTAAACCCGCAAAACCACATTTGTTTTTTGTTCCCAAAAATGATGATGGAATAGAAGATTATAACAAGGGATTTAGAATTGATGACTTGTTCAACATAAATGTTACTGGCATTGTAACTGCCCGAGATAATTTCGTGATTGATTTTGATAAAAACAAACTGAAAAAGAGAATGGAGTCTTTTACAGATTTAGACTTTAATGACGAACAGATAAGGGCAAAGTTTTTTGGTAATAAAAAAGAAGGAAAATATTTTGCGGGAGATTCAAGAGGATGGAAATTAGTTGAGGCTAGAAAAAAAATTCTAAAATTAAATCACGATGATATAATTCAAAAAGTATCTTATAGATTGTTTGACAATAGATTTATATATTACCATAATTCAATGGTAGATTGGGGGAGAGAAAAATATATGCGCCATTTTATAAATAATGATAACATTGGAATAGATTTATGCCGACAATTAGTTTCAGATTCATATTCGCATATTTTTGTTACCAATAAAATTGTAGATGATTCATTTGTTTCAAATAAATCAAAAGAAAGAGGTTATGTCTTCCCGTTGTATCTATACCCAGAAGTCAATACTCAACAAACGTTATTAGAGTCCACCCCGCCCGTTGGGCACCCCTCCGGAGGAGGAGAATTTAGAGGGAAATTTAGAACACCCAACCTTAACCCCGAAATTGTAAAACAAATTGCTGAGGGTTTAGGGTTAACTTTCACCAACGAAAAAACCACCCCGTCCTTCGGACACCCCTCCAATGGAGGGGAATTAGCCCCTATCGATTTGCTGGATTATATTTATGCCGTGTTGCATTCGCCATCGTATCGAGAAAAATACAAAGAGTTTCTGAAAATAGATTTTCCCCGTGTTCCCTACCCAGAATCTTTGTCAAAGTTTGAAACTTTGACAAAGTTAGGCTCAGAATTACGCCAAATTCATTTACTCGAAAGTCCAATAGTCGAAAAGTACATTACACAATATCCCGAAGATGGCAACAACGTAGTTACAAAACCAACCTTTGTCAAAAATCCAATTTCAAATTCCCCTCCTTCGGAGGGGTGCCCAACGGGCGGGGTGGTACAAAACACACCAATCTATTTTAATACAATCATTGACTTACCATACAATCCTGCATTAAAAGAACGTGCAAAAGAACTTCGCTATGCCGAAAATCTTTCGGAAGTTTTATTTTGGATGCAAGTACACAAAGGAAAATTTTACAACATTGATTTTGATAGACAACGCATTATTGGAAATTATATCGTAGATTTTTATGTTAAAAAACTAGGATTAGTTATTGAAATTGATGGAAGTAGCCACGATGATAATAAAGATTCATATGATAAAAAAAGAGAAGATTATTTAAAATCTTTAGGATTAAAAATATTCCGAATTCCTGTAAATGATATTTTGCAAAATATGGTCAAAGCAATTGCTGATTTAGAAGAATTTATAAAAAACAACTATAATGAACCACCCCGCCTTTCAGGCACCCCTCCAAAGGAGGGGAATTTAGCGCAGTTCACGAAAAAGGAGAATATGGGACGTGTGTATATCAACGAAACCCAATACTTTGCAAACGTTCCGCAAGTGTCGTGGGAGTTTTACATAGGTGGTTACCAACCCGCTCAAAAATGGCTCAAAGACCGTAAGGAAAGAGAATTGAGTTATGAGGATATTTTGCATTACCAAAAAATAATCGTGGCTTTGAGTGAAACGGATCGAATTATGAAGGAAATTGATAAGATTGAAATTTAAACCGCAATAAACAATCAGTAACATATTTATCGATAATCAAAATCAACCGTTATCAAAGTTTTGAACTTTAACAATGGTTATCGATAATCAAAATCAACCATTGTCAAAGTTTTGAACTTTGACAATGGTTATCGACAATCAAAATCAACCGTTATCAAAGTTTTGAACCTTGACAATGGTCTTTTGCCTATCCACAAAGCAGATTTTAAGACAACTTTAATTTATTATATTTTTATAATGCCTAATATTGTAAAAAACAAATAATCCCAATACTATGAAAAAAATAATCTTCTCCATCGTGCTAATTATCGCCGTAATCATTGGTTGCAAAACAAAAGGAAATTCTGGTGATTCCAAAAATTTAAACATCACTTTTGAATCCAAAAGCAACAGTAACGTTACTGGATCTGCTACCTTCACTGAAAAGAAAGGAAAAGTAACTTTTGTAGCCAAATTATCAGGATTAAAACCAGGCATTCACGCCATTCACATCCACGAAAAATCAGATTGTACCGCTGCTGACGGAAGTTCGGCCGGAGGACATTGGAATCCAACATTCAAAAAACATGGTCAATGGGGTGTTGGCGAATACCACAGAGGCGATATTGGTAATTTCATAGCCGATGAAAAAGGAAACGGATCCATCACTTTAACCACTGATGAATGGAGTATTGGAGGCGAAGATGCCACTAAAAACATTCTTGGCAAAGGATTAATCGTGCATCAGGGCGCCGATGATTTTGTATCACAACCAGCAGGAAATGCCGGCGCGAGAGTAGCTTGTTCAGCAATTATCAAGTAAGAGAATATAAAAAATCATACGAAACCGTCTTGTTTATAGAAACGAGACGGTTTTTTAATTTTAAAATAATACAAAAACCACAAAATAACATAGCTTTGCAATTCAAAACAAAGCAATGATTAACCCATCAGCATCCGGCTGGATAGACAAATTTTTCCTGAAACAAAAACAATCTTTGCTTCCTGCTGAGACGCATCCTGACATGTTTTACAAAAAAGTCAGAGAAACAGGATTCATCTATGGACATATTGTTTCCTTTGATACAGTTGCACCAATTCAAACAAAAGGCTGGCTCGAAAACGAGATTTCTAAACTCGCCCTGCTAAACACTCTGTATGGCATTTATAAACTAACTACTCACGAAAGCAATCCTGTAAACTTTCTTTCAAAAGCGGTAGCTTTCTATAACGAAATGAATCCGCAAGGGTTTAATTTGTTTAGAAAAGTTTTACCCGGTAGTTCCCCTTCTTTAAACTTAGAAAAAATAATCGACAGTCGGGTTCAGACTAATGTAGACATCATTAGCAAAAACTTTTCGCATATTGTCACCAATGCCTTGCTATTTATTGATGTTTTGGCTTTTCGCCAATACTTGATTCATGGATCAATTCCGGAAAAATACCTGAAAAAAATAGAAGAAGCCATCATCAGCATTGTTTCACTGGCGTTAAAAACTAAATCCAACAAATCAAAATACGACGATTTGCTGATTAAACTATTTGAATCGTCTGTTCGATACAGTAAATTTTCAAAAGTGAATGTGAAATCCCAAAGTTTTGGTATGGATGAATTAAAATTAGATTATTTCACTAACGATTTAGAAAAACAATATCTGGTTGATATGGCAGGAATGGCATTGTGGAGTGATGGAATTATCGAAAAAAATGAAGCTTATTTTCTACACAAATTAGCCGAATTGATGGAAGTTCCTGATGATTTTGTTACGGAAAGTATCGAGAAAACAAATGAGTTTATTATTAAATACAAGAATGAAATCCCCTACTTTAATTACTCTAATCCAGTCAAACATTTTTATGACCAGACTACACAAACGGTAATTAAACTTATTACCCGCAACAAAAACAGATTAGTGAAAGAAATCCTTGAAAGCAAGGAATTGATGGTGCTATTAGCTAATTCTACCCGAAGAGATTTAAATGAAAACGAAAAGAAGAAAGTACGAAAACAACTGTTGGACATTTGTAAAACCGTTCCCTCATTGGCCATATTTTTGCTCCCAGGCGGCAGTTTGCTACTTCCTATATTTATCAAATTTATCCCTACACTCTTACCATCTTCTTTTAATGAAAATCTGGAGAATGAAGATTAATTGATTTTGGATAACTGCTAAATAAAAAAACTGCCCGAAAGCAGTTTTAAAATCTTAAGAAATAGTATTGTTCAATTAAAATTTTAATTGATACACTTCATCTAAATCTACATCAGAACTTATATTCACATCTAAATCAGTTACAAATCCAGAATTCAATCCATAAGCCCAACCATGCAGTGTTAAATCTTGTCCGTTTTTCCATGCTGATTGAACAATAGAAGTTTTAGCCAAATCAAATACCTGTTCCTTCACATTAACTTCAACGAAAGCATTAAAACGATCGGTTTCGTTTTCTATGGCATCTAAACTTACCTGATGCAAACGATAAATATCTTTAATATGACGAATCCAGTTATCAATTATCCCAATCGACTGATTATTCATCGCCGCCAGTACCCCACTACAACCATAATGTCCACAAACAATAACATGTTTAACTTTTAAAACATTGACTGCATAATCTAATACGCTTAACATATTCATATCACTATGAATAACCATATTGGCAATATTTCGATGTACAAAAACATCCCCGGGTTTAGCTCCAACTATTTCATTAGCAGGAACTCTACTGTCCGAACAACCTATCCACAATAAGGGAGGTGTTTGTTGTTTAGCCAAATCTTGAAAAAAATTGGGGTCAAGTGCTAAAGAATTTTCCACCCACTTTTTATTATTGTCTAATATTTTTTTGTAGAAATCGCTCATTAAGTAACATTATTATGTTTTACCAAAAGTAAAAAATTTAATCAATATACCTACAATAACAAAATTTGATTTTTATATTTCTTCTTGCTGCCAGGCTTTCAACATCCAGATGGTTTTTTCTTGTTCAACGATAAAGTCACTCATCATCGAACTGGTACCTTCATCATTTATTTCGCCTGATTTTTTAAAAATAACTCTTTCTAAAGCTAGTAATTTAGACAATGATGAAACGATTAATGCAATTGCTTTTTCATCAATGTGAATGTTTTTTCCTATTTCGAGTTGGTTGTGCTTTAAATAATCTTCAAAAGTGTGGAGTGGAACCCCATCCAAAGTTAAAACACGCTCTGCAATTAAATCAATCTTTATTTGACTGTCGTTGTACAATTCTTCAAATTTTAAATGCAAATCGAAAAAACGTTTCCCACGAATATTCCAATGTAAGCCACGCAAATTTTGATAATAAATTTGAAAATTAGCTAATAAAACATTCAATTCTGCTGCTAAAATTTCAGCTGCTGCGCTCGGTAATCCAATACTGTTTAATTTCATTTGTTTTTTTATTTAAATCAAATTTACAAAATAAGACTCCTTTATACTATAAATTAAATTGATTGTTTTTATATTTGCATCACAAAATACTATACAATGACAATTACGCAACTACAATATGTTTTGGCTGTTGCCGAACACAGGAATTTTACGCTTGCCGCCGAAAAATGTTTCGTTACGCAACCTACGCTGAGTATGCAAATTCAAAAAATTGAGGAAGAACTTAATATATTGATATTTGACAGAAGCAAGAAACCCATTCAACTAACGGCTATTGGCCAAAAAATAGTAGAACAGGCAAAAAATATCGTCAATGAAGCGGGCAAAATAAAAGACATTGTCGAATATCAAAAAGGATTTATTGGCGGCGAATTCCGTTTGGGAATTATTCCAACGATTATGCCCACTCTTTTGCCAATGTTCTTGAATAATTTTATCAAAAAATACCCAAAAATAAAACTCATTATCGAAGAGTTAAACACCGATGAAATTATCCTTCGATTAAAGAATGGTCATCTTGATGCAGCTATTGCAGCAACACCATTAGAAGATGATAAAATCAAGGAAATTGTACTCTATTATGAACCATTTGTAGCTTATGTTCCTGATAATTTTAGCATTTCACAAAAAAATGAAATAGAAGTTTCAGATCTAAATCTTGATGATATATTGCTATTGCAGGATGGACATTGCTTCCGTGACGGAATTTTAAATTTATGCAAAAACCAAGGTATCACAACCAGAAATTCATTTCAATTAGAAAGCGGCAGTTTTGAAACCTTGATAAAACTGGCCGATGAAGGATTGGGAACGACACTTCTTCCCTATTTGCATACCTTGGATTTAAAGGAAAAAGACAAATCAAAATTAAGACAGTTCAAAGAACCAAAACCAGCCCGAGAAGTAAGTCTGATTTATCCAAAAAGCGAACTGAAAATCCATATTATTGACGCATTGAGAAATACCATTTCAGGAGTTGTAAAAGGAGCAATTGCTTTTCATAACGTTCAAATCATAAGTCCAATCCAAAAGAAATAAAAAAAGGAGTCGATAATCGAGACTCCTTTTCTGTTTTTACTAATTCACAATGCTTAAATACTGCTTAAGTTCAGGCCTACCTTCAGTGAAGTGCTCCAGCCAAATTCTTAATTGTTCGATTTCGTAAGGCAATAAATTTTTATTTGCTTTCCTCAATTCCTTACGAAAAAGCGTTGGGTCGATACTCACTTTTTCAAGTACAATTTTCGTATAATCATATATCATTCTATAAGGCATAATAAAATAGATTTGGGGTTATCTTATATGAACATAGTATAAAGATAGAATAAATAAACAGTAACTCCAATAAAAAATAGTAAAAATATCCGATTAAATACGAAAAAACACGTTTATTGACATATTTTGTTATTAATTATAAGAAATAACACATATAGATTAATTATTCAAAAAAGGTATAAATAGAATTGTCAGAATAGTAACCACGAAAAAAAAGAACCTATTAGGTTCTTTTTTTATTTAATTATTTACAATTAACATGCATTGTTTTAATTCCGGCTTTTCGATTATAAAAGTTAAAAGCCATTCGCGTAATAACTCCATTTCGTAGGGTAACAAAGCCTTTATTGCTTTTTCTAATTCTTTGCAAAAAAGTATGGGATCAAAACTGACTCTTTCGAGTACTGATTTAGTATAATCAAACATCACTTTAGACATATAAATTAAAGAATTTAGGGTTAGATTATGATTATTAGAGCATTGCAAAAAAAATATTATAATTTATAAAAATGGTACAAACTAATAACGAATAAATTGATTTATTATTGTAACCCGTTGGGTGCAATTAATAAAATACTCAATTAATAATAAAACTAATCTTTTCGCGCCCGAAACATTTCTCTTTTTCCTGGCGGTCCTTCAAGCTTTTCGACTGTAAAACCTACTTCTATCATACTCCTTTTTACAACTCCTCGAGCTGCATAAGTAACCAATATCCCATTTGGTTTAAGCGCATTGTACATTTTTTGAAAAATTGCAGTACTCCATAATTCAGGTTGAACAGTATAACCAAAAGCATCAAAATAAATCAGGTCAAACTTTTCTATGTCATCAATGTCTGCAAAAAACTGCTTTCTTTTCGTAAATAAAAAATCTTCCCTCAAAACGATTGGTTCTTCCCAGTTGCATTCGTGCATTTTTTCAAATACAGCTATTTCCTTTTCAGCATTCAATTCAGAAACATAATTCATTGACAGCACTTCTTCTGCAGAAACCGGATATGCTTCTACTCCAACATAATCTATGGTTTGATTTAGCTTTTTAGATTCTAAAAAAGTGATAAAGGCATTCAAACCCGTACCAAAACCTATTTCCAATATAGAAATTGTTTTGCTTTCGAATAACGAAAGTCCATTTTTTATAAAAACATGCTGAGCTTCCTGAATGGCTCCAAATCTTGAATGATAGCATTCATCCCATTCCTTAATATGAATCGTTGTTGAACCGTCATTTGTTCTTATTATTTCTCTTTTCAAAATAGTATGGTGGATTTTTTACTTTAATGATGCAATTGGTTGCCAAATTTAAATAAATCCAATTTAGGTTTAACTATCAATGACTCCTATTTTTTAGTTATTTCATAAAAAACCTCTAGATTTTTCCTTTTTTTTAGAATATAAATAAATCTCAGTTAAACGCTATAATTACTATTTTTTTGACAAGGAATATGATGTTTTTTGTTTAATTTTGCAAAACGTTAATTCGTTTAACATCCTTTTACTTTATAAAATATTTTAATAGAATAACTAATTATGAGTGCAACACAAACCAACAAAATTGAAATAATAAAAGCCGCAACTTCAAAAATAAAGGATGTGGATTTTGATAATTTACATTTTGGCGAAATTTTTACAGATCATTTATTCGAATGTGATTTTACAAATGGGGAATGGCAAAAACCAGTCATCAAACCTTATGCTCCATTTTTATTAGATCCATCAGCTAAAGTTTTTCATTATGGCCAAGCCATTTTCGAAGGAATGAAGGCATATAAAGATGATAATGATGCCGTTTGGTTATTTAGACCTGATGAAAATTATCACCGTTTCAATAATTCTGCAACAAGAATGGCAATGCCTGAAGTTCCTGAAGAAATCTTTATGGAAGGGCTGAAACAATTGTTGCAATTAGATGAGGCTTGGATTCAAAAAGGGAAAGGAAACACGATGTACATCAGACCATTTATGATTGCTACCGGAACTGGAGTAATTGCAAATCCATCGGATGATTATAAGTTTATGATTCTTTTATCGCCTGCAAAAGCATACTATTCAGGTGAAGTAAAAGTGTTAATTGCGGAGCATTTCAGTAGGGCTGCAAATGGTGGTATTGGTGCTGCAAAAGCCGCCGGAAATTATGCTGCACAATTTTACCCAACAAATTTAGCTAATAAAGCTGGTTTCCAACAAGTAATTTGGACGGATGACGCAACGCATACTAAATTAGAAGAAGCTGGAACAATGAATGTGTTTTTTAGAATAAACGACACTTTATATACTGCTCCTACCAGCGAAAGAATCCTTGATGGTGTGACTCGAAAAAGCTTAATTGATTTGGCGAAAAGAGAAAATATCAAAGTTGAAGTTCGTCCCGTTTTAGTTTCTGAACTAGTTGAAGGTGCTAAAAATGGTAGCTTAAAAGAAATTTTCGGAGCAGGAACAGCCGCTGTTGTGAACCCTATTATTGGATTCTCGTATCAGGATGTTTATTATGAATTGCCAAAAATAGAAAATTCAGTAGCGTTACAACTTAAAGATAAATTGACAAACATTCAACACAAACTAGCCGAAGACACTTTTGGATGGACTGTTAAAGTCTAGATGGCAGATTGCAGATTGCAGTCGGCAGATTTCAGGTTGGAATAAATAATTATAAATATTTAAAGCAGTTTAAAGATGATTTATTTCATTTTTAAACTGCTTTTTTATGCTATCTGCAACCTGTAGACTGCCATCTGAAATCTGACTATCTTCCTCCAAGTATTTTCGAAAAATCAGGTTTAAAATAATTGGGACCTTTCATCACTTTTCCGTCTTCACGATAGATAGGTTTTCCGTCTTCTCCAAGTTTACTCATATTGGAGCGTTGAATTTCGTCAAAAACTTCTTCAATTTTATGTTGTAAACCGTGTTCTATAATCGTTCCGCAAAGAATGTACATCATATCACCCAAAGCATCGGCGATTTCTACTAAATCATTATTCTGGACCGCTTCAAGATATTCCTCGTTTTCTTCTTTCATCAAATTATAACGAAGCATGTTTTTATTTTCGCCCAAATCACCTATTGGGGTTTCGCTGTGACCAATGATAAATGCCGTGTGAAATTCCTTAACTGCGTTGATTTGTTTTTGCATAATTTTATTTATTAAATGAGCTGGCAAATTAGCATGTTTTCCTAAACTAATTCCTAAATTTGTTCAAAATATTTTAAACTATGTTTAGTCCAGGTCAATTGGTGTTTGCAGGCTTTTTTTTTGTTGCTTTTGTTATCGCAATGATATTTGCCTATAGAAAAGATGCAAAGTTGCATAAAACTTTTTATAAAGGGAATTATAAAATTCTGATTGGGTTTATTCTTTTTATCGTGATTTTATTTATGATTAAAATATTTTTTAAACGATAGAATTAATTTTTGGCAATAAAAAATCCCTTCAATAGATTAATATTGAAGGGATTGTGTTATATAAAGTGCTTTCTTAGTTATTTACCTTTTCTAATTGTCCAACTTTTTTCCAATTAGGATCAATATTTAAAGCCACTGCAATATAAATATCTCTTTTGCTTGAATTGAATACCGTTCCTTTATTCATTTGAGCATTAATTTCACTTGGAGATAAATTGTAAATCGCTCCAGTAATTGGATCAATAATCAATCCTATTAGTCCTCCGATTAGGATATTTCCAAGATACCAGGCATTAAATTCTTTTGTCAAATTAGTTTGATAGGTTTGGTATCCATCTAATTTAATCAGAACACTATGTTCGCTTTTTCTTGCTAATTTTATCTCGAAAGGAGTTTTTCCAACTTCTACTTCATCAATAAAAATTGATGCTGAGGAAGGATTACTAGCAAATTTCACGTTTTGTTTTGAGCCTGAAATGATTGTTGCACAACTTGAAAATAATAGTGTTAGTGCTAAAGAGCAAGAGATAATTGATTTTTTCATTTATTGAAAGTATTTAAATTAATTAATTTGTAATTGGTATTGAGATAATTTAGTGACATCGCCTTCGTAAAAATAGAATTCGACAGTAATTCTATAACAAGAACTCCACAAATCGGGAGTTGATTTTTTTATTACTTTAACAATATTTGCTCCATTTGCTCTTGCTAACTTTCTTGCGCTTATTAAGTTTGTATTGAAATCACAATCTGTTGAAAATCCACTGTCTCCAAATTTTGCTTCTCCAATTTTTTTTGCGTTCTCAGGAACTTTATTTTGAATATCCAGAAAGGCAACTTTATCTTCAATTGTTAAAGCTTTGTTTTGACTTGTAAAACTTGATTTAATATTCGCTCCGCAACTAATCAGTAAAAATGGTAAAATTGCAATAAATAATTTTTTCATATTCTCTCTTTTTTTTTAATTTCTCTCTTAATTAAAATTGTATTGACTAAATAACCCTTTCATTATATTTGTGTTTTTTTTATAACAGCTTACAAATCAATGACTTAATTTAATTACAATTAATTTAGTCAAACGTAGGAATTTATTTTAAAAAAGCAAGATTATTTTTAAGATAATTACAAAAAAAGGATGTCTAAATCAAGACATCCTTCTCTATAAATAAATAAATCAATTATTTCTTAGTTTTCCAAAGGCAAAAAACCATATGTTTTGGAATAGTTCAACATTTGTTCAGCAAAAGATTTTGGCTGTATTACTTTTATCGAAATTATATTTCCTTTTGCATCTAATTTTGGAACCAAAACTGGATTTACAAAACCGCTGTAAGGCGCAGATGTAAATTGTTTGTTGCGTTCCAATACTTCTGCGTGTATTTTTTGATCTACTTTGACACCATAATTTTCGACCAAAGCTTTACCGGCTTCATAATCACCTTCAGATTTTATTCGTTGTATTTCACGCAATAATTGCCCAAACAAATCGTGTAATTTGTCATAATCAGTAATATTGAAATAGGTTTTTCCGTTGCGAGTTAATTTTTCGATTACATTGTCTGCTTTTCCTTTTTCGAAAACCCAAGCACTTAAATACTGACGGTTTCTCATATGCGCTTCTTCAATATTTGCACCTGGTTCCAATCGAATTAATTGTGTCATCAATCCACCTCGAATGTAGCTATCATACGATTCCATTCCTAGTTTTTTCCAATCGTCAACCAAGCCAAGTTCTTGCAATTTTGGATTATAAACATAATACAATCCTACTAAATCAGCTCTTCCTTCTTCAAGAGTCGAAGCATAACTTTTCAAGGTTTCTTTTGGAGTTCCCACACCAGGATTAATTTGTCCTGAAGCGTGACCAATAACTTCATGTAAAGCAGTATGCATTTTATCTCCCAATTCTGCGTATTTTTCAGCCAAAACGATTTCTTCAGGATCATTTGCAAATTCTTGCAATCTTCCTTTTCCACCCGCTTTTGAATACGCATCAATAATATTCCCTAAAGAAACTGATTTTGAACCATGTTCGGCACGAATCCAATCTGAGTTTGGAAGGTTTACACCAATAGGAGTTGCAGGAGAAGAATCTCCAGATTCACCGGCAACAACAACAGTTTTATAAGAAACACCAACTACATTTTTCTTTTTATTTTCTGGAAGCAACGGAGAATTATCTTCAAACCATTGGGCATTTTGAGAAATTACCTCCATTTTTTTAGACATATCAAAATCTTTAATTTGAACCATGCTTTCATAAGAACCTCTGTATCCTAATGGATCATTGTATACTTCGATAAAGCTGTTGATATAGTCAATATTTCCATCAGTAGCTTGTGACCAGGCGATGTTGTAATCATCCCAGGTTTTTAAACTTCCGGTTTTGTAATAACTAATAAGCAATCCTATAGCATCACCTTGTTTTTTGTTTTCAGCAACTGTTTTAGCTTTTTCCAGCCAATAAACGATTTTGTCAATCGCAGTACCATACATTCCTTTGCTTTTCCATACTTTTTCTTCTAATTGCCCTTTAGAATTACGAACTAATTTCGAATTTAAACCATAAGAATAAGGCCTTTTGGGATCTGGACTGGTTTTTTTAGCATAGAAATCTTCAACTTCTTTCGCTGAAATTCCTTTGTCATAAAAATTGATTGCAGAACCTTCTAATAAACCTTTTGATTCGTCAAGATTCACTTTTTTAGCATCGGCATCATTAAATAGAACAGCTACAATTGCAGGTGCTAAGTTTGTTTTTGTGGCTTTCATTAAACTAGTAAAGTAAGCTTCAGAAAAAGCCGGCTTGATTTTATCATTAGAATAATGATGGTGAATTCCATTGGCAAACCAAACTCTTTTTAGATAAATTTCATAGTTTTTCCAATCTTGGGAAGTTTTGTCTCCTTTGTAATTTACATAAATATTTTCAAGCGCTTTTCTGATTTTTAAATTGTTTTTATAATGCTGATCGAAAATAATATCACGACCAGAATAGCCAGCTTGAGTGAGGTAATACACTAATTTTTGTTCTTTTAGAGTTAGATTTTCCCAACCCGGAATTTGATATCGCAATACTTTTATGTCGGCAAATTGCTCGACAACGTAATCAAATGGAGCTTTTTCAATAGTTTGGGCATCAGAAACCTTTATTTGTGCGTTACAAATAAAAGAAAATCCAACTGTCATAAAAATACAGGCAATTTTAAGTAATTTCATTATTAAAGATATTTAGTTATTATATAAATAATATTTCAACAAATATATGTATTCTTTGAACATAGCACAAAAATTAACAATTATTTGGTTCTAGATTTACCAATACTCAGGTATAAATGAATATAATTATTCAATTATTTAGAATGCAACTTTCTGATATATTGTAATTTAAATTTAAATAATTATAACCATTATTATTAAATATATCAAAATTGTAAGAGAATAGTAATTTTATGCTTTTACATGAGTTAAACGTATTGATATAATTTCTAACTTTACAACAGAAATTAAACTGTTTATTATGAGAATTTTAAAGTACCTCTTTCTTTTATTATTGCTTAGTTTAGTGGCATTATCCATTTTTGTTGCAACACAAAAAGGTAATTTTACTGTAGAAAGAAGTAAAATTATCAATTCACCAAAATCATCTGTATTTAATTATGTCAATGATTTTAAAAATTGGAAAGATTGGAATTCATTGGCTACAGAAGATTCTCTTATAAACATAACTTATTCAAAAAATACCATTGGTAAAGGCAGTTCAAGTTCTTGGAATGGAAAACAAGGAGATGGTGATTTACAAACGATAAATATAAAAGAGAACGACAGCATTATTCAAACAATGAATTTTAATGGTAATTTTGCTAATGTCTCTATGAGTTTTAAAGATACTTTGGGGAAAACGAAAGTATCCTGGAAAGCAAAAGGGAAAATGGGTTTCCTTTTTAAAGTACTAACAGCTTTTAATGGCGGAGCGGAGAAAATATTTGGTTCTGTGTTCGAAAAAAGTTTAATCAATTTAGACAAGAAATTGGATTATGAAATAAACACCTACTCGGTAAAAGTAAATGGTTTGGTGAACAACCCTGAAACTTTCTATCTGGCACAAACATTTACTAGCGAATTTTCAAAAGTTTCTAAAAATTCCGGAATCGTAATTTCTAAAATTACTACATTCTGTAAAAAAAACAATGTTACAATAAGCGGCAAACCTTTTGTCATTTATCATACGTATAATACTAGCAATGAATTAACTAAAATGTCGGTATGTATTCCGATTAAAGATCCTATTTTCTTAATCGAAGGAAGCGATATTTCATCTGAGAAACTTCAATCGTACCAAGCCGTAAAAACAACCTTGACGGGCGATTATTCACACACCAAAAAGGCATTGGATAAAACACAGGAATATCTTCGGGCGAATTATCTTAGTGCAGATCCGGCAATTTCTCATATTGAAATATATTCAATTGGCAAAAATGAAATAAATAATCCTTCAAAATGGATAACCGAAATTTATTACCCAATACGACCAAAAGCTGTGGCCAAACCAACAGTAACAACACCTCAAACAACTGAAGAAATTGCCCCAAGACCTAAAATGGAAAAAGAAATTCCTTCTGAATTTTAATATTTTTTAATTGTGATTAAACCTATTCGGTAAATTCCATTCTAAACTTATAAATTATAGCTTTGCAAGAAGAAAAGGAATTCATTCAGGAATTATTAAATCCCAAAACGCAAAATCAGGCGTTTGAAAAGCTCTTGAAAGAATATCGAAAACCCTTATATAATCACATAAGAAATATTGTTATTGATCACGATGATGCGGATGATGTATTGCAAAACACTTTCGTAAAAGTGTTCCAATATTTAAACAGATTTAAAGGGGAAAGCAAACTATTTTCATGGATGTATCGAATTGCCACTAACGAGGCTTTGACCTTTTTAAGTCAAAAAGCAAAAAAAAGCGGAATTTCATCTGAAACATTACAAAATAAATCTATCGATAATCTTATAGCTGATATATATTTTGATGGAAATGAAATTCAAATAAAATTGCAAAAAGCAATTGTATTATTACCCCAAAAACAACAATTAATCTTTAAAATGAAATATTTTGAAGAATTGAAATACGAAGAAATATCAGAGATTTTGGGAACATCAGTAGGAGCCTTAAAAGCATCTTATCATCACGCTGTAAAAAAAATAGAAGCCTTTGTCACTTCAAATTAAACCTTATGACATCAACTAAGTCTAATAAATAATATGAAAACATTTAAACTAGAAAACGAACCAAAAATTAAAACTGGGTTTACCACTCCAGAGAATTACTTTGAGGATTTTTCCGCAAAAATGATGCAACAATTACCCAGAAAAGAGCCAAAGATAATTTCGCTTTTGGCCAGGAGAAAAACTTGGTTATATACCGCAGCTGCTGTTATGGTTCTGGCATTGACTGTTCCTGTTTACAATTATTTTTACAGTAATTTGCCAGAAATTGATGATGTAACACTAGAAAATTATATCACCTATCATTCTACAGTTTCTGATGAGGATTTAGTTAATCTTCTTGATGAAAAAGACATTCAAAAAATGAGCGTTGACTTCAACATCGAAGATAAAACTATTGAAAACGAACTTATAACAAACAACAACTTAGAACAATACTTATTAAATTAATAAAAAATGAAAATAAAAAAACTACTACTGATTATAATACTGTTACTTTCTATTCATTCTTTTGCACAACCAACAATGGGAGAGAAGAAAGAGCAAATCAAAGCGTTAAAAGTGGGTTTTATCACAAATGAATTATCATTGACACCAGATGAAGCTGCTAAATTTTGGCCAATTTATAATGCTTTTGATGACAAACAGTTTGAATTGAGACATCAAAAAATGAGAGCATTTAAGAATAGAATGGATGGTGATTTAGACAAAATGAGCGATAAAGAAGCTTCTGCCCTGCTTGCTCAAATGGAAAGTAATGAAGATGAATTATGCCAAAGCAGAAAAAAATTTATTGCCAGCCTAAAAGGAGTTTTACCCCCAATAAAAATTATAAAATTGAAAAAGGCCGAAGATGATTTTAACAGAAAATTGCTTCAACAATATCGAGGCAAAGGTCCAAGAAGATAGTTTCCTAGTTGTTCCCAATTCAACTACAAACCAAGAAATAGTTAAATCTGTTTCTTGGTTTTTTTATTAAAAATAATCCAAATCATTATATTTTTATAATTTTAAATAAGACACAAATACCTGTTTTAAAGATACTTATAAATTAATTTAAACATTACCTTATACCCATTTAATTTATTGGCACAATAATTGGATAATTGAAATCAAATAACTTAATATTATTAATTATGAAAACTCAACTACTAATATTGGCCCTAATAACTTCAGTATTTGCAACACAAATACAAGGGCAAAATAGAACGACCGTAAATGCATTAAATTCTGAAATCAGCGATAATTTAGATTTAAGAGTTGTTGCTTCAATATTTGGAGATTCGAGAAATCTTCATGATTTTGAAAGACGATTAAATGATCCAAAATTACAAATATCAAATTTAGATTTGAATAATGATAATCAGGTAGATTATTTACGCGTAATAGAATCCGTGGAGAATCGTACACACGTAATCATCATACAATCTGTACTTAATCGTGATTTATATCAAGATGTAGCCACCATAGAAGTAGAAAAAGATTGGGGAAATGATGTTCATATACAAGTCGTAGGAAACACTTATATGTATGGTCAGAATTATATTTACGAACCTGAATATTATTACACACCGCTAATTTATGCCTCATTTTGGATGTCAAATTATCGTCCGTATTATTCCGCTTGGTCTTGGAATTATTATCCAAGTTTTTATTACACCTGGAATCCATTCCCTGTTTTTAGATACCGATATAATGTAAATAATTGTCTAAATACCTATTATAGTTATAACAATTACAATTATGTAAACCATAGAAGAAGCAGTTATGCTGTAAATATTTACAATTCTAGACGTTCTAATGGTTATGAAAGACAACATCCGGAAAACTCATTTTCAAGAAGAAATTCTCAGGTTAACAATCGTCACGAATTAGACCAAATTAGAAATACAAGAAATGTTGGTTATTCTCAAAACAGAACTGAATCTCCAAGAGCATCAACTCCACAAAGAAACGATTCACAAAGAAATTATTCTCAACAAAGAACTGAAACTCCAAGAGCATCGGCTCCGCAAAGAACCGAAACACAAAGAAATTATTCTCAACAAAGAACTGAAACTCCAAGAGCATCGGCTCCGCAAAGAACAGAATCACAAAGAGATTATTCTCAAAACAGAACTGAATCTCAAAGAGTATCAGCTCCACAAAGAACTGAATCACAAAGAGATTACTCTCAAAATAGAACTGAATCTCCAAGAGCATCAGCTCCGCAAAGAACTGAATCACAAAGAGATTATTCTCAAAACAGAACCGAATCTCCAAGAGCATCAGCTCCGCAAAGAACTGAATCTCCAAGAGAAAATACTCAATCTAGAAATTCATCCTCAGAAGATAATAATTCTTCTTCAAGGGGCAACAATAGAAGATCATAATACTTTAAAAAAAACAATATGAAAACACGGTTCAATCAACCGTGTTTTTTTTATATTTATTTTTATATATCAATCAATAATATATTTAAAAACAGTAGATTTGTCAAGTTTTTTTATATAAATATATATGAATATTTCGCATAAGGACTTACACAGTAAGTTAACATTAGGAGGTTTATTAATTTCATTAGGAATAATTTATGGTGATATTGGAACATCACCATTATATGTAATGAAAGCCATAATTGGTTCGCATGTTATAAATGCAGACATAGTTTTAGGTGGTATTTCTGCCGTTTTTTGGACACTTACCTTGCAGACTACTATAAAATATGTTCTTATCACCTTAAGTGCTGATAATCATGGTGAAGGGGGAATTTTTGCCTTATATGCATTAGTCAAAAAGACTAAAATACAATGGTTAATTATTCCAGCTATTATTGGAGGAAGCGCCTTGCTTGCCGATGGAATCATTACTCCACCCATCTCTGTTTCATCAGCTGTTGAGGGAATCAAAACATTTTATCCACAAATAAATACAGTTCCCATCGTCATCGGTATTTTATTTGTACTATTTACCATTCAGCAATTTGGTTCTAAATTAGTAGGCCGTTTTTTTGCTCCAATGATGCTTATTTGGTTTGGTATGCTTGGTGTTTTGGGTATACTTCAAATAGTAAAACATCCTGAAGTTTTAAAAGCCTTTAATCCTTATTATGCTTATAATTTATTGTCTATTCATCCAGAAGGTTTTTATGTTTTGGGCTTTGTTTTCCTATGTACTACCGGAGCTGAAGCATTATATTCGGATATGGGACATTGTGGACGAAAAAACATCAGAATCAGTTGGATTTTTGTAAAAACTACATTAGTACTAAACTACTTTGGACAAGGTGCTTATTTAATTCACCATGAAGGACTTACCTTGGTTGGTTTAGGAGGAGAAAATGGAAATCCATTCTATTTAATAATGGCAGATTGGTTTCAACCTTTTGGAATCATAGTGGCTACACTTGCAGCAGTAATCGCTTCGCAAGCACTCATAAGTGGTTCATTTACATTGATAAATGAAGCAATGCGATTGAATTTTTGGCCAAAAGTAAAAATAAAATATCCTTCAGAGTTAAAAGGACAATTGTATATTCCTTCTATAAACTGGCTGTTGTTTTTTGGGTGTGTTGGCGTTGTATTACACTTTGAAAAATCAAGCAATATGGAACACGCTTATGGATTAGCCATTATATTGTGTATGATAATGACTACTATATTACTCAATTATTTTATGATATTAAAAAGAGTAAAAGTGTATTTTATGGTGCCAATAATAACTATATATTTAACAATAGAATTTGGTTTCTTTACTGCTAATATTACAAAATTTGCCGAAGGAGGCTATGTTACATTAATGATTGCTTTTGTGCTTATTTCTATTATGACAATTTGGTATTTTGCTAAGAAAATTAACAAGAGCTACACTCAAATTGTAAAATTAGACGATTATAAAAAAGTATTAGTAGAATTAAGTGATGACTTATCAATACCAAAATACGCCACCCATTTAATTTATATGACAAATGCTGGTAGAATTGATGATATTGAGGAAAAAGTAATGTATTCTATTTTACGAAAAAGACCAAAAAGAGCTGATATCTATTGGTTTGTTCATGTTAATATTTTGAATATACCTTATAAAACCGAATATAAAGTTTCAGAAATTGCTAAAGACACCATATTCAGAGTCGATTTTAATTTAGGATTTAGAGAGCCTACAAAAATAAATCTGATGTTTAAAGAAGTAATTACTGATATGGTAAAGAAAGGTGAAGTAGATGTAACTAGTAGATATGAATCTTTAAATAAAAATAATATTATAGGCGATTTCAAATTTGTCTTATCTGAAAAATATTTATCAAATGATAGCGATTTGACTTTCTTCGAAAAAATAATTATGAATTCTTATTTCTTTATCAAGAAATTAAGTTTGTCTGAAGAAAGCGCCTTTGGTTTAGATAGTAGTTCTGTAAAAGTAGAGAAATTCCCAATGGTACTTCATGCTCCAGAAAACATTGGTTTAACCAGAATTCAATAAAATTTATTTTATAATAAATACTAAAAAAACACTGTCTCAAAACAGTGTTTTTTTTGTGGAAAACACTTTCAATACAACAAAAACTAAAATTAATTTCAATGACAAAAGTCAATAATTTCAGCAAAATATTCCATCAAACCAAATCTGAAATCTGAAATCTAAAATCTTCAATCTAAAATAGTACCTTTGCACCTCAAATATTTAAAATGAGATTACACAGAAATTTAGTTTACACCACCATTGATGCTTTAAACGCTATCTTCAACGAAGGAGAATATGCCGATAAAGTTGTAGCAAGATCCTTAAAAAAAGACAAACGTTGGGGAAGCTCCGATAGAAAATTCGTAGCAGAAACCATATACGAAATCGTACGTTGGAAAAGATTATATGCAGAGATTGCAGAAGTAAAAGAACCGTTTGACAGAGACAACCTTTGGAGAATGTTCTCGGTTTGGGCAGTTTTAAGAGGCTACCCTATCCCCGACTGGCGTCAGCTTGAAGGAACTCCAGAAAGAAAAATAAAAGGACGTTTTGACGAACTTTCAAAAGTAAGAGCTTTAAAAGAATCTATTCCGGATTGGATGGACGAATTAGGAGTAAAAGAATTGGGTGAAAAAGTTTGGGCAACTGAAATTGCTGCTCAAAACCAACCAGCCAAAGTTATTCTAAGAGTAAACACACTAAAAACGACAAAAGAACAATTAAGAGCCATCTTGATGGACTTAAACATTGTAACAGAATACTTGAAGGATCAACCCGATGCTTTGGTTTTGAAAGAAAGAGCCAATGTTTTCTTGACCGATGCCTTCAAACAAGGATTTTTTGAAGTTCAGGATGCTAACTCTCAACTTGTTGCTGCTTTCCTAGATGTAAAACCTGGAATGCGTGTAGTAGACACTTGTGCTGGTGCAGGCGGAAAAACATTGCACATTGCCGCTTTAATGGAAAATAAAGGACAATTGATTGCAATGGATTTGTATGAAAGCAAATTGAAGCAATTGAAATTGAGAGCCAAAAGAGACGGCGCATTCAATATTGAATATCGCATTATTGACACCACAAAAGTCATCAAAAAATTGCACGAAAAAGCGGATAGAGTTCTGATTGACGCACCTTGTAGCGGTTTGGGAGTTTTAAAAAGAAACCCTGATGCTAAATGGAAATTACAACCTGAATTCATTGATAACATTCGGAAAGTACAAGCTGAAGTTTTAGAAAATTATTCTAAAATTGTAAAACCAGGCGGAAAATTAGTTTATGCGACTTGTTCTATTTTACCATCTGAAAATCAAGAACAGATTAAAAAATTCTTAAATACAGATATTGGAAAACAATTTGACTTCATAAAAGATCGCAAAATATTAGCTTCTGAGTCTGGTTTTGATGGATTTTATATGGCTTTATTAGAAAGAAAAAATGAAGAAATATAAAATTATGAAGAAAATTTACTCAATCCTTGCGCTACTGTCAATAAGTTTAATACTAGCTCAGGCAGGAACTCCGGCAACTCCTTATTATGATGGTTCCAATTGGACTCTGACCGGAACTGCTTTAAAAAATGCCTTGGCAACAAAAATTACAATAACTCATACCAACTTTCTATCCTACACGCCTGGGATTTGGGAAGCAGATATGATAACTGATGTAGATCCTAACAATCCCAATAATGTGTTATTGATCTATGGATGGGAAAACGGAACTGATGGAATTGTAACCAATGACCGGTCAAGAGATAAAAACAATCACGGAGGCAACAGTGGACAATGGAATCGGGAACACGTTTATGCTAAATCTTTAGGAACTCCAACTTTATTAGATGGTGGATCAGGAGAATCAAGTGATGCAGGAGAAGATGCTCATCACCTTCGCCCAGCTGATGTACAATGGAATGGCACACGCGGAAATTTGACATTTGCAACTGGAAGTGGAAATTCCGGAAATGTGGCTGGTGGCTGGTATCCTGGCGATGAATGGAAAGGCGATGTGGCTAGAATGATGATGTATATGTATTTGCGCTATGGAACGCAATGCTTACCAATAAATGTAGGAACTGGAACTACTCCTGTTTCAGACAGTAATATGGTAAATTTGTTTCTCCAATGGAACGCAGAAGACCCAGTTTCAGCATTTGAAGATACCAGAAATACCTATCACGGAAATACGGCAAATACTTATGCGCAGGGAAACAGAAATCCTTTTATAGACAATCCTTACTTAGCAACACTTATTTGGGGAGGATCAGTAGCCGAAAACAGATGGCCAAGCGTTATATTGGCTACAGAAACTTTCAATAAATTTGCCAATATTTCTATCTACCCAAATCCATCAAACAATCACAAAATCAATATACAAACTGACATTGTATTGGACGAAATTGATTTAATCAACATAAACGGACAGTTGATACAGGTTATCAAAAAACCGTCCCTTAAAAACAATGTTTATTCTTTGGAAAACTTGCCACAAGGTTTTTACTTCATGAAAATGACATCGGACAATCAATCAGCAACCAAGTCAATCATAGTGAACTAATTTCAAAATTTGATTGCAAAGCATTAAAAAACTCCGATAGAATTTTATCTCTATCGGAGTTTTTGCCTTTTCTATATATTCTTTATTCTACTCTCTAATCATTCATCGAAATCAAAAACTCTTCATTATTTTTGGTTTTCTTAAATCGATCGTTGATAAAATCCATTGCTTCCACTGGATTCATATCCGAAAGATATTTTCTCATAATCCACATTCTTTGCAATGTTTTTGGATCTAATAATAAATCATCACGTCTAGTACTTGATGAAGTCAAATCAATTGCAGGGAAAATACGTTTATTGGCAATTTTTCTGTCCAATTGCAATTCCATATTTCCAGTTCCTTTGAATTCTTCAAAAATAACTTCGTCCATTTTTGAACCGGTTTCAGTCAAGGCAGTGGCAATTATACTCAACGAACCACCGTTTTCTACATTTCGAGCTGCACCAAAAAATCTTTTAGGTTTCTGCAATGCATTGGCATCAACACCACCACTCAATACCTTACCAGATGCAGGTTGTACCGTGTTATAAGCTCTTGCTAAACGAGTAATAGAATCTAATAAAATCACGACATCATGACCACATTCTACCAAACGTTTTGCTTTTTCGAGAACAATATTGGCAATTTTAACGTGTTCTTGTGGTTCTCTATCAAAAGTCGAGGCAATTACTTCACCACGAACGCTTCGAACCATATCAGTAACCTCTTCTGGACGTTCATCTATCAATAAAACAATCAAATAAACCTCAGGATGATTAGCAGCTATGGCGTTTGCAATGTCTTTTAGTAACATCGTTTTCCCCGTTTTTGGTTGAGCCACAATCATACCACGCTGACCTTTTCCTATTGGCGAAAACAAATCTATAATTCGGGTTGAAATAGTACTTTGTCTTTCGGCTAATTTGAATTTTTCGGATGGAAAAACAGGAGTTAAGTGTTCGAAAGAAACTCGGTCACGAACCACTTGCGGATCGTGTCCGTTGATTTTTAATACGCGAACTAACGGAAAGAATTTCTCGCCTTCTTTTGGAGGACGAACCACACCTTTCACTGTATCTCCGGTTTTAAGTCCAAATAATCTAATTTGTGAAGTCGATAAATAAATATCATCTGGCGAAGCCAAATAATTATAATCCGATGAACGAAGGAAACCATAGCCATCAGGCATCATTTCAAGAACGCCTTCACTTTCTATGATTCCGTCAAATTCAAAATCCGAATCTCTAAAATTACTTTTCTTGCTTTTGAAATTGGGATTCACATTTCCGTTTCCGTTTTGGTTAGGATTTGCGTTAGGGTTTTGATTTGGATTTTGCTTATGAAGTTGATTTGGATTTAGTTTTTTGGCGGGAACGCTAACTTCAGCATTTTCGGAATTTTCGGAAGTTTCAGCATTTTCGGGAGTTTCAGTACTAGAATCAGATTCATTTTCTGCAACTGCCTCTTTTGCTTCTTCTTTTTCTTTTTGCAGCGCCACCTTCTTTTCGTAGGCTGATTTATTAAATTTAATAACTTTCCCAACTTTCTTTTCGGGTACAACTTCAACCGTAGTCTCGGCTATTACCTCTGGAACACTTGGTTCCACGGCAATTTCTTCGTCAGCAAAAAGTGAATTATTGGAGTTTTTTTGAATAGCCACTTTTTTGGGAGCTACAATTCTGGCTCTTTTGGGCTTATCATCTTCAATTTTGGTTTCAACTTTTTTATTATCTATAGTTGAATCTGTAGTTGCCGACTGAAGTTCTAAAATTTGGCTAATTAATGCCTCTTTTTTTACACCGGCAATTTTTATTGTTTTAGCCGCTTTAGCTATTTCTTGAAGCTCGGAAAGCTTCATTTCTTTTAATGCAGAAATGTCAAACATAAATGTTCTGTGGGTTTAAATATATGGGAATACTATAAAAGTGTGTAGTAAAATTTTGATTTTGAATTGACCGAAGAATGAAGTACTTACGGATTTGTTATGCAATATTACGAATAAATTTTAATCTACAATAGTATTTATTAAAAAGAAAATATATTTTTGTAAAAGAAATTAAGAAAATGTTACAAAGAATTCAAACTATATATTTACTTCTAGCCTTCGTGGCAACAGGAATTTTACCATTCTTCATTCCGTTATGGACAATGACTGATGGTGCAGCATACTTGTTTATGCAAAATCAGATCTATATTGTTGTGTTCGGGTTGAGTACAACACTATCTTTGTTGAGTATTGTTTCGTATAAAAAAAGACAAAATCAATTTGTTATTGGCAGATTGAATATAATTTTAAATTTAATTTTATTAGGCTTGTTTGTATATCGTTCGCTAAATGTATCTGGAGAAACACTGGCTGTTTCTGAGAAAGGTATTGGGATGTTTCTACCTATTGTTGCTATCGTGTTGTTAGTCTTAGCTAACAAGGCCATCAAAAAGGACGAAGATCTTGTAAAATCTGTGGACAGATTGAGATAATCCTATAAACTTAGTTTATTAGTGCGAAGGAAACCCGAATGTAAAAGTTCGGGTTTTTTTGTTCCTCACCCCAGCCCTCTCCAAAGGAGAGGAAGCCGAAACTGGAAAACATAGTCGTTGTGTTTTATATTACAAAGCTGTCTGCGCACTAAAAACTGAAAACTACTTCTTCCCAATTTCTACAATTTCCAAATCCTTAATTTTGTCGCCATCAATCACGAAACGCAACATCGTTCTCACTTGGTGAAAACCACTTTTTCCTGCAGCACCGGGATTCATATGCAAAAGATTATGCTTTTTGTCAAATATCACTTTTAGAATATGTGAATGACCGCAAATAAATAATTTAGGTGGATTTACCGTCATTTCAGCCTTAATATTTGGATTGTATTTACCTGGATAACCGCCAATATGAGTAATCCAAACATCAACTCCTTCACACATAAACCTATTGTGCAACGGAAATTCCATTCTGGCTTTGTCATCATCAATATTGCCAAAAACCCCGCGCAAAGGTTTGATTTTCTTTATCGTATCCGTAACGATTAAATCTCCAATATCACCGGCGTGCCATACTTCATCAGCCTGTGCGACATATTTTAGAATCGTGTCATCAATATGACTGTGCGTATCGGAAAGTAGAAGAATTTTTTTCATAGATAATTTTGCCACAATGACACAAAGCGACAAAGTTATTATTTATGATTGAAGATTAACGATTTTTGATTTTAGATTTGGGAAAAATTTGAAATAAAACATAGCCATTAAGATTGACAATCTTTGTAGATTTGCAATTTTAATATTGGTTTCTATTTCCGAACAAATCTGAAATCTGAAATCTGAAATCTGAAATCTGAATTGAAGTATTTTATAAAACTGGCATATAACGGAACCAATTATCACGGATGGCAATACCAACCCAATGCTTCTTCAGTGCAGGAAACACTAAATAAAGCGGTTTCGGTTATATTGAATTCCGAGGTAAATCTTATGGGAGCTGGTCGTACTGATACCGGTGTTCACGCCAAGGAAATGTTTGCCCATTTTGATTTTGAAACTCCATTCGAGATTCAAAGTTTAGTGCACAAACTCAATTCCTACTTACCAAAAGACATTGTTGTTTATGATATTATTCCGGTTCACAACGAAGCTCATGCTCGTTTTGATGCTACAAAACGAACCTATGAATATCATATAAATACTTTTAAAGATGCTTTCTTGCAAGACGGAAGTTGGTATTTTCATCAAGAATTAGACATCTATTTGATGAATGAAGCAGCTAAATTATTGTTTGACCATATTGATTTTCAATGTTTCTCAAAAGTAAATACTGATGTAAACACATTCGACTGTACTATTTTTGAAGCGCATTGGAAAAAGGAAAACAACAACCTTGTATTCACAATTTCGGCGAATCGTTTTCTACGAAATATGGTTCGGGCTATTGTAGGAACATTAGTTTATGTAGGTTTGCAGAAAATTACCCTGGCCGATTTCGAAGCCATAATTAAAGGGAAAGATCGTGACAAAGCTGGTTTCTCGGTTCCAGCCCACGGATTATATTTGACAAAAATTGATTACGATTACATAGACTTATAGAGAATAGAGTACAGACAAATAAATTATAGATTTTTAAAAATTCGCAATTTTAAAATAAGATTGCTACGTACCTCGCAATGAAAATGAAAGCAAAAGCATTCGATACCAGATTATTCAAAAGAATCTTAAAATATACAAAGCCTTATCAATTGCGTTTTAATGGCGTGATTATTTTTGCTGTTTCACTATCCATTTTTGCGGCTTTGCGTCCGTATTTATTGAAACAGACTGTTGATGGATACATAAAAACTCACGATCAATACGGGCTTCTTCTCTACGTTAGCTTGATGGGTTTTGTACTTTTATTGGAAGTTTTTTCACAATTTTTCTTTGTTTATTGGGCAAACTGGCTCGGACAAGACATTGTGAAAGACATTCGTACTAAAATGTTCAAGCACATTCTAAGTTTCAAAATGAAGTATTTTGACAATGTGCCCGTGGGACAACTCGTAACACGTTCCGTTTCTGATATTGAAGCCATTGCACGTATTTTTAGCCAAGGATTATTTATGATAATAAGTGACCTGATGAAAATGATTGTGGTGCTTATTTTTATGTTTTATATGAACTGGAAACTCACTTGGATTGTTATTGTTGCCATGCCAATATTAGTTTTCATTACTCGAATATTCCAAAGAAAAATGCAGGTGGCGTTCGAAGAAGTGCGAACACAAATTGCCAATCTGAACTCCTTTGTGCAGGAACGAGTAACGGGAATGAAAATTGTCCAGCTCTTCAATCGGGAAGATATTGAATTCGAAAAATTCAAATCCATCAATGACAAACACAATAAAGCTTGGATAAAAACAATATTATACAACTCCATCTTCTTCCCTATTGCCGATATTATTTCATCACTAACTCTTGGATTTATTGTTCTTTACGGAGGAATCAAGATAATCAATGGCGACCATTTTACCACTTTTGGGGATTTATTTTCTTATACAATGTTTATAGGAATGTTATTTAATCCGTTGCGTCAAATTGCGGATAAATTCAACGAGATGCAACTGGGAATGATTGCCGCCAATCGTGTTTTCGACATTCTCGATACTCAGGATCAAATTCAGGATACCGGAACTATTGAAGCTCCAATTTTCAAAGGAAACATCCAATTTAAGGATGTTCATTTTAGCTATATCGACGAAGAATATGTCATAAAAGGTATCGATTTAGACGTTAAAGCAGGCAAAACTATTGCCATTGTTGGAGCAACTGGAGCTGGAAAATCAACCATTATCAATCTATTAAACCGTTTTTATGAAATTAATAGTGGCACGATTTGTATTGATGGACACAACATCGAAAATTACACCTTAAGTTCGCTGCGTAAGCAAATTGCAGTGGTTTTGCAAGATGTTTTCCTTTTTGCCGATACTATTTTCAATAACATCACGCTAAACAATCCCGAAATTTCCCGTGAACAAGTTTTGGCTGCAGCCAAAAAAATTGGCGTTCATAAATTCATTATGAGTTTACCCGATAATTATGATTTTGACGTCAAAGAGCGTGGCGTTATGCTATCTTCTGGTCAACGACAATTAATTGCATTTCTTCGTGCTTACGTCAGTAATCCAAGCATTCTGATTTTGGACGAAGCAACTTCTTCAATCGACACTTATTCTGAAGAGTTAATTCAAAAAGCTACAGAAACCATTACTAAAGGCAGAACTTCCATTGTAATTGCACATAGATTGGCAACTATCATAAACGCCGATAAAATTGTTGTTATGGATAAAGGGCTGATTGTAGAGCAAGGAACACATCAGGAATTATTAGAAAAAACAGACGGTTATTACAAAAACTTATATTATTCCCAGTTTGTAGTCCAAAGTTAACAGCATTTTTTTAAGCCTTTGCTGAATAAATTTTAATTTCCATAAATATTACTTATTTTTGCCAACTGAAATTAATTAAGAAAACATAAAAATGAAATACGATATTATAGTTTTAGGAAGTGGACCAGGCGGATATGTAACTGCCATTAGAGCATCACAATTAGGCTTTAAAGTGGCCGTAATCGAAAAAGAAAACCTAGGTGGAGTTTGCCTGAATTGGGGTTGTATCCCAACAAAAGCATTACTAAAATCAGCACAGGTTTTTGATTACCTAAAACACGCTTCAGATTATGGATTGACTGTTTCATCATTTGACAAAGATTTTCCTGCTGTTGTACAACGAAGCCGTTCCGTTGCTGACGGAATGAGCAAAGGAGTTCAATTCCTTATGAAAAAAAATAAAATTGATGTGATTGATGGTTTTGGAAAACTAAAACCAGGCAAAAAAATTGATGTTACTGATGCAGCTAATAAAGTTACTGAATATTCTGCCGATCACATTATTATTGCCACTGGGGCTCGTTCTCGCGAATTGCCAAACTTGCCACAAGATGGTGTAAAAGTAATTGGATACAGACAAGCAATGACAATGCCAACCCAACCAAAATCAATGATTGTCGTTGGTTCAGGAGCTATTGGAGTTGAATTTGCACATTTTTACAACTCAATGGGAACGGATGTAACTATTGTTGAATTTTTGCCAAACATCGTTCCATTAGAAGACGAAGACATTTCGAAACAAATGGAACGTTCTATGAAGAAATCAGGCGTTAAAATTATGACTAATTCTTCTGTAGAGAAAATTGATATTTCTGGCACTGGAGTTAAAGCGTATGTAAAAACAGCTAAAGGAGAAGAAATTCTGGAAGCTGACATTTTGCTTTCGGCAGTTGGAATCAAAACTAATATCGAAAACATTGGATTAGAAGAAGTAGGAATTGCTACTGACAGAGATAAAATTTTGGTAAACGATTTCTACCAAACTAACATTCCTGGTTATTACGCCATTGGTGATGTAGTTCCTGGTCCGGCTTTGGCACACGTTGCTTCTGCAGAAGGAATTACTTGCGTAGAAAAAATTGCCGGATTGCATGTTGATCCTATTGATTACGGAAACATTCCAGGTTGTACCTATGCTACACCAGAAATTGCTTCTGTAGGTTTGACCGAAAAACAAGCCAAGGAAAAAGGATACGAATTGAAAATTGGTAAATTCCCGTTTTCAGCCTCAGGAAAAGCAAAAGCTGCCGGAACTCCGGATGGTTTTGTAAAAGTAATATTTGATGCCAAATACGGAGAATGGTTGGGCTGTCACATGATTGGCGCTGGAGTTACTGATATGATTGCCGAAGCTGTTGTAGCGAGAAAACTGGAAACCACAGGACACGAAATCCTAAAATCGATTCACCCTCACCCAACAATGAGTGAAGCCGTTATGGAAGCTGTTGCCGAAGCGTATGGTGAAGTAATTCATTTGTAAGTTTGAGATAAAAGTTTTTAAATTCATAATTGTACTTGACTTTTCTTTACATAAAAATACCCCCAAATAGCGTCTAACTTTTTGGGGGTATTTCACTTCACAAAACGGATTTTATATATTTTTCTGCTATTTTCCTTCTTGTGCTTTTATTTTTTCTTTCAAAGCTTTGTATTCTTTAGTCATTTCTAATGCACTGTAAACATTTAAAAGCGTTTTGGCTACATCAATATTTGCTGGGTCTAACTCAACTGCTTTTTGAAGATAAGGAATAGTACTTTTGAATAAATCTTCTCTTTTAGTTTTTAGCACTTCATAACGCTTCATCTCTTTGGCAGAAGTACCTAGCTTATTCATTTCGTCTATAATTACCTTCTCGTCTTCAAGCTTTAATGCAGATAAGTTAATATAAGCATTGACATAAGCAGGGTCAATTTCCATTACTCTTCTGTAATATTTCTCAGCTTCGGCAGGATTTTTAGCATTGGCACTAAGCACACCTAAATTAAAAATTAAATCAGCATCATTTGGACTTTTTTCCAAAACTTCGGCAATTAATTTTTTATAAGTGTCGAAATCTTTAGTTTCCAAATATAAATTAGCTTCAGTCAAAGTCAATGAAGTATCTTCTGGATTTGCTTTTCTGGCATCGCTGATGGCTTTTTTAGCTTCTTCTGTTTTTCCGTCCTGAACTAAAATCAAAGCAATATTTTTGTAGATTTCGCCTCTTTTTGAAGGAATCGCTTCCGTTTTTGGTTTCTCATGTGTGCCAATTTTTACAGCCAAATCTCTTTCTTTAGCAGTGGTGAACAAATCTTCCTGAGAAGTTAACTTATTCATTGCTAAATAACTAGTTCCTTTACCTGAATAATCTAGCGTTTTCAAATCATAATATAATTTAAGAGCTGTAGCATAATCCTTTGCGTTTACATAAGTAGAAGCCGAATAATACAAATTGATGGTGTCTTTTTTATCCAATAAATAAGCATCATATAATTTTTGAGCACCTTCTATATGTTTATCTGCTTTTGTATCCGCCACGGCACTATTCAATAATTTATATTTAATATCCAGAATTGAAGTAGTGGCTTGAGAAGAATATTTATCTTTTCCGGAAGCTTTTTCAACGGCTAATAAATCTTGATAAGCTTTGGCAGCTAGGGTAAGATTTTTTCCTTCATCTACTTTTTTATTGGCTAAGTCCAGTAAAGCATTTCCTTTTACAAAGAAATATTGGGCTTTTTCAGAATCTGGTGCCGTTGCCGATGCAGCTTCCGCACCTTGCAAAATAGTTACTGCTTCCTGTGAATTACCGCCTTTTAATGCTTTCTCTGCCGCTTTAATTTGATCTTTTTGAGCAAAAGTAGCTACTGATATCAATAATGCTGACGCTAGTATTACATATTTACTTTTCATAATATTCTGTTTTTCGTTTTAAATATATTCTTGTTATCTGTATTCTCTATTTATTATGCCTCATCGTCTGAATCGTCCTCATCCCCTTCTTCTTCTGAATCGTCAGCTTCTTCTTCGTCATCGTCATCGTCGTCATCGGCTGCAGCTTCATCTTCAAGAACTTCAAGAACTGGTTTCACTCTTTCGATTGTTTCCGTTTCTATGACATTTCCCTCTTCATCAACAACAACTTCAACAACATCATCTTTCATAACTTTCGTTACCGCTGCGATAGAATCATTTCCTTTAAGGTTAATCAGTTTCACACCTTGGGTAGCACGTCCCATTACACGTAAATCTTCTATTGCCATTCTGATGGTTAATCCTGATTTATTGATAATCATCAAATCATCAGCATCTGTAACGGCATTTATCGAAATCAGTTTACCCGTTTTCTCAGTGATATTCAGAGTCTTCACTCCTTTTCCACCACGGTTAGTGATTCTATAAACATCTTCACCATCTTCATCAACTAATTTGGTACGTTTTCCGTATCCATTTTCAGTTACCACTAAAATTTGTGAATCGTTAACATCATCTTTATCTACAGTAACCATACCAATTACTTCATCGGTATCGTCTTTTAAAGTAATTCCACGAACACCTGAAGCAGTTCTTCCCATCGGACGCGTTTTAGTCTCTTCAAAACGAACTAGTTTTCCGGATTTAACAGCCAATATAATCTGACTTTCACCATTAGTTAATTTCGCTTCCAATAATTCATCGCCTTCCTTAATAGTAATCGCGGCAACACCATTTACTCTAGGTTTAGAATATTTCTCCAAAGAGGTTTTCTTAACCTGACCTTTTTTGGTCACCATAATAAGGTTGTGGCTGCTGATGTATTCCTTGTCTTTTAAATCTTGAGTGCAGATAAAAGCTTTAACTTTGTCATCACTCTCGATATTAATAAGGTTTTGCAAAGCTCTACCTTTTGCCGTTTTACTTCCTTCAGGAATTTCATAAACACGCATCCAGAAACATTTTCCTTTTTGGGTAAAGAACATCATATATTGATGATTGGTGGCCACAAACATATTTTCAAGGAAATCCTGATCTCTTGTTCCGGCACTTTTTTGTCCAACTCCTCCTCTATTTTGAGTTTTGTATTCAGATAAATTAGTTCGTTTGATATATCCGGCGTGAGAAATAGTGATAACCACATTTTCATCGGCAATTAAATCTTCGATACTGACATCACCACCAGAATATTCAATTAAAGAACGACGTTCATCTCCGTATTTCTCACGAATTTCTATAAGTTCTTCTTTAATAAGAGCAATTCTCAAATTAATGTCTTCCAATAAAGCTCTTAAATGCTCTATTAATTTCATTATTTCTTCGTATTCTGCTCTTAATTTATCTTGCTCTAATCCGGTCAATTGACGCAAACGCATTTCTACAATAGCACGAGACTGAATGTCTGACAAATTAAATCTTTCGATTAATTTTTCTCTCGCTTCTTCAGTATTTTTCGAAGCTTTGATTAAAGCAATTACCTCATCAATATTATCCGAAGCAATAATTAATCCTTCCAAAATATGAGCTCTTTCTTCTGCTTTTCGCAATTCAAATCTAGTTCTGCGAACCACTACATCATGACGATGTTCTACAAAATAGTGAATCATATCTTTCAGATTCAACATTTGTGGACGCCCTTTTACTAATGCAATATTATTTACAGAAAAGGAAGATTGTAATTGAGTAAATTTGTAAAGCGTATTCAAAACCACATTTGGCGTAGCATCACGTTTCAGAATATAAACGATACGCATACCATTTCTATCCGATTCATCACGGATATTGGCAATTCCTTCTATTTTTTTCTCATTAACCAAATCAGCAGTACGCTTAATCATATCGGCCTTGTTGACTTGATATGGAATTTCAGTAACGATGATACATTCTCTGCCATCCACCTCTTCAAAACCAACTTTGGCACGAATAACAATACGTCCCCTACCGGTTTTAAATGCTTCACGAACACCTTCATAACCATATATGGTACCACCAGTTGGAAAATCCGGGGCTTTAATATGAGTCATCAATTCATCAATTTCAATTTCATTGTTGTCGATGTAAGCCAATGTTCCGTTAATAACTTCAGTAAGATTGTGTGGTGGCATATTGGTAGCCATACCTACTGCAATTCCCGTAGCTCCATTAATCAATAAAGTAGGAACTCGGGTAGGCATTACTTTTGGCTCATATAAAGTATCGTCAAAATTCAGTTGAAAGTCAACAGTTTCTTTCTCGATGTCAGCCAAAATTTCTTCCGAAATTTTGCGCATTCTGGCTTCAGTATATCTCATGGCAGCCGGACTATCACCATCGACAGAACCAAAGTTACCCTGACCGTCAACTAATAAATAGCGCAAACTCCATTCCTGAGCCATACGAACCATGGCATCATAAACAGATGTATCTCCGTGTGGGTGATACTTTCCTAAAACTTCTCCGACTATTCTAGCAGATTTTTTATGGGCAGATTTTGAAGTTACTCCTAAATCATACATTCCGTAAAGTACTCTTCGATGCACTGGTTTCAAGCCATCTCTAACATCAGGAAGTGCTCGTGATACAATTACTGACATCGAATAATCGATGTAAGCTGATTTCATTTCATCTTCAATGTTAATGGGAATTAACTTTTCTCCTTCAGACATAAGTTGTAATATTTAATAAATTTATTTTAGTTTCAAAACGTGCTAATATACGTCATTTTGATTTTTTTAAACAAACTATTCCATACTTATTTCAATGATTTATTAACAAATTTAACTTGTTTTTTAGTTAATAAATTAAGTAAGTTTTAACGTTTATTTGTTGATTTTTTTGTCAATTAGCTGACATAACTTCTTAAGAGGTATGATTTTTGTTTTTCAAACACTAATTCACTAAATTTACACTAGCAATACAAGACAATATGGATGATAATTTTTCACCAAGAGTAAAAGATGTTATTACTTATAGCAAAGAAGAAGCCATGCGTTTAGGACACGATTTCATTGGTACCGAGCACCTTATGCTTGGTATTTTAAGGGATGGCAATGGAAAGGCAATTAACATTTTAAATAATTTATCGGTAGATTTAGATCTTTTACGCAGAAAAGTGGAGATTCTGAGTCCGGCAAGTCCGAATATGGATACCAACATTGAAAAGAAAAACCTGCACCTTACAAGACAGGCAGAGCGTGCATTGAAAACTACTTTTCTCGAAGCAAAAGTATTTCACTCCACCTCAATCAGTACAGCACATCTATTATTGTGCATCCTAAGAAATGAGAATGATCCAACAACCAAGCTATTGAATAAACTTAATATTGATTATGATGTAGCTAAAGAACAATATCTAAATATGACACCATCTGAAGAAAATTTTATCGAAAACTTGCCAAGAAATGATGCCTACAATGAGGATTCAGGACAAGATGACAGTCTAAAAGAAGGAACCTTCAACAATCCGGCAAATAAATCAAACAAAAAATCCAAAACTCCGGTGCTGGATAATTTTGGGAGAGATTTAACAGAAATGGCCGAAGAAGGAAAACTTGACCCGGTTGTGGGACGCGAAAAAGAAATTGAACGTGTTTCACAGATTTTAAGCCGACGTAAAAAGAACAATCCGCTCCTTATAGGAGAACCTGGTGTGGGAAAATCTGCCATTGCCGAAGGTTTAGCCTTGCGCATTATTCAAAAGAAAGTATCCAGAATATTATTCAATAAACGAGTGGTAACACTTGATTTAGCAAGTCTTGTGGCCGGGACAAAATACCGTGGTCAGTTCGAGGAACGAATGAAAGCCGTAATGAATGAATTAGAAAAAAATGACGATATCATTCTTTTTATTGATGAAATTCATACAATTGTTGGTGCTGGTGGCGCTACTGGATCTCTAGACGCTTCAAATATGTTCAAACCTGCTTTGTCAAGAGGCGAAATTCAATGTATTGGAGCAACAACATTGGACGAGTACCGTCAATATATAGAAAAAGACGGCGCACTCGAAAGACGTTTTCAAAAAGTAATTATTGAACCAACTTCGGTAGAAGAAACTATTACGATTCTGAACAATATCAAAGACAAATACGAAGAACATCACAACGTAACCTATACTCCCGAAGCTATTGAAGCCTGCGTGAAGTTGACCAATAGATATATGTCTGAGCGTTTCTTGCCGGATAAAGCCATAGATGCTTTGGACGAAGCAGGTTCTCGAGTTCACATTACCAATATTGATGTTCCGGAACAAATTTTGGAATTGGAAAAACAATTAGAAGATGTTAGGGAATTGAAAAATGCCGTTGTCAAAAAACAAAAATATGAAGAAGCGGCAAAACTTCGCGATGATGAAAAACGCATTGAAAAAGATTTGGCAATAGCCCAGGAAAAATGGGACGAAGATTCTAAAAATAACAGAATTGAAGTTACCGAAGACAATGTTGCCGATGTGGTGTCAATGATGACGGGAATCCCCGTAAATCGTATTGCCCAAACAGAAAGCAACAAACTTGCTATATTACCCGAACTTATCGAGAATAAAGTGATTGGGCAGAAAGAAGCTATACTTAAAATTTCTCGTGCCATTCAAAGAAATCGTGCCGGATTGAAAGATCCTAATCGACCTATTGGTTCCTTCATTTTCTTGGGACAAACCGGTGTTGGTAAAACCCAATTGGCCAAAGTTTTAGCCAAAGAATTATTCGATTCTGAAGATGCACTAATACGAATCGATATGAGCGAATACATGGAAAAATTCGCTATTTCAAGATTAGTTGGAGCACCTCCGGGATATGTGGGTTATGAAGAAGGTGGACAATTAACAGAGAAAGTACGTCGTAAACCATACTGTGTGGTACTTTTGGACGAAATCGAAAAAGCGCATCCGGATGTTTTCCATTTACTGCTACAGGTTTTGGATGATGGTTACTTAACTGATAGTTTGGGACGAAAAATCGATTTCAAGAACACTATCATTATAATGACATCAAATGTTGGTGCAAGACAATTGAAAGATTTCGGACAAGGAGTTGGTTTTGGAACTGCTGCCAAAGTAGCCCAAGCTGATGATAATTCAAAAAGCATTATCGAAAATGCTTTAAAGAAAACTTTCGCACCAGAATTCCTGAATAGAATTGATGACGTAATTGTCTTCAACACATTAGAAAAACACGATATTGATTTGATTATCGAAATCGAATTAAAAAAATTATACGAGCGAATCAAAGAATTGGGCTATCAATTAACACTTTCCGATAAAGCGAAAGCATTTATTGCAGAGAAAGGTTTTGACAGACAGTTTGGCGCAAGACCTCTAAAAAGAGCCATTCAGAAATATGTTGAAGATGCATTAGCCGAAGAAATTATTACTTCGAAAATTGCTTCCGGTGACGAAATTTTTATGGACTTGGATGATACCTCGCAAGAACTTGTCGTTAAAGTGAACAAAGCAGAAAAACCTACTAATTAGTAGGTTTTTTTTTGTTTGTCACCTACCCAATATTTAATGATAATTTAATATTCATAATTCTTTTTTTCAATATATATTTACACCTGAATTATTCATTCTTGAAAATTAATTATGTTACAAACCAAAATTATACTAGGCAGTGAGGAATGGTGTTCCTTTCCTGAATTAGGAATTCCTGCTATCAAAGCAAGGGTAGATTCTGGCGCAAAGACTTCTGCGCTTCACGCCATAAATATTGCTCCATTTAAAAAAGAGGGACAAAATTGGGTCAAATTTGACATCAATCCCATCCAAAATAATGTCAAAACGATTATAAATTGCGAAGCTCCTTTGGTAGACAAAAGAGTGGTGAAAAGTTCCAGTGGATTTCGAGAAGAACGTTTTGTAATTCAAACCAATTTGGGAATTGGAAATTCAAAATGGCTTATTGAAATGACTTTAACGAATCGAGATTCCATGGGTTTCCGAATGTTATTGGGTCGGGAAGCGATGAGCGGAAGAGTGTTGGTAGACCCCGAACAACAATATCTTTTGGGACAACCTACCAGCGATAGTTTAAAGGAGGTTTATAAAAACTCCGAGAAAGAAAGTTCTGGTTTGCGCATTGGGCTTTTGGCTAGTAACCCGGAATTATACAGCAACAAACGAATTATGGAATCAGGCGAAATGCGCGGTCACGAAATGCACTTTTTGAATATCAAGGAATGTTATATGAAACTGGACGCCAAAACTCCCGAAATTCATTATCGTGGTGGGTTAATTCTGAATCAATTTGACGCTATTATCCCAAGAATTCGCCCCAGCATTACCTTTTACGGATGTGCTTTGACCCGACAATTCGAAGCTTTAAATGTCTTTTGTTTGAATTCTTCAACGGCTATTACGCAGTCACGCGATAAATTATTTTCGCTCCAATTGCTTTTACAAAGCGGAATTGATATACCTACAACAGGTTTCGCCAACTCGCCTTTGGATACTGATGACTTGATAAAAATGGTGGGAGGTTCTCCATTAATTGTGAAATTACTCGAAGGTACCCAAGGAAAAGGTGTTGTTTTGGCAGAGACCAAAAAAGCGGCTGAGAGTGTTATAAATGCCTTCAAAAGCCTGAATGCTAATATTTTGGTTCAGGAATTTATTAAGGAAGCTGACGGCAAAGACCTTCGTTTGTTTGTCATTGACGGCAAAGTGGTAGCGGCTATTCAACGGGAAGCTTTAGCAGGAGAATTCAGAGCCAATATTCACCTTGGCGGAACAGCCTCAGTTATAAAACCAACATCCGAAGAGAAAAAAATAGCAATTCGTGCCGCCAAAGCGATGGATTTAAAAGTCGCTGGCGTTGATATTATCCGCTCTTCAAAAGGACCATTATTACTCGAGGTAAACTCTTCACCAGGACTTGAAGGAATTGAAGGCGCAACAAACAAAGATATTGCAGGCGAAATGATACTCGCTATTGAAAAGAATTTTAAACTGAAATAAATTTGGTTCTTATGTTTTTTTGTGTGAAAACTAAAAATCCCACGGTTGAAACCGTTGGCAATGTTAGAAACAGCAAAATATAAGTTTAACCCACAGTTTCAACAGTTGGAAATAAGAATCAAAAATCAGAACCTTCAATGACTAAATTCAGTTTTTTAGCCATCTTTAAAACCTAAACTTTAAAAAATTCATGAATCCTTATTTTGATATTATAATCCGTAGCGCTTCCGTTTATCTCTTTATGCTAATTGCTTTAAGGGTTTTCGGCAAGAAAGAATTATCCCAACTCAATACCGCCGACGTTATCTTAATATTATTGATAAGTAACTCCGTTCAAAACGCAATGGTGGGAAACAACACTAGCCTTCTGGGAGGATTATCTGCTGCCATAGTACTTTTTGCCATCAATTTTGGATTAAAAAAACTCATGTATAAATCCCAAAGATTTAGTGACTTTATGCAGGAAAAACCAGAAATTTTAATCCACGATGGAAAAATGGATTTCAAAGCATTGAGCAAATTAAACATCACAAACGATGAATTAAAAGAAGCTATACGGGAACACGGAGTCGAACATTTTTCGGATGTGAAATTGGCAATGCTAGAAATTGACGGCAATATCAGCATCATTTCCGGCCAAAAAAACCTTCGCCAGACACATTATAAAAGACTAAACCGAAGTAAAAAAACAATGGGATAGCTTTCAGTCATTGCGAGGAACGAAGCAATCACATTTGTTGCTCCTATGTTTGTAGGATTGCTACGTTCCTCGCAATTAAGAGATTCAATTTACACCTTAAAATTCCGCAATCGCAACGAATTCATTATCACCGAAACGGAACTAAAACTCATTGCCGCTGCAGCAATCATGGGGGACAATAAAATACCAAAAACGGGATACAACACTCCCGCGGCAACCGAAATTCCAAATACATTGTAGATAAAAGCAAAAAACAAATTCTGTTTGATGTTTCGCATAACGGCCTGACTCAAGTTTTTAGCTTTCACAATGCCTTGTAAATCGCCTTTTACTAAAGTGATTTTGGCACTTTCAATAGCCACATCTGTTCCCGTTCCCATAGCGATTCCGATGTCGGCTTGCGCCAAAGCTGGAGCATCATTGATTCCGTCACCTGCCATAGCCACAATTTTTCCTTCGGCTTGAAGGCGTTTGATTTCTCTGAGTTTATCTTCCGGTAAACAATTAGCAATAAAACTGGTTAAATGCAATTCATCAGAAACAGCTTTTGCCGTATTTTCATTATCACCGGTAATCATAATCACTTCAATACCCTGACGCATCAATTCCTGGATTGCGGCAATACTTGTCGGTTTTATTTTATCGGAAATGGATACAAAACCAACAGCAATTCCATCAACAGCAATGTAAGATACCGTTTTTCCTAACTTCTGTTCACCAATGATTTTAGATTCCAAATCGTCCGAAACGCTTGCGTTGAGTTGCTCCATCAGTTTTTTGTTCCCCAAAGTCACTTTTTTGTTGGCAACAGTTCCAATAACTCCTTTCCCGGAAATAGCTTCGAAATCCTTCACTTCCAACAAAGATATTTTTTTGGATTTGGCATAATTGACCACGGCTTCCGCCAAAGGATGCTCGCTGTATTGATTCAGGGAAGCAATATTTCGCAACAAATCATCTTCCTTATCATTCGTAGAATAAACTTTTTCTACTGATGGTTTTCCTTCAGTAATGGTTCCGGTTTTATCTGTTATCAGGACATTTACCTTGTTCATGTTTTCCAAAGCTTCCGCATTTTTTATCAAAACTCCCGATTGTGCGCCCTTGCCTACTCCAACCATAACCGACATTGGCGTTGCCAATCCCAAAGCACACGGACAGGCAATAATCAAAACCGCAATGGCATTGATAAATCCGTAAACAACTGCCGGCTCAGGACCAAATTTTGACCAGACTATAAAAGTCAATGCGGATATAATAACCACAATGGGTACAAAATATTTGGCAATACTGTCGGCTAATTTCTGGATGGGTGCTCTCGAACGACTGGCATCATTCACCATTTGCACAATTTGCGAAAGCAGCGTTTCTGAACCTACTTTTTCAGCAACCATCACGAAGGATTTGTTGCCGTTTATCGTTCCGGCAATAACAGTATCTCCAATCGTTTTATCAACAGGAATAGGTTCTCCCGAAATCATTGATTCATCAATCGTACTTTCGCCATCAGTTATTTTTCCATCCACTGGGATTTTTTCTCCGGGTTTTACACGCAATAAATCGCCTTTCTTAATATCGTGAATCGAGATAACTTTGTCTTTTCCGTCAACGACCAATGTAGCCTCTGTTGGAGCGAGTTTTAATAATTCTTTTATGGCTTTATTCGTTTGTCCGTGGGCTTTGGCTTCCATTAATTGTCCCAATAAAACCAAGGTTAATATTACCACAGTCGCTTCAAAATAAAGTGAAACAGCTCCGTGATGCTTGAATTCATTTGGAAAATAATCAGGAAATAATAATCCCGCAATGCTGAATAAAAAAGCGATTCCGGTTCCAATTCCAATCAGTGTAAACATATTGAGATTCCAACTGATGATGGATTTCCAGGCTCTGATAAAGAACATCCAACCGGCATAGAAAACCACGGGAAGTGACAAAATAAATTGAATCCAATTCCATTCGTTCATCCCTAAGATTTTCATCAATGGATTGTTAGGAAACATTAAAGTCATTGAGATGATGAAAACGGGAATGGTGAATACCAACGCTATTTTCATTTTACGCATCAAGTCAGTATAGGCTGAGTTTTCTTCCTCGTCCACAGCTTGCATTGGAACCAAATCCATTCTGCAAATAGGACAATTTCCGGGTGTATCCTGAACAATTTCGGGATGCATCGGGCAAGTGTACTGGGCTTTAGTGGCGTTTAAATCCGGTGCTTTAACCAAATCCATTCCGCAAACGGGACAACCCACTTGCGAATCATACACTTTTTCGCCTTCGCAAAACATCGGGCAATAATATTTTCCAGAAGCGCTGGCGGGCAAAGCCACGGTATTCATATCGCTTGGTATTGGAGTACTGTAAAGGGAATTATCAGATGCAGCATCGGTTTCACTGATAATATAGTTTCCTGCAGCGTATAATGCTTTTTGCAATTTAAAAATAGGAACTTTTTTTTCCATCGTGATGGTGGCAACTGGCGGATCTAAAGAAACCGTGGCTTCCACTCCATCAATTTCGTTCAGGGCTTTTTCTGCTTTGGTACGGCAGCCGTTGCAGGACATTCCGGTGATGGTATAAGTGTGTGTCATTTTTTTGATATGAAGTACAAATTTACGGATTTAAGTTGATGGAAGTTGGAAAAGTTTATGAACTTTTTGGGGTAATGGTTTACAAATAACAAAAAGTTCTTTTGATGATTTGTAAGAAAAATTTAATACATTTGAAGAAGAATAAAGCGGAATAAACCTTTGCCAATCTACCTGATTAAAGGTATGTATACGAGGGCTCTCATAGCCTATATACAAATTTGCTGTCATTGAAAAACGACACACTAAAATCACAAAAAACAAAAATTTAAATATTAGAAAATAGACAGCAATATGAATGATAGCAAGAAATTAAATGACATTTGGACTGCGAGATGGAATGATAGATACAGCAAAGACGAGTTTGCTTATGGCGAAGAGCCAAACAATTATTTAAAAGAGCAATTAACAAAACTATCTATTGGAAAAATCTTATTTCCAGCAGAAGGTGAAGGACGAAATGCAGTTTATGCCGCTAAACTTGGCTGGACTGTTTATGCGTTTGACATAAGCAATGAAGGTAAAAGGAAAGCAATGAAACTTGCTAAAAAAAATGATGTAACTATCGACTACAAAGTTGGAGAATTAGAAACATTAGATTTTGAAAGCGAACAATTTGACGCAATTGCTCTAATTTATGCACACTTTCCTGCTAACATTAAATCGTTATATCATAAGACATTTGACAAATATTTAAAAAAAAATGGAACGATAATCTTTGAATCGTTTAGCAAAAAGCACATTGACTATATAACAGCAAACGAAAAAGTTGGCGGTCCAAAAGACATTGAAAGTTTATTTTCAATAGACGAAATAAAATCGGACTTCCCGAATTATGAAATTATTGAATTAGTAGAACAGGAAATTGAATTAAACGAAGGACTTTATCATAACGGTACAGGTTCGGTAATTAGATTTATTGGACGAAAAAAAACAACGAACCGCTAACATCGGTAAGGCAATATGGCGGCTCAAGTGCTTCTATAGAACATTTGTACAAGATTCAACAGTAGGAATTCTATTGAACTTTTTATGCTAAAATCCACCACATCTCCAACCCGATAGCGCGGATTTGCAATCCGTGCCCATAAACACAGCAACCAAAGCAAATAACCAAACATAAATTAAAAAGAGAAAGACAATTCCACTCCATTCCACATAATAGCCTTTGGCATTTTAGTCATCATGGTATTGAGTTTTTGCTGCGTTTCTTTTACGGTGATCCCCAAATCTCAATCTCGAACATTAAACAAAATGAGCCCGATACAATATCGAGCTCATTATTATCAAAATTAATTATAAATTTGTCTAAACTTTTGGGTTCAGTCTATTGATTGGATTTTTATTTTCCAGTGAAGCTTGCCTTTGAGAAGAAAACTAATCAATACAGGCGTGAGCGTGATGGCAAAAAAGGCATCGTGAAGTCTTTTGGGTACGCTTTAAATAGCGTGTTGCTTGTAATGATTCCATAGGATACGTTTGTGTATCGCTATTTCAGGACAGGACATATCCTTTACTTAAAATAGGTGCACCTTTCTATTAGACAACTACAGCTGAAACTTACTTATTTTGTTGAGTAAATTGTGTTAAACTAACCCAAGAATAAACTTAATATATAATATACAAAAGCGGCCAATAACGCGGATACTGGAATAGTCAGAACCCAAGCCCACAACAAACTTACCGTAACACCCCAACGAACTGCCGAAACACGTTTAGTCAATCCAACCCCAATAATGGAACCGGTAATTGTATGCGTCGTACTTACTGGAATTTTTAAATGTTCTGTGAAATAAAGTGTCAATGCACCTGCAGTTTCTGCGGCAACACCTTCAAATGAAGTTACTTTAGTGATTTTAGATCCCATAGTTTTTACAATTTTCCAACCACCACTCAGAGTTCCTGCTGCAATGGCAGAATAACAAGCTAGAGGAATCCAATCAGGCATTTTAAATGACCCATCATCTTTTGGAAGCACTACATCTAGCCAACTTGGTAAACTTTCTTGGGCAACACCACTTGTTTGAATATAAACGGCAACAGCCGCCGCAATAATACCCATAACTTTTTGCGAATCGTTTCCACCATGACCCAAACTAAAAGCTGCAGAGGAGACCAACTGCATTTTTTTTAATGCAGCATCTGCTTGATGAAGATTTAAACTGCTGAATATTAATGCAAAAGCTGAAACAGCCAATATAATGAAGGCCACCAAAAACCATTTTATATTGTGGGACTCTAATATTACACTCCAAAAATGGGAATCAAAACGTGGGTTTTTTATTTGCTCGTAAGGAACCATTTGGTAATAAACAAACAAAATAGTTAAAACCATTATTGTCATTGTAAATAGTTTTGGAATAATACTTTTCTTGGAAGCATTCAACAACCAAATAGAAATTAAATAAGAGGCAAAAGCTCCGACTAGTGGTGCCAAAATAATAAAAGCAATAACAATGATGACTCCGGAAGGTATACCTCCATCTTTTCCGGCCTTGTACCAACTTACGATATTGTACCAATGTGATGTTGTTCCGTCTTCTAATAAATAACCCGAAAAACCGTGGACTGCAATAGCGTGAGCGAGTGCCGCTCCTGCAAAACCACCAATCAAAGTATGGGAAGAACTCGACGGAATTCCCAGCCACCAAGTCACTAAATTCCAACAAATGGCAGCAATAACACCTGCTAGAATAACTACAAGGTTTATATCCATGGTATGAGCGGTTTTTGCAACAGTATCTGCCACTCCAAAACCAAAAACCCAATATGCTAAGAAATTAAAAAAAGCAGCCCAAAGTACCGCCTGAAAAGGAGTAAGCACCTTTGTGGCAACAACAGTAGCAATAGCATTGGCAGCATCGTGAAAACCATTGATGTAATCAAAAATTAATGCCAATCCAATGATAACTATAAGTAGAGTAAATTCCATATTTTTTTATTGAACGATTAAAAGATTAAAAAATTGAAACTTCAACTCTATAATCTTTCAATTTTTTAATCCTTTAATTATTAAATTAATTACGAATGTTTTACTGTGATAGATTCCAAAACACTGGCCACACCTTTACATTTATCAGTTGCTGTTTCTAATACGGATAATACTTCCTTATACTTGATGATGTTTTTGGCATCGGTTTCGTTTTCAAAAAGATCGGCAACTGCCTTATCGTAAACACTATCTGATTTACTCTCCAATTTATTAATTTTGGCACAAGCATCAGTAATTTTTTTCATTTTCTTCAAATCCCTCAATTCTTTAACAGCATTATCAATGTTCTGACAGGCTTCAAGATTAATTTCGGTCAATTTTCGGATGGATTTTGTAATCTTGCCTACTTGGTACAAACGCATTCTGCTGGAAGCGCCGTGAAGATTATCGGCAACATTATCTATGGAAGTAATTAGGGAATGAATGTCTTCTCTATCAAATGGAGTTATAAAATTTCTGCTCAATTCAAGATTAGTCAGTCGTGTAATATCTTCTCCTTTTTGTTCTAATTCATCTATTTTAGAAAAAAGTTCATCTCTTTCCTTCAAAGGAAGATTAACTGCTTCGTGCAAAATGGAAGCTAATTGGACTAAATTTGCTGATGCTTCCTCAAAAAGGGGGAAGAATTTTTTGTCTTTTGGGACCAAAAATTGAAAGATACTATTTATTGACATTTTGTTAATTTTAGAGAACAAAATTAATGCTTTATACTAAGCTAATGTTAAGGAATTGTTAACAATTATCTTCAATTTCGAAACTGTTTAAAAAAGCCACTGTTTTTTCAATATCATAATGCAAAATCCGGTCTTCTTTTACCAAAGAAACTTCCTCCCGATACGATTTTAAAAACATTTCGATAAAATCACTCGATTCCAAAGGTCTTCTATATTCAATGGCTTGCGAAGCATTCATTAATTCGATAGCGAGAATTCGCTCTAGATTTTCCATCACTCGCAAAGCTTTTGTGGCAGCATTGGCACCCATACTCACGTGATCTTCCTGTCCGTTACTCGAAACAATACTGTCAACACTGGCTGGTGTTGCCAATTGTTTGTTCTGACTAGCAATGCTTGCTGCCGTATATTGCGGAATCATCAAACCTGAATTCAAACCGGGATTGTCCACCAAAAAGGCTGGAAGATTTCGTAAACCTGATATCAATTGGTACGTCCTTCTTTCGGAAATACTGCCCAATTCAGCCAAAGCAATGGCTATAAAATCCAAAGCCAAAGCCAAAGGTTGCCCGTGGAAGTTCCCGCCGGAAATAATCTGGTCGCTTTCAATAAAGATATTGGGATTATCAGTAACCGAATTGATTTCGGTTTTAAAAACTTTCCGTACATAATCAATCGCATCTTTAGAAGCCCCGTGAACCTGCGGAATACATCTAAAAGAATAGGGATCCTGTACATGCGTTTTCTTTTGGCTAATGATTTCACTTCCATCTAAGAATTCCTTCACGCGATTAGCTGTCACAATTTGTCCTTTATGAGGGCGAATAAAGTGAATCAACTCGTGAAAAGGCTCAATTCTTCCGTCGAATCCTTCCAGAGAAATAGTTCCGATTAAATCAGCAAAATAAGAAAATTTAGTGGCTTTCATCAATATATACGCTCCATAAGCACTCATAAATTGGGTTCCGTTTAATAAAGCCAATCCTTCTTTGGATTGCAATACTATGGGTTTCCAATTAAAATGCTTTAAAACTTCGCTAGAATGGACTTTTTTACCTTCAAAAAACACTTCACCTTCACCTAAAAGTGGCAAAGACATATGGGCTAATGGAGCCAAATCGCCCGAAGCTCCAAGGGAACCCTGTGTATAAACTATGGGTAAAATATCATTGTTGTAAAAATCAACTAATCGTTCCACCGTCTGCAATTGAATCCCGGAATGACCATAACTCAAAGACTGAATTTTAAGCAGCAACATCAATTTGACAATTGCATTGGGCACTACTTCCCCAGTTCCGCAAGAATGGGATTTTACTAAATTTTCCTGAAGTTTCGAAAGGTTTTCATTAGAAATTTTCACATTACAAAGTGATCCAAAACCAGTGTTAATTCCATAAATAGGTTTTGTATGCGAAGCCATTTTTGCATCTAAATAATCCCTGCACTTTTGGATATTGATCTTGGCTTCATCGGATAAAGCCAACGATTTATGATGCGAAATAATTTCTTGTAATGCTTCCAGTGAAAGTACTTCGGTACTTATATAATGTGTATTATCCATTTTAATAGTGGCTTTTGAAGGTTCAAAATTCCACAAACCAATATTAAAAAGCAAGATTTTGGAGGTAAAATATTTAATATTCTTTTTTTTGCCCTGTGTTTTTTAAAATATTCGTAAAAACAGAATAAAAGGTTTTATTATTTTATAAAAAACTGTACTTTTGGAAAATCAAAATGGCAAATAACAGCAATACATATCATTCTTCGATAACAACTCAATATAGAGTTGTGCTTGCTGTTACATTTACTGCTACAACAACTACGACTACCCTTTAGGGGTATACATTTTACATATAATCCAGTTTTCGTGCTTTTTTCTAAATGAAGAGAGTTCATAGGTGTATAAAAACCATTTGCATTTTTTAAATAAAACAAAAACAATGAAAGTATTAAAATTTGGCGGAACTTCGGTAGCCAATGCGCAAAACATAAAACTCGTATTAGATATAGTTATCAAAAAAGCAGCCCAGGAAAAAATAATTGTTGTGGTTTCTGCTTTTACCAAAGTTACAGATTTATTGGTTCTTGCTTCTCAAAAAGCAGCGTCAAGCGACGAAAGCTACAAGGAAATTGTTGCCGAAATCGAGAAAAAACATTTAGATGCCATCAAAGAATTGATTCCGGTGAGCGAACAAAGCGGTTTGTTGAGTCACATCAAAAGAATTATCAACCACCTCGAAACTTTACTCGACGGCTGTTTCCTTTTGGGCGAATTATCTCCAAGAACTTCGGATACTATTCTAAGTTTTGGCGAATTATTGTCCTCTTATATTATTGCAGAAGCCTTCAAACAAAAACATAAAAATTGTGGCTACAAAGACAGTCGCGAATTGATAAAAACCAACAATAACTTTGGTAAAGCTGCCGTAAACTTCGAAATCACAAATCTATTAATTGCCGATTATTTTGCGTCGAATGATGCTCAAATAGTAGTGATGCCAGGTTTTATTTCTTCAACTACCGATGGAATTGGCACCACTTTAGGTCGTGGAGGTTCTGATTATTCCGCTGCAATTTTAGCTGGCGCGTTGGATGCATCCGAATTGGAAATCTGGACAGATGTCAACGGAATGTTTACCGCAAATCCAAAAGTGGTAAAACAAGCCCAACCTATTGCCACAATTTCATATCAGGAAGCAATGGAGTTGTCACACTTTGGTGCCAAAGTGTTGTATCCGCCAACAATCCAACCTGTTTTAAGAAAAAACATTCCCATTTGGATTAAAAATACTTTCGAACCCGAAGCGGAAGGAACATATATTTCAAGTCAGGACACTTCGCATACCAATCCTGTAAAAGGAATCAGCCACATTGACCACATTACTTTGATTACGCTTGAAGGTCCGGGAATGATTGGTGTTGCCGGTTCTTCCAAAAGACTTTTCGAAGTGTTGTCGCACGAAAACATCAATGTAATTTTTATCACTCAGGCTTCATCGGAACATTCGATTTGTATCGGAATTTTGGATAGTGACGCCGAAAATGCTGAAAACGCAATCAATAAAGCTTTTGAAATCGAGATTTCACAAAACAAAATTGATTCCTGCATTGTCGAAAAAAACCTTTGCATCATTGCTTTGGTGGGCGAAAACATGAAAAATCATCAAGGTTTGAGCGGTCGAATGTTCAGCACTTTGGGAAAAAACAATGTCAATATCAGAGCAATTGCTCAGGGAGCTTCTGAAAGAAATATTTCGGCGGTGATCAACGAAAGAGACGTGAAAAAAGCATTGAACACGCTGCACGAAAACTTCTTCGAGGAAAATACAAAACAGCTGAATCTATTCGTGATGGGCGTTGGAAATGTAGGCGAAAAATTCATCTCCCAAATCAACCAACAAAAGAAATTCCTAAAAGAAAATCTAAAAATAAACCTGAGAGTGACTGCTGTGTCCAATTCCAGAAAAATGCTCTTTGACGAAGAGGGAATTGATTTAAAAAATTGGCAAGCACTATTGGAAAATGGAGAAACAGCCAGCAAAGAAGCTTTTATTTCAAAGGTAAAGGAACTCAATTTACGCAACAGTATTTTTGTGGATATTACTGCAAATCAATCGGTTTCTGAGACTTATGAGCAGTATTTAAGACAAAATATCGCCGTAGTAACCTGTAATAAAATTGCCTGTTCCTCTGCCTATGACAATTACAAAAAACTGAAAAATTTATCCAGAAAATACAATGCACCCTTTTTATTTGAAACCAATGTGGGTGCGGGTTTACCAATAATTGATACCGTAAAAAACTTAATTGCTTCAGGCGATAAAGTCAACAAAATTCAGGCAGTATTGTCCGGAAGTCTGAACTTTATTTTCAACAATTTCGATGAAAATAATTCTTTCCATGATGTCGTAAAAGAAGCCGGAGTACAAGGATTTACCGAGCCAGACCCGAAAATTGATTTGAGCGGTGTGGATGTAGCCAGAAAAATATTAATCCTGATAAGAGAAAGCGGTTACCAAATGGAAATCGAGGATATTCAAAACAATTCTTTCCTTCCAAAGGAATGCATGAGTACAACAAACAATGATGATTTTTTCAAATCACTAATTGCAAATGCTGCTCATTTTGAAAATCTTTTGGCTGAAGCTAAAGCTAAAGACAGCCGATTAAAATTTGTTGCTACTTTCGAAAATGGTAAAGCAGGCGTGGGCTTGGAATTCATCCCAAAAGAAAGTCCTTTCTACAATTTGGAAGGAAAAGACAATATTGTTCAATTTTACACTGACCGTTACATTGACCAACCTTTATTGATAAAAGGAGCTGGGGCTGGGGCTGCAGTGACCGCTTCGGGAATTTTTGCCGATGTAATCCGTGTTGGAAATATTTAAATCTGTCATCAAGTCAAAAGTCTTAAAGTTGCAAAGTCAGTAAAACTTTCAATCTTTAAGACCTTATGACTTTTGACTTTAAGACAATTATATGAATGAAATAAAAATATTTTGCCCTGCAACAATTGCCAACCTTTCCTGTGGATTTGATGTACTTGGACTGTGTTTAGCTACTGCAGGTGACGAAATGATTATTCGAAAATCAGATGTAAAAGGCGTTCGCATTACTAAAATCGTGGGAGCGGATTTACCATTGGAAACCGAAAAAAATGTGGCTGGTGTGGCGGCTTTGGCAATGTTGGAAGAAGTGGAAACCGAGTTTGGTTTTGAGATTGAAATCCACAAACACATTAAGGCCGGAAGCGGAATCGGAAGCAGCGCAGCTAGTTCTGCCGGAGCAGTATTTGGAATTAATGAATTATTAGGCAAACCTTTTACCCGAAAAGAATTGGTGAAATTTGCAATGCAAGGTGAAAAATTAGCAAGTGGAAATGCCCACGCCGACAATGTGGCTCCTTGCCTATTGGGTGGTTTCACTTTGGTAAGATGCTCTGATCCTTTGGACATTGTAAAAATTGACAGCCCATCAGAATTGTACGCAACCGTGGTTCATCCTCAAATTGAGTTGAAAACTTCGGATGCACGTTCGGTATTAAAACAAACCGTTTCCCTGAAAAGTGCCATCACCCAATGGGGAAATGTGGGCGGTTTAGTAGCTGGATTGTATACCAATGATTACGAATTAATTGGTCGCTCTTTACACGATGAAATCATCGAACCGGTTCGCAGTATGCTGATTCCTGGTTTTGATTTAATCAAGAAAACAGCTTATGAAAACGGGGCTTTGGGTTCCGGGATTTCAGGTTCAGGTCCTTCGATTTTTGCATTAAGCAAAGGAAAAGAGACCGCCGAGAAAATCGCAAAAGCTATGAGTGCCGTATATGACGAAATCAATTTGCCATATGAAATTCACGTTTCTAAAGTGAATCCGGACGGGGTAAGTATAATATAAAAATTATTTAAGATTTCTGATTAACGATTTTTGATTTCAGATGTAACTCAAGTTGCTAAAAATCAACAATCGATAATTGCTAATCTTCAATCTAAAATCAAATGAAATACTACAGTTTAAACCATAATGCCCCAAAAGTTTCTTTCGAAGAAGCCGTAATACAAGGATTAGCAACCGATAAAGGATTGTATTTTCCAGAATCAATAACGCCTTTAAATGCTGATTTTTTCGAGAATATCGAAAACTTAAGTAATCAAGAAATCGCTTTCGAAGCCATCAAACAATTTGTGGGCGATGAAATTCCTGCTGAAACTTTAAAACAAATCATTGCCGAAACATTATGTTTCGATTTCCCGACGGTAAAAGTTGAGGATGATATTTACGCATTGGAATTATACCATGGACCAACAATGGCCTTCAAGGACGTTGGAGCGCGCTTTATGTCACGTTGTTTGGCGTACTTCAATAAGGACCAAAAAGACAGTAAAAACACAGTTCTTGTTGCTACTTCAGGAGATACAGGAGGAGCTGTTGCCAGTGGTTTTCTTGGAGTTCAGGGTGTCGAAGTCATTATTTTATATCCTTCGGGAAAAGTGAGTGATATCCAAGAAAGACAATTGACGACTTTGGGACAAAATATCAAAGCATTAGAAGTAGACGGCGTTTTTGATGATTGTCAGGATATGGTCAAAAAAGCATTCCTTGACCAAAGCCTGAAACATAAAAACCTGACTTCGGCTAATTCAATTAATATTGCCCGATGGTTGCCGCAAATGTTTTACTTTTTCTTTGCTTACAAGCAATTGAAATCCCAAAACAAACCATTGGTGTTTTCTTGCCCAAGCGGGAATTTCGGAAATATTTGCGCTGGAATTATGGCGAAAAAATTGGGCTTGCCTATACTCCACTTTGTGGCTTCGACCAATGTGAATGATACCGTACCACGTTTTTTAGAAAAAGGAAATTACGATCCAAAACCTTCCAAAGCCACCATTTCGAATGCGATGGATGTGGGGAATCCTAGTAATTTTATTCGAATTCAGGAAATGTACAACAACGATTTGGAACAATTCAAAAAAGATTTCTCTTCCTTTTCCTATACCGATGCCGAAACTTTGGAAGCAATGAAATCCATCTACAAAACCGACGGTTATATTGCAGAACCTCACGGCGCCGTGGGTTATTTAGGCTTGAAAAAAGAATTGCAAAATTACCCAAATGCTATCGGTATTTTCTTGGAGACTGCCCATCCTATCAAATTTTTGGATGTAGTTGAACCGGCTTTGAACATAAAACTGCCTATTCCAACACAAATAGAAAGCGTGTTGAATAAAGAAAAAGTAAGCGTCAAAATTAAGAGTTACGAGGAATTGAAAGCGTTTTTAGGGTAAAAAAGTGTATTTAGATAAAAATAACCGCAGATTCACAGATTTTAAAAGGTATAAAATCTGTGAATCTGCGGTTTTTGTATTTATTGTAGCTACTCGGATTGCTAGGTTTTCACCAACAAAAAGTGTGTTACATTTTATTAAACTTAAACTTTTGTCCACCAACAGATGCTTCATACATAAGTCCGCCCTTTTGCATGGTAAACACCATCACGCCTTTAGTATATTTTGCATTCGCTGAGGCTCCAGCGGTCACGGCTACTGCCGAAACATCAGCAGAAAATTCTAATTGACTGTTTTTAAAACGATCCAGGGCTTTTCTGGACTCAAAAAATATTACTTCACGGTAAGCTTGTCCGCCAGCTTGGAATCCTATGCTCAATTTTGATAATTTGGCCATCCCTACCAACTGTTTCTGTTCATAGACAACCCCGTTTCCGGCTGCTCCTCCAACACCTATTCCACCTTTGCCTACATTGGGAAAGAGGACATAACCATAAGATTTATCAAAAAGTGCTTTCATAAGACCATCAGCTGCAATGAACTCCGCCTTTGCCGTATGGCTGTCAGCAATAATTTTATTCTTTTGAGATGCTGATTGTCCAAAAACAAGCATTGTGTTGAGTACACAAGCCATCACCATTAACCAGATAATATTTAATGTTTTCATTTTTATTTATATTAAATTGTTGTAAAAATCAGTAACTCAAAGTTAACAAAAAAAATTTGATTAATTACAAAAAGTAATCTGGTTTTCAACACTATAGCTATTTTTTTTTTATTTTACAACCTAATTATAAGCCAAAGTATTCGATTTTTTTAAACTGAAGATAAAATATGGGTACACAAAGAGAAGGCACAAACAACAACTGTAGGGAAATGCTATATTGTTGTCCTTTTTTTTACCTTTGAAAAACACAAAACCACAAACCAGAATATAAAAATTACCCATGATTACAAAAGCAACAATAGAAGACGTTTCCGCATTAAACAAACTAATCAATTCGGCCTATCGAGGAGAATCTTCTAAAATAGGATGGACCACCGAAGCTGAACTGTTAGAAGGAGGCAGAACCACCGAAAAAGAATTAATCGAAATTATTCAAGATAAGAAAAACACTTTTCTAAAATTCGCGGAAAATGACCAAATTATAGGATGTGTATTATTGATTGAAAAAAAGGATCTATTGTATTTAGGAATGTTAACGGTTTCGCCTGAGTTGCAAAATAGCGGTATTGGAAAAAAATTATTGCAACAAGCTGAAATTCATGCATCGGAATTGGGATTGTCTAAAATTGGCATGACAGTGATAACCGTTCGGGAGGAACTTATAGCGTGGTATATGCGCCACGGTTATGCTGATACAGGGGCAAGAGAACCCTTTCCAGTGAGCAACGTTTTTAGCCAAACCACAAACGAACTTTTGGAATTTATGGTGTTAGAAAAAAGAATCCCATAGTTTTAATGGCTCGATGATTCAGAGATAAAACAAAACGTCACTTCGAGTGATCCCACTTTTGGGTGGGATTGTATCGAGAAGCATTTTGAATTTCATGGTTCTCGATACAATTTTTAAAGCATTAAATTTTTCATTTCATCAACGTTTATTTGGCTTTAAAAATCACTCGAACTGACGATTACAATAACATTGATTAATTACAATAAATTTAAATTTTAAACGTCACTACTTCTCCAAACTCAAAAACGCTTTTCCAATATTCGCAATAACATCCGAAGCTATAAATGATTGATAACCAGTATCGGGAAAAGCGATATCAGCAGTCAATCCGTGGAGATAAACTCCAAGAATAGCCGCATCAATAGGTTCGTAGGATTGTGCCAATAAACTCGTAATCATTCCCGTCAACACATCTCCGGTTCCGGCTGTTGCCAAAGCGGCGTTTCCGGTGGAATTCTCGTAAATTGTCTCGCCATCAATGATGAATGTTGGTGCGCCTTTCATCACAATGATAAGATGATGCAGCGTAGAAAAAGCAACAGTTTTTTCGAATTTTTCTACATTCGAATTCCATTTACCGATGAGTCGTTCTAGTTCTTTTGGGTGTGGTGTGAGAATCGTTTTATTAGGCAACAACGAAATCCAAGCAGCGTTTTGAGATAAAATATTCAGCGCATCAGCATCGATGACCAAAGGCGTTTTATCATTGGTCAGGAATTCGTGAAGCGCATTTTGAGTTTCCAACTCTAAGCCTATTCCTGGTCCAATTCCGATGGCATTGGGCATAAAATCAAATTCTATTTTCGAAATTAATTTTTCCTGAACATCGGTTAAAACCATCACTTCCGGATTGGCAGTTTGAAGGATTTCGTAACCACATCTCGGAATAAATACTGTGACCAACCCGCAACCCGTTTTCAAACACGCTTTTGAGGACAAAGTCATCGCTCCTATTTTGCCATAACTGCCGCCAATTAACAGCGCGTGACCCTGAATTCCTTTGTGAGTATGGGTATCAATGGGTTTGTAGTGTTTTAGGATTTCCTTTTTGTGGATGTGAATTGGATTTTTCATTGCATTTATTTGTATAAAGTTACAAATTTTATGCGATTGAACTTTTGCCGACTCTATTTATTTTTACCGATGAATTTACCGGTTTTTATTGAATTATTGAAAAAATATCCCAAGCTCCCGTTACCCACCGAAATGACACAAGCGTATCGACCTGTCTGCCGACAGGCAGGCTGACGAAGTAAATTCGACAAAGTCAATCCTTTTGTCTGGTATAATACACAATCGTGCAGATATACCCCCAGCTAGCGCGAGAAACACGCTCGTGAACACAAACCCTGCTCCGCAAAGTGTCCGACTTTGAGGATGTTTTAATCAGTCTCTGACTGATATAAAAATTCAAACAATCCAAAACAAATTCGGTTAAAAACCGAAAATCACTACCTCAAAGTCGGAGACTTTGCGGAGCATTTATTCATCCACTCGGATATGTAGCAACACGATCATCATAGAATTGTATGCTGTGCCATTAAACGAAAGCAACGCAAAACAAGAACTTCATAAAATGAATCAAAAAAAATAGCAATAAAATGACATTATTTTTTGTTTTAAATACATTAAAATCAGTAACTTAGCTAATAATTAAACTTTACAATTATGAGAGTTATATTTTTTTTAATCCTACTCTTTACAATACAATCTTGTACTACAAAAAAGTATACTAAGATAAAACTGTTGCCTGACGGGATAAAATCCGCAACCGAAGAAATATATGTGGTAGTAAATAATCAGAAAAAACTTTTACAAAAAAAGGAAATGGTCTTTACTAAAAATGGCCGCATCAAATACTCCAAAACTGTAGATGCTCAAGGCAATCTAATGCAAGAAACCGAAAAGAAGTTATGGTATATAATAGAAACGTATCCGGATAGAGAACCGAATTACTGTAAAACACGTTGGAAACCCAGACAACGCGAACGTATTAGCTGCTATACTAAAAAACAATACAAACAAAATGAAGCCATTTATCATTATAATAAAGATGGAACTATTAATAAAATAATAGATAATTTCACAACTTTCAACACTCAGTATTTTTATTATACAAACAAAGAACTTTCTAAAATTATTATCAAAGACAAACAAGATAAACTTATTGATGAAATATTAATATCTTGTGAGACCAAAGATGAAAAAGGGGCTTGTTCAAAAGAAATTAGAATTTCGACCAAAACAAATAATAAAGAAGAGATACTCTTCACTCCTGTTTATTAGCGCAAGCGCAACGTTACAAATAACAAAATAGGAACTAAAAACATAAATACGACACCTATGAATACAAATTCTGTTGTTGAAATTCGGGATGCTCAACTGCCCAAGGACTTGGATTCTATTCGACAATTATGGATTGCCTATCTCACTTGGGGGAATGACAAAATGCAAATGCTGTATGGAGTGCATCCCCACAATCCAAAAGAGGCTGTGCAACAAGACATTGAAAGTATTGACAAATTCCTGCCGCCAAATGGTCGTCTTATGCTGGCATTTATTGATGGAAAAGCCTGCGGAATAGGTTGTCTAAAAAGTATTAATGAAGAAATAGGTGAAATTAAACGAATGTACGTTGATCCTTCTTTCAGAAACATTGGAACAGGACGAGCTATACTTCAATCCTTACTTTCGGCTGCAAAAGAAACGGGTTATGAGAAAGTGCGTTTAGACAGCCCAAAGTTTATGGAAGCCGCTCATTCACTCTACCGGAGCTTTGGTTTTAATGATATACCAGTTTATGACGAAGTGGAAATTCCTGCAGCCTTTAGACAGTATTTATTGTTTATGGAAATAGATTTGGTTTAATCTAAAACCGCTCCGCTCCGCAAAGTCTCCGACTTTGAGGATGTGTTAATCAGTCTGTGACTGATATAAAAATTCAAACAATCCAAAACAAATTCGGTTAAAAACCGAAAATCACTACCACAAAGTCGGAGACTTTGCGGAGCATTTATTCATCCCTGACAAAGACAAATCACGAAACAAATCAAGGCAAAATGCCCCAGTAAAATGCACCTCAAAACCCTTTGCCACTAGGAATAAAATCGATAAATTAGCCACTTAAAATTTTATATAAAATCCGCAACTGGCGCGAGCGTCACGCTAGTTAACACAAAAACAAGTACATAAATATTTTTGTTGAAATTAGCACGAGCGTGATGCTCGCGTTCAATGTCATTAAGTTACCCTTTATTTGTCATTCTGACGAAGGAAGAATCTCGTGTTACTTGCTCACGTTTGTTGAGATTCTTCCTTCGTCAGAATGACAAAATCATCGACAAAACCTCTAACTTAATGACATTGTGCTCGCGTTAGCAAAAGATATAAAAACCGCTCCGCAAAGTCTCCGACTTTGAGGATGTGTTAATCAGTCTTTGACTGACAAAAATTCAAATACTCTAAAAACAAAATCGGTTAAAAACCGAAAATCACTACCTCAAAGTCAGAGACTTTGCGGAGCATTTATTCGTCTCAAAAACCCTTTGCCACTAAGAATAAAATCGATAAATTAGCCGCTTCAAATTATATATAAAGCTACAATGAAAAATACTGCGCTGACGCACATACACGAGAGTTTGGGAGCAAAGATGCTTCCGTTTGCCGGATACAATATGCCTATTTTATACGAAGGTGTGAATGCTGAACATGAAGTAGTTCGCAATAGTGTGGGTGTTTTTGATGTCTCACACATGGGAGAATTCTTGCTAACGGGTCCAAATGCTTTGGCTTTGATTCAAAAAGTGACATCGAACGATGCTTCAACTTTAACCATTGGTCGAGCGCAATATTCGTGTTTGCCAAATAATGATGGTGGAATTGTGGATGATTTAATTGTTTACAAAATGAAAGACGAGCAGTATTTACTAGTTGTAAATGCTTCGAATATAGATAAAGACTGGGATTGGATTTCGGCTCATAATGATTTGGGCGTGGATATGAGAAATATTTCGGATGACTATTCACTTTTGGCAATTCAAGGTCCAAAAGCGGTTGAAGCTATGCAATCCTTATCTTCATTAGATTTGGCTGCGATTCCCTATTACCATTTTGAAGTGGGTGATTTTGCAGGAATCGAGAACGTCATAATTTCGGCAACAGGTTATACCGGTTCCGGAGGTTTCGAGATTTATTGCAAAAATGATGAAGTAGAACAAATCTGGAACAAAGTTTTTGAAGCGGGTGCTGCCTTTGGTATCAAACCAATTGGTCTTGCCGCACGTGATACTTTGCGTCTGGAAATGGGATTCTGTTTGTACGGAAACGACATCAACGATACCACTTCTCCGCTGGAAGCAGGTTTGGGTTGGATTACCAAATTCACTAAAGAATTCACCAATTCCGAGAACTTGAAAAAGCAAAAAGAAGCGGGTGTATCTAAGAAATTAGTAGCTTTCGAAATGCAGGAACGCGCTGTGCCAAGACACGATTATGAAATTGTAGATGCATCAGGAACTCCTATCGGAATCGTAACTTCAGGAACAATGTCACCATCAATGAATGTTGGAATTGGATTGGGTTATGTAACTACCGAAAACAGTGCTATTGGAAGCGATATTTTTATCCGAATCAGAAAAAATGACGTTCCTGCCAAGGTAGTTAAATTGCCTTTTTACAAGAAATAAAACCATAAATGAGGAAGTTTTCACTCATACTATTCTTGACAACATTTTCACTATTTGGTCAAAATAGCGCGAAAACTTGTGAATTGCTTTCCAAAATAAATGGGTTAATCCAACACGAACATTTCCATCCAAAACCGGTAGACGACAGCCTATCGGTTTTTGTATTTGATACTTTTATGAATGATCTGGATGGCAACAGAAACTTATTCACCAAAATAGAATACGAGAAACTCTGTAAACACAGGCTATTATTGGACAATTATATTTTACAAAATGATTGTTCCTTTATGAATGATTTTGTTTCTGTTTACCAATTTGCTTTGGAAAGAAAGAAAAAAACACTCGAAAAAATACAAAATGAAGAGCTTGATTACACCGCAAAAGACACAGTAAAATTCTCAAAGAAAAACTTTCCTTTTGACCTAGAGGCAGCAAACATTGATAAGATCTGGAGAAAAAGAATCAAGTTTGATATTCTGGATGATATTTCGAAATTGAGTTCGAATTTAGATTCACTCACAACTAATTTTTCAGAGCTCGAAAAAATATCAAAAGTAAAAATATTTGACACCCATTTATGCAAAGTAAATAGTATTCTGGATAGCAAAAAAGGTCTTGGCTATGACCCTCAGAATGATTTTTTGAATATTTTTTGCAATTATTTTGACCCGCATACGAATTACTTTTCATTGGATGCCAAATCTAGTTTTATGTCCGGTTTGACCACAAGTGGTTTGTCATTGGGACTCAATGTCAGTCTTAATGAAAAAGAGGAAATTGTTGTGGAGGAAATTGTCCCTGGAGGACCTGCTGCCAGAGCAGAGAAGTTCGAAAAAGACGATGTAATTCTAAAAGTATCCAATAATAATGGAGAAGACTATTTAGTTTCCTGTGCCTCCTTAGAGAAAATTGGAGAACTGATTTATTCTGATTCCAATAAGGAAATTGAATTCACCATACAAAAGAAAAACGGAAATATTCTTGCCGTACTGCTCAAAAAGCAAGTGATGAAAGCTACTGCAAATGCCGTTTCCAGTTTCATCGTCGAAAAGGAAATCAAAGTGGGTTATATCAATATTCCTAACTTTTACTCCGATTTTGACGGATACAGCGAACAAGGTTGCGCCGATGATGTAGCCAAAGAAATTGTAAAACTCACTCAGGACAACATTCAGGGATTAGTAATTGATCTTCAGGATAACGGTGGTGGCTCTATGGAAGAAGCCATTAAATTAGCCGGAATGTTTATTGATTATGGCCCTGTATCAGTTTTGATAAATAGTAAAAACAAGCAAAGTGTCCTAAAAGACTATAATCGAGGTAGCGTTTATTATGGACCAATTGTGATATTAATCAATGGAAATTCAGCATCGGCAAGTGAGTTTTTTACAGCCACAATGCAAGATTACAATCGTGCAATAATCGTTGGAAGTAAATCATTGGGTAAGGCTTCGATGCAGACTATTTTACCTTTGGACGAAAACAAACAGGATTTCGTAAAATTAACAGTTGAAAAATTCTACAGAATAACTGGCGACAGCAATCAAATAAAAGGAATCACTCCGGACATTGCGCTTCCTGTATTATATGACAGCATCGTTCCTCGTGAAATAAGCTTTAAAACAGCTTTAAAATATGATGTCATCAACTCAAAAGCAAGATTTAACCCCTTCCGAAAGGATTATTATCCAGAAATAATAGACCTCAGCAATGCAAGATGGAAAAATAATGCCCTGTTTAATGAAATTATTTTGGCAAACAAAGAAATCAATGCGCTTTATAATGATCCAAAAGAACCACTTCTGGTTACTTTTAAGGAAGTGTTTAACGATATCCACGAAATAGATTCGCTTTGGAAAAAAGTGAAAGAGATTGCCAAAATGGAAAACTCCTGCACGATTTATAATAATTCATACGATTCAGAAAAATTGCAATTTGATACTTTTCAGCAGGAAATCAATACCTATAAAATTAAAGATTTGAAAACCAGTCCATATATAGAAGAAGCTGTTGCGATATTAAATGACATTAATGATTATGGGAAATAACGGCTCAATCAACAATTTATGAAGAGCAAAAAATCAATATACTAATTCATTGTTGTCCGATTTAAATTTTAAAAAAGATAATTACCCTAACCTATATAGTCCCTACGGGACAATTGAACTGGGTTAACTTGATTTTTATTCTACCAACATTTAGCTCCTAACGGAGCATACATCGTAGAGGTTAATTATTGGTAGCAAGATAGTTATAAATCGCAAATTTGTCCCGTAGGGACTATACTTTGATTTTATCGGACAACAATGATACTAATTGATAAAAAAAACATTTGATAAAATAAGTAATAACTGTATTTTTGCAGTTCAAAATAATAATTAGAAATGGGAAGAGCGTTTGAGTTCAGAAAAGGTAGAAAAATGAAACGTTGGTCAGCTATGGCCAAAGCATTTACCAGAATTGGGAAAGATATTGTAATGGCTGTAAAGGAAGGCGGACCAAATCCTGACGCCAACTCGAGATTAAGAGCGGTTATCCAGAATTCAAAGGCAGTAAATATGCCCAAAGAAAATGTGGAACGCGCCATAAAAAAAGCAACTGATAAAGATACTGCTAACTATAAAGAAGTCTTATTTGAAGGGTATGCACCTCACGGAATTGCGATTCTGGTTGAGACTGCCACTGATAATAATAACAGAACTGTTGCCAATGTGAGAAGTTATTTTAACAAATGCAATGGTACAATGGGAACGCAAGGTTCTGTAGAATTTATGTTTGACCACACTTGCAACTTTAGAATTCCAGCTAACGGAATTGACCCTGAAGAATTAGAATTGGAATTAATCGATTTTGGTGCCGAAGAAGTTTTTGAAGACGAAGACGGAATCTTGATTTATGCGCCTTTCAATAGCTTTGGAACCATTCAAAAAGAATTAGAAAGTCGTGGTTTAGAAATCCTTTCTTCTGGTTTTGAGCGTATTCCTCAAATCACAAAAAAACTCACCGAAGCTGAAATGGCAGACGTAGAGAAACTAATCGAAAAAATGGAAGAAGATGATGACGTGATGAACGTTTATCATACTATGGAAGAGTAATCATAATTCAGGTTGCATTATAAAAAGTCCCTTTTAGAATAAAAGGGACTTTTTATATATCTGATAACGTCAAATTATTTTATGAATTCGATTTCATAAATCTCCTCCTAATAAAGTACAATAAAAGAAAAACGGCGAAACTATAGTAAACAAGTCTAGCAGATATTTTTTTTTAAATAATATATCAATCCTTTTGTTATGAACATAAGTTCATTATCTTTGTTCAAAAATTGATAGATGCCATGCCCAAAAAAGAAACGAAAAATTGACAATCCACACAAAATGCAAGGTTTTAAACCATTTGGAATTGCATTTTGTGACACCGCGGCTATCATTATGCAATATGAAGAATATGAAACCGTTAAATTAGTTATTTATGAAGATCTCCCACAAGACATAGCAGCGGATCGAATGGAAGTTTTGCGACCAACTCTTACAAGGATTTATAATAGTGCTTAAAAAAAAATTGGACAGGCCTTTGTAGAAGGTAAATCTATCATTATCGATGGTGGTGATTTCGAATTTGACAAAGATTGGTACAAATGCAAAAGATATTTCAAACTAATTGCTGGCATCTAAAATCACTCAAAATGTGCAGATTGCCCCTCTTTTGGCAAATAAGAACTAATAAATTTAAACCAATAAACTATGCCTAATTTCAATCATAAAGGCCCAGAAGGTTTAGTCTCAAAAAAAGGAAAGAAAGCTGGAAAATGTAGAAAAACTGAAGTGGAAAAAAAAAGGAATAGAAGAAATCAATTTTAATAGAAATGAATTACTTAAAAACCGGAGTAAAATGAAAAAAATAGCAGTACCAATCACACGAGAAAATCAGATAGAAAACCATTTTGGACATTGTCAATCTTATGAAGTCTATACATTTTCTGATACTAATGAAGTTTTAGATTTGCAATTGATAGATTCAGAAAAAAATGGTGGATGTAAATCAGATATTATTAATATTTTAGCTAACAACGGAGTAACTTTTATGCTAACGGGCAGTATTGGCGATAAGGTAATGAACAAATTAAATCATGCTGGTATCGAAGTTATAAGAGGTTGTTCAGGTGATTCTTCAACGGTAGTTTTAGAATTTGTTGAAGGTAACATCTCTGATAATGGTATTAGTTGTTTACAACATACTCAAAACTATAAAAATGCTCATTATCAAACACATAATCATTAAAACTTTACTTCATTATTATTAATGCATTTTAAAACTAATTAAAAATTAATCTTTTGCCATCTTGAATTAAATAATGTAACCTATTTTTTTAATTTATAATGGTAAAAAAAAAAATGATTGCCATGGATTCAAACATTTTAAGGGGAGAAAGAGTTAACCTTCCAACTAAATATGGATACTTTGAACTAATTCCATTTCAAGAAAAAACAAACGGCCTTGAACACATGGCGTTAATTAAAGGTGATTTAACATCAACTGAAACAATTCTAACCCGAATTCACTCAGCTTGTGCTACTGGAGATTTATTTGGTTCTTTAAGATGTGATTGTGGAGAACAATTAATCGAATCTCTAAAATTAATTGAGAAAAATGGAAATGGAATAATCTTGTATTTGCAACAAGAAGGAAGAGGAATTGGACTAATGAATAAAATGAAGGCATACAAATTGCAGGAAGAGGGCATGGATACTTTAGAAGCAAACTTACAATTAGGTTTTGCACCAGATGAAAGAGATTATGAAATAGGAGCCAAAATCCTTGATCTGCTTGGTGTAAAAAAAGTAAAGCTATTGACAAATAATCCATATAAAATTCTTGGATTAGAAAAAAACGGGATTATGGTAATGGAACGCATTTCACTAATTATACAATCAAACCCATACAATAAGTATTATTTAGACACAAAAGAAAGCCTTATGGGACATCAACTTAGTGAAGAAAAACTAGAAAATCGAAACTATGATAACTGATATATTTGAATTAAGACCTCGTTACGGGGAAGTTGACCAAATGGGATATGTGTATCACGCCAATTATGTAACTTATTGCCATCAAGCTCGTAACGAATTGTTACGAAAATTAGATATTGACGAGATTCAACTTAAAAAGAACAAAATAATACTACCCGTAATTTCTTTTGAAATTATTTATAAGAAACCTGCTCTTTATGATGAACTTATTACAATAAAAACAACAATTAAAGAAGTTCCAAAGGTTCGTTTGAACTTTGAATTTGAAATAAAAAATGAACAAAATACACTTTTGTGCAAAGCTAAATCAACAGTTGTTTTTGTAGATAGCGAATCACGATTACCAAAGCAAACACCTACTTTTATTGAAAAAGTATTTAATACCAAATTTATAAGTGCTCACAAACAGAACCCAAAAACAATCAAAATCCAATTAGGATAATTCAAATCGTATTTTCTTCATAAATTAAATATCAAGGAAATAATCAAGGAAATAAAACTATAAATAAGATGAAAGTTTTTAAATTAAAACACCAATGACAAATAACATACTTATTGAAAATCAATATAAAAGAACGAGTTTGTTTGAAAAAGAAAATGTGAATTATTTAGTTCGCGTTTTAAAAAGATTCAATACAGTACCAAAAATAAACAATATAAATATCATCACTTCTACAAGTGAACCTTATATTTTTAAAATTGTACCCAACAAATCTATTATAATTGGCACTTCTTTTTTAAATAAACCCGCATTAGCATTAGTTTATTTAAGATATGGTATCGAATGGCAACTTTGGTATAAAGCCTTGAATAGCGAAAAATACGATACTGCTTTATGTGATTTGGCAGCACTTGAAGTAACAAAAATATTCTACAAATTATTACCTAAAGATGACAAAGAAAAATTAGAAAACCTCGATTATTTTTTGCTTAATTTAATTAAAAACGACACCGATTTTAGTGTTGAAACTTTATTAAACCATACAGAACTAAAAGCTTTACACGGATTAAATAACACCAATAAAATATTTAAAAAAACTTGGAAAACCATTGTTAAAAATCTGGCTAAACCAACCGAATATTTATTAATGGATGGTGGTGATCTTAGATTGAATATTGACGAAATTGATTTGCTTAACAAATACGGTTGCCGACCATTTCCTAGACCTGATGCGTTTACATTTGCCTCATCGACTGCAACTAGCGTTTCTAATTTTGCTTTCGATAAAACCGATAAAGTTAGAAGCATATTAATCAGAAACAGCTTGAAAAATGGATTCAAAAATGCCACTATTGAGTTCTCGGAATTATTAAAAAATAACCTTAAAAAAATATTTAAACTCAATGAGGAATCTGAAATAATTTTTTCACCATCAGGCACCGATTCTTCTCTGCAAATAGCAGCGATTTCGCAGATTTTCTCCGATAAAGAAATTACACATGTTTTAGTAGCATCGGATGAAACAGGCAGTGGAGTACCTTCGGCATTAAAAGGATGCCATTTTGATAACACAACAGCTTTAAATTTCCCTGTTAAAAAAGGAAATAAAATTGAAGGATTCAAAGATGTCGATTTGATCAAAATCCCTTTTAGAGATGAAAACGGCTCATTAAAATCCTCAAAGCAATTAGACGAGGAAGTTTATGATGCCATTTACAAAACCAATGAACAAGGCAGACATATTGTTTTGCATACTATGGATCAATCCAAATTAGGATACCAATCACCCAGTGACGAATTAATTAAAAAACTGCATACACTCTCTAAATTATCAATACAAATAGTTGTGGATGGATCGCAACTTAGATTAGATCCGAGAGACATTCAAAATTATTTAAACAAAGACTATATTGTTACCATAACTGGTAGCAAATACTTTACAGGTCCTCCGTATTCAGGAGCATTACTACTTCCTAAAAACGTCTGTAAAGTAATTCATTCTGTAAAAAACTCTTTACCAGCAGGCTTAACTCAATACTACAATCATTCCGATTGGCCAATTTCTTGGTTTTGTTCAAATGATTTATCCGATGGATATAACTATGGCTCTTATATGCGTTGGAATGCGGCCATAGTTGAAATGTATCGCTACTATAAAACCCCAGTTCTATACCGAAATATGGGCATAGAAATGTTTTGCAATTTTGTTGAAGACTCTATAAAAGAAGCCTCTTTTTTAGAACCAATTTATGATAATGAAACCAAAACCAATAGTTATACTAGTAAAGAATTCGGAATAAGAAATATACGCACCATTTTCCCTTTCTTTATTTTTAAAAACAATGAAGTATTACCGGTTGAGAAAGTAAAAAAACTCTATACCTTATTAAATTCTGATTTATCTGATCAATTTGAAGATTCTCCTTTAGAAATTATTAGGTTGGCTGCCCAAAAATGTCATATAGGACAAGCTGTTGATGTAAAATATGGTAATGACATTGAAAGTGCAGTTTTAAGAATTAGCCTTGGTGCCAGAGTGATCTCTGACAGCTGGGTAAATAGAGATATTAGCCTCTTTTTTAGAAACATCGAAGCGCAAATGAGTCAAATTACAATCATTATCAAAAAAATAGAATTAATTCTCACTAATCCCGAATTGTTGAATTAAATAAAAAACTTTTGACTATTTCATTGAAAATAGGGCTTTTTTTTATTCATGCATCGCCAAAACTGGAATGTCTAGCCGATTCGAAAACTTCTGGGTTAAACTAGGTTTAAACAATTCAACGAAAAAGTTTCTTTTATAAGTAAGCATTGCCAGCACATCAATATCTTTGAATAAAACAAAATCTAGGATTGTATCCGGCACATTGTCACTAGGAATTATTGAAAATACAACTGGTTCCCCTTTAAACTCTTCTTCCCAATGTTTTATGGTAGCATCTGAAACATCCGAATTATTCGTTTTCACATACAAACACCTTACTTTGGCATTCATTCTTTTGGCAATTTGCAGCACATCTTTAAGCGCTTTTTTATCTTTAGCTCTGTAGCGGGTGGTAAAACCAATGGTTTCTATTTTTTCGAATTTTGCTTCCAAAGGAACGCTCAACACAGGGACATCAACTGCAGTTAAAACATTGCCGGTATTCGTTCCTAAGAAAAAGGCTTCCCATCCCGTTGCGCCTGAAGTTCCCATAACAATAAAATCTATTTTCTCTTCCTTGATTGCTTTTTTAATATTATAAAGCAAACTACCGTCCATTAATCTGTGGCTCATTTTTATATGATCCAGATTTCGTTCTTCGGCAATGGCATGAAGCTTTGGAATTTCATCTTTAAACATGTCAAATTGAGATAATTGAAGGGAATCAAAAATGACATTATAATTTTCCGGGAAAAACTGGTTGTCATAAACTGGGAGTTCGAATGTGTGCAATAAAATAAGTTCACCATTTACTATTTTGGCAAATTCCAAAGCGTGAACAAAAGCATTAGTTGCAACTTCGGAAAAATCGGTGGGAAACAAAATCTTTTTCATTTTTTGTGAAGTTTAAGTTATTTCATATGTAGATAATATTGTTTTTTAAAGGAATATGTAATTGCTTCGCCTGTTCGCAAGCTCGGGTCGCATATAACTTCTTCCCTATTTAAATTATATTCCATTTATGCTCATTTCATACCTTAAAGGTAAGTAAAAAAAATAAATTAACAACACTAATTATCAGATGTTTATGATAAAATTAATAAGACTATCCACTTAGCCGACTAAATTTTCAAGACACAAACACTATTTAAAAATTTGGCACTAATTTTACAAATTTTCACAAATTTTTTTAAAATTAAAACAGAAATTAGTGCTAATTCGTGTAATTCGTGGCTGAAAGAATTATTTGCTATTAGTAAAGCATAGTCATTAAAATTAATTATCGACAGAACACCATCTTGATTTTAAAATTGATACTAATTAAGCTTTAGTAACTTTAAAAATGCTGTACAACGATTCTATTATGGCACTCGCCACCCACTCAGGAGCAGGAGTAATTGCAATAATTCTGATTTCTGGAGAGAATGCAACTGCATTTGTTTTTATTATGAATAACCCGTTGGGTGTAATTCAATTTATAGTTTTTTAAACGCATAGAAACATAGTTTTTTATTGTTTTTTTTAAGACGTTTCACTTTTTGATAGTGAATCATAGCTATGTGAACCCAAGACCCGAGCGATAGCGAACAGGCGAAGCAATTGGTCTTTCAAACTCTTTTTACTATGACTCTATATGTTAAAATTTTCATATTTCGTTAATAATTGAGTATTTTATTAATTGCACCCAACGGGTTATGAATAGTTGTTCTTTTAAATCACTCCAATTTTTTTCATCAAAAAAGTAGCGCTTTTATTCTTGCAAATACCATCGCGCAAAATGAAATCAAAATGCAAATCATTGTTTTTTATTTCGACTTCGAAACATTTATTAACCAAAGACTCCGGATAATCATTTGTAGTTAAACAAACTTCAATATCATGAGTAGCAATAGCTCCAATTGCTTTTTTGGCAATTACTTTTTTTATTACTTCGATAGTGCCATTTCTTTTGTCATCAGAATTTGTTCCTCTTAATATTTCGTCCAATAAAACAAAAGCAGGTCCGTTTTCTAATTCGTCCATAATTTGTTTTAAACGCTTAATTTCGGCAAAAAAATAGGATTCACTATCCGATAATGAATCCGACAATCGCATAGAAACTAAAATAGGCATTGGATACACATTTGCCTTTGTCGCACAAACGGGCCCACCCATTCCTGTTAAAACCATATTAATTCCCAAACTTCTGAGAAAAGTGCTTTTTCCAGACATATTAGAACCCGTCAAAATCAAGAAAGATTGGGGCTGAAAATCAATATCATTCCCTACCCTATTCTTTTTAGGAAGCAACGGATGACTTAAATTGGAGAACGAAATTTCATGATTTGTATTCAAATTAGGAAAAACAAATTCCGGGTTATTATACGAAACATTCGCCAGGCTATTCAACATCTCAAATTCACCAATTACCGCTAGCCAGTCTTCAAGAGCTTTGGCATGTTGATTTTTCCATGAAATCAACGATTTAAACACGTGTACATTATACAAGAAGGTTCCGTTGAATAAAATTCCGGTTACAAAATTCCCGATAGAATCCATACTTGAAAATAAGCCTGCTAAATGTTTTAGATGAAGACCTGCCTTTTCTTTTTTATAAGTCAGCTGATTTTGTAATTTGATTAGTTTTTTGGATTTAAAAGACTCATTTTCAATTTTTTGCAACAACAAACCGTATTGGGAGATTGTTTTGTCAATATTAGATGAATTGGCTATTTCTAGTTGAATTCTTTTAAAAAAAGAACCTAAAAAAGCCAAATTAAACATGAAAATCAAAATCAAAAAATTCAAAAACAGGGGATTAAAGGTAAGTAAATAAGTTGACGCAACTCCCAGAAAAAGAAAAGGTGCAACAAGCAAAATCAATTCCTTTACTTTTGTTAATGGTTCACTGTTGAATTTACTCCATTGCAACAATGTTGAATATTCCTGCTTATCGTCGAGACCTATTTTGGCCAAAGCCAAAAAATCCTGACGCCAATCTAATTTCTCGGCTAATTCTTTTATTGCTTCTTGATTGCTACTAATTTCATCATTAGGCAACAAGGTTACGCATTGTTTTGCCAATGTTTTCTTGCCAATGTAGGTTGCCGTTCTATTAAAATGTTGGAATAACGAATGATTTCCAAAAATATCTAAATCATAAGCATAAGGATGGTGAAAATCATTAAACTCACCACCGTTTTCAAATGGAATTCCTTTATCTTCTAAATAGACGATTTCATTTGTATTAATGGCAATGAGTGCTTCTTTTAATTTAATTTGAAAACGCAAGTTGGAATGTTTTCTCATCAAAAAGATAAAGGCAATAAACAAAACTGCCGATACTATTAGAAAAACAAAATTGCTTTCTTGAATATAATAATAGCCCGAAATTAAAAAAAGAAGAATACTCAACAATCGCAACATACTGATTGTATCGTATATATTTTTTGTTTTACTTAATTCTTGAATAAACTGTTTACTTCTTGTTGTATAAATCTTCATTTTTATTTCTAATAAAAAACAAATATAAGCATACAATGGCATAAGTTACTAGTATGAAGATTACTTTCAATTGTTTTAAAATTAATACTAATTAAGATTTAGTAACTTTGTACCCAAGAACAAAAAAAATGCTGTACAACGATTCTATTGTGGCACTCGCCACCCCTTCAGGAGCAGGAGCAATTGCAATAATTCGGATTTCCGGAGAGAATGCCATTACTATTGGAAATTCTGTTTTTAAGTCTATCAAGGGAAAAGATTTAACGAAACAAAAATCCCATACTTTACACTTGGGTCACGTTATCGATAATCAAAAAACATTGGACGAAGTTTTAGTTTCCATTTTCAAAGGACCCCATTCTTATACGGGCGAAAATACCATCGAAATTTCCTGCCACGGTTCGACTTATATTCAGCAGCAAATTATTCAATTATTGCTTCGAAAAGGATGCCGAATGGCAAACCCGGGAGAATTTACACTTAGAGCCTTTTTAAACGGTAAACTCGATTTGTCACAAGCCGAAGCTGTCGCCGATTTGATTTCGTCAGATAACGAAGCTTCTCATCAAATTGCGATGCAGCAAATGCGAGGTGGTTTCTCTAATGAAATAGCCAAACTACGTGAAGAGTTATTGAATTTTGCCTCGCTAATTGAACTCGAACTGGACTTTGCCGAAGAAGATGTTGAATTTGCCGACAGAACTCAATTTCACGAATTATTGAATAGAATTGAGTTTGTATTGAAACGCCTGATTGATTCTTTCGCTGTGGGGAATGTGATCAAAAACGGGATTCCCGTGGCTATTGTGGGTGAACCCAATGTGGGAAAATCAACACTTTTAAATGCTTTACTAAACGAAGAACGCGCCATCGTTTCTCATATTGCGGGAACTACTCGTGACACGATTGAAGACGAATTGGTTATTGGCGGTATTGGCTTTCGATTTATTGATACGGCGGGAATTAGAGAAACAGAAGACCATATTGAAAGCATTGGAATTCGTAAAACTTTCGAAAAAATAGAACAGGCTCAGGTAGTTTTATATTTAAGCCCCCTAACCCCCAAAGGGGGAACTCTCGATAGTGAAAACATAAAACAAGTTCAGGTTGAGATTGAGAAAATCAAGAATCAATTTCCTCTGAAACCTTTAATTATAATCGGAAATAAAAAAGATTTGTATTCGGAAGACCAAATCCTAAATCTCAAATCCCAAATTCCAAATATTTTACTCATTTCTGCCAAAGAGAACATTGGCGTTGAAGAACTTAAAAACCAGTTGCTTTCGTTTGTGAATACCGGCGCTTTGAGGAACAACGAAACCATCGTTACCAATACGCGTCATTATGATTCTTTGCTAAAAGCCTTGGACGAAATCCAGAAAGTAAAATACGGTTTACAAACCAATCTTTCGAGCGACTTAATGGCGATTGATATTAAAGAAGCCTTGTATCATTTTGGAATGATTACGGGACAGGTTACAAATGATGAACTTTTGGGAAATATATTTGCTAATTTCTGTATCGGAAAGTAACCCCCACAAAACAAATAAATCACAAATTAACACACGCTAAAACCCTTGTTTATCAAGGGTTTTTAATATTTTTAAGCTTTTTCGGTTTTGTGCTCTTAAACTACTTTGCTCCTTTTACTTTCTTTTCTTTCACAAACAATCCAGCAGTATATTTCTCGTACAAGTCAAACAAAAACTCCATACGTTTCGCTTCACTGCCAAAGGTTTGTTTACTATAAGCGGCATCAACAGCTTTATCCAATTCATTATGCGCTTTTACTAATGCTGATGGCATTTTTAGCGGACTATATAAATCTGCTAACGAACTTGTAGTAAATGTTGCTCGAACCTCTAAAACAGTTTGGGCTTTTTCTTCAATAGTTTTTATTTGCTTTTCAGTTGGATTTTCCGGCCAAGGATAGTTGTTGTAAACTATTTCATTTGAATATCTGTAGTCACTTTTTATTCTACCACAAGTTGTTTTAATCCATGATAAATGCATTATTGAATGTAAAATTCCAAAGTGATAAAGTGTGGCATTTGGAACAGTTGCACAAGTATCTCCAGCAATATTATTTCTATCAAAATAACCAAGAGGAATATATTTTCGGTTCTCTGACGAGTGTCTTGGTATTAGAATAAAATTATCTTTTGGTTGTCTTATTTCTGCAAATAGAGAAGGAAAAATTGCAAGTTTTCGGGTGGCTTCTCTACTACTATTACTTCTTAATTTTTCTACTTCTTTTACTTTAGCGTAAGCAATAGGCATTAATTTCCAATCACTTGGATTAGCATCTACAAACCAATAACAAAATTTTTTTTGACCATTTAAAAATTCTTGAGCTCCCAAAAATGGTTTTATATATTCAAGAGACTTTGGTTCTAAAGTCTTTAAATTTTCATATTCGTTTTCGTTAATAAAAAAATTACCTCCATCATTTGGCATATTACCAAATGTAATTTGCGGAACATTACATATTGTAGTTCTTCTTTTCTCAATAAAAACATCTTTAGCATCTATTAAATACGGATTAATGTTTTTAGCTTTTATTTCGTGAGGTTCGCCTTTGATGTCCTCATATTCAAATATTCGTTTATCATTAATATCAAAGTTAGCAAAACCAACAATTACGCAATATACAGCCGCATTTCCTTTGGCTTCATTGCTCCATCTAAAAGTACGATGTGCAAAATGAATTTTTATGCCATATTTATTTAGCATTTGTCCCCAAAGTATGCTGGTTTGTTCACCTTGTACAATAGAATTAGTAGAAACAAAAGCAACCTTTATTTTAGTTTCCTGAATGTATTTGGCAGCTTTTAAATACCAACCTGTCACATAATCCAAAACTCCACATCCGGGAATAGTATTAAATTCTTTTACAATTTGATTCCTTTGGAATTGAGTCATTATTTTTGAACCAATAAAAGGAGGGTTGCCTATTATGTAATTAAATTTTATTTCATTTGTTGACTTTTGCTTTTTTTCTCTGTGAATCTCAAATGTTTTTGTTTGTATGTTTGCTATTCCAAATTCATTTATGGGTTCTTCTACCAAAAATATATTTGTATGTTTGGCATATACATCAATCGTATTTACAGGATTTAATAAACTTTGCCAATCTGTTTCTAAAGCATCGCCATGAACAATTTTGGCTGATTTTTTCAACGGCAAACGGGCAAAATATTGTCCAAATTCATTGCTAATCAGCATGTTCATTTGGTGATCCATCAACCACATGGCAACTTCGGCAATTCGAGCAGGAAATTCTTCGTATTCAATTCCTGCCATCATATCTACATCAAGCCAGATAATCTCCCTAATGTCCAATACTCCTTGTCCAGATTTGTGAGTAGCTCTCAAAATCTCAATTTCTAATAAACGCAACTCGCGGTAGGTAATCACCAAAAAGTTTCCACAACCACAAGCAGGATCCAGAAATTTGAGTTCACTTATCTTTTTATGAAACTCCGGTAATTTGTTTTTGTTTCCTTTGATGCTTTCAAATTCTGCCCATAGTTCATCAAGAAACAAGGGTTTAATGAGTTTTAAAATATTGGTTTCACTCGTGTAATGCGCTCCTAAGTTTCTACGCTCTTTAGGGTTCATCACACTTTGAAACATCGAACCAAAAATGGCAGGAGATATTTTACTCCAATCAATATAGCAACAATCCAATAAAGCCAATCGCATTTTAGTATCAAAACTGGCAGAAGGCAATACTTCTTCAAACAACTTTCCATTTACATACGGAAAGTCATTGAGTTGTTCGTCAAGGTTTTTAAAGCGTTTATCTTTGGGCGTATTTAAAACCTGAAACAGTTCTTGAATTTTAGAAGCCAAATCGCTACCATCTTCGGCAGTCCTGTTTTCTATAAAATCCTGAAACTGTTGTTTGTCAAAAATGGTAGTATCCTCTGCAAACAAACAAAATAATATTCGAACTAAATATACTTCTAATGGATGTCCTTCATACCCAATTTCTTCTAATCGGTCATGGAGTTTTCCCATTAATTCCGCCGCTTTTATATTAGCAGGGTCTTGTTCCTTATAGACTTTCTTTTGATACCCCAATAAATATCCAAAACTTTGAACATTCAGCACTAATTCATTAAGAGTAAATTCAAGTGTTTTTTGTTCTTCAGTATCATACAATCTAAAATAATGAAAGTCACATACTAAAACGTATTTAGGCAATTCGTTTTGTTTTAATCCATAAGTATAATCAATGGCTTGCTGAAAGGCTTTGTCTAGGTTTTTGCCTCGGCTTTTCATTTCTACAAGTATAGTTCCTTTCCAAAGTAAATCAATATAACCATCGGCATCCGAAAGTTTTTTTACTCTATGTTCAAAGGTTCCTGTCTTTTTTCGGGTAATCCCAAAGACATCAAAAAAGGCGTCCAAAAATGGTTTAGCATCGGCTTCCTCATTAGTAGTATTTTCCCATTCTTTAGAAAATCGTAGTGCTCTGTCTTTTATTTCATTCCAACTTAAAGCCATAGAAAGTAATGCAATTTGTTATTTACCAAACCTACCATATATAAATGATTTTAACAAGATTATTTACAGATACTTATTCCTGATTTTTTTTACAAATAGCCCTTTTTTTTAAGTTAAAATTTTATGGGAAACCTCAAATAATATTGATTTTTATAGTTTAGGATAAAAAAATTAACTAACTTTAATATATTGATTTTTAGCACTTTAATAATTTATTAAATTATGAAAAGGAACAAATATATTATAATTATATTTTTCGTTAGTACGCTATTTAATAGCGGTTGTGGTGAAGATACTTATACTGATACTATTGAAAAGGAATTTTGTGGTCAATGTGCGAATAGCGGGCAATGGAAAGTTTATCAAATTGATGCCAGTCCGTGCTTCAAAACCAATGCAGAATGTCTGGATTGGGCGAAAACAAATGGATATTCAGATAAGGGATGTGTTTTTTGTAAATGATAAATTATAAAAGCAATAAAAGAGCTACCGGTTCGTGGGATTGCCGCGCTGCGCTCGCAATGACGGATAATGAAAATAATTGTGGATTGGAAGAAAAGCGGCTTTTGAAAGCAATTCACAATAAAAATATGTTGTAGATTCAACTATTAAGTCTCGCTTTGGTGGGACTTTTTTTATGGTTAAAGTTTAATTTTAAGACTTATTGATTTAAATATGGAATAAATTAACTTGTTTATAGGAAACCGTAAAGTATTTATTGTTAATTGTTTTACATTTGTATCATTATAATAATGGAATCAGCCAAATCCGTTTAAAATGATAAATTATTGTTTATCAAATTGGCATTATTCCAAAAAACTTGACTAAAATAAAATTTTATAATATGAAAAAAATTACATTATTAATTGCCCTGATGATATCTTCATTAGGTTTTTCACAAACGCCTGAAGGAACCTGGAAACTTAGTCCGGCAGCTGGTGCATTCCAGGTAGGCCCAACACAAGGAAGTAATGCTTGGTGGCAAAACTCTGCAGATGATGTTAATACACGAGTTTGTCAATTCGACGATGAGTTTATATTTAGCGCTGATGGTTCATTTCTAAATGTATTGCAAAGCTCAACTTGGGTAGAGTGGTGGCAAAATTCTGGTCCGGAAGGTTGTGGCACACCAGTTGCTCCTCATGACGGCACAAATCCTGCCACTTGGGCTTATTCTGCTAGCAATAGCACCATAACACTAAATGGACTAGGAGCGTATTTAGGGCTTTCAAGAGCTGTTAATGCTGGAGAACTTTCTGCCTCTACACCACTGGCAATACCAGCGTCTAGAATTTATATTGTATCCACTCTTACTAATACTAATATGACATTAGATATAGAATGTGGGACTGGTGTATGGTGGCGTTTTAATTTTGTCAAACAAACGGAATTAACTAATTTTTCATTTCCAAACAAATTAATTGGATCTGGATCATTTACCATTACACCTCCAACAACCGCAAGTACCGGAGCATTGACCTATTCAAGTAGTAATACAAGCGTAGCTACTATAAGCGGAAGCACTGTTACAATTCTTGGTGTTGGAACAACTATAATTACAGTTAATCAAGCTGCTACTGAAAATTACTCAGCAGGTTCTACAAGTGCCTTACTTTCAGTGTATCAGCCTTCACCTATACTTACAGCTACAGGAAACCAAACCTATTGCGCTGGAACTTCATTAAATATTGCACAAACAGCAAATATTACTCCAAATTCTCTTGATCCTTCTGCCACTTCTACTTCCCTTCCAGTTGCTATTCAATTTGTTTCGGGTTATGTTTCTGGAAAAGATATAGTAATGCTTACAGGAAATAACCCAACTAGTATTAAAGCTAGTACATTTGATCCAGCACAAGGAAAGCTAACCTTGTCCTCCAGTACTGTTGGAGTGCCAGTATCCTTTGCTGATCTTGAAATTGCAATTAAAAATATTCAATTCAGCACTAACTCAAAAACACCAGGAAAAAGAGATTTTACGATTACTTTAGAAGGAATGCCAGATTACAATCCTGTCAATTTTCCGGCAGCGACTACTTCGATTTCTGTTTTTTCAGTCAATCAAGCTCCTACTATAGGTCAAATAAGTGATATTAGTATGAATCAAAATCTTCCTCAACAAACGGTTAATTTATCTGGGATAGCTGATGGTGAGATAGTTGCCTCACAAAATATAACAATTACGGCAACTAGCAATAATACGGCTTTAATACCAACACCTACAGTAACTTATTCTCCAAATGCCACAACAGGGTTGTTGCAATTTACACCAGTAGCCAATGGAAGTGGTTCAGCAATCATAACTCTGACTGTTCAGGATGACGGAGGTGTTGTAAATTGCGGAATGGATACCACAGTTAAAACATTTACTATTATTGTCAATAGTACTCCTACGGATATTATGCTTTCAGCGAATTCACTTGCCGAGAATTTAAACAATCGGGTTATCGGAAATCTTTCTGCAATGGATGTGGATGTTGCCGATTCCTTCACCTATAAATTAGTTTCAGGAGTTGGAGACACTGGTAATACAAACTTTACGATTGTAAATGGAAATCAACTTCAAAATTTAGTGTCTTTTGATTTTGAAACCCAACCCTCTTATTCTATAAGAGTTCAGGTAAAAGATGGGGGTGAAAATATATTTGAAAAAATATTAACAATAGGTGTAGGTAATTTAAATGATATTGCCATTACTTCTAGTGCTATAAACTCCTATTGTTCGGGAAGTATTTCTATAAATACAGTGACCAACACTTCAGGAGTAGTGAACTATTCTTGGACTGCTTCTAATGGAGGATTTATACAAAATGCAGAGAAAAGCACTGCCAATCTCACTAATTTACCTAATGGGACTTATGCAGTAACTATTTCGGATAATTATTTTTCTTACTCCAAAAGCTTTCAAATAACATTAATTACCCAATACCAGAACTTAAGTGTTTGTTATGTGACAAGTGACGAAACTGACGTAACAAAAAACAGGATTTTTATCAACAACCAAGGGAATTATAATGTCGGTTTTTATGAGATTTTAAGAGAAACAAATATTTCCAATTATTACTCTTCAATAGGAACCATTACCTCTTCGGAAATTTCATTTTTAGATGCAAATTCAGATAATACAGCAAAGGCATATCGATATAAAGTTCGATTGGTTGATAACTGTGGAAACGCTTCTCCAAATTCAGCGTTTCAAAAAACAATATTGTTGCAAAGTACAGTTGCCATAAATAATTCTGTAAGTTTAAGTTGGACTCATTATGAAGGGATAACATACGGAACTTATAATATTTATAGAAAAACAAATTTAGGTCCCTTCGAGCTTATTGGTTCGATAGCATCAACTGATAATGCTTATAATGATCAAACAGCAAATGTCCTAACGAACAAATATGAATATTATGTAGCTATTGATGTTAGTACTTGTGCCACAAGTGTTGCAGGCAAAATAAAAGCAGTTTCAGCAATTAAATCAAATCTTCAGAAACTGGGAAATAGTCTTTCAATTAATGCTAATATGCTTTCCTCCGAGATTATTCTTTATCCAAATCCAGCTTCTTCAAAAGTGGTTCTAAAAATGCCTGAATCAATAGAATTTAATGGACTAGAGATATACAATACTATAGGCCAACGGATTAAATCATTTAAAGAAAAAGAGTTTTTAGTTGACTTTTTGCCTTCAGGAACTTATTTAATAAAAATATTTACGGATCAAGGAACAGCCGTTAAGAATTTTATCAAGGAATAATTAAAAAAGGGAGAGTTCAAAACTTTCCCTTTTTTATATGACAATTCTTTACTTAAAAAAACTCCCTTCCACAGACCACTTTAACTCAAGAATAAAGGCAGTTAAGAGAATCGTTTTCAAATTTTTAATCAATTTGTTTCATTAACCATTCCTGAAATAATCTTTTTTGCTTCGTTAGAAATGCCCCAATTTGCAATTTCGTTTAGAACGGGGATCCAGTTTTACACGAATCAGATCTGGTGAATTGGAGTTCGTTAGATTGTTATCTTTAGATTAAAATTAATGTGGTCCAATACTTTGATTATTGGACAACACTAAGTTAGAAACAAAGGTATTAATTGATTTAGTTTCGTAATCCGAAGAGAACGATATTCAAAACCATTTAGAATTATAGGTTCGCATTTACCATCAAAATTGATTGTCCCAAAATTATGTTGTTCCTACTATAATAGGATCTAATTAAATTCTAACCACTTTCATTATTGTTTGATGAGTTGGGACAGTAGCATTAGTAAATGCAAATTATTCTAAGCTTTCTGCCCCATCAATCTTAAACTAATCAAGTATAAAAATCACCTAACTGTTGGAGTATTATTATCTTTCACCCAAACACAATTTGTGAAAGTGTAAGTGTCTGAACAGTCTACTTTCGCAGGTTTTGTAGCTTGTACTAGTGAGATAGTAATAGTACCACTACTGCAATTTGTTGTATTTGTCACCTGACAAATTTTATATACTAAAGTATATACTCCGTAGGCAAGACTATTAGTTATAGAAAGATCTCCTGTAGTTGTGTTTAAAGTAATATTTGCATCAGCCCCTAATTCTAAAGTAATTATTACATCACTTGAAGTAATAGGATTAGTATCTATTGTATCATTTGTTAGAACGTTGCCCAAAGTACTATTAGTGGCACAATCCAAATTGAAACTATCATTTGCCGCTGCTATTGCTAGTGCAGTAACTGTTACAGTACTTGTTACAGAACTACAACTTGTTGGATTTGAAACCTCACAGATGGTATATGTTATTGGATAACTTCCTACTGCTGTGTTTGATGCAACAGTAATTGTTCCATCAGGATTCATTGTTAATGGTCCGTTTGGAGTTGAAGCCAATGTTACTTCTCCTGGGGTGGTTCCAATTACAACTGGTGTTCCATTTAAGGTGTCATTGTTGATTACACTTGTTGTGTTTGTACCTGGTAAAGCACTTGGACTATCTGTTACTGCTTCTATTGCTGGTGCGTTTAAAGATGTAGAAGTAACGCATTCTGGATTATTATAAATCACACAGGTATCCGTATTAACTGCTCCTAATGTAGAAAGTTGTCTACCCACCATAAATACACCAGATCCTGAGTTACAGGCTCCTCCATGGGCAAGAAATGTCCCTTGTACTTCACAAGAAGCCCCTATATTAAGGGCACCACCGGCAGCACTAGCTCCTCCAATCCAAAAAACATTACATCGACGTGCACCATTAATTAAAATAATTTTAGATGCTGCATCTATATTGAAGGCTCCAGCAAACCTAAAAACAAATATTGCATTAGGATCATTGGCCGCATCAAGAATAACAACGCCGCCTAAGGCCCCAGCTGTCGGTATATGGTAAACCCCAGGAGCAAGTGTTTCGTTAAGAAAAGTTGCAGTATGCGTTACTGTAGGTGTCATAGCCATAAGGGCGATATAAGCGGCATCCAAATCTGCTGCTGCTTGTGCTGTAAGCGCATTTGCAATCTCCTGAGTTCCGATATGAGTTCCGTTTGTGTAACCCGTTATAGCTCCCGCATTGGTACCAATACTTCCATTAATTCCAGATATACCCGTATTCCCTACATCGCCTGCACTAGCAAAAAGTACAAAGCCTGAAAGAACTCCCAAAATATCAACAGCGGGAGCAGGGGCACAGTTACTTTCACAGAATATTGAAATGGTGGTAGGCTCTGGAGGAGGAGTGGCACTAGAACCAATTTCCATAGTTAATGCACCAGCTAAGGAAAGCATTCTTCCTTCAAGAATAACACCTGCTCCAAGACCAACAGCACCTGCTTTTGAAAATAGAGTCCCTTTTACTTCAGCACCTGCTGCAACAGAAATAGCTCCGTTAATAACCCAAAAAACATTAGAAGATTTCGTTCCATTAGTTAAACTAATCTTTGCACCAGCTGCTATGGTTAATGCTCCGTTCATTTTTATCACAAAGACTGCATAAGGATTTCCTCCTCCATCTAGAGTAAGAGCTCCTCCTACAGATCCTGCACTACCTATAGAATAAACTCCTGGAACAAGAGTTTCGCCAGCTCCAAAAGCGATAGCGTGAGCGGGGGAAGAAACAGGGTTAAAGGCGCTAGGAAAATCAACAGAAAGAGCGTTAAGATGAATGTACATCCTCAATAAATCGTAGCGAGCTTGATTAGTTACAGCATTGGCAATGTATGTGTTGCCGGTATAATCTGGCGGAGTTAATCCGCTAATTATTCCTAAATGAGTACCAACATCACCAGTAACAGTTCCGCCTGAATTTGTAACCCCTCCTCCTCCGGTATACCCTTCAAAAGATTCCAATATTCCTAAATTAAGTGTTCCATTGGTAGTTTGACTAAAACTTTTACTTGAGAAAAGTAATAAGATAACGGTTACAATACTAAACAATAAATGTTTTTTCATAACAAATAATTTAATTGAGAAACGGCTAATATAAATTATGTTATAAAGGTAATCGGAACTTATGAAATTTAATATGCCAAGTAACAACCGTCCCTATTTTCGATTTAGGTTATGGAATATTTGAGAAATCGAAATAACCCAAATTTGTATCCAATAAAATCTATAAATGGATTCTTTGAAATTAAAATAACGAGAATTAATAACGATTTTAAAATAAGAGAAATAAAACAAAGAAAGAAGATAAAAAAAACGATTTTTTTGGCTTTTAAAAAATGAAAAATACTAAAAAAAGGCTTGCAAAAGTTATCTAAGCGTAGTGTTTTTTGTCGAAAAATTTAAAAAAAACACATGAAATTTTATTTAACCATTTTAACCTTCCTTGTAACGATTATTAATTTGAATGCACAAACAGGAAGTGCGGAAATAAGCTCTGGAGGATTTTCTTTTATTCCTGCCTTTACTTCAAAAGAGCCTAATTTAATTCTAAATGCAGAAACGAATTCTAATTACAAACTAACCGGTCATCTTATATATATGGTTCGTTTAAGGAGTTTTACTCAAAATGGCGTCGTGTTAATTTCAAGATATAAACTAATCGACCTCTACCCTATTAACCATTGGAGCCGTGGTTGTTCCAATAATAGCGATTATTATAATCGTTTCAACTGCTGATATACATGGCTGTGGCGGTTGCGGTTTGGCTGAATAATGGGTAGTTCCGGTGTTTGTGGAAGGTTCGTGAGATTGCCGCGCTGCGCTCGCAATGACGAGTAGTGTTTTATTCTATTAAAAAAAGGACTTAGCTTTTTAGCTAAATAATAGCTAAAATTTAATGTCGTATTTTAATAAATTCCTAAATTACTTTGCCACAGATTAGCACAGATTAATTCGTTAATTAACTTTAAAATCTTTTTAATCCTTATAATCTGTGGCAAAAACTCTTTTTAATAATTGCGACATTATATCTTTCTTGTTACTTAAGCCCTTTTAAACATTTCAACTTGCTGATGTAATTGCCGAACAAATATTTAAACTTATTTTATCGTACAACAATGATTAAAAAATTAGAATTATGAAAAAAATAATAGCCACTTTTTTATTTACAATTGCTTTGAGTGCCTTTGGATACGGCCAAAAAGACTACCCCAATACCATTTTCAATATTGGTTTTGGTTTAGGCGGAAATTATGGCGGTTTTGGAACTAAAACCATAATTGGACACAAAAACTCTGGTCTACTGCTAGGATTAGGCACGGGAGGAGGAGGACTTTGGTATGAGATTGGAGGACAAATTAGCTACAAATGGATGTATTTGAACTTAGGCTATGGAATTATTGGCACTTCTGACAATCCATTAACCAACGACAATACTGAATTAATAAAAGGCAAAATGGCTCTCACGGGAGTCATGATTAATCTGGGAAAATCTAAAAGATATTTTTTGGATTTAGGAATTGGATATGATTGGGATGGTACTTATACCGCTAACACCTACACCAACGAGAAAGATAAATTTCACACTATAGATGCGGCAATTGGATTCGGAATTCGATTAGGAGAATTTAAAAAATAAATTGAAGGTGCTCATTCTGAGAAATGGTATTCCAAAAAAGAACTTAAGGAATATATTATTCTATAAAAAAAGGGCTTAGCATATTAACTAAACCCTTTTTGAATCTTACAACTTGCTGATGTAATTACCGAACAAATCCTTGAACTGATAGCCTTCGGTCAGTCTTTCTTTGCTCAATTTATTGTATTCGACCAATCCCCAAAGGATGAATTCTTTCATAAAATAGCGGTCTTCTTTTTCGAGTTGGGGCTGGTATTTTTTGATTAATACTTCCAGTGGAGCTATGCTGTCCAGAATAGTTTTGTATTCCTCATCCGAAGCATCGTCCAATAATTCGAAACCGCTTTCGGCAAAAAACCATTCTAAGATATCCGAATAAGGGGTTTTCTCTCCCTGTTTTTCGAGTTTTTCGATTTTAGGAAAATAGGCTGGGAAGAACGTATGAATTGCATCGCCAATTAAATGCTGTGCCACAACGGCTGCTCCCTCCTGCTCTCCTTCATACACCAACTCTACTTTTCCTGTGATGGAAGGGATAATCCCCATAAAGTCAGACAAGCGCAGGCTGGTTTGATCCACGCCAGATTTCAAGGCGCGACGCTCAGCGGTGCTAAACAAATTTTCAAGGGCTGTAATACTCAATCTCGCACTTACGCCACTTTTATTATCAATAAATTCACTTTCACGAGCTTCAAAACTGATTTGTTCCAATAAATCTTTGGCCAACGAAGGCACGTAAACCAAATCGCTTTGGGCGGCATCCAATTTGGCTTCTTGTTCTGTAATGGTTCGGGCAATCTTGATTGTTTCCGGGTAATGGGTCAAGATTTGGGAACCAATTCTATCTTTCAAAGGCGTTACAATGCTACCGCGATTGGTATAATCTTCGGGATTTGCGGTGAAAATGAACTGCATATCGAGTGGCATTCTCAGTTTAAATCCCCGAATTTGGATGTCGCCTTCCTGCAAAATATTGAACAAGGCCACCTGAATTCTGGCTTGTAAATCAGGTAATTCGTTGATAACAAAAATACTGCGATTCGCTCTTGGAATCATCCCAAAATGAATGACACGGTCATCGGCATACGACAATTTTAAATTGGCGGCTTTTATCGGATCGACATCACCTATTAAATCGGCAACAGTAACATCGGGCGTGGCGAGTTTTTCGAAGAAACGCTCGCTGCGGTGCAACCACGAAATTGGGGTTTCATCACCTTTGGCAGCAATGATGTCTTTGGCAAAACGAGAAATGGGATTGAATGGATCGTCGTTAATTTCGGAACCCGTGACAAACGGAATGTATTCGTCTAACAATTCAATCATTTTTCTTGCCAATCGGGTTTTGGCCTGACCACGAAGCCCCAATAAATTGATGTTGTGACGTGATAAAATGGCGCGTTCCAATTCCGGGATTACGGTATTTTCAAAGCCGTGAACTCCTTCGAATGTGGGTTGCCCTGACTTGATTTTCTCTCGCAAATTGTGACGCAATTCGTCTTTGATACTTTTGGTTTGGTATCCTGATTTTTTTAATTCGCCTAGGGTGAATCTATTTTCTATTTTCATCATTTTTAATATTAATTCAATTTTTAAACCATTAAGAGATTAAGTCTTATTAAGTTTTGTTCTTGTTGTTGTTGTTGTTGTTGTTGTTGTTGTTGTTGTTGTTGTTGTTGTTGTTGTTGTTGTTGTTGTTGTCAACCATTCTAACAATGACTTTTTTTTTATATTAAAGCTTTATAAAACAAACCCCTAACCCCTCTCAAGAGGGGAATTAGAAGTGCTAAAATTTATAATGGGTCATTTCATTGTTTGTTTTTTAATGAAATTATTAATGCTATTAAAACTGTTCTCGACTGCGCTCGAACTGACATACTGCGACTGCGACTGAACACTTATTTAATTCTTTTTTTACGATTGGTTTCATAATCTTCGAAAATCATTTCGCCCAAACCTTTAAGACCTGTGTAGAACGCTTTTCCTTGGTTGGCTTCGGTAAAACGATTCACGAATTGCTGCAAATACGGATCTTTGGCAATCATAAAAGTCGTGATAGGAATGTGTAATTTTCGGGCTTGTTGGGCTTCATTGTAGCATTTATCGACAATATATTCGTCGAGGCCGTTGCTGTTCATATAATAAGTACCGTCTTTTTCGCGAACGCAACTCGGTTTACCGTCGGTAATCATAAAAATTTGTTTGTTGGTGTTGCGTTTTCTGCGCAATAAATCCATTGCTAGTTGCAAACCCGCAACGGTATTGGTGTGAAAAGGCCCCACTTTTAAATAGGGTAAATCCCGAATAGCGATTGTCCAAGCATCATTTCCAAAAACCAAAATATCTAAAGTATCTTTTGGATAGCGCGTCGTGATTAATTCGGCCAGCGCCATTGCGACTTTCTTGGCAGGTGTGATTCTATCTTCGCCATACAAAATCATACTGTGACTGATGTCAATCATCAAAACCGTGCTCATTTGGGATTTGTATTGGGTTTCTTCGACTACCAAGTCATTTTCGGTAAGCATAAAATCGGCTACACCATTGTTGATTTGGGCGTTTCGCAGACTTTCGGTCAAGGAAATTCGTTCGAGTCCATCACCGAAATGAAATTCGCGAAATTCTCCGGTATGTTCGTCGCCATTTCCGGTGTGTTTTGTTTTGTGGTTTCCGCTTCCGGAACGTTTTAAATTACCAAAAATGTTGTCTAAGGCTTGCTGCCGAATGGCTCGTTCTGTTTTGGCAGTAATGCCAATTCCTGAAGTTCCGTCGTCTTTGAGTTCTTCGCGGATATATCCTTTTTTCTTTAAATCTTCAATGAAATCATCAATTGTATAGTGTTCATCGGTAAGTTTGTATTCCTTGTCCAATTCCCGCAACCAATCAATAGCTTCATCAAAATCGCCCGAAGTATGCGTGATGAGCTCCTTAAAAATCGTAAAGAGTTTGTCAAACGGAGACTGGAATGGTGCTTCGTAGGTCTTGAAATAAAAGCCTTTTTTGATTGTGTTCTTCATAGGTTTTAAAATTACACCATTTTAAAAAGAACAGAAGCCAAACATATATTAATTTTTAGTTAAAAGCCTTTTGCTTTGCGTTGGGGGTTTTTGAAGTTCATAAAACGGTTCTCGATACCTACCTGTGACAGATAGACATTTTTTGTTCCGTTTCACTACACAAAAAAAATATCATTGACGTTTTTAATTAAAATATTGGATTACAAAGATTTATGACAACACACCCCCAACCCCTCTCAAGAGGGGAGCAAGAAGTGCTATCCTTTATAATGGGTCATTTGATATTGGATTTTGTGAAAATTTCAAGCTCGAAATGAAGGGTTTAATAATTACACCCAAAGAGGCTATCAAAAGTACAAAATAAACTACCTCAGGGCATAGCTCCAGAGGTATTAGCGAAATAATAGCCACAGATTGCTTCGCCTGTTCGACCTTCGATCTCGGGTCAAAGATTTTTGAAAATCTTTTTTAATCTGTGAATCTGTGGCAAAAAAAAACCGAAGCAGAGCTTCAAGGAATTAAACCTAAAGAGATTAAATTGGATACAGTCCGTTGGGCTTGGTTTGGGATTTCACAAAGTCGCTTACGGATACTCCTGTAAATTTCTTGAAATTTTTAGAGAAGGTAAATCGGGAGTTGAACAAACATTTTTCTCCTAAATAGGCCACGGTATAGTTTTCGAGATAGCCGTCCCTGATAAGGGATAAAGAATAACTCACCTTGACCAAGTTGCCAAAATCATTGATAGAATAGTTACAATAATATTTGAATATCAATTCCAGATGGCTTTTGGGGATTTTTAATTCTTTGGCCAAAGTTTCAGCTGTCAAGGTGACTGTGGATATTAAGGGCACTGATTTTTGCAGGACCTGAATGTCCATCAGGATGGTGTCAATTCTTGCTTTAATGGCATTATAAATCATCAAGTCTTTGTCTTCTATCGCTTTCAAAGGCTTGGTATTCCAAATCAAGATGTCCTGGGGCGCGTTTTTCTGCAGGCTTTTCAATAAATTGTGTTCACCAAATATGATCATTGGATTTTTAAACATATAAATCAATGCTGCTAGCCATAATAAAGACGAAATGCGATAAAAAACATTTAAATTTATTCTGGGTTTTGCGTCACTAAATAAAAAATAATTCGAATAGAGTACCAATAAAAAAGTGATGGCAGCCATTAACAGCGCCCAAGTTCTGATGGTTTTATAACTCCCTTTTTCGAACATCGAAAGCTTCTTCATTTGTATCAATTCCTTTACCAGCATCAGAATGAAACCAAAATAGAAACAAGTAAAGATCAGATACACAACATAGCTAAGGGTATAATCCAATAACAGCATATCGATCAAAACCAGCACCGTAGGTAAAATAAAATGCAACAACTCTTTTTGGATTTTGCCTTTTCCACGAATAAGCCTTCTGAAAAACAAGTAGTAGATGGGAACGATATAAAAGGCAAACGTTAGTCTTATTTTTAAGGGACTAAAGGTTGTAGTTGTGAATCCCAAGACTTCAATGGCATTTGTAAATCGCTGAAATCCTGCCACAAATAAAATAACCAACAGGTAGCTATTTGTTTTGCGATTTGGCTTTGGATTAAACAGCATCAAGGCTACCACAAAGAGGCATAAGAAACCAACAAACAAGGAAACGACGTTTAAAAACATGTGTCAAATAGTCAAAATGTGTCACAAATATAGCATATTATAGTTAGTCTATTTTTATTTTCATGTGCTTCTGTAGTTATTTGCCGTAATAATGTAACCCATACGTGAAAAATCATGAAAAAAATCTACCTTGTTTTAATCCTAGCTTTAGGATTCCTTTCGACTGTAAATGTAACTGCTCAAACTAGCGTCACCTCATCAGGAATGTCTGTGCAAGGCATTGCGCGCGACATTAATAATGAAGCTTTGGCCAATATTGACCAATTGGATTTAAAATTTGAAGTTTACTATTTTGTAGGAGCTTCTACCACTCCAACCATCATTTTAACTGCTTTACCTACCGTAAAAACCGATAATTTCGGAGTTTTTTCTTATGTTTTGAGTATAAACCAAGACCAATCCAATTTAATTAGCTCCCAATCGGCTTATTTGAGAGTAAGCTCAGTAACCGCAGGAAATGCTGTTTTTTCTGATGAAAAACTACAGACAGTTCCATATGCTATTTTTGCGCAAAATGGCGTACCCACTGGTTCTATTATGCCTTATTTAGGAACTACAGCCCCAAATGGTTGGTTGCTTTGTGATGGTACCGATATTCCTAGTGGCATTATTTACGATAAATTAAAAACTTTGTTGGCAGTCAATAAAACACCCGATCTTAGAGGTATGTTTTTGCGTGGAACAGGTTCTACGACATCAATTTATGCTACTAAAACAGGTCCTGCCTTAAAAGCGGTACAGAATGAAAGTACTTTAGCGCATTCACACTCAATAACTAGTCTAACAGTAAGTAGAGAAGGTGACCATAATCATAGTGCTAATTCTCTAGATTATAATAGAGCGTTAAAATATGATGGTACCGGTACAGGACAAGGTTTTGACAATAATACTGGTGGTGGTGTTGAACCAAACATTAGTAGTTCTAGGGCAATACCAACGGATGGAGGTCATCAACATTCTGCTTCAGGCTCCACAGAAAACTCAGGGGGGACAGAAATTCGTCCTATCAACTACGGTGTGAATTATATTATTAAAATATAATCACCGATTCGATTTCTGGTTTGTTTCTCTTATTCTTTTAACAAAATCTTCCTACAATGAAACATATTCTTGTATTGTGCCTCGTACTATTCAGTTACAGCACCCTGATTGCTCAAGAAAAATCGGGCGTAAAGTCTGCAATTGGAGCTGCGGCTTCCAAAAAAGACAATTTAGGAGTTACTGTATACAAACTTGTAAATGGAGTAAGCACCCCTTTCATCATATCCAGCGTGAGCATGCAAGTAGGAATGCCTTATATGGGTTTAACTAATGGGGCAAGTGCTGCTGCAGTTTCTACTCAAAATTATATCAAAGATTTAGGTTTTCCTTGGGGCATTCGCTACCGCTACACTACGTTTTCGGAGGACGCCTTCACCGTTTCTAAAGGCTATTTCAGCGACAGGATAGAGATTAACTGGGATATTAAAAAGAATCAGGAAAAAATCATCAGTATTACAGTTTATCGTACTGAGGATGTTACCAACGCCAAACCCAATTGGGGAAAACCGTTAAAAACTTTGGCTGGAGATGTGGGAACTTTTTCAGATACCAATGTAGAAGGCGGAAAATTATATCGTTATAAAATTTTTGCCAAAGGGGTTGAAGTTGATGGCGTAGAGATTATATATTCCAATTTTATTACAGGGTTTGGCTATAGAAATCCAACAGGAGTAATTACCGGAAATATCAGTTACACGGGAGGCAATCCGGTAAAAGACGTATTGATTACCGCTAATCCAACAGGCAGCACCTTACGTTTTGGAAGTTCTTTAAAAGTGCCTTCTGGAGGTTATATTTCTGTCCCTAAATTAAATAAAAACCTAAAAGACGCTATTACTTTACAGGCATGGGTAAAGCCAGAAAGTGCATTATCGTCATGGAATAGTCCATTAATTATCTACAAATTAGAAAATGATGCAAATGAGCCATTATATTATGAACTCCGCACTGGTATGCAAAATGAAAGATATATTCAAATGTATTTCGGAAATCAATATGTTGCTGTTTTTGGGTATTATCCAAGTGGCGAAATTGATAATAAAGGAGATGATATTTTAGTACCCATAGACAATATGAGCACTTCTTTCACCCATTTTAGTGTGGTGATAAGGGATAACAAACCTGTTGAATTTTATATTAATGGGCGATTAATTGATGCTGCTTACAGGGATAAAATGACTAGTATCCAAGCAAAAAACAGCTTGCCACCAGTAAGAGTAGACATTACTGGCGGACCTCTGAAATTTAATACCTCCTCGACTGGACAAGCTCTAACATGGTCACGTTTAAAAATGGGTGGAAGAACCACCGCTTTTTTAGATGAGTTTAGGGTTTGGGAAACCGCCTTGACTCCGGCACAAATAAAACGAGATTTTCGCCGGTATTTGGGAGGAAATGAAGCTTATTTAAATACCTATATCAGAGCGAATGAAAAATCAGGAGATTATGCTTATGATTTAGCGCATACTGGCTTTAACTTTCATGGCAATGATGCTAAATTAAGTCAGTCACCCATAGCTCCTACCTGGGCCAACAACGAAGATAACGTCGATAATATCCCTACCAACAGCCAATTGGGGGTTTTGGGTGTTACCGACGAGTTTGGTAATTATGTGATATCATCCGTACCCTACAGCGGTAATGGAGATTCTTTTACCATAGTGCCTTCGTTAGGAAAGCACGAATTCAATCCGAAACAGGAATTGGCTTTTTTAGGTGTGGGTTCTACCGTAGTCAATAATGTGGACTTTATCGATCAATCATCGTTTACTTTCAGAGGACTCGTGGTATATGATAGCAGGGGTGTTTTTCCACCGACTACAGATAAACCCATAACCGGAGACATCAAGGAAAATGAAGCGTATAATGCCTATACCGTAGGTAATCTGAAATATCAAAAAGGAGAATATTGGTCTGGAATCAGTCCCACAACAGGTCTCCCTATTTTGAACCGATATGCTGCAATACCAGTTCCGGGTGCTTATGTCAATATTGATAACGCTCCCGCAATTGATGCCAATAATGTTCCCATACAAACAGACATCAACGGGCGATTTACAATTGAAGTTCCTATAGGACAACACGCTATCAGTGTAAGCAAAAGTTCGCATACTTTTGATTTTGACGGTAGATTCCCTGCCAAAACAAGTTCGGGTGTTGGTACAGAAACTATTATTACCAATACCTATCAAGACTTTTTTGAAGACCGTGACGAACCCATTACCTTTATTGACAATACCAAAGTGATTGTCGTGGGCCGTGTCGTAGGAGGAACTATCCAAGCCAACAAGACGATTGGTTTTGGAGATACCGGAACAAAAACCTATCCCGATAAAGGTGTTGTCAGCTCTGAACCATCAATTACTATTACCTCCCTCAATAATATTGGAAAGGCTAAAATAACACTAGGTCACCTGCCTACCGGAGCAAGCAGTATTACTACCGAGTACAAGACGAAACTGGTTGAAACCAACATTGAAACAGGAGAATTCAGAATGAAGTTATTGCCTCTAAAATATACGCTGGACCTTAATGATCTGACCTTTAGCAGTACTATAGACCCTGGCAACAAAAAACTGCTGGCCGCTAACGTGGAGTACAATTTTACCGCCATAAAAGCACCGCAAACGCCAACCTTTGTTCAAGACAATACAACTATTACAGGAGAACCGTATCAAGAGGTTTTAAAGTTTACGTATATGGCACCTCCTATCTATACCGTATTAAGCCAAACTGCTGATACCGAAATAAAGTTAAATAACATTACTTACACCTTCCCGTCCCTTTCTCCCTTTACGGCAGGTCTCGTTCCTGTTTACAGTCAATTTGGCAATTACAGCATTCAAATTCAGGGTCAGGAAAAGTATTATAATTATGATGCCAACATCAATAATCCTAAAGTTAGCACAGTTTCTGTGGAAGGAGGAACTATAGTTCCCACCAATAATTTAGCGATGGAAAACAGCGAGAAGTTTGAGGTTTCCCCAACAGATCCAAGCCTATTAACCTACAGCTTTAAAGGAGGAACACCCAATACTGATGCTGTAGCCGGTTTTAAAAGAACCATCGATTTAAAATACCGATTCAATGGAATAGATAGTTCCATAAACAACTTATATAAAGAGGGAATTCTGCTGGGAGGCGTTGCCGATGGTACCCAAACCTTTGTTACGGCGGGTCCGGAATTACCTGATTTTGTGTTGCGAGATCCTCCGGGATCCGGCAGTTCAGCCACGATAGAAAAAGGATCTTCGTTTAGTTTTACCAAAGAAAATTCCTCTAGCGAGAATAATGGTAGCGAATTAAACGCGACCGTTTCGCTTGGATTCAAATTAAGTATTGGCGGCGGACTATTAGGACCCGTTATGCAAACCGAGGTCACGAATGATATTTCGACCGGGGTTACGATGGCACAATCGTCTTCGAACGGAAAAAGTGTAACCAATACCTATTCCTTCAATCAAACGATTGCCACGAGCGACGATCCAAGCTGGATAGGCAGCGATGCCGATTTGTATGTTGGAACTTCAGCCAATCAATTTTATGGAACTTATGACCAATTAGCTTTATCAACGAGCAATTCCCCTAATGGGACTACTACTCCAACTGGAATTAACGTTAAAAATGGTACTACAGCAGCCGTATTATACCCAAAAATTAACAAGGCAATGTACTTCAATGAAGCTCCAGAAAAAACATTGTTTGTCTATTCGCAACACAGCATTTTAAATGACCTTATTCCAAAGTATTTGGAAATTATCAGACAAATTGATGCCGGAACGCTTGTTGAAAACCAGAATGGGGTTCTTACAAAAAATGCCTACAATGCCTCAGTCAATCTATGGAGAAAAATAATCCTGAACAATGAATTGGCAAAATACCAGGCACTTAACAACAAAGTCGCACTAAAAAATTCCTTAGATGCCCTAATAAAGAGTCTGACAGATCCGGTAACCAATACTTTATCGGCTTCGGGCAGGCAACTTAAGGATTTATTGAATGCCACTTTTTATGAAAATATTTCTTTGGATGCCGGTGTCGGAGAATTTACAAAAAGCTACCAAATAGAGCGCCTAAGCTCGAATTCGTTAACGTATCAATTGCAAATTGATAGTTCTATTGCTGGAGCCTTTGGAGCAGCCTTTAATGAAACGGGTTTTGAAATGCAAACCAGTACCAGTAGCGGAAAGGGATCTGGAAGTTCTAGTGCGGACACTAACAATACGACCACCAACATTAGCTATACGCTTAAAGATAATGATGCAGGAAATTTACTAAGTGTGGATGTCATCAACGCTTTTGATGGAAACGGCCCTATCTTTATCACTAAAGGAGGAGAAACTTCCTGCCCTTACGAAGGTGCGGAACTTTCCCATTTTTATAACCCTACCCATACCAATGCAACCAACACGTCCTTAGCGATCACCGATCTTACGGATGAACAACGCATTCCGCTATCCGTAGCCACGATGGCTTTGGAGAAACCCGAAATAACAGTAACAGATGCTGACGTGTCCGGGATATTTGAAGGTCGAAATGCAGAGTTTGTACTTCAATTGCGAAATACCAGCACCATCAATAAAGATGCTACTTTTAAACTAGTAGTCGATCAAACGACTAATCCAGACAATGCTCAGATCAACATTGAACCTAATGGAACCCTCATTACTGTTCCGGCAGGAAAAACCGTGTTGTATACTATGACACTCAAAAAAATAAAACAAGACCAGTATAATTATCCAAATATACGCGTGTTGCTGGAATCTACCTGTGACGGAAAAGCAGTAGATTCTGTAAAGGTATCGGCAAGCTTCGTGGCTGCCTGTTCTCCGGTAACCCTAACGGCTCCTTCAAACAACTGGCTTATGAACAGGAATACAGGCTTAGACCCTGATTATGCAAAAAATAAAATTACAAAACCCCTAGTTGTCAAGTTGGCGGATTTCAATACCAGTTTTGCCAGTTTTCAACAGATCAATTTAGAATACCGATTAAAAGGCACACCTAATTGGACTGGATTAATGACCTATTACAAAAACCAGAGTGATAGGGATATGGCTTACGCTGGCGGAGATCTAAAGGTAGCTTTTATTGCCACTGATCAATTAGAGTATCACTGGGATATTGCAGGACTAGAAATGGCTAATGGCAAATATGAACTTCGCGCCCGTACGAGTTGTAACAATCAAACCTCATATGAATCGGAAATTATAGAAGGTACAGTAGACCTCATCGCTCCCGTACTCTTTGGTACGCCCACACCCAAAAACGGCATTTTAAATTTAGGGGACGATATCAGCTTGCGTTTCAGCGAACCCGTAAAGATTAATGGCACCGTGACAAATTTTGAATTTAAAGTACAGAAAAACCAATTACCGGTAGATCACGAGGTTTCACTAGCTTTTGATGGCTCCAGTAATACAGCTAGTATAAACAAACCTGCCCTTACCACTGGTGACTTCAGTATCGAGTTTTGGCTAAAAAACTTAAGCCCGGCCGGAACCTCTACCCTATTCAACCAAAGTGGTGGTATCAAAGTAGAATTGATTGATAATGTATTAAAATATACCATAGGCGGACAGAGCATTAGTGCAACAATCAGCAGCGATAAGACTTTCAATCATTATGCGCTTTCTTATGATGCCACTGCCGTTAAATTGAGTATTTTTGAAAATGACCGAGAGCTAACAGCGACGACAATCCCGTCTCCTACCACCACACTCAACTTCACGAATGAAAATCCAATTGTATTGGGTGGGAATACTTTCAAAGGAAACCTACACGATCTGCTTTTCTGGAAAAAATATATTTCAAGAGAAATGGCTGTTATCGATATGAATACTGCCTTCAATGGAAACGAACTGGGCCTTTTGGGCTATTGGCCAATGAACGAAGGAAATGGAATCGTAGCCAATGATCTAGCCCGATTCAAGAATCTTGTCCTAAGCAACGTCAATTGGGATATTTTCCCCAAAGGGACTTCCTACGATTTTGACGGTAGCAATTATCTGGAACTAAACAATGTTTCCAAGGTAAATATTACTAAAGAAATGGATGCTACCGTTTCCTTTTGGATGAAAACCAGTCAGATTAATTCAACCCTATTGTCTAATGGTAAGGGAGATGCCACTGATCTAGTTGAAAATACTCCTTATCGGAATAAATGGGCCTTCAACCTGAATGCTATTGGTGGTATTGAATTGCAGGCCGAAACAAGAACCTATCCTTTTGGCAACAAGATAGTAAACGATAATAGCTGGCATCATATTGCGATAAGTTTGACCCGAAACGGAACGATAAGAATGTATGTTGATGGTAAGGAACTGGCTTCTTATAACAGTAGCAATCTTGGTGGCTTTACCAGCAGTAGTTTGTTTGTAGGCGCCCGAGGTCAATTAAACGTTCCAACCAATAGTATTGATAGAAAATTTATTGGCCAAATAGATGAATTATGTATCTGGAATATGGCACGTACTGCCGATCAAATAAAAGCAGACCAGTTTTATGAACTTGATTTCGAAAGTACTGGTTTACTATTGTATTCCAACTTTAACGAAGCTAATCCACCCAATGGTTTAAGTCCAAAGTACTATTTTCCATTCGATTCAAAAACAAAAACGAGCGATTACGCTTTATTAAACGACAAACCTCTTGCTTATAACGATATTACAACACCCGGAATAAAGTCGTTTCTTCCAACGGAATCAATTATTGTGAAAGCGGTAATTAACGGCGATCAAATTTTATTGATGCCTGAGATTACGGACTGGGCAAGCGTAGAAGGAAAAATAGCCAACATTACGGTTTCTAACCTTAATGATATGTGGGATAACAGCCAGGCTTCACCCGTAACCTGGAGTGCTTATATCAATAAGAACCCAATGAAATGGTTTGTGGAAGGACAAGGTGAAATTGTCAATTTAATGAAAAGAGCCAATGAAAATCTGGCCTTTGAAATTACATTGGTCAATCAAAGCGGACAGCCTCAACCTTACTCCATTGATGTGCCCAGTTGGCTGACACTCTCGGTAAAATCGGGAACTATTGCTCCTAATACAACCGTTACGCTAAAAGCAACGGTAGACAATAATTTGGCCATCGGGAATTATAACACGATTTTGTCCCTGACTACTGCCAATTTTAGTTTTAACAAAAAAATTCAGCTGGACTTAAGGGTATTGGAAAAAGAGCCTATTCTGGTTCTGGATCCTACCAAGTTCAACCAATCGATGAATATCATTGGAAAAATAAAACTAGATGATGTTTTTTCTGATGATCCTTACGACAAAGTAGTGGCACTCGTAAACGGGGAAGTTCGCGGTATGACCAATGTTGTTTTTGATCCCGCTCTCGATGAATATTTTGTATATCTGACCGTATACAGTAATCAATTAAGCGGAGAAACTGTTTTATATTATATCTGGGATGCCTCTGACGGGAAGTTAAAAGAAGCAACCCTAAATGATGTCCTTGCAAGGCCATTCGTGGCAGATGGTCTTATCGGCACCTACAGAGCGCCTGCGATTTTCAAAAATACAGCAGTAACAGGGCAGCAAATCATATTAAATCAAGGTTGGACCTGGACTTCATTTAACGTAAGTGACTCTAGATTTAACAATTTAAATATGCTTACCAAAGGGCTTGTTTTGGCTACCTCAGATCTGATTCAGTCTAATGGGCCTGCAGCATTTGATTCCTATCAGTACAATGCCATCGATCCCCTTCTAAGCGGATGGTCGGGAACCGTTTCAACCAGCGGAGGAATTACAAATACCAAAATGTATAAAATTAAACTGGCAACGGGACAAAAATTAAACATCAAAGGGGTTCCGGTAAATCTAAATACCTGGAATTTTGTTTTATACCAAAATTGGAACTGGCTTCCTTTTGTAGTGTCCAAGAACGTGCCCATTGGAGATGCTCTGGCCAACTTAAAGGCCACTGAGGGTGATGTTATAAAGTCACAATCCTTGTTTTCCATTTACACAAATTCCATTGGCTGGAAAGGATCGTTAACGTATCTGAAAGCCGGCGAAGGTTATATGATACGAACAGGCATTGCGCAAAGTTTTACGTATCCTGAATACTTAAACCGAACCAACGGGAAGATCAGTTCCCCTATGACCGAGGGTATAAATGGTTTAGAAAATAAAGTATTATCCAATCAATATGCCCAATTTCCGAATACCATGAATGCGATAGTGAAATTACCCGAAGGTTTTGAAACTCTCGCTTTTTACAATGAGACCGGCCAATTAAGAGGAAATACTACCACTCAAAACATAGCAGGTACCGATTTGGCTTTCATTACCATTTATGGTAACCAGCCCGAAAAGCTTACCGCCTATATTGGTTCAGGAGATAAAGCCCAAGTGACAACGAAATCGTTCCACTTTTCTAACAATGCAATTCTGGGAAGTATTTCCAATCCAATAGTAATCGATTTGTTAAAAGAGAAAATAAGTGTTTCCCCTAATCCGTTTCACAATGATCTTGAGATAGCCATTGACACTGAAGAAAGTGGTGATGCCCAAATAACGATTAACAACATGCTCAATCAACTTGTGTTTAACGAGACTTTCGAAATACATCCCGGAGCTAGTGTTTTGAAAATAAATCCCAACATAACTACTGGAATTTATATTCTCAGAGTAACCATAGGCGGTAAAACAGTGATCCAAAAAATAATAAAAAACTAAACTAAAAATTCCGGGAAAGCACTTTATAAAAGCACCCTTTTCCGGAATAAAATCCTTTTTTTATGAAAAAAACAGTGTTTTGTTTTATCCTATCTTGCCTTTGCTTCCACCCCTTGTTCGCGCAAGCTCCTAGCTGGACCGTGGATGAGAATGCCTATCAGTACACGATGACTTTTGTGGCTAAACTGAATGTGGACGGAAAGCAGTTAATAGGCACCAATGACAAGGTAGCTGCTTTTGTAGGTACCACCTGCAGAGGAATCAGTGGTTTAACCTATGTGGCCAGCGAAACCTCTTATTATGCTTATCTCACCGTTTTTTCAAACACGGAAGATGAAGCGGTGTACTTCAAATTATACGACAGTGCCACCGACAAAATAACTGTTGTAAGCAAGCAAGTGGTTTTTGGAGTCAATGTACACCGAGGCGACCTATTTCAATCCTACAGCATTGCCGAACCTGCCTTAAACGATAAGGCGGAACTTCTGACGTTTAATTTTTTGGACATCAAAAGTGTGTCATCAGTAATTAATAGTGGTCAGGCCACCATTACATTGTATGACAGTTATGACCTTACTGCCTTAAAACCTATTTTCACCCTGAGCAAAGGAGGAAAACTGTTAAAAAACAGAATTGTACAAAAATCGGGAGAGGTTAGCGATAATTTTTCTTCCACAATATCGTACGAAGTTCTGTCGGAGGATGAATCAAGTCTGAGCAGTTATACTGTTGTCGTGAATCAAACCGGCACTCCCACTTTATTCTACAAAAAAGATGCTGTTTGCTCTGCTGGCGGAGTCATAAAACTGGTTTCCAATCAAGAAGGAGCATTAGTCGTACTAACGGCTAATGGCAAGACCGTTTCAACCAAACCAATTACAAACGGAGAGGTTCTTTTTTCTAATCTCAGTGCCAACTCCTATATCGTGACACTAGGAAACGAATGGAAATTAATCAATATAGTTTTAAAACAAAAATAAGGATGCAACTAATTAAAAAAAGCTTAAAAATTATCGGACTTCTAATCGTTCTGTTTTTATACTCCGGATGCAAAGCAGATGAATTACCATGTAAAAGTGTTCCTCAAGGAGAATTTAAAATAGTGGAATAATTTAAAAAAAAACGGATTCGGGCATCGATGTAAAAACCATTGTCTGTTCCTTGGTAAAAAACGGCAAAGTCTTTCAAACAACAAACCCTTCCGATACGGTATCGGGAAGCAGACCGGTACCATTTAAAATTATTTTAACATTCGAAGGATGCTATTCTGTTAATAAAAATTAATTACCAGGATAATCTAATAAAAATTACTGTTAATATAACTCTAATTATTTGTAAAGTTACTGAAAATCAGTACCTTTATGTTTCATTTATTGTTTGTTTTAATACATTTTTGTTATGTATGACGAAATCCTTAAAGACAGAATTGAAGCAGGAATGTTGCTTTCGGATAAATTAATGAAATACCAAAACAGCAACACGGTGATTCTTGCCGTTCCCAGAGGTGGAGTTCCTGTGGGATATGTGATTGCCAAAAAATTAAACCTTCCTCTGGATATCGTGCTTTCCAAAAAAATACCGCATCCCCAGAACAAAGAATTTGCTATAGGTGCAGTATCTCTGGACTCGATGATTGTTGACGAACATCTTAATATTCCAAACCATTACATCAATGACGAAGTTATCCGACTTCGGGAATTACTACAAGAGAAATATGAGCTCTATAGAGGCCATCAAAAACCTCTTGATGTCAAAGGCAAAAACGTCATTATTGTTGATGATGGAATTGCTACGGGAAACACTCTGCTGGCGAGCATAGAAATGTTGCGCAAAAAAGATCCTGACAAGATAATAGTAGCCGTACCCGTTATCCCCTATGACAGAGTAAAGTTATTCCAGCAAAAAGCGGACGAGTTCGTTTACCTGATAGCCTCAAAGTATTTTAGCGCTGTGGGTCAATTTTACGAACAATTTAGCCAGGTTGCTGACGAGGAAGTAATTCAGCTATTGAAAGAGTCCAATTCCATCCCAACGAATATGAATTAAAGTTAATAGTTAAAAAGGTCCATTATGAAAGCTGTAGAAATAGAAATTCCTTTATTATCGATACACTTAAAAGGAGATTTAGTGATTCCTGATAACGCAATTGGCATTGTTGTTTTTGCTCACGGAAGCGGCAGCAGCAGATTCAGTCCCAGAAATAAATTAGTGGCAGAACAAATGCAGGAAAACGGAATAGGCACTTTATTGTTTGATTTGCTAACGGAAGAAGAAGATCAGAATTACGAAAACAGATTTAACATTGATTTATTAGTAAGCCGGCTCATTGAAGCTACGGAATGGCTTACCCAACATAAAGTTTCAAAGGGACTGCCTATTGCCTATTTTGGAGCCAGTACCGGCGCAGCATCGGCATTGCGGGCTGCCGCCTTTTTTGGAAAAAACATAAAAGCCGTTGTGTCTCGCGGAGGTCGCCCGGATTTGGCTTTAAGCGTATTGCACTTAGTAAGCGCACCTACATTGTTAATTGTGGGTCAACTGGATGTGCCAGTCATAAAAATGAACAAGCTGGCTTTTGATCAGCTGGATTCAATCAAAGAGATGAAAATAATTCCGGGAGCTTCTCATTTATTTGAAGAGCCGGGAAAATTGGGGGAAGTGGCTAATTTAGCCATTCAATGGTTTAAAAAGTATTTAATAACAGATTAAAACTGATCCTCACTTTCTATTGAGTCGTCAGCTACACTGTTTATTTTCTGGTGCAATTGATTCAATAGCACTTGGTACCTGCTTATTTCCATCAGGTCCTCATCGTCCTCAGAAAAATCGAGCAGTTCATCCAGCAAATCGCTAACTTCCACTAATTTATTATTTGCCTCTTTGTTTTGTTTAGCAGCAATTAAATCGATAATTTCCTGAACTCTGATTTTTAAATCAGTGAATTTATTATTTTCCATTGTATAAATTATTTGGGTTCAGAAGGGTTGTTTTCATTGAACTTTTTCACGATTAGCTTTAACTTTTCTTTACGGAGCACTTTGGCCGCTTTAACTTTATCCTGCTCTTTGTGCAACTTATCGTTGTGTTTTTTGATATTCCTTTCGTTGTTTCTTCCCATTATAGTTCTCTTTTTATTTCTTCCAAGGTTTTATTGGTGAAAATTAGTTCATTACTTATTTTTTGACGCAAAACAGCCAAATCCTCATAATCAAAATGCTTTGCCCAAGAGGTCAAATTCAACAGATTTCTGATTTGTTTGATCCTTTTTGCAGTTTCAAAACTGGTGCGAAGGATTGCTTTGTTATCATAATCTGGATTATTTTTATGTTGGTAATTTACGCAATTTCGATGGTAATCTGCCTGAATATAATACAATTTTTCTATGGCATTGTCCGGATAGAAATCAGTCCAGTTTGCAAAACCCAGTTTTGTTTTAGAGGTTGTTTCGGGTTCTAATGGCTCTAATCTCCATTTACTATTGGCCAGTCTTCCCCAATGGTTTGACAAACGATACATCCCTTTTTCGGTGTAATAATAACAACTCCCCGATTTACTTTCAAATTGAACGGGCAATTTTTCAACAGCAATCACTTCTTCCTCACTGAAAACACAAAAAGTATTTTTGAAAGAATTGGGATTGGGACGAAATGACTTTTCCATGATGCAAAGATAATCAGAAAGTGCAGAACAGCGCAATGCAAATATTATTTGATTAACTTTGCAACCAGTAATTTTATTAAATCAGATTGATTATGACTAAGTCTTCACAGGAAAAAATGCTTCAAAAAGGAGTTTATACCGGAATAATGGAACAAGATGAAAACAACAACTTTTTTTGTGGTGAATATCTTTTAGATTATAAAATGGCGATGGCCAATCATCAACTTGGTGATTGGATTACTATCAAAACCGTCATTGAAAATCCAAGTGATATCAACTATAATAAATATCCAAAAAAGTCTAAAAACTTTGATAAAGCCAACAATAAACCGCAACAATAGCTTTTATTCTTAACTAACGTACCTGCAAAATAGGTTGAAAAGGGCTATTCTTTGATTTTTTTTGGGTCAAAAACTTAAAACTTAAAAAAAAGTGTACCTTTGCAAAAAATTGTCGATTTTGAAATCCTCTTTTATTGGTTTCATATTAAAAGACAAGAAGTTACCTTATCTATGAAAAAAATCGTTGAATACCGAAAGCTGCTAAATGTAGACAGAACTGCAGAACTAAAAGATTTAAAAACCATTTACCGCAACGCGATGAAAGAAGCACATCCTGACAAATTTCAGGGAAATGATGCTGGTTTGAAAGAAGCAGAAGAAAACAGTAAAAAAATTATTGAAGCCTACCACTTTTTGGTAAGTATCAATCCTGAAACTGTAAAACAGAACTTACCTGAATACACCGAAACTATTGCAACGTCAACAATTTCAGATTACAAATTTGTTGAGGGTCGCTTGATAATTAATTTTTCAAACGGAAGTGTTTACGAATACATCAGCGTGCCAAAAGCAACTTATGTAAAAATGGTAAATGCTGATTCTCCCGGAAGATTTGCAAAAAGACATATACTAAATTCTTTTACTTGGAGAAAAACCATCAACCAAGACTAGATTTTATTGAAAAAAATAATTAAAGCATCCCGCCTTGCGGGATGCTTTTTTGTTGGTATTATGCAGCAGTAGTATTACAAAGGAAAAAAATATATGAAATAAACAGCGTCTATTAGTTTTATTTTGAGTAAGTTAGCCGTCCCTAAATATTTTTTCAAAATTACCCCTATGAAAGACCCTTGTAACCTATTCAAATCGCAATATAAAAAAGCAAAAGAGACCCTTGTTATTCTTGAAGAACAAAAAGCGGAAATAAATCTTAAACTCGAATCTAATGCATCAAGTGCCACTTTGCACAAAGAATTAAGAACCGTAAATATGGATATCCGGATTACGCTAAATGAGATGGAGCATGCGGAGTCCAGCATTGCCAAATGCGAACTAAAATACAATTCCGCTCTTAGCTAGAAAAAGCCTCAAATTTGCATCAATATCATTCGTATCTAATAGTATACTCTTTTCCGCATATAACAAAGTGAAGTGTCTAAAATTCACTTAATACATTTGATTCCCCCCATTTAAATAAAAATATACAAACTATAACAAAAATTTAAGTCATAAAATTATTGATATTTTATAAATTTAAATACTTTTGCACACTTAAATCATTTAACTAACTTATAATGAAAAAAATAATTTTATTACTTACGGCTACAGTATTCTTAATTTCTTGTAGCAAAGACAAGTACACGATCTCTGGTACAGCAAAAGGAGTTGAAAATGGTAAAACCATTATATTAGAAACCCAAGATGCTGCCGGTATGGGATTGATGGCCGTAGATACTGTAAAAGTAGAGAATGGTAAATTTGAAATAAAAGGAAAAGTTACTGAACCCGCTTTTTATATGTTACAGCTTGAAGGAGCAAATGGGAAATTTCCATTTATCTTAGAGAATGGAGATATTACTATTGAAATAAACAAAGACAGTATCAATAAATCTAAACTTTCCGGAACCTACAACAATGATGAGTTTGTTAAGTTTAATGAAGAGCTTATGAATCTACAGAAAAGCGTAATGGATTTCCAAAAGAATAACACTGCTTTAATGAATCAGGCACAACAAGCTAAAGACACTGCTGTTATCAGTAAGTTAATGAAAGAATTTAGTAAAATTCAAGAAGGTGTTACTGCAGAATCTAAAAAGAAATATAACAGCTATGCAGAAACTCATCCTAAATCATTCATAAGCGCCTTAATTATCCAAGGAATGATGAATGATCCTGCTATTGATATTAAGAAAATAGAAACATTATATGCTAGCCTGGATGAGTCGTTAAAAACTACAAAACCTGGTAAAGCAATACAAGCAAAAATTAAGGAAGCAAAAATGCCATCAGTTGGTACAACACCTTCTGCTCAACCTGCAACAACTAGTCCTCACTGAAGGTCAGACTTTTCAGCTCCTAACCCTGAAGGGCAACTAGTAACTCTAAAAGAAAATTTAGGAAAAGTAACTATTGTTGATTTTTGGGCATCATGGTGTGCTCCTTGCAGAGCCGAAAATCCAAATGTGGTAGCTATCTACAAGGAATTTCACTCTAAAGGATTGAATATTGTTGGAGTCTCTTTGGACAAAGATGCAACAAAATGGAAAGAAGCCATTGCGAAGGATAAATTGTTCTGGATTCAGGTTTCGCATTTAAAATTTTGGGATGAACCCATAGCAAAACAATATAATGTAGAATCTATTCCTGCGACTTTTATACTAGATTCTTCAGGTAAAGTTGTTGCACGAGATCTAAGAGGCGATGAACTTAGAGCAAAAATTGAGGAACTTTTATCTAAATAATAGACTTATTTTTATACTAATAAAAAATCTCCCTTGTGGAGATTTTTTTTAGTTAATTCAATACCAATGCGTTGTAACTAATCCTAAAATTAAGTGAAAATATCCTTTGAAAACCTGCAAACAGTTTTTATATTTGCAACCGCTTACCACAAATAAGCCTTTGGGGAGATACTCAAGCGGCCAACGAGGGCAGACTGTAAATCTGCTGTGTGAACTTCGCAGGTTCGAATCCTGCTCTCCCCACGAATAAATATATCAATATAGAAAAACGCCAAGTTCACTTGAGCGTTTTTTTGTTTGATCTATTTTCAAAGCGTAGCTTTGCAGGAAGGACGAAGTCAATCCTGCTCTCCCCACAAAAATAAAAGTCCTGAAAATTTCAGGACTTTTTTCATGGTATATTCTCTACTAAATTATTTGGAAATTGGAGAACACGGATTAGTCGGATAAATGCTTTATCAGTAAAATTTAAAATTAGGATTAAGACTTAGGTTTGCTGTATATATTTCTTTTTTTAAATCTCACATAACTTCTACTGCCTAATAAAACTGAAAAATTATCAAAGTAATATGATTTACGAAACCCAATAATTAAAAACCTGTATAAATTGACAATTCTTCTGCTCCAATTTTTCCGTAATTAACAAATAAATGATTGACAATATCCGATTTTAGTTTTTTTGCGTCTTTTTGCTCCGAAACACTTTTTATCAAATTAACTTGATTAGCAATCTCTTCTGATGTTGCTAAAACTGGTAAAAACTCTGTGATTATTGATGATTTGGATTTACCATTTTCATTAGTTTGATAACAAATTGATACAGATTCCAGGACATTGCCGGAGTTATTTACGAAATTTGATTTTGAAAATATAAGTTGCTGCCCATTTTGTTGAATTTTTCGGGTCTGTAGTTTTTCTTCTGCCATAAATTGGATAAAGAAAAAATTACTTTCATCCATCTTAAAAGTAGATTTTATCAATATGGGGTTTTGTTCAACGATAAGAATCCTGTTCTGTGTTTCCGGACTAGCAAAATACGAATACGGATCATTACCTTCAAAAATTATTGAACGGGTACTAAGTTTGTAAGTACTTATTGAAGGCACAAGGCTAGCCTTTAAAATGGTATAGAGCTCACTGCTTTTCTCTTTTATTAAGTTCGGATTGATATCAAACCTGCCTTTTGTTGGATTTATACATGAAACCTTAGCTGTTTTTTCAATAAAAACCAGATGGTCATCTGGTGAAAGTACATCTCCCACCTTCAGTTGTTTCTTTGTCATTGCTAATACAACTTTTCCTTTTACAAAAGTTACATAATATTTTTCGGTTTTCAGGACTGTTGCAGAGGTGCAAAATATAAAAACAAAAATTGTAAAAAAGTATTTCATGTTGTTTGGATTTATTTTTCTGATAAATAAGTGAGCCAATATTTGATTTTGTGTATGGGTGCTTTTTCTTTCCATAATTTTTTTATGAATAATATGATTCCTGTATAAATTGTCAAAAACAATATCTGGATACCAATATTAAATAAAAAATAAGAACAAACTGAAATAATGGCAAGCAAAGTTGCACTCTTCAACAAATTTAGAAACCACTTTGAAGATTTTATCAAACCAGGCTGTTGCCAGTTAAAAATAATTATCCGTGAATAAAGGGTAAATGCCACAATCATAAACAACAGCCAGCTTAGGCTGATTAAATGAGCACCTTCAATCAAGGACAGATAAACGTTCAGTAGAATGAGACTTCCAGGCATAACACCAAAAGAAGTTTTATGTCTGTCCTGCATAAAATCACCCATAACGATAATTCTGCCCTGCAAAAACTCTTTCACAATTAACTCTTCCGGAAGTAGCATTAACTCCGATAAATTGACAACTGGATATTTACCATTTTGGAATACTTCGTCTTTTCTTATTTTATAATCTATTATAACTGAATTTAAGCATGGATTACCATTGTCCCAATACAAACCCCAATTATGGCTAAATTTTCTTTTCTTCAGTTTTTCGTACATATATAACGGTATGGTCTTGTAGTCATCTTCCAATAATAAAGTGAATTTTACAAATCCTTCGTCAGCACTTTTATAATTAGACATTGCAGAAGGAACATTGATTTCAAGTTTTTCGGGTTTATTATTGTTGTCAGGATGCGTTGGAAAAACAATATTAGGAACTCCTGTAATGTTTTTGGAAAGTAGGCTGTCAGATGGAGATTTACCCTGTAGAAAGACATCACAAATCGTAAATTTTGCTGCTCCGGGATGTTGTTGCATTATTTTAAAAAATTTGGCTAATGCTGCCCTATCCGTGATTACCTCATTGCCCAGATTGTCTTCGAGAGGAATAAGAGCCTTCTCATAGGCAAGATTGATGAAAATAAAATTATCTTTCGGAAGATTATCATCCAGTTGAAGCACCAACCGTTTTACAACAGAAGTCCATTTAATGAGAAACTTTTCGTCACCATAAGTAAAGGGTGTGTGAAGCCAAATCAGGCTTAAAATCAGCAAAACAAATGCATGCAAAAAACTGATTAACCATTTATTTCTTATTCTCATTCCCTATTTTTTAGCAAATATATAATCGCCCCCAATATGCCCCGCTAATTCCAGCGTCCCGTACCTTGGTTCAGTTTTGGTTTCTGTCATTACGGCTTCCATAATCTGATTGATGAACATTTTTTGTGCCGTTAGGTATTTTTCCTTGTTATCAGTCAATGCCTTGACCAGGTATTTCATAAAAACACTTTCATCAGGGACTTCAGTGTCATTACCCGAAGTTATTGCCACACGGCTTATTTTTTCGTTTATGGTTTTTAGAGCGGCAGGAGCATTCTTGCCTATGGAGCGGGTTTTGAAAACACCTCCTGAAAAACAAGCATCCGTAATGAGTAAAGTGTGGCGAGAAGGAAGTTTGGCAATTAGATTTAAAACATCCTTGTTCTGAAGCCAAGTACTTGAGTCGTTTCTTTTGGCATCGACCAATAGCCAATAGCCTTTCTTCTCTTTTTCGACCCAAATTCCGTGGCCTGCATAAAAAATCAACAGATTGTCTTCGGGTTGAATGACAGTAGTGAGCTCTAGCAATTGCCTTTTGACATCATTTGCACTGGGATTAAACAAGGTAAAAATAGTGCCATCCTCAAAATCGTAGTCCTTCTTGAGAATAAGTTTCAATCTGACAGCATCCTGAATAGGATTTTCCAAAGACGGAATGTTGATGTCCTCATA
>CAMCFT010000011.1 GCA_945874225.1 Flavobacterium psychrophilum
TGATGTGGTCGATACTGTAATAGATTGTGTCGTTTCATTTGTTGACCATAAATAACTAGTACTTGCATTTGCTGTTAATACTACGCTTCCTCCTGCACAAAATGTGGTTGAAGTTGCGGCTGTTATTGTAGCAATTGGTAATGGATTAAACAAAACAATTACTACTTCATTAATAGGAGTATAAGTTGTTCCAACTACATCAAAAGGAAAATAAGTTCCACTTGTTGCTAACATTGTTGGAGCTAATACCTCTGTGTCATGTGCGCTAGAAGTGTACCATCTAGCACCCAGAGGGGCATAAATTGTAAGATCTAATGTAGCGATTCCACAAGCAGTTATTACAACATCCACTTTTGCAGCGGGGCTGTAACAATCACTAGTCGCATCATAATAAACACCATAATTAGTGCTTGTTGTTGCTGCAGTAATTGCAGTTCCAATTAATAAATCAGTAGAACTTGGCGTTGCTGTACTATGCCATTCGAATACACTACCTACTGGCGCTGCCGTAAGTGGTTCATGGGTACTTAAATCAACGGTGGCGGTTTGAGAGAAAGCGACTATACTAAAAAATAATAGCATTGCTAAAGTAAAAAACTTCTTGGTTAAAAACATTTTGGATAATTTCATGATTATACTTTATTAACTATTATTGAATTGTAGGATAAATTATTCCGGCGCTACAAGAAGCGCCAATGCCTATGGCTTGAATGCCTGATACCATAGTACCACTTAAAGTACTGTAGTTTGTTAGTCCTGATGCTCCGGTTGTTCCGAGTGCTTTCCAAACCGAACCATCCCAACCTACTAAACGTAAATTAGAAGCTTGGTTAAATACCCCTGTTGCTGCGGTAATTGCTGGTATAGAAACCGTAATCTCTAATCCTGCTCCTGTAGTGGTAAGATCTTGCCAATCCCATTGTCCTACTGGACTCACGCCCAAAATCACACCTGAAACCAAAGTAATTGAATGGGTTAAACCTCCACTAGTTGGATCAACAACGGTCGTAGGATCTCCATCTATCCATGCTGTAGCATAAGCATCGGTTGTTAATCCTGTTGGTTTAGCAGCTATAGAAAGCGTACGAATCTCCGTTCCTGTTCCTATTGGAAAAACAAAAGTATCCACACCATATTTTTTCACATAGCCATTAATGTTGTTTGCAACACCAAGTCCAGTATAAGACGTAGCTCCATTTCCCCAACTATAATATCCTGGGTTTGCAGACCTATCAGTTTTCCATTCAGTACTAGTAGTAAAGTCATACCCAATATCTCCGGTATAAAACTCTACTCCAGTATCTACATAGTTTTGCGCACTCAAATTGATCAGCGGCAGAAAAACTAAAATAAACAGTAGATAAGACCAATTGCCTTTTACTGATTTGTTTTTAATTAGATTCATTTTCATTTTATTTAATACTAATTGTTAAACGATTATATTTTGAGAGGCTCATTTTGAAAACTTGAAAAAGTTAGGCACGCTCATCATTCTTAATTTTTTTAAGAATAACATTATAAATTATATGCTACAAAAGTAAGTTGGGCTTCTTATATTTATAAACACCAAGTAATAAGTGTCTCTATTCTGACTTAAACGAAATGTATTTATAAATTAAAATGTCAATTTTTCATACTTTATGCCGAGCAACCTATTTTTAATGATGCAAAACCCAATTGATAACTAAGACCAAAACCTTTGAATTCGCTTATAAATTAAATAATCCGCAGGAATAAGATAAAAACCGTAAAAATGAAGTACTGAGGATTCAATAAGTGTGGATCAGCTACATTCATCCTAATGAAAACTTTAATTTTCAGAAATAGGAGGCTCGTTTTGTAAAAAAAGGAATAGTAGAGAGAAAACCTGTCAATAAAAACAATAATTACAATCTAAATCAACCCACTTTATGCTGACGATTTACACCCAGTAACAGAAATTAATTTACGAGGGGTTTTATTGAATTGTTGAACTAAATTTTCTACTTCACTGATTAAATCCTTTTGGATAACAAATACTATAAAATCATATTTTTTTATCAAGACAAACTTGTGTTCATAGGATTTTAAAAAAAAACTCACAATCAAAGTAATTAAACCAGAGCCTAGAAAAATTAATTGAAAGAGGAAAACCAGATTAACGAAGTAGACTAACATAAAAAAAACTAGAGCGATAAATAAAAAGAAACTATTCCAATGAAGTTTTCTTCTTTTTAAAAAAAGAATCTTTATAATGTCTTCTAGCTTTATCGATATATTTCTATTTTGAAAATTAATATTAATTTTACCATCATTAATATCACCAAAATGATGAATTGATTTATCAACTATTTTAAATACTGTCATTATTGCAAAATTTTCGTGTCATTCCCATTCTTATATGTATCGACAATTATTTAAAGCTTAAAAGAGAAAAATTGGTTATTCAAATAATTTTCTATTATTAATTTGTCTCCATTTGCAGATTTAATATTTAAAGAAGTACTCTCTCCATAACAAATCGCTAAAAACTTATTTAATATTATATCATATTGTATAATCAAAAAACCTGCAGAATTTGCTTTTTGCGCAACTGTATTGTGAATCTTTGAATCGCTGAAAATTATTGGTATATTTTTTTCGTCTATTATATATTTTAATATTTTCATAACTATTCACTTTTTGTTAAATTCAATTCGATGATTTCATTTTAAATTCGATATTGAATTCTTTAAATTTTATTTATTTAAGCTATACAAGAATTAGATTTTCTTAATGGATCAAATCTTTGGAAAGGATTCAATCACTTGTTGAAAAACCTCGTCATCTATATCAGGATTGGAAATCAGACTTTGAAGCATAAATAAATTTAAATCTATACTAATTTTCAATTCTATATTATCCCCTTTTTTAAGCGAAACATCGGACATTACATAAACCGCATTGCATTCGATTAATTTTTTTAAATTATATTTACTACACTCAAAACTGGTTTTAAAATTCATATCGTTGATGGCTTCCAAAGGATTTATAACTATATACCCATAGGATTCGAGTAGTAATTGATGTTTATAAAAATTTAGCCTAGTCGTAAAAGAGGATGGATTAGTAATATCCCCAATAATATATATTCTACTTATAGTATTAATGTCTGTTTCTTCCATGGATTATAATTATTTATTTAAATTATTGAAAACAGTTTAATTTCGTAAAAAATTAGACTGAAATAATTCAATACAACTAATAAAATAATTAGTTTAAATTATTAATCATTATTTCTAGGATGACTTCAGCTTTCTTATTTAATATAAATCAAGTACAAAAATAGGGTTAGTATTCAAAAAAAAAAACGTTAATTAATAAGTGTGTCTATTGAAGTATAATCGCGAAGTTGAAACTTTATAACCATAAAAAAATTAAGAATAAACCCTTAATTTGTAACATGTTAAAAAAGTAAGTAAAATTCATAACTGAGCTTTTTAAGAAAAAAATATTTCATTAGGTTTGAAAATAGATAGTAATAATCAGTCCACTTTATACTGACAATTTAAAGTGGACTGATTTTGTAAAAGTTTTAAATCTGATTTAATTTATTTTGAAACAACACTTCTATTCTCAAAATGTCGCACCAAAAAATTGTTTAGTGATGAAGCACTTTTTTTGGTTTAAAAATCATTGTTGTCCGATTTAAATTTCAAAAAAGCTAATTACTCTAACCTATATAGTCCCTATGGGACATTTGAACTGGATTAGCTTGATTTTTATTCTACCAACATTTAGCTCCTAACGGAGCATACCTCGTAGATGTTAAACATTGGTAGCGAGATAGTTATAAATCGCAAATTTGTCCCGTAGGGACTATACTTATTTTATCGGACAACAATGTTTATAAATCTCAAAAATTTAAAAGAACTGAAAAACTTGATTGCATATAAAAACCCTGTAATTGTATTAATTACAGGGTTTTGTTTTAAACTGATAAAATAGATTATTTTTTCTTGTTGAGTTCTCTAATGTAATTGACTAATTTCCATCTCTGGTCTTCAGTTAATAACTCATCATAAGACGACATTGGAGGTTTTCCAACTGTTATTTTCCAAAACATTACTCCATCAGTTTCATTTGGAATATTTTTTAAAGCTAGAAAATTAGCTGGTTCTTCTTCAAGGCTTAAGCCCGCTTCCCCATTTCCTTTTCCAGTCAATCCATGACATAAGACACACATTTGTTCATAGATTTTCTTTCCTTCTTTGGTGGCACTAATATTACCTTCAAAAGGATTTTTTAGTCCCTTAGTGTATTCTGGAACCGCCCAACTACTTTTTTGTGCAATACTACTATTACTCACGATAAATACCAATGCTATTACTACTAAAAACAAATACTTATTTTTCATTGTATTAAAATTTAAATTCTATTCCGTAAATTTACTCTAGTTCTGATTCAAAACCAATGATATTTATCACAAATTATAAAAAAATCTAACAAATTTAATTTTAAGTAAGTTATTTTTCTAAAGAACCCACAGTAAGCTGGACAAGTAGTAATATTTTCATTTTTTCCATTTGGAATATATCCCAAATTTTTAAGGAATTTCAACTACAAAATATAATCTGTATTGATGAAATTTGATTCTTTACTATTCAATAATTCTTGTAAAATTTTGTTGTTATATTCATTGTCTTTTGAAGCCACAAAAGTTCTGATAGAAAAAGATCGCAACGCATCATGAATACTTAGAGTTCCCACTGCTGAATCTTTTCTTCCTGTAAACGGAAAAACATCTGGTCCTCGCTGACAAGAACTGTTTAGATTCACTCTGCAAACTAAATTGACCAAAGTATCAATAAGCGGTGCAATAGTTTTTATGTCTTGACCAAACAAACTTACTTGCTGACCATAATGAGATTCTGCCATATCATTCAAAGGTTCTTGAATGTTTTTGAATGAAATAATAGGAACAACAGGTCCAAATTGCTCTTCATTATAAACTCTCATTGCTTTATTTATTGGAAACAAGACGGCCGGAAATATAAAATTATCAGAACGCTCTCCTCCTTTTGCATTCATCACTTTTGCTCCTTTATTTGTTGCATCATCAATCAATTCCTGAATATAGTCAGGTTTATCTTTTTCTGGCAATGGAGTTAGAAATACTGATTTATCCCACGGATTTCCATAAGTTAACGAATCTACTTTGGCAGCAAAACGTTTATTAAATTCATCAACAATAGATTCATGAACATATAAAATCTTCAAGGCTGTACAACGTTGTCCGTTAAAAGATAAAGATCCAGCAACACACTCCTGGATAGCCAAATCTAAATTTGCATCCGGTAAAATTATAGCAGGGTTTTTTGCTTCCAATCCCAAAACCAAACGCAATCTATTTTTATTTGGATGTAAATCCTGCAAAGCAATTGCCGATTTACTATTTCCAATTAAAGCCAAAATAGAAACTCTTCCTGATTTCATAATTGGAGACGCTACTTCACGACCACGACCATATAATATATTAATTACACCTTTTGGAAAACTACTTCTAAATGCTTCCAATAAAGGAGAAATTAGCAAAACACCATGTTTAGCTGGTTTGAAAATTACAGGGTTGCCCATTATCAATGCTGGAATCAGCAAGGTAAACGTTTCATTCAAAGGATAATTATAAGGTCCTAGACACAGAACAACTCCTAACGGTCCTCTTCGAACCATAGCATTTATTCCTTGTACCTTACTAAATCGAGCGCTACGACTGTTTAATTCTTTGTAACTTTCAATAGTATCATAAATATATTCTACGGTTCTATCAAATTCTTTTTCAGAATCGCCTAATGATTTTCCAATTTCCCACATCAAAAGCTTAACAACTTCAGATCGCGTTGCTTTCATTTGGGAAACAAAATTTTCCATACACTTGATACGATCAACCACTTTCATAGTTGGCCACAAACCTTGCCCATTATTAAAGGCAGCATCTGCAGCATCTACAGTTTCCATAGCTTCATTCTCTCCCATAAAAGGAATAGTTCCTAACAAAGTAGGTTCATAATTATCAGTTGAAGAAATTGTAGAATATACAGGGGTTGTAGTTCCTGTCCATTTTTTTAATTCACCATTAACTAAATAAGTATCTTGAATAAGCAATGAGCTAATTTGGAATTCTTGAGGTATTACATTCATTATTTGTTTATTTAAATTTAAGGTATAAATAATAAAGAGACACCCGCCTCTTTATAACTTTATGGTGAAACTATTTCACCATCCCATTCTATGATTCCTCCCAATAAATTATAGGTATTTTCAAAACCCAGATTATTCATTGCTGCACTTGCTTTTGCACTTCTGGCTCCAGAGCGACAATAAACATAATAGTTTTTTGTTTTATCTAACGAATCTAATTTTTCTATAAACATCTGACCTTCATATATGTCAATATTTATAGCGTTAGGAATAATTCCATTATTGCACTCCTCTTCAGTCCTTACGTCTAATATTACTGCGTTTTCATCAGCTTCGAGTTGAGAAACCCAATCTTCTTGCGTTAAAGTCATAATATAGTTTTTGTAAAAATACGAAGTTTTTACATAACAAAAATTGGCAAAAATGTGAATTAGATAATATTTTGAAGAAAACGATTTCGTATAACCGTAAAACAAGAGGATTTACAAATTCATAAAATATTTCATAAAAATAGTAATAAAAATCAGTATTAATATGTAAATTTTATATAATACTCGCTTTTATACCACTTACACTCATCCTAGAATTTTTTTCAAAATAACTATTTCCACAACTCAAAAACTGTTTTTAATAAAAAAATGTTAAAACATTTGTATGTACAAATAAAATTATACTACATTTGTACCTACAAATTACATATATACAAGTATGAAAATTGAAGAAGAAATAAAAAGCACCGTTGCATTGGACAATTCCAAAAAAATTATCCTCAATGTAATATACACCCAGAACGTAATTGCTGATAAATTAAATGAAATTTTAAAACCTCACGATTTATCCGGCGAACAATACAATGTATTGAGAATACTAAGGGGTCAAAAAGGGAATCCGGCAAATATGTGTGTGATCCAGGAACGAATGCTAGCCAAAACAAGTAATACAACTCGATTAGTAGATAAATTATTATTGAAAAATCTTGTAACTCGAAACGTTTGTCCTGAAAATAGAAGAAAAATAGAAGTGTTAATCACTCAAAAAGGACTGGATGTATTAAGCGAATTAGATCCAAAAGTAATCGAACACGAAAATTCCTTCTCAAAAAATTTAAATACAGCAGAATTAGAACAGTTAAATCAATTATTAGAAAAATTTAGAAATCAATAAACACAAACAACAAATTATGAATCATTTTTTAGAAAATCAAAACTGGAGATATGCTACAAAGAAATTTGATGCTTCCAAAAAAATTTCAAACGAAGATTTAAACACTTTAAAAGAAGCCATTCGTTTAAGCTCCTCTTCTTATGGTTTACAACCTTACCAAGTTATTATCGTTGAAAACCCTGAATTAAGAGCTCAATTATTAGCTGCTGCTTATGGACAATCGCAAGTGGTAGATGCTTCACATTTAATCGTTTTTGCAAACGAAACTAATGTTGGTGACGAAACTATTGAAAAATACCTAACACGAATTGGTGATATCAGAAGCATTCCTGTCGAATCTTTAGCTGGATTTGGTAACTATATGAAAGGTTCAATCAATCATTTAGCAGAAGACGCAAAAAACATTTGGGCATCAAAACAAACTTATTTAGCTCTTGGAAATCTTCTAAATGCTGCCGCCGAATTAAAAATTGATGTAACTCCAATGGAAGGATTTAATCCTGCTCAAGTCAATGAGATACTTGGTTTAGATAAACTAGGTTTAAACGCATCTTTAATGGCAACTATTGGATACAGACACGAAGAAGATGCAACACAGCATTTGAAAAAAGTTAGAAAATCAAACGAAGAATTATTTATCACCCTTTAATTATTAATCTAAAAACAAATTTAAAACAATGAAAAACCTAAAATCAATTGCAATAGCATTAGTAGTAGTTTTATCTACTTTATCAGTAACAGCACAAACTAAAAAAGTAGATGCTTCAAAAAGCTCTATAAACTGGTTGGCAAAAAAAGTAACAGGACAACATAACGGAACCATAAACATTAAAGATGGAACTTTAGTTTTTAAAGGAAAAAAATTAGTAGGCGGAACTTTTACAGCTGATATGACAACTGTAACTGCAACAGATCTTACTGGTGAATACTTAGGGAAATTAAATGGTCACTTGAAATCAGAGGATTTTTTTAGCACTGCAAAATTTGCAACTTCAACTTTAGTTTTCAAAACTATTGGTGCAAAAAGCAAAGATGTTTACACGGTAACAGCTGATTTGACCATAAAAGGAATCACAAACCCAGTTACTTTTGACATTACTGTTGCTGAAAATGCTGCAACTACAAAATTTATGGTAGACAGAACAAAATATGATATTAAATATGGTTCTAAATCATTCTTTGAAAGCATTGGAGACAAAGCTATCTATGATGAATTTGAATTAACGGTAAATTTAACTTTCTAATTTTAGAAAAACAGTTTTATAAACCCTGATAAGAAATTGTTGGGGTTTGTTTTTTGTAACAAAACCATAAAAAATAGTGTTTTTTGTTCATTCTGTTTGGATAATCAAATTTCATTTATATATTTGTGGCAAGAATACAATATGAAAACAATTACAAACAATACTTGGTGGTGGAACAATTTACGTCAGTCGTCGTGAACTAAGCTCCTAATAGTATAAACTATAAATATAAAAGGCTTGTCATCACGACAGGCCTTTTTTTATGTCAAAGTTATTTCAAAAACAACATTCAACAATAAAATTTAACAAATTGGAATCATTTAAACTAAATACAAATTATAAGCAAATCCTCGCCGACACGATTACTCCAGTGAGTGTTTACTTAAAAATTCGGGATCAATTTCCAAATAGTTTGCTTTTGGAAAGTAGCGATTATCATGGTAACGACAACAGTTTTTCCTACATCTGTTGCAATCCTATTGCTTCCATAAAAATAGAAAACGAAACTATTTATAAAACCTATCCAGACGGAAGCATTGAAACTATTTCAATTGATGAAAATACCGATATTCCTCAGGTAATTCAAGAATTTTCACATCAATTCAAATCGGAAAAAAGTGATTTCAAATTCATAAATAATGGATTGTTTGGATACATTTCGTATGATGCCGTCCGTTATTTTGAAAAGGTAACTATTGCCAAAAAAGAAAATAGCAACACCATTCCTGATGTATATTATGCTGTCTACCAAAATATTATTGCCATCAACCATTTCAAAAACGAAGCCTATATTTTCTGTCATAGTTTGGACGGAAAAAATAATATTTCGGAAATAGAACAATTGTTGCAATCCAGAAATATTGCTTCTTATAAATTTTCGAAAGAAGGAGAAGGCGTTTCAAATCTTACTGATGATGAATTCAAACAAAATGTAGCTTTAGCCAAAAAACATTGTCATCGTGGTGATGTGTTCCAATTAGTTTTGTCCAGAAGATTTACCCAAGGATTCAAAGGCGATGAATTCAATGTTTACAGAGCTTTACGAAGCATCAATCCTTCCCCTTATTTGTTCTTTTTTGATTACGGAGATTTCAAAATATTTGGTTCTTCACCAGAAGCCCAAATTATTGTAAAAAACCGAAAAGCCGAAATTCATCCTATCGCAGGAACTTTCAAACGAACCGGTGATGATGAAAAAGATGCCATTCTGGCCAAAGAATTATCCATAGACAAAAAAGAAAATAGTGAACACGTGATGTTGGTCGATTTGGCCAGAAATGACTTAAGCCGAAACGGTCACAATGTCAATGTAGAAAAATACCGCGAAGTGCAATTTTTCTCCCACGTGATCCATTTGGTTTCAAAAGTAACAGGACATTTACACGCAAAAGCCACAACAATGCAAGTCGTAGCCGATACTTTTCCAGCAGGAACATTGAGCGGAGCACCAAAACACAGAGCGATGCAACTCATCGAAGAATACGAAAAAACGAACCGTAATTTTTACGGAGGAGCTATTGGTTTTATGGATTTCGAAGGAAACTTTAATCACGCCATTATGATTCGGACTTTCTTGAGCAAAAACCATCAATTGCACTGTCAAGCTGGTGCCGGAATTGTTGCCGATTCAGATGAGGAAAGCGAAATGCAGGAAGTGTATAATAAATTGAGAGCGCTGAATGCAGCTTTGGATTTAGCGGAGGAAATTTAAAAATTGAAAAATTGAAAGATTGAAAAATTAGAATCTTTAAATTTTTCAATCTTTAAATCATTAAATAAAATGAAAAAATGAAAATACTAGTTATAGACAATTACGATAGTTTCACTTATAATTTAGTGCATTATCTCGAAGATTTAGATTGCGAAGTTACCGTTTACAGAAATGATGAATTCGATATTGACGAAATCGCAATCTTCGATAAAATATTACTTTCTCCAGGACCAGGAATTCCGGATGAAGCGGGTTTGTTGAAAGCTGTTATCGCTAAATATGCGCCTACAAAAAGTATTCTGGGAGTTTGCCTTGGACAGCAAGCCATCGGAGAAGTTTTTGGCGGAACACTTTCTAATTTGGATAAAGTCTATCACGGAGTCGCCACAATGGTAAAAAAATCGGTTGATGATGAACTTTTATTCGAAGGTTTAGGAAATGAATTCGAAGTGGGACGCTACCATTCTTGGGTTGTTGATGCTGATTTGCCTGAGACTTTAGAAGCGACGTCTTTCGACGAAAACGGACAGGTAATGTCCTTGCGACACCGAACATTTGATGTGCGTGGCGTACAATTTCATCCCGAAAGCGTGTTGACACCAAATGGGAAGAAGATTTTGGAAAACTGGTTAAAAAATTAAAATCCTCCCCCCAGCCCCCTCCGAAAAAGGGGGAGACGAAACTCAAATAAAAAAATGTATAAACCGATAATCAATATTTTAATTTCTTGCTTTTTTATTTTTAGCTTCCTTTCTTGTAACCAAAAGAAGGAGCAAAAAGTAGAAAGAATAGCTGTTGCCCAAGCTGAAATTAAATTGGATTTATTGGATTTACAGAAAAAAAACAAACTGGGAATGGACACGGTTGTAACAATCACAAACGATCCTGTTTATCATAAAGAGAAGAAATACAAGGCTGTGAGTGCATCAGTTCTTATTAAAAATGAAATTGATTTAACGAAAATAGATCCGAAAAATACTAAAATAGTGTTCGAATGCATCGATGGTTACAAACCGGAAATGCCTTTGGAATTGTTTTTAAACGCAAATCCTTATTTGGCATTCGAAGATATTGACGCTACAAAAGGTTCGAATTGGGAAGCGATTATCAAGAATGGAAATGAGATGAATGCAGCACCGTTTTATATCGTTTATACTTCGGTTTCAGAGAAAGACACGCGTTTTAAATGGCCTTATAATTTGGTAAAAATATACCTGGAACCACTGAATAAATCAACATTAGAATTATATCCTTTAAAAAATAGAAAATTGGAAACGGGATATACTTTATTCAAAACTCAGTGTTTAACCTGCCACGCAATAAACGGAATTGGAGGAACAATGGGACCGGAATTAAATTATCCGAAAAGTGTCACCGAATATTGGAAAGAAAACGAACTCGTCGATTATATCGTGAATCCGGCTTCTTTTAGAAATAAAGTAAAAATGCCAACACTCGGAATTTCAAAACAGCAATCTCAGGAAATTGTTGATTATTTAAAATATATGTCTGAAAATAAAAAGAAATTATAAAATGAAAATTATATTAAATAGACTCATCAATCATGAAATGCTATCGAAAGAAGAAGCGAAAGCCGTTTTGGTCAATATCTCCAACGGAAATTATAATCCAAGCCAAATCGCTTCCTTTTTGACCGTATATATGATGCGCAGCATTAGTATTGAAGAGTTAGCTGGCTTCCGCGAAGCCTTGCTAGAATTATGTATTCGAGTTGATTTATCAGCATACAATACCATTGATTTATGCGGAACTGGTGGCGACGGAAAAGACACCTTTAACATATCCACTTTGGCGTCATTTGTGGCAGCCGGAGCAGGAATAAAAGTGGCAAAACACGGAAATTACGGCGTTTCTTCTATTTCGGGTTCAAGCAATGTAATGGAAAAACTGGGTGTAAAATTTAGTAACGATAATGATTTCCTGAACAAATGTATCGACCAAGCTGGAATTTGCATATTACACGCACCATTGTTTCACCCTGCAATGAAAAACGTGGGACCTATTCGAAAAGAATTAGGCGTGAGAACGTTTTTTAATATGTTGGGACCTATGATAAATCCATCTTTTCCAAAAAACCAATTGGTAGGTGTTTACAATCTCGAATTGGCCAGAAAATATGCGTATTTATATCAAAATACCGACATCAATTTTACCATTCTTCATTCTTTGGATGGTTATGATGAAGTGTCTTTGACTTGTCCGACGAAAACAATTACGGACCAAATAGAAGGCGTTTTGAAACCCGAAGATTTTGGCGTTCGACAATTGTTACAAAACGAAATCGAAGGTGGAAAAACCATCGAGGAATCGGCAGAAATGTTTTTGAATATCATTTCCGGTCAAGGAACTGAAGCCCAAAATAATGTGGTTTGTGCCAATGCCGGAATGGCGATTGCAACGGTTACAAAATGTACTCCGCTCGAAGGTTTCGAATTGGCAAAAGAAAGTTTGTTATCTGGAAAAGGATTGGCAGCTTTAATTAAATTACAAGAATTAAGCAAGTAATAAATTGAAAGATTTAATGATTTAAAAATTTAAAGATTATGACAAAGTCCTTTGAAGAATTTGATGTTTATAAGAAAGGAATTCAATTGGCTAAACTAGTATTTAAATTATTAGAAAATAAAACTTTTGAAAGAGAATATGGTTTTAAAGATCAAATAAAAAGAGCCGTTATTTCAATAACTAATAATATTGCAGAAGGTTCTGAATACAACAATAACAAACAACTTATTAGATATTTAAAAATCTCAAAAGGAAGTTGTGCAGAAGTTAGAAGTATGCTAATAGTATCTCGGGAACTTGGCTTTTGTTCTCAAACAGAAATCGAAGAAAGCTATAAAACAAGTATAGAAATATCACAAAACTTGTCCAATTTTATAAAATATTTAAGTACTAAAATAAAAGACTAATTTTTATTTAGGTTGGAATTTTTCAATCTTTAAATTTTTCAATCTTTAAATTAAAATAAATGAACATACTCGATAGAATCATAATCGACAAAAAAAGAGAAGTCATTCTCAAGAAATCAATTATCCCAGTTTCTCAATTGGAAGCTTCGGTGTTATTCGGAAGAAAAACGATTTCCCTAAGTCGTAATTTAAAAAACAGCAATTCAGGAATTATTGCCGAACATAAACGCCGTTCACCTTCGAAAGCTGAAATAAATTACAGTTTTACAGTCGAAGAAGTCGTTAAAGGCTATGAGAATGCTGGTGCTTGTGGAATTTCGGTTTTAACGGATGGAAAGTATTTTGGCGGTTCTTTGGATGACTTGCTATTGGCAAGAGCCATAGTAAAAATTCCTTTGTTGCGAAAAGAATTTATTGTTGATGAATACCAAATATTGGAAGCAAAAGCGCACGGAGCTGATTTAATTCTGTTGATTGCAGCCGTTTTGACAAGAGATGAGATCAAAAGTTTATCTGAATTTGCCAAAAGTTTAGGATTGGAAGTTTTATTGGAAGTTCATAATTTAGAAGAATTACAAAAATCAATTATGCCAACTCTAGATATGATTGGTGTAAACAATAGAAACTTGAAAACATTCGAAGTGAGTCTGGATTTCAGCAAGCAATTGGCAAACCAAATCCCAAATGATTTTGTAAAAATTTCCGAAAGCGGCATTTCGTCAATCGAAGCCATCAACGAATTAAAACCTTATGGTTACAAAGGATTTTTAATCGGTGAAAATTTTATGAAAACCAATAATGCTGGCGAAGCTGCAACGGAATTTATAAATAATTTAGCCACCTAGCCCCCGAAGGAGGAATTAGCAACTAGTGAATTTATGTCAAAAATAGCACCAAAATCGAGTCACCTAACGGATCCCTCTCCTTCAGAGAGGGCTGGGGTGAGGATTAAAATCTGCGGAATGAAATACCCCGAAAATATAGTCGAAGTAGGTTCGCTCCTACCCGATTATATGGGCTTTATATTCTGGGAGAAATCAGCACGCTATTTTGATGGAATCATTCCTACGCTGCCAAAATCAATAAAAAAAGTGGGTGTTTTTGTAAATGAAACCGTTGATGGAATTTTAGAAAAAACAGAAAAACACCATTTACAAGCCGTTCAATTACACGGAAACGAATCAGTTGAATTTTGTATGGATTTGAAGAATAAAATTTATAATTCAGTCGAAATTATTAAGGTGTTTTCTGTAAATGATGATTTTGATTTTGAAGTTTTAAAACCTTTCGAAAGTGTTTGCGATTATTTCCTTTTTGACACCAAAGGAAAATTACCGGGCGGAAACGGAACAACTTTCGATTGGGAAGTATTAAAAAAATATCCATCAACTAAACCTTTTTTCCTAAGTGGAGGAATAGGAATTGAAGAGTTAGAAAACGTTAAACAAGTATTAAAAACCAGTTTGCCCATTTATGCTATTGATGTAAATAGTAAATTTGAAATCGAACCAGGATTAAAAAACGTACAATTATGTAGAGACGCACTGCAGTGCGTCTCTACAACGTGCGTCTCTACAACGTGCGTCTCTACCGGAAATAAAAATAAAAAATAAAATTATGTCATATCACGTTAACGAAAAAGGCTATTACGGAGAATTTGGAGGAGCGTACATTCCTGAAATGTTATATCCAAATGTTGAGGAATTACGCCAACAATATTTAAAAATTACAGCAGAACCTGAATTTCAAATAGAATTTGATGCATTATTAAAAGACTATGCAGGTCGCCCTACTCCACTTTATTTTGCAGCCAGATTATCTGCTGAATACAATACTAAAATCTACCTTAAAAGAGAAGATTTATGTCATACCGGCGCACATAAAGTCAACAATACGATTGGACAAATTTTATTGGCCAAACGATTGGGCAAAACCAGAATCATTGCTGAAACCGGCGCAGGTCAGCACGGTGTTGCCACGGCTACAGTTTGTGCGCTGATGGGATTGCAATGCATCGTGTATATGGGTGAGATTGACATTAAACGTCAAGCACCAAATGTAGCTCGAATGAAAATGTTGGGAGCCGAAGTTCGTCCCGCACTTTCTGGTTCCAAAACCTTAAAAGATGCCACAAACGAAGCTATTCGTGATTGGATTAATAATCCCATAGACACCTATTACATCATCGGTTCCGTAGTTGGACCGCATCCTTACCCTGATATGGTGGCGCGTTTTCAAAGTGTTATTTCTAAAGAAATCAAGGAACAATTATTAGAAAAAGAAGGTCGTGAAAACCCGGATTACGTTATTGCTTGCGTGGGCGGTGGTAGCAATGCTGCCGGAGCCTATTATCATTTTTTAGATGATGAAAGCGTAAATATTATTGCCGTTGAAGCCGCAGGTTTGGGGGTTGATTCTGGCGAAAGTGCCGCAACTTCAGCTTTGGGAAAAATTGGTGTCATTCACGGAAGTAAAACCTTGCTGATGCAATCTTTGGACGGACAGATTACCGAACCGTATTCCATTTCTGCCGGGTTGGATTATCCAGGTGTTGGCCCGATGCACGCTAATTTATTCGCAACCGGAAGAGCAGAATTCATTTCGATTACCGATGATCAGGCAATGCAATGGGGTTTAAAATTATCCCAAATGGAAGGTTTAATTCCGGCTATCGAAAGTGCTCATGCCTTTGCTGTTTTAGATGAAAAACAATTCAAACCTACGGATATTGTTGTGATAAATTTATCAGGTCGTGGCGACAAAGATTTGAATACTTATATAGATTATTTTAAATTATAATTAAGACTCCCAAAAATGAAAACTTTGATAAAATTATTCACATACGGCTCTTTGCAACACAATGACGTTCAAGAAAATCTTTTTGGACGCATTCTGATTGGAACACCTGAAACATTAATTGGATATGCATTAAAAGAAATTAAAATCGAAGAAGAATTTGGAATAGTACACTACCCTATCATTGTGGAAACGCATCAACCGGAAGATACTATTAATGGAATTGTTTACGATATTACAACTATAGAGCTTCATCAGACGGACCTGTATGAAGGATTACATTACAAACGCGTTGAAGTACACTTGCAATCAAACCAAAAAGCCTGGGCTTATAGTGTTACAACAAAGAGACACTATTAAATTAATTATTACTAAACCTGATAGGTTTAAAAAACATGTCAGGTTTAAAAAAAAATAAAAAATGAACAGAATAAATCAAAAACTACAAGAAAACAAAAAGATACTTTCCATCTATTTTTCGGCGGGATATCCAAGTTTGAACGATACCGTTCAAATCATTCAGGATTTAGAAAAAAGTGGTGTCGATATGATCGAAATCGGATTGCCGTTTAGTGATCCGCTAGCAGATGGACCAACAATTCAAGAGAGTTCAACCCAAGCATTGCATAACGGAATGACCACTCAGGTTTTGTTTGACCAATTAAAAGACATTCGGAAAACAGTTTCAATTCCATTGGTGATTATGGGGTATTTTAATCCAATGTTGCAATATGGCATAGAAAATTTCTGTGAAAAATGTGCTGAAATTGGTATCGATGGCTTAATCATTCCCGACCTTCCGGTTGATGTTTATGCTGACGAATACAAAGCCACTTTCGAGAAATACGGGCTCAAAAACGTGTTCCTGATTACGCCACAAACTTCGGATGCGCGCATTCGTTTTATCGACAGCGTTTCGGACGGATTTATTTATATGGTAAGCTCGGCAAGTGTTACGGGTTCGCAATCCGGTTTCGGAAGCGTTCAAGAAGATTACTTCAAACGCATCGCCGATATGAACTTGAAAAATCCTCAAATCATCGGTTTCGGAATTAGTAATAAGGAAACTTTCAATCAAGCCACGCAGTTTGCCAAAGGAGCGATTATAGGAAGTGCTTTTATCAAAAACCTTACGGATAATGGAGTTGAAAGTATTGGGGGATTTGTGAAAGCGATTCGATAAACCGTTCCAGTTTTATAAATTATTAAACCGCAAATTCGCAAATTATTGAGCATTGAAAGCTTGGTGTAATTTGCGAATTTGCCGTCTTTTTTTAAGATTATTTTTATATATTTGAGGAGACCTAAAAACGAAACAAACCTTTATCAATCTACCTCTACTTTGGGTGAATATTCGAAGTTTTATTTCGCCTATAAACGAGTTGGCAGAAACCTTAAAAAAATGATGCATGAAAAAAAGCACTATATTTAAAACAATATTTATTTTATTTGCAATTACATTATTCACAAATTGCAAAAAAGAAAATAGTGCACCAAATATTGTAAAAATAACTCCTGAAAAATATTTAAACCTAAAACAGAAAATTAACAAAAAAACTATTATTCATTTTTGGTTTTCTTATTGTCAACCTTGTATAAAAGATTTTCCTGAACTATTAAAAATCAGCAAAGAAAATAACATTGATGTTATAAATATTAGTTCCGATAAAAGTGATAGTAAAATGCAAGAAAATCTTGAAAAAGTAATGGCAAAACTAAATGTTAAAGATTGCTATATCATTGATTATAATAATTTATACCCAAACGGAACAAATTATAATGATATATTTGGTGATTTTGCAAAAAAAATTGAACTTAATGAATATACTAATCCATATTATATATTAATAGACGAAAATGGAAAGACTATAATAGCAACTGAAAAAATAGAAAAATTAAAACAACATATAGAATAAAGGCTATCTACCCCTGCTAACGCGAGCGTCACGCTCGTGAACATCAACAAAAGTAAAAGTCAATAAAAATAAAAGCCTACAAATTGTAAATAGCACGAGCGTGACGCTCGCGCTAGCAATTATTAGTGTCTTTGCGAGGAACGAGCGCCATCACATTTGTTGCTCTCGATAGTAGGATTGCTTCGTTCCTCGCAATGACAAAATGGGACTTTTTTACCAATTAAATATCAATAACTCTCCGCTACAACTTCAGCATCAAATTCCATTGCATCTTCCATTTCAACTGCATCATTATCAGGTTTGGAAGCTTTGAGCGCATTGAACTTTTCCATTTGTTCCAAATCTCCTTCTTCGCCACTGAAATAAGGAAAAACATCCATAATCGGGGATTCCGAAATGGCAGGAATGGTATAATCGCCCATCGTGCCTTTCATTACACTAATTGTATTTTCAAAAGCTTCTTTTACATCATTGGCCTGAACTAATAAATACATATTCGTCTTGCGCTCTTTCCCGCTTTCTTCGTCATAAGCCATTAAAGAAACTCTTGATTTAAACCAACGATCGGCATTTTCGAAAGGATGAATTTCGGCATAATTCGCCACTTTTATATTCGTGATTTTAAATTCTTCACTGATATAAGCCTTCATTTCTTCGTTTATTCTGGATTCCGCTTCCGTATAGGATAAGGCGTCTACCAAATACGGTTCGGTAGTTACTTTTTGTGCTCCAATATCATCTGTTCTTCTGTATTTTACTTTGCATTCGTACCACATTCCGCTCATAATTTATTTTTTTTAAGGATGCCAAAGATAGATTTTAGAGGTAAAAAACAACATCATTTCTAAAATAGATATTCACAATTTTGGAGTGAAATAACCTAAGTGTTCACGCTCAAACAATTGCAAAATGAGTACTTTTTATTTCCCCAATTTTAATATAAAATCCCAATTCCAGTATCAAAAATCCCAATACACAAATTCCAATTCCTAAATCTACTTTACTTATCTTTGCCCTTTCAAAAAATACTTTATGGAATCTGTTTTAGAAAATGCATTACCGGTAGGAAAGCCAAAATGGTTGCGAGTAAAACTCCCAATCGGTCAAAAATATACAGAACTTCGTGGTTTGGTTGACAAATACAGCCTGAACACAATTTGCACTTCGGGAAGTTGTCCGAATATGGGTGAATGCTGGGGCGAAGGAACGGCAACGTTTATGATTTTGGGAAATATCTGCACGCGTTCTTGTGGTTTTTGTGGCGTAAAAACCGGAAGACCAGAAACCGTAGATTGGGATGAACCGGAGAAAGTAGCGCGTTCCATAAAAATAATGAACATCAAACACGCCGTAATCACGAGCGTGGACAGAGATGATTTAAAAGATGGTGGTTCCATTATTTGGATAGAAACCGTAAAAGCCATTCGCAGAATGAACCCAAACACAACTCTTGAAACACTTATTCCAGATTTTCAAGGAATCGAAAGAAATATAGACCGTATCGTGGAAGCCAATCCAGAAGTAGTTTCACACAACGTGGAAACCGTTCGAAGATTAACACGTGAAGTGCGAATTCAAGCCAAATACGACCGAAGTCTGGAAGTTTTGAAATACTTGAAAGAACAAGGAATCAACAGAACCAAATCTGGAATTATGTTGGGTCTTGGCGAAACCGAAGAAGAAGTTCTCCAAACGATACAGGATTTATACAATGCCAAAGTAGATATTGTAACAATAGGCCAATACTTGCAACCGAGCAAAAAACATTTGCCAGTAAAAGAATTCATAACACCGGAACAATTCGCCAAATACGAAAAATTTGGTTTGGAATTAGGTTTCCGCCACGTTGAAAGCGGACCATTGGTACGTTCTTCATATAAAGCACAAAAACATATTTTATAAGCCCCCTAACCCCCAAAGGGGGAATAATGTCTACATAAAATGACAAAAACAAGAATTGCTATTAACGGTTTTGGAAGAATTGGGCGAAATTTATTTCGTTTGCTTTTGAACCATCCCACTATTGAAGTTGTTGCCATTAACGATATCGCCGACACTAAAACGATGGCGCATTTGATCAAATACGATAGCATTCACGGGGTTTTGCCTTTCAAAGTTTCTTCTGATGAAAAAGGAATTATTGTTGACGGAAAACATTATTTGTTTTTTCACGAGAAAAGCATTTCAAACCTTGATTGGAAATTAGCAAATATTGATGTTGTTGTTGAATCGACAGGAAAGTACAGAACTTTCGATGAAATCAATGCTCATATTTTGGCTGGAGCCAAAAAAGTAATTCTTTCCGCTCCTTCGGAAGTGGATTCAATTAAAACAGTGGTTCTTGGAGTGAACGAACATATTCTTGACGGAACAGAAACCATTATTTCTAACGCTAGTTGCACCACAAACAACGCAGCACCGATGCTAAAAGTCATTAGCGAACTTTGCGGAATCGAACAAGCTTACATCACGACTATTCACTCTTATACAACTGACCAAAGTCTACACGATCAACCGCACAAAGATTTGCGTCGCGCTCGTGGTGCAAGCCAATCTATTGTTCCAACAACAACTGGAGCTGCAAAAGCTTTAACGAAGATTTTTCCTGAATTTGAAGGTAAAATTGGCGGTTGTGGCATTCGTGTTCCCGTACCTGACGGTTCGTTGACCGATATTACTTTCAATGTAAAACGTGCCGTAACAATTGAGGAAATCAATGCTGCTTTCAAGACGGCTTCGCAAACAAATTTAAAAGGAATCCTGGATTATACCGAAGATCCAATTGTTTCTGTAGATGTAATTGGCAACAGAAATTCATGCTTGTTTGACGCCCAACTGACCTCGGTAATTGATAAAATGGTTAAAGTAGTGGGTTGGTATGATAATGAAATTGGGTATTCCTCTCGAATTATTGATTTAATTATTTTAACGAATTAAATAAATAATTCAATATCTTTATGGCTGTCATAAGAAAATCCCAAACGTCTGATGAAGTCATTCCTGTTTTTTTTTGTTTTAGTTAGTACATTTTTATATTCTCAAAAGAAATCAGCTATTGAGAAAATAGATAGTGTTGCTTATTACAGCAGTTTGCGTAATGCCAATGTTAAAGCAAATAAATATAAAGACGCACTTCTTTATACTCAAAAAGCCATACTTTATTCAAAAATTAATAATAAAACTGAAGCTCAGGCTAGCGAAACCTTTAGCTTGGGAAAACTTTATTATGATGTCAAAAAATATGACGATGCAGTAAAAGCTTTCAACAAAAGCATTTCATTGTCAAAATCCTTAGAATCAAATTCCGTTCAAGCATCTACATATTACTATCTGGGAATGTGCTATATGCAAAAAAGAAGTTTTGATAATGCTAAAATTTGCTTTGACAAAGCCCAATCATTATATGACATCTTAGAAATTACTGACACTGCTGATTTGATAAACCTACAAAGAGGAATTATCTATAAAGCAAAAGGCAAATATGATTTGGCTTCCTCAATTTTCAATACAATAATTGCCAAGCCTGATAATCAGGTAATTTTGATTACTAAAACCGAAGCTTTGTATCAAATAGGGACTATTGAAATGGCTCAAAACAGAAATAATTTAGCTTTAAATTATTTCAATAAAGCATTGGAATTAAATGCAAAAACTAAAAATTTAGAACTGAAATCGGCTATTTTACTTGCATTAAGTTCTGTTTATGAAAAAATGCTGGATAAAAATAGTGCCTATTCTTATTTGAAACAACACACAAACTTAGAAGAAAGTATTTCTATTTCGGACAATGAAAAACTTGGCGTTGATGATTATGAGAAATTCAAAGAATCAGAGCGATTAAAAGAGGTTGAACAGGCAAATGAAGAAAATAAACAGCAGGAAAAAGCGAGTAAATTCTCAAAACTTATCAGCATTCTTGCCATCGCATTAATTTCGATTTTATCTTTGTTAAGCTTGGCTTTGTACAAAAATAATATCATCAGAACCCAATCAAATCTATTGTTGGAAGAAAAAAATAAAGAACTGATTATTGCCAAAGAAAGAGCAGAAAAAGCTTCAAAAGCAAGATCAGAATTCCTTTCGACAGTAAGTCACGAACTGCGAACACCTTTGAACGCAATTAACGGTATTGCTCATTTGCTTTTAGAAGAAAAGCCTAAGAAATCCCAAATGAAATATTTGGAATCTTTGGAGTTTTCAGGGAACTATCTCACAACATTTATTAATGATATTCTGGAAATTCAAAAAATAGATTCTACCAAAATTGAAATAGAAAATATCGATTTTAATCTAAAAAAATTATTAGAAAATATACAAAACTCTTTAAAAGAATTAGCTTCGATAAATAACAATAATTTTACGCTCGAAATTGATTCGAAAATTCCAGATAATTTGATTGGTGATCCTACTAAATTGTCACAGATAATTTTGAATTTAATTAATAATGCATTAAAATTTACACACGATGGAAGTGTAAAATTAATTGCAAAACTCCTATCGTTAGAAGATAAAAATGCAACCGTTTATTTTGAAGTAAAGGATAATGGAATTGGAATTCCAGAAGATCAATTAGATTCCGTATTTAGTAGTTTCTCACAAGGTTCCGTTGGAATAAACCGTAAATACGGCGGAACTGGTTTAGGATTGACCATTGTAAAGAAACTAACTGAAATTTTAGGAGGTGAAATAAGACTTAAAAGCGCTGTTGGAAAAGGGTCTTCTTTTTCATTCGAATTACAATTTAAAGAAGGAGAAAAGCAATTGAAAGTTGAGGAAAAACAAAAACCATACGATGAAGCTCACTTAATAAATAAAAAAATATTAGTTGTTGAAGACAATAAAATCAATCAAATGGTTTCCAAAAAAATGCTAAAAAATAAGGGAATACATTGCGAAATAATTGATAATGGCGAAGAAGCTATAGAAATAGCAAAAAACAATAAATTTGATATGATCTTGATGGATGTTCATTTGCCTGGAATAAATGGAACTATTGCCACTCAAGAAATTAGAAAATTTGACAAAAAAACACCTATTATTGCCCTCACAGCAATTTCATTAAATGAAAATAGAGCTATGCTATTGTCTTATGGAATGAATGATGTCATCACAAAACCTTTCATTCCAGAAGATTTTTATGCTGTTATTGCCAAATATATTTAGACAATTTAGTATTTCAAAATCAATTCCTTGATTAGAATTCTCACTTTAGGTTCCGCACTTTTTGCCGCTTCCAATACTTCATCGTGAGAAATTGTTTCAATACTTTCTTCATCTCCAATATCAGTAATCACCGATAATCCAAAAGTTTCTAATTCCATATGTCGAGCAACAATTACTTCGGGAACGGTTGACATCCCTACGCAATCAGCACCAATGTTTTTGACCATTTTATATTCGGCAAGAGTTTCAAATGTTGGTCCTTGAAGTCCTAAATAAACACCATCCTGAACTTTAATATTTAGATTTTCAGCTAATTCTTTAGCTTTTGCAATCATTTTTTTCGAATAAGCTTCACTCATATTCACGAATCTTGGTCCAAAACGCTCGTCGTTTTTCCCTCTTAAAGGATGTTCCGGCATCATATTGACGTGGTCTTTGATAATCACGATATCACCTACATTATAATTCGAATTTACACCACCGGAAGCATTAGAAACAATCAGTTTTTCAACACCCAAATATTTCATTACGCGCACCGGAAAAGTAACTTCCTTCATAGAATACCCTTCATAGAAATGGAAACGACCTTGCATTGCAACTACTTTTTTATCGCCAATGGTTCCAAAAACCAAAGCTCCTTTGTGACCTTGAACTGTCGAAACTGGGAAATTTGGAATTTCAGAATAAGGCATTGTGAATTCTATTTGAATATCATCTGTAAAACTTCCCAATCCTGAACCTAAAATCACGCCGTATTCTGGAGTAAAATTGGTTTTCTCTTTTATAAAACTAACGGTTTCTTGTACTTGTTCCCACATAATTTGTAATGGTTTTATCAAAATTATCACTTCCGGAAAGAAAGGAACTTCGTATAGGCAAATAGAAAAGCTGATTACTAGGAATACTGCCTTTCAATCTAACGAAATCTTTTTCGGTGGTGATGATTATCTTGTTTTTTGATTTATTTTTAATATAATTAATATCGTTTTCAGTAAAATGATGATGGTCAGAATAAACCAATTTCTCATCATTCTCGCTTTGCAAATATGCGAAAAAGGGATTGGGTTTTGCGATTCCTGCCAGAAGTAATTTATCAACATTCTTGATTTCGCTTACCTTCATTGATTTATCCTCTGAATATATGAATTCATCATAATCGATAAAGGAAAAATACAATTCTTGTGTCGAAGCAATATTTAATTTAGATTTAATTTTATTTTGTTCGTCAAGCGAAAGGATCTCAGGACATTTTGTGACAATAATCAAATCGGCTCTTTTTGCTCCTTTCTTGCTTTCACGAAGATTTCCCGTTGGTAACATAAAATCATCCGAATATAAATCGCCGTAAGAAGTCAGCAAAATATAAAAACCTGCTTTTACTTTCCGATGTTGAAAAGCATCATCCAACAGAATAATTTCTGGTTTTTCGGATTGTGAAAGCAATTGTTCAATGCCGTTTTTTCTATCAGCATCAACGGCAACCTGAATGTTGCTGAATTTTTTATAAAACTGAAAAGGTTCGTCTCCAAGTATTTCAGCATTGCAAGTGGAATCAGCTAAAACAAAACCTTTGGATTTTCTTTTATAACCACGACTCAATGTGGCAATCTTGTAATTTGGCGAAAGCAACCTAATTAAATACTCAATTTGGGGTGTTTTTCCGGTGCCACCAACACTTAAATTTCCGACAGCAATGATTGGAATATCAAAAGAATAGGATTTTAAAATGCCTTTATCAAAAAGAAAATTCCGAACACTGGTAATGAATCCATACAAAATGGCAAACGGGAACAGTATTTTTCGGAGTAAATTCATACTACGAAAGTATACTATTTTATCATTATAAAAAAGTTGGCGCAATAATTCCTTAACTTTGTTTTTTCGAAAAAAGTAAAAATGAAATCGAAGATTCACGAACACAAAAAAACTGAACAGTAATGAAAATTAAAGAAATAATTTCCGTACTCGAAGAAATGGCGCCACTCGCCTATGCCGAAGATTTTGACAATGTAGGTTTATTGGTTGGAAATCAAGATTCAGAAGGAACAGGAGTTTTAGTTTGTCACGATGCTTTAGAAAGCGTGATTGATGAAGCGATTGCCAAAAAATGCAATTTGGTTGTTTGCTTTCATCCCATTATATTTTCCGGATTGAAAAAAATAACTGGCAAAAACTATGTGGAAAGGGCAATAATAAAAGCCATAAAAAATGACATTGCGATTTATGCCGTCCACACCGCATTAGACAATCATCAAGATGGCGTGAATAAAATATTCTGTGATGCTTTGGGTTTAACCAAAACAAAAATTCTAATACCAAAAACCAATTTCATTCGGAAATTAGTGACGTATACCATTCCTGAAAATGCTGAGAAGCTCCGTAATTCCTTGTTTGATGCTGGTGCGGGAAACATTGGCAACTATGAAAATTGTAGTTTCAACTCGAAAGGAATTGGAACCTATATGGGTAACGAACACAGCAATCCTGAGATTGGTGAGCGATTTGAATTTGTGGAAGGAGACGAAATCAAAATTGAAGTCACTTTCGAAAAACATTTGGAAAACAAAATCCTAAAAGCCCTTTTCAAAAATCACATTTATGAAGAAGTGGCTTATGAAATTTATGATTTGCAGAATAAAAATCAGAATATCGGGCTGGGAATGATTGGTGAATTAGATGCTCCAATGAACGAAAAAGATTTTTTGAATTTCGTAAAAGATAAAATGCAAAGTGAAGGAATTCGTCATAGTATATTTTTAGATAAGCCTATAAAAAAGGTTGCAGTTCTTGGTGGTTCCGGAAGTTTTGCCATAAAAAATGCAATTCAGGCTGGTGCAGACGTTTTTTTGACGGCAGATTTAAAGTATCATCAATTTTATGAAGCTGAAAATCAACTACTTTTGGCTGATGTTGGCCATTTTGAGAGCGAACGCTATACAAAAAATTATATTGTTGATTTTCTTAGGAAAAAAATCCTTAATTTTGCAATCGTTTTATCAGAAGAAAATACAAATCCAGTTAAGTACTTATAGACAATAGAATATGGCGACTACAAAAGAATTGAGTGTTGAAGACAAATTAAGAGCAATTTACGATTTACAATTAATTGACTCTAGAATTGACGAAATTAGAAACGTGAGAGGTGAACTTCCTCTTGAAGTGGAAGATTTAGAAGATGAAGTTGCTGGATTAAGCACACGTTCAGAAAAATTGAAAAATGATCTTGAAACTATAGAAGATCTTATCAAAGTAAAGAAAAATGCAATTGACGAACATAAAGAGTCAATCAAAAGATATACAAAACAACAAGAAACTGTTCGTAACAATAGAGAATTCAACTCTTTGACTAAAGAAGTTGAGTTTCAAGAATTAGAAATTCAATTGGCCGAGAAGCAAATCAAAGAAATGAAAGCTTCTATCGAACACAAGAAAGAAATAATCGCACAATCAAAAGAGAGATTAGAAACTAAATCTAATCACTTGAAACATAAAAAATCAGAATTAGACGCTATTATGTCTGAAACTGCTAAAGAAGAAGCATTTTTATCTGAGAAATCAGTTGAATACCAAGCATTAATCGAAGAAAGATTATTAGCTGCTTATAACAGAATAAGATCAAGTGTTCGCAACGGATTAGCTGTTGTTTCTATCGAAAGAGGTGCATCTGCAGGATCGTTTTTCACGATTCCACCACAAACACAGGTAGAGATTGCTGCCAGAAAGAAAATCATCACTGATGAACATTCAGGAAGAATATTAGTCGACAGCGTTCTCGCTGAAGAAGAGAAGGAGAAAATGGAAAAGCTTTTTGCTAAATTCTAAATCTATTCAAGTCCCGATAAACATCGGGACTTTTTTTTAATATGAAAAAATTCATTAGTCTTTTTATCGCCAAGTCCTTTGGATTATACATCAACTTTTTGAGTTTTGTGTTTCCAAAAAAAGCTACTCAACTTGCGCATGCTTTATTTAGTGAGCCAAGAAAAGGAAAATTAACCAAAGAAAATCTTCCTAACACACTTAAAGAAGCTCATTCAGAAACCATTCAGTATAATGAAGATTCTATTCAAACCTATACTTGGAAAGGAGATGAAACCATTATTTTATTGGTTCACGGATGGGAAAGCAACTCATCAAGATGGAAAAAAATGTTGCCTTATTTAAAAAAATCAGGTCATACCATCATTGCAATTGATGGACCAGCTCAAGGGTTATCGAGTGGAAAAGAATTTACTGTTCCGAAATATGCCGAATTTATTCACGTAATTGTAGAGAAATTTAAACCAAAATACTTAATTGGTCATTCAATGGGAGGAAAAACGTGTTTGTATTATCAATACAAATATCAAAGCTCTTCAATCAAAAAAATGGTAGTTTTAGGATCGCCAAGTGATTTTAAAATTATATTCCATAATTTCATTGCCTTATTGAGTTTGAATTTCAAAATTTCAAAAGCATTGGAAAAAAAATACATTGCAGTCTTAAATCGAAACCTCGAACAATTTTCAGGAGAATTATTTGCTTCAGAAATAGATATAAAAGGTTTGGTGGCACACGATATTGATGATAAAGTTGTTTTATTTAGGGAAGCAAAAAAAATTGTAGGTGCCTGGAAAGATGTACAATTTATTGAAACTTCAGGTTTAGGACACAAATTACACGATGATGATTTGTATAAAAAAGTATCCCATTTTTTATTTGAAGACCTCACCCCAACCAACTCCAAAGAAGAGTAAGTTGAGAATAAATAATACTTTCAGCCTAATTTCAACTTTGTATAATCCCACTATATTTCCAAACAAGCATAGCGAACTGAAGAAGTAAATTAACTACTTTTGTCTAATGGAAGAAAATCTAAAACGCCTCAATAAATTCATAGGAGAAACAGGCTTTTGCTCTCGTCGCGAAGCCGATAAAATCATTGAAGAAGGTCGTGTAACCATCAACGGAATCGTGCCGGAATTAGGAACTAAAGTTTCGCCAAATGACGAAGTGCGCATTGATGGCAAATTAATTCGGGAGAAAAACGAAAAACCCATTTATTTGGCTTTCAACAAACCTGTAGGTATTGAATGTACCACAAACTTAGACGTTCGCTATAATATCGTAGATTACATCAATTATCCTACACGTATTTTCCCAATAGGTCGCTTAGACAAAGCCAGTGAAGGCTTAATTTTTATGACCAATGACGGTGATATTGTCAATAAAATTCTTCGCGCCAGAAACAATCACGAAAAAGAATATACCGTTACTGTAAACAAACTCATAACCGATCGTTTTATAGAAAAAATGGGAAATGGAGTTCCAATTTTGGATACCGTTACCCGGAAATGCAAAGTAGAAAAAATCAGCTCTACCACTTTTAAAATCGTCTTGACTCAAGGTTTAAACCGTCAAATTCGTAGAATGTGCGAGTATTTGGGTTATGAAGTTACGGCTTTGAAACGCATCCGGATTATTAATATTTCATTGGATATTCCTGTGGGAAGATACCGTGATTTGACAGATGCCGAAATCAAGGAACTGAACCAACTTATTGAACCTTCCAGCAAAACAGAAGAAGCGAGTATACCAAAACAAGAAGCTCCAAAACGCAGAACAGAATTTATCAAAAGAGACGATCCTCGATTTAAAAAAAGAGGGGATTATTAAAAGCAAAAAACCAAGATAAAGTTCTTGGTTTTTTGCTTTTATAATCCTTCTACTTAACAGAAACAAACTCATAATATAAAGCTTTGGAAAGAAAGCTTTCACTTTGCTGTTCCGAAATTTGCTCTTCTCTTAAAATTTCAGGATACTGTCCATCTAATTTTTTTACTGAAAAATAGCCTCTTCGAGTTTCATCATTAAAGTTTAACTTACTTAAAAAAATAGGCTCCACTCCTTTGTCTACAGAAATATTATAATTGGTAATCAGATTTCCCCAATTAACAAAACTACATAACAATATCAAACCATAAACACACCAAAACATTTGATTAAAAAGAAAAGCATTCGTCTTTTGATTTTTAATTTTATAATAGGTAAATCCCAATCCAATTAGAGTTAAAACCAAAAATGCATATACTCCTAACCTTTTATATGTCAGCCCAAAATGAAGGATGTATTCAGAGTTTTTCACGGCAGAACTTATTATCAATACTGCATTAAGGCCAACCCAAATCTTAGCCAATCTTTTTAAAAAGTTAGCATTAGTATCAAAATTAAATCCTTTTTTAAAGTAAAATAATATCACTCCAACTGCCATTATTATTGATATAATCACTGCATTTACTCTGTCGTGAGTTGCAGCACTAAGAACACTTGTTGATTCTTCTTTGAAAAATTGCTCATAATTATAGGTTCCTATAAAAACCAAAAGCATCAGGTTCAAAAGCACTAACGAAATCTCACCACTTTTACGCTCAAAATCTATATCTAAAAAAGAAAAACTAGGCGTAAAATCTGTCTTACTTTCAGTTGAAAAATTGTTATTTAATTTATGGTTATTGGCATAAAAATATTCTGGAACCCAGTAATTCCAATAACTAAAAGAGAAATAAAATCCTAATACAGTAATGAATACTAAAGGCCAAAAATCGATATCTAACTCATAGTCAAATATTCCTGAAAAGGTGTCACTTCCATAAGAATAGGCTATAAAAAATACAATTAAAAATAGTAATGGAATTAAGACATAAGCAATTAATTTCTTGGCCCCGTCATTATCAATTTTTGCTTGAGGCAACCATTGATTAAAGATAAAAGGCCTTCCTAATGAAGTGATTCCAGTAATGATAACTGCAGGGATGGATTGAATAATTTTTAGTTTGCTATTTTCATTTTGAAATTGCAGAAAAATCAAAGAAAAGAATAAAGATAAAAAAGAAAAGAAATCAGCATACCAAGCAAATGCAAAACAAGAAAGTAGCGAACTGATAAATAAAATCTTTATCAAAATGGTCTTTTTTTGGAATTTAATAAAGACTAAAATAGCCAATAAAATTCCGAATAAAGCTAAATTAACTCCAACAGATTCCTTGTAAAAAAGTAAAACAAAAATGGCTGTACAGCCTAAAATTAAATGGTGTTTTTTCATAATTTTAAATTTAAAAGTACTTTGTTTTTCAAAGTAAATGGTTAAAAAAAAGGTTATTTTGATTTGAATAATTTTTCCAGACTGTTTAAATATGACACAAAAGAAGCTCTTCCTAAATTGGTTACTCGATAAGAGGTTTTTGATTTTTTGAATACAAATTCATTTTCAATTTATGTCCCATACCGCTCGTAACATAGCCAGTAACGTTTTCTTCTTTTTTTAGTCCATTGAATAAATATTCAATGTTTATTGAACAGTCGCCAGTGATGTCAACCCAAACCGTTTCACTTTCTCCGATTTCTAATTTGTCAATATGTCCACCGCCACCACCAACAATATTTATATTAGTCAATTCTGTTAGCGTTAAGTTTGTAAAAGTAATTCTCATTGTGTTAAGTAGAATAATTACAATCCAACTATAAACCAACATAACTGGAACATTAAGTAACATTATTCCGCAAGTAGTAAGTAACTTTTTCATATTGTCTTTGTCTTTATAAGCTTTTACTAAAATTAAAATTAAAATCCCAATGTTTATTAGTCCTGCAAATGCGATAAACAAGTAACCAATTAAAAGTAATTCAGAAGAAGAAGTCAGGAAGTACAGTACGAAAATAGATGTTCCAAGCAAGAATGAGAATAATGTTGTTTGCAGACCGAATTTTATGTGCCATTCTGTTTTCATAGACTTGGTGGGTACTAAACAAATGATTCCCGTAAGCACTAATCCGAAAACAGCCAGATTCACTCCTACTGACTCGTTGTAAAAAAGTAAAACAAAAATGGCTGTACAGCCTAAAATTAAATGGTGTTTTTTCATAATTTTAAATTTAAAAGTACTTTGTTTTTCAAAGTAAATGGTTAAAAAAAAGGTTATTTTGATTTGAATAAATTTTCCAGACTGTTTAAATGTGCAACAAAAGAAGCTCTTCCTAAATTAGTAACTCTATAAGATGTTTTTGGTTTCTTGCCCACAAATTCTTTTTTAATTTCGATATACTCCCCTCTTTCAAGTGCTGAAGAATGACTCGCTAAATTACCGTCTGTGATGTTCAAAAGCGTTTTCATTTCGGTGAAATCTATCCAATCATTGACCATCAGAATAGACATAATTCCTAATCTGACACGGCTTTCGAAGTCTTTGTTTAGTTTATCAATAATTCCCATTTGATGGTTTATTTATATTTTTTGAATAGCAGCAAACCATATAAGATATGTAAAATTCCAAATCCAATGATCCAAAAAATCAAACCATATCCAACATAAAGAAGAGAAATACAACCTAAGATTATTTCACAAAATCCTAAATATTTTATATCGGAAAACGTATATTTTTCTGCATTAACCAAGGCTAAACCATAAAACAATAAAGTCGCTGGTGCAATTAATATATATTGTTTGTGGTACAAAAGAGCCAAACAAAAAACGCCTCCAACAAATAAAGGAATCGCTAAATTGAAAAGCATATTTTTTGTGGCTGAAGTCCAAATGGGCAAATTGTATTTCTTGCTTTTTCGAATCGTAAAAAATATTCCAAAAGTTAATGCAGAAATTAAAACAATAATTGCAATAAAAAACAACTCATTCACAAAAGAATCATTTTGAAGATTGGAATTACCCTCGCTATAATTGAGTTTGCCATTCTCTAACATTCCATACGCATACAATCCTCCTGCTAATGCAGATAGACCTGCAAATACTCCTGAGAGTCCGCTTAATGAGATAAATCTTGAAGATCGCTCCATCATGGAACGAATGTGTGATAAATCTTCTTGTTGTTTCTGATTCATAATATAAAGTACTTTGTAATGCAAAGTTAAATTATATTTTGAATAGATAAACAAAAAGTGAAATTATTTTTAAACTATTTTATAGCATTACCACTTTACTTGGACAAAAAGGACTCTCTTGCCGTCTCTATTGATTTATTACATAAAATTCTACCACAAAAAAAACCTAAACTTTCGTTTAAGGCTTCTATATCAATAATAGTAATCTTTTACTTTCTACTTCTAATTTTTCTTGCTAAAAGCGTGTTTTTTAACAACATCGCAATGGTCATTGGTCCAACCCCACCTGGAACTGGAGTTATAAATGAGGCCTTTTTACTTACTTCATCAAAATCAACATCACCAGTAATCACATATCCTTTTGGATGAGAAGCATCTTCTACTCTGGTAATACCAACATCAATTACTACAACTCCATCTTTTACCATATCGGCTTTAAGATAATTTGGAACACCAAGAGCTGTGATGATAATATCTGCATTTTTAGTATATTCTTCTATATTTTTTGTTCTACTGTGAGTAAGCGTTACTGTTGAATCTCCAGGATATCCTTTGCGACTCATCAATATACTCATAGGTCGACCTACAATATGGCTACGGCCAATAACGACAGTATGTTTGCCAGCTGTTTCTACTTTATATCGTTCTAACAATTCCATAATTCCATACGGAGTTGCTGGCAAAAATGTTTCCATTTCTAATGCCATTTTACCAAAATTGGTAGGATGAAAACCATCCACATCTTTATCAGGATCAATAGCCATCAAGATTTTTTGCTCATCAATATGCTTAGGCAAAGGCAATTGAACAATAAAACCATCTAAATCATCATCTTCGTTGAGTTCCTTTATTCTCGCAAGTAATTCAACTTCCAAAATAGTTTCTGGCAAGGAAACCAAAGTAGATTCAAATCCAATTTGTTGACACGATCTTACTTTACTACCTACATAAGTTAAACTTGCTCCATTACTACCAACAATAACGGCTGCTAAATGAGGAACTTTCTGCCCATCTGCTTTCATTTTTTGCACTTCGGCAGCAATTTCGTTTTTAATGTCTTCCGATGTTTTTTTTCCGTCTAGTAGTTGCATCCTTTTCTAGTTAAAAAGTTGTTGTTTTGTATCTATAATGTTAACGCTGTCCGGGCATTCCTCCTGGCATTCCTTTCATATTTCCCATCATTTTCATCATATTTTTTCCGCCGGGTCCTTGCATCATCTTCATCATCTTGCTCATTTGTTCAAACTGTTTCATCAACTGATTGACTTGCTCAATTTTTGTCCCTGAACCTTTGGCAATTCTGGCTTTTCTTTTTACATCAATTATGGCAGGTTTTGATCTTTCTTTTGGAGTCATCGAATGAATAATGGCTTCAATAGATTTAAAAGCGTCATCTTCTATTTCGACATCTTTCATTGCTTTTGTAGCACCGGGAATCATTCCAACTAAATCTTTCATATTTCCCATTTTCTTAACTTGTTGAATTTGGGACAGAAAATCATCAAAACCAAATTCGTTTTTAGCGATTTTCTTTTGGATTTTTCTGGCTTCTTCTTCATCAAATTGTTCCTGAGCTCTTTCTACCAAAGACACAACATCACCCATTCCGAGAATACGTTCCGCCATACGAGTTGGATAGAAAACATCAATAGCATCCATTTTCTCGCCTGTACCGACAAATTTTATTGGTTTGTTAACAACCGATTTAATCGAAATAGCAGCTCCACCACGTGTATCTCCGTCTAATTTAGTTAAGATTACACCATCAAAATTTAGTCTATCGTTGAAAGCTTTTGCAGTATTTACCGCATCTTGTCCAGTCATTGCATCAACAACAAACAAAGTTTCGTGCGGTTGAATGGCTTTGTGAACGTTAGAAATTTCGGTCATCATCGCTTCATCTACAGCTAAACGACCTGCTGTATCCACAATTACAACATTAAAACCATTTGCCTTAGCATGTTTTATTGCGTTTTGGGCAATTTCAACAGGATTTTTATTTTCAGGTTCAGAATAAACCTCAACGGCTATCGAATCCCCAACAACATACAATTGCTGAATTGCTGCAGGACGATAAATATCACAAGCAACCAAAAGTGGTTTTTTGTTCTTTTTGGTTTGAAGATAATTGGCTAATTTTCCTGAAAAGGTAGTTTTTCCTGAACCTTGTAATCCCGACATTAAAATAACGGTAGGATTCCCGGAAAGATTGATTCCGGCGACATCTCCACCCATTAATTCGGTTAGCTCATCTTTGACAATTTTTACTAATAACTGTCCAGGTTGAAGAGTTGTTAATACGTTTTGACCAATTGCTTTTTCTTTTACTTTAGTGGTAAAATCTTTGGCTATTTTAAAGTTAACATCGGCATCTAATAATGCACGACGAACTTCTTTTAGAGTTTCTGCAACGTTAACTTCGGTTATTTTTCCGTGACCTTTAAGAATATGAAAGGCTTTGTCTAATTTATCGCTTAAATTATCGAACATAAATTTTTTATTTTTAAGTGTCGCAAAATTAAGAATTTGAACTTGAATTTGTATTGTTTATTTGAAAAAAAAGCAGACTAATTAAAGACTGCTTTTTATAACCAAATAGTTAGCATTTTTTTAAAAGAAAAACAAACTAATTCTTTTCAAAAGTTATATAATCTGTACCTCCGCTTCCACCGCTAACATGTACTAACTTAATTTTTGTATCAGTTCTTTCAAGAATATTCCAATCATCAGTAAGATCCGAAAAATTTGCAGGTGTTGCAAATGCAATATTAAAATCTAAATCATTGCTTGGACTATCATCTCCGCTATTATCACTAGTTACTGACCAAGTTCCTAAATAAGTATTTGCTCCATTAGAAGCTGTTAAAGCATTATTTGAACCAAATGTAAAATTATAACCCGTAAAATTAGTGGTCTCATTTACACCTGAATCTTCATAAAAAGTAATTCTCCAAGTTCCATTTTTTACCGTATTTATAACCGGTGTTGGATCAACAGAATTGCTTGAGGAACTATCACTACTACACGAAAACACTCCGTTTAGAATCATCGCAAATAATAAAATTTGCAAAAAATTTAATTTTCTCATGATTTTTAATGTTTATTAATTAGTAATCGGTTTTATTTATTGTTTTTCAAAAAAAAGATAATCATTATCATTATTGTCTTCTACATCTCTAAAACGCAATTGAGAACTGTTAAATTCAAGCACTTCCCAACCTTCGTCTAATTTCCCCAATAGGTCTGTTTCAAATTTTATTTCAAACTCTCGGACTCCATTATCCACTTTTGTTGACCAGATTCCATTATATGTAATTCCTGATTTTATGGCGATAACTTTATAATTGGAATTAAAAGTAAAAATATAGTCATCATAATCTGACGTTTTTTCACCATCATGGGCATAATAGGAAATTTTCCATGAATTACTTGTAATTACCTGAATAAAATCAAGAGGCACAATTGTATTGTCAGGACAAGTATCTAAAGCACTTTTTATGACATCTTCAAACTGGCTGTTAGTAGTTATGGTTATGTTTTGACCATTTGAGTTTATGATAGTAATAGGGTAACTAATCGCAACAAATTTATTGTCTTCTAAATTTTCAAAAAAAGTATATAGTGATTGATTGCTTGTTATAGAAGTAGCGCTTGCTATCTGGTTACTACTGTCATAGACATTAATAGTTATTGGAAAATTAATAGTTATACAATTTATCTTTCCAAAATCATTTAAATTAGCCTGACATTCTAAAAATAAATTATTATAATCCGTTTGAGTAGAAAGGGCTTTTTCAGAATAATCATTGAACACTACAATTATTGGAAAATGAATATTAACAATGTCATTATCATTTGGATATGCATTAATATTAGTTTGTACTAATAGATAATCATTTACCGTATTTATAGGAATTTGAATATTATTAACCGTAACTATATAAGGTAACTTTATCAAAAAACAACTTGATTTGTCTATAATATCATCTTGTGAAGTATTTTGCATTACAACTCTTTCAACATAAGTTGTTAGCGGAGTAGTTTTAGTAATAGTTTCTCTAGTGCTGTATATTTCCACTATTGATTCGGTTTGACAAGAGGCAAACAAACCAACAATTATAAAAGCAAAAACATTAAACCAATTTTTAAAATTCATCATAATTTATACTAAATCAAATAACTGCAAATATAAAAATTAAAAATTTCCAAGCAATACTTTGAGGAAATATCACTTGGATGATTGGAACAAATTATACAATTATTTAATGCTTGTTATCCCAACAAACATAAATAATATAAAACAAAAATACTAATTCAAAAAAAGTTATAAAATAATAACATTTAATTAAAAACAATTTAGATTCAATATACCCTACCTGAAATAAAAAAAAAATTATCTTTGTAAGCCCTAAAAATTTAAAAAAATGCCAACTAATTTATTATCAGAGACTTGTAACGAAATTATTTTTTCTAATTTTTTTAAAAACCACGCAAAATCTCTTCGTAATTTTCTATTCTATAAGTATGGAAATAAAGACCAAGCCGAAGATTTAACACAAGAAGCATTCATAAAACTCTGGCAAAATTGTGCTTCAGTTCCCCTTGAAAAAGCCAAATCCTACATTTATACCATTGCTAACAACAGTTCATTAAACGAAATTAAACATCAAAAAGTAGTCTTGGAATATGAAAACAATTTCTCAGGCGCTGATAAAACAAATGAAAACCCAGAATTTATTTTAGAAGAAAAACAATTTAAGAGCAAACTTTTAAAAGCTATCGAAAATTTAAATGAAACCCAACGAGTTGCCTTTTTAATGCATCGAATTGACGGTAAAAAATACAGTGAAATTGCAGACGAATTAAACATTAGCGTTAAAGCAGTTGAAAAGCGAATTCATCTGGCTTTAGTCGATCTTAGAAAATCAATTGACTTTAAGTAGGGTAAATAAAGAATTACTTGTTATATACATATAAATCGAATAAAATGATCAAAAATTACATTTTAGCCAAATGGCTTAATAACGATATAACCAAAGAAGAGTTAGCCGATATTAAGGCCGATCCTGATTTTTACAACTACGAGAAAATCAAAAACTATTCTGCTCAATTAAAAGTAGCTGATTTTGATGAGGAAAAAGTTTTAGAAAACATTCTTAGTCATAAAAAAGCAACTCAAAAAGTGATTCCACTATATAAAAACTGGATGTTCAGAGTGGCTGCCGTCTTAGTTATGGCATTGGGAATCACATTTACAGTACAAAATTTTTCTACAGAAACACAATATGCTTCCAATGGAAAAAGAACTACATTTTCACTTCCTGATAATTCAGAAGTAGTTTTGAACGCTGGTTCTGAAATCGAATATAAAAAATGGAATTGGAACAATCACAGAAACCTTGAATTAAAGGGTGAAGCTTACTTTAAAGTGGCAAAAGGTCAAAAATTTGAAGTAGAAACTAATCTTGGTAAAGTGGCCGTTCTAGGAACACAGTTCAATGTAAAAGCCAGAAAAAATCGTTTTGATATTACTTGTTTTGAAGGAAGAGTAAAAGTAAATTATAAAGACAAAGAAATAATTTTGACACACGGACAAAGTGTCGCTTTTGAAAACGGAAACCAAATAAACACACCAGCTAGTTCTTCAAAACCAGAATGGATAGAAAATAAAATCGCTTTTACCAAAGAAAACTTACCTAATATCTTAGACGAAATCCAAAGACAATATGACGTTTCAATAAGCGTTAAATCAGGATATACTGACGAATTATTTACCGGCAAAATCCCTACTGATAATCTCGATATTGCCCTCCAAATTATTGCTACAACATATAATTTAGAACCTAAAAAAATTGATAAAAACAAAATAATTTTTGAAGAAAAATAGATGTTTTCTATAAAACATATCTGTAGTATATTGTTTTGCTTTGTTTTTGCCCTGACAGTCACAGCTCAGGATAGAAACAAAGCAATTGCTTTAAAATATGTCCTACAATCAATAGAAAAAAAACATCATATTACCTTTAATTATCTCGAAACTGATGTTTCTGAAATTCAAGTAATTCCTCCTAATTCTAATTTATCTTTAAATGAGAAACTAAATTACCTCCGAAATAAAACCAAACTTATATTTGAAAATATTATCAATAAATACGTCAATATTTCAAATAAAAATGAAACAGAATTAGTCTGTGGTTTCGTATTATCGAAAAACGACAATTCACCACAAGAAGGAGTAAATATTAAAATCTTAAATGGGAATAGTTTTGTAACTGATTCTAAAGGCTATTTTGAACTTCCCAAAGAAAAAACAACTGAAATTACAGTGAGTCACATTGGATTTATCGCTCAAAAAATTTCGGTATCAGACTCACAAAACAAGGATTGCCTTAAAATATTCCTTGACCTTGAAGTGTTGAAACTCGACAATGTGATAACCAATCATTTTTTAGCTTCTGGTATTTCAAAAACAATTGACGGTACATTTCTAATAAAACCAAAGAAATTAGGGATATTACCCGGTTTAATTGAACCCGATGTCCTGCAAACCATGTTGCAAATTCCAGGAATTTATAGTGCCGATGAAAGTCTTTCGAGTATCAATGTGAGAGGCGGAACACACGACCAAAATTTATTTTTGTGGAATGGAATAAAAATGTACCAAACCGGACATTTTTTTGGTTTAATATCGGCATTCAATCCGAATCTTGCACATACCGTTTCAATATCAAAAAACGGAAGTTCTGCCTTTTATGGAGAAAGTGTTTCGAGTGTAGTAGATATTTCTTCGGATCCAAATAAATTCGAAAAACCTCAATTTAGTGCCGGAATCAATATGATAAATATTGATGTTTATTCAAAATTTAATATCAACAAAAAAGGGTTTCTGGAAATTGCCGCACGAAAATCAATAACTGATTTATTTGAAACTCCCACTTACACTAAATATTACAACAAAGCATTTCAAAACACGACTATTACAAATTTTTCTAATTATCATAGCATAGATCATAATAGTGAGGAGAAATTTAAATTCTATGATGTTACACTTAAATATTTACAAAAAATTGGTCAAAAAGACCAACTTATATTAGATTTAATAACCATTAATGACCAACTCAAAATTGATCAAAATGCTAAAATTGACAATGTGTTTCAATCTGAGAACAACACTTTAATTCAAAAAAATCACGGAGGAAATATTTCTTGGAAACGAAACTGGAATTTGAAAAACACTAGTAAAATCAATGTTTTTGCCTCATCTTACGAACTTGATGCCGAAAAAAATAAAATTCAGGACAATCAAATTGTCAAACAAGAAAACAGCGTATTCGAGAATGGTTTTAAAATTGAAAACAATCATATCATCAGTCCAAAATTTACAATTAATAATGGCTATCAGTTTGACGAAACTGGAACGACAAATTTAGACAGGGTCAGTAATCCAATTTTTTACAGACAAGTTAAAGAAGTTTTACGAACTCACGCTCTCATAGTTGAAGGAAAATACAATGATACGCTGTCAAAAATATATTTTAATGTAGGAATGCGATTAAATTATATTGAAAAATTCAAAAAATACCTTTTTGAGCCCAGATTTCAGTTTAATTATGGTATATCAAAAAGTTTAAGTTTAGAAATATTGGGTGAATTTAAAAGCCAGAATTGTTATCAGATTATTGACCAACAAAAAGATTATTTTGGAATAGAAAAAAGACGCTGGATATTATCAAACAACAGTACAATTCCTATTCAAAGAAGCAAACAAGCATCTATTAGTGTTTCGTATAATGAAAATAATTGGCTGTTTACCATTGATAATTATTATAAAAAAGTCAACGGAATCAATAGCTCAACCCAAGGGTTTCAAAATCAATTAGAATTTAAAAATATTATTGGTAATTATGAAGTTTATGGAACTGAAGCATTAGTGCAAAAGAAAATAAATCACTTTATCACTTGGTTAAGCTATGCTTATAATGAAAATAATTATCACTTTCCAAATACAGAACAAACTGATTTTTCGAATAATTTTGAACTAAAACACGTCATTTCCTGGGCTGGAACATATGAAATAAAAAATCTAAAAATAGCATTGGGTTCAAAATGGTATTCGGGAAGACCTGAAACAACTCCTTCGAGTTTAGATATAAATTATAGCAATCCTACAAATCCAACAATTGATTATAATTCTCCAAATAATAAAAATTTAGATAACTTTTTTCAAGTTAATTTTTCGGCAACTTATAAATGGGAAAGCATAAATAAAACCCAATATAAGCTGGGAATATCAGTCATAAACCTATTTAATAAACAAAATGAAGTTAGCGAGTATTATAGAATAAATACCATTACAAATTCTATTGAAGATGTGAAAACATATTCGCTCGAAAGAACACCAAATCTAAGTTTTAGAGTAATTTTCTAAAAACTACATTCTTTCAGGAACATCAATTCCTAATAATTGAAATGCTAAAGCTATTGTCTCAGCAACCTTTTTTGAGAGTTGAACTCTAAACGTCTTTTTAGCCAAATCTTCTTCGCCCAATATAGAAACTGCCTGATAGAACGAATTATACTCACGAACCAATTCATAAGTAAAATTAGCTACCAATGCCGGACTGTGATTTTGAGCTGCATTTTGAATAACTTCAGGAAACAATTCGAGTTGTTTTATTAATTCTTTTTCCTTTTCGTGCATCTCGACTGCGCTCGATGTGACATCAATATTCAAATCAAAATTAGCTTTACGCAAAATTGATTGGATTCTTGCATAAGTATATTGGATAAACGGTCCTGTATTTCCAGTAAAATCTACTGATTCTTCTGGATCGAAAAGAATTCGTTTTTTTGGATCGACTTTCAAAATGTAATATTTCAAAGCACCGAGTCCGATGGTTTTGTATAATTTTAATTTTTCTTCAGGCGAATAACTGTCTAATTTTCCTAAATCTTCAGCAATTTTCTGGGCAGTATCCGTCATTTCCTGCATTAAATCATCGGCATCGACAACAGTTCCTTCACGAGATTTCATTTTTCCGGAAGGCAAATCAACCATTCCGTAGGATAAATGAAAGAGGTTTTTTGACCAATCAAAACCAAGCTTTTTCAATATCAAAAACAACACTTTGAAGTGATAATCCTGTTCGTTTCCAACGGTGTAAACCATTCCGCCAACGTCCGGAAAATCTTTCACTCGCTGAATGGCAGTTCCAATATCCTGAGTCATATAAACCGCTGTTCCGTCTGAACGCAATACGATTTTTCTATCTAAACCTTCGTCAGTCAAATCAATCCAAACTGAACCGTCAGGATCTTTTTCGAAAACACCTTTTTCTAAACCAATTTGAACAACATCTTTTCCGAGTAAATAAGTATTGCTTTCGTAGTAATATTTATCAAAATCAACTCCAAGGTTTTTATAAGTAATAGCAAAACCATCATAAACCCATTGGTTCATTGTTTTCCAAAGTTCAATCACTTCAGCATCACCAGACTCCCATTTCAATAGCATTTCCTGCGCTTCGAGAATAATTGGAGCTTGTTTTTTGGCTTCGTCTTCTGTTTTTCCTTCAGCGATTAATTGGGCAATTTGTTCTTTATATGCCTTGTCAAAAGCCACATAATAATTTCCAACTAACTTATCACCTTTCAAACCAGTTGATTCCGGAGTTTCACCTTTTCCAAATTTTTGCCAAGCCAACATCGACTTGCAAATATGAATTCCCCTATCGTTTATGATTTGGGTTTTATATACTTTTTTGCCTGAAGCCTTAATGATTTCGGCTACGGAATATCCTAATAGATTATTGCGAACGTGACCCAAATGCAATGGTTTATTGGTGTTTGGCGAAGAATATTCTACCATTATGGCTTTATCTTCTGGACTTGGAGCAACAAAACCAAATTTTTCAGCATCTTTAATTTCATTGAAGAAATTTAAATAATATTCATCAGAAATAACAATATTCAAGAAACCAGAAACTACATTAAATCGACTCACCTCAGCAACATTTTCGACTAAATAGTTCCCTATTTTGTTTCCTAATTCAACGGGGTTGCTTTTTACCACTTTCAATAAAGGAAAAATCACCATCGTGATATCGCCTTCAAACTCTTTGCGTGTGCTTTGAAATTCGACTTTGTCTATAGCGACGTCAAATAATGCTTGGACTGCTTTTTCAATAGAAGGCGTAAGAATCTGAGGTAATGTCATTTTGTTGTCATTTTTAAGGCTGCAAAGATAGACATTTAAGAGGAAAACTGTTTTAGATTTGGATGAAATAATATCTGCCTTTTTTCGTTTAAATATTAGTTTTTCCTAGTAATTATAGTAGTTAATTTTGTTAATTATTTGTTTCATTTGAAAATTATCATAAATTTACTGTGTGTGTTATAGATAAAAACAAACTTTTTTATCGATAACAATATATTTTTGCCCAAAAAAAATTTCATCATGTATAAAAGCCTACTTCTCATAACTTCACTCTTTTGGATAGGATGTTATTCGCAGGCTATTACAGTTGACACTAATACTTATAGCGTTAATCAATTAGTTGAAGATGTTTTAGTAAACAAAACCTGTGTTCCTGTAACTAATATTAGTTGGAGAACAGGAACCAATTTTGGGTCTACCAATGGTATTGGATATTTTGAAAATACAAACCCAGCTTTCCCATTGTCAAGAGGCGTTATTTTAAGCACAGGAGATGTAGCAAATGCTCCCGGACCAAATTCAACTGAACTAAATGATGGTAATGCTGCTTGGCCTGGCGATCCAGATTTAGAAGCCACACTTTTGGATGCTGGAATTATAATGCCCTCAACAAACGCAACAGTTTTAGAATTTGATTTTATACCTTTTTCAAAAAACTTTGACTTTAAGTTTTTATTTGCCTCTGAAGAATATGGTAATTTTCAATGTCAATTTTCAGATGCTTTTGCATTTCTATTAACAAATAAAACAACTGGAGCAACAACAAACCTTGCTGTTGTTCCAAGTACAACAATTCCAATTTCGGTGGTTACCATTCGTAATTCATTATATAATTCATCTTGTTCGGATGAAAATGAAAACTATTTTGGTACGTTTAATGGCGGTTCAAATGCTACAGGTTCCGCAACAAATTTTAACGGTCAAACAGTAGTTATGAGTGCCTCATCATCTACTTTAATCCCAGACACTCCTTATCATATAAAACTTGTAATTGCTGATAATAAATTACCTGATTTCGATTCTGCCATATTTTTAGGTGCTAATAGTTTTAATGTGGGTCAAGATGTTTTAGGTCCTGATTTGACTGTGGCAAGCAATACTGCAATTTGTGACAACAGCACTTATACCATTGAATCAGGCTTAGATCCAGCTATTTATTCTTTTAAATGGACAATTAATGGGGTACCGACGGGAGGAGATAGTCCCGATTTAACGGTGAATCAACCCGGAGTTTACAGTCTTACTTATTCAATTAGATTACCTTTTTGCGAAGTAACCACTGATGAAATAAATATTGAATACTATAAACCAATAATAACTCATGATCCTGTAAATTTATATCAATGTGATTATGGGGCTGGGGTAGCTAATTTCACTTACGATTTAACTTTTAACACTCCTATAGTTCAAATTCCTGGAACTCAAGTAAGTTATTATGCAACTTTAGCAGATGGAACTCCAAACAGCAATCCAATACTAGTGCCAAGTAATTATACTATTGCAAGGGGAAGTTTACCAACAACAATTTGGGTGAGTATTATGAACACAGTAACAAATTGTGCTATTGTAAAATCATTTCAATTAGAACTTATTCCTCCACCTATTGTCATAAATCCACCTGGTGATTTGACTTTATGTGAAACTACAATAGGCGCAAATTCTGCTGATTTTGATCTTGCTTCACAAACTCCCATAGTTTTAGAAGGAAAGTCACCAACAAAATATACAGTTTCCTATTATACAAATGTCGACGATGCAAATGCTGGAACATTCCCAATAGATACTTCAAAGGATTATACTTCAGGAAATGCAATAATATATGTGAGAATTCAAAATAGTACTGATCCTTTATGCTATAGCACTACCAGTTTTAATATAATTGCTAAACAAAGACCTCCATTAGATCCTATATCTAATCAATTTGTTTGTTCTGGTTATATTTTGCCTGTACTTGTTAATCCTGGAAATTATTATACAGGTTCTAACAAAACTGGAACACCTTTAAATGCTGGAGATCTAATTACTACTGACCAAACAATATATATTTACCAAGAAACTGCAGGAACACCGAGTTGCCCCTCCGAGAGAAGTTTTTATGTTGACATTGTTGTGCCAACTGATATAAGTCCAAATAACGAAACTGCTTGTGATCAATATATATTACCAACATTAGGTTATGGAGCTCGTTATTTTACATCGCCTGGAGGACTTGCTGGAGGGGGAACAGAACTTTTTGCAGGAGCAATAATAAATACTCCTGGATTAAATACCATTTATACCTATTTTGTTTCGACGGATATCATTAATCCTTGCGACCTTACTGGTCAATTCAATATTACAATAAACGCTACGCCAACAATTGTCCCTATACCTAATGCTTTTGCTTGCGTTTCATATGATTTGCCACCATTAACAGTTGGCGATTATTACACCAAAGATTCATCTGGAAATTACTTCCCTGCGAATTTAACAATTACAACTACAACAACTCTTTATGTGTTTGCAACAAATAATTCTTGCAGAACTCCAGATACTATTTTTACAGTTTATATTGGTCCTTTTGGATTTGGGAACATAACCCAATGCGATCCATATAATTTAACTCAAGCACCCATTGGAGAATATCATAATGCTCCAAATGGTGGAGGAGACATAATTCCTCCAGGTCTTATTGAAACAACAACAACAGTATATATTTATGTTTCTGGGGCAGGAACACCAAATTGTACTGATAATGATTCTTTTACCATTACAATAAATGCTCCTTATTTACCCACTCCAACTAATGTAACAGAATGCGCAAGTTTCTTATTACCTGCTCAGATGGATGGAGGCATTTATTATTCAGGACCAAACCAAGGGCTGCCAATATTAAACGTTGGTGATATAATAACTACAACTACAACAGTATATATTTATAAACTATCTACAACAGTTGCGGGCTGTTATAATGAAAAACCTTGGCTAATTACTATAAATCAAAAGCCAATAATAGATTCAAGAGACCCAAAAATAGATGTATGTACTTCTTATGTTTTAAGTCCGCTCTCTAATGGAAATTATTTTGACGAACCAAATGGTGTAAACCTTATACCTGCTGGAACTGACATAAGGACAAACAAAAGAATTTATATTTTTGCTGCAAATCCAATTGATCCCACTTGCTTCACTGAAAACTATTTCGATATTTCAATAAATGGTGTTGAAGCAGATCAAATTCCTACCCAATTATCATATTGTGACAGTTTTACTTTTCCTCTACTAACACCAAATAACTTTTACTATGATGCTCCGGGAGGGCCTTTGGGCGGTGGAAACATAATTCCACCTAACACAATAGTAACTTCATCAACAGTATTGCCAAAATATTATATTTATTATGAAACCGGAGATCGATTAAACTGCAGCGATGAAAATCCGTTTACGATTACTATTGCTCCCAGACCTGTTGCAAATCCGGTTAGTCCATTGGTTGAATGCGATACCTTTGGGGCAAACGATGGAGTTTTTCAATTTGACTTGACCACATCAGCTATTAGAAATCAAGTGTTAAACGGACAAACACCTGACGCTAATTTTACTTTAACATTTTTTACTTCTTTGGCTGACGCCAATAATAGCAATGCAATTCCTATTGCTAATCCTTCGACTTATGTAAACGATAATGCGTTCACGGATAGTGTTTGGATTAGAGTTACAAACAACTCAATAACTACGCCTTGCTTTGACGTTGTCGAATTAAAATTAATCGTAAATCCTTTGCCTAATATCCAATTAAATCCGGAATATTTTATTTGTGAAGATTATGAAACTGGAACTTTATTGAATCCCGCGACTTTAAATACAGGATTGACAGCATCCAATTATACCTTTGAGTGGACACTTGACGGAAATACTTATGGCGGAAACACTTCCTCAATCACAACCAGTCAAATAGGGAATTATGCAGTAAAAATAACGAACACAAATACAAATTGCGTAAGTACAGCTGCCACCAAAGTAACTAAATATGCTCCATATCTTGAAATTATATACAGTGATGCATTCGAAAATTTAAGTTATATTTCTATAACTGTTTTAGGTGCTGGTTCAGGAAATTACGAATATCAAATTGATGATTCTCTTTTCCAAGACAGCTCTATTTTTAATAATATTTCGCCAGGAGAACATACCATTTCAGTTAGAGATAAAAACGGACACTGCAATCCTGCTACGATTAATGCAGTAATCATAATTTATCCGAAATATTTCACTCCAAATGGTGATGGCCATCACGAAACCTGGAATATCGACTATTTGATATCTACAAATCCAGATGCGCCTATATTCATTTATGATCGATACGGAAAACTAATCAAAAAAGTAACACCTTCTACTGAAGGTTGGGATGGTATGTATAACGGGGAACCATTACCTTCTTCAGACTATTGGTTCACAGTTAATTACTCCGAAAAAGGAACTGCTAAGATTTTTAAATCCCATTTTACTTTAAAAAGATAAATGATTGTAGATTTTTGGATAACTTTAGAAGATGAGTTAAACAAAAAACAAACCGCAAATTCGCAAATTAAACAGATTGAACCCGTATAAATAATTCGCGAATTTGCGGTAAATATTTTCAGAAACTCAAGGCAAAATATACCAAGGCATATAGATTAAACTACCATTTGATAATAACACTTCCCCAAGTGAATCCGCTACCAAAAGCAGCCAAAACCACAATATCTCCTGATTTGATTTTCCCTTGTTCCCAAGCTTCTGTTAACGCAATCGGAATCGAAGCTGCGGTGGTATTTCCGTATTTTTGAATATTATTAAAAACTTTATCATCATCCAATCTGAATTTCTTTTGAATAAACTGAGAAATCCTCAAATTAGCCTGATGAGGAATCAATAAATCAATATCTGAAACCTCCAAATTATTAGCTTCTAAACCTTCATTGATAACTTCTGCAAAACGAACTACGGCGTTTTTAAACACAAATGTTCCATTCATATACGGAAAATAACTTTCGTCTTCAGGATCATTATCTGCTATAATATCTGTAATCCAGCGCCCTCCCATTCCTGGTGCTTTCACAATGAGTTCTGCTGCGTGTTGCCCTTCAGAATGCAAATGAGTGGATAAAATTCCTTTCGTTACATCTTCTTCCCTACTCAAAACGGCTGCTCCGGCTCCATCTCCAAAAATCACCGAAACTCCGCGACCGCGAGTAGTCATATCTAATCCTGAAGATTGCAATTCGGAACCTATAACGAGAATATTTTTATACATTCCGGTTTTAATATATTGGTCGGCAACAGAAAGCCCATAGACAAAACCCGAACATTGATTTCTTACGTCTAATGCACCAACGGTTCTTAATCCTAAATCACGTTGCACCAAAACTCCTGGACCTGGAAAATAATAGTCAGGACTCAATGTGGCAAAAACCACAAAATCGATGTCTTCTTTGGCAATTCCGGAACGTTCAATGGCAATCTTAGCCGCTTTTACTCCCATTGTTGTGGTGGTATCTTCGCCTCGAATGATGTGTCTTCTTTCTTTAATCCCAGTTCTTTCCTGAATCCATTCATCATTTGTATCCATTATTTTGGACAAATCATCATTAGTCACCACATTATCCGGAACATAATATCCTAATCCTGTTATTTTTGAATGAAACATAATAGTGTTGTTTTAATAAAATTCTGTTTGCGATTTTAAGAATACTCTAAAATCAGCTACAATGTAACACTAATTTTGACAGTGCCAATTTTTTATTCCAATATTCAAAGAAAATCTTTGTTTCATACTCGAAAATTCGGATAAAATAAGTTACAAAATAAACAATTCGCAAATAGTGTTATAATAGCTTACTTTTGCAAAAAAATTAACTTTGTGAATTACTTATCAGTAGAAAATATATCGAAATCTTATGGAGAGCGCACACTTTTCAAAGACATTTCGTTCGGAATCAATAAAGATCAAAAAATTGCTTTCATAGCTAAAAATGGTTCGGGTAAAACCACTATAATGAACATCATTAATGGCTTTGATGAACCCGATACAGGTCAAGTCGTACTTCGGAAGAGCGTCAAAATGGCTTTCTTGTCCCAAGACAGTAAATTGCAAGATGAGTTGACGATTGAAGAAAGTATTTTTGCTTCGGATAACGAAACTTTGAAAATAATTGAAGCCTACGAAAAAGCATTGGAAAACCCTGAAGACGAAGAAGCATACCAAAAAGCTTTCGACGGAATGGACCAACATAATGCTTGGGATTTTGAAACCCAATACAAACAAATTTTGTTCAAATTGAAGTTGGAAGACTTTAAACTGAAAGTGAAAAACCTTTCTGGTGGACAGAAAAAACGTTTGTCGCTTGCTATTATTTTAATTAATCGTCCCGACTTATTGATTCTGGATGAACCTACGAATCACTTGGATTTAGAGATGATCGAATGGCTGGAAAGTTATTTTGCCAAAGAAAATATTACCCTGTTTATGGTAACGCACGACCGTTTCTTTCTGGAGCGTGTTTGCAACGAAATCATCGAACTCGACAACGGGAAAATATACCAATACAAAGGAAATTATTCGTATTATTTAGAGAAAAAAGAAGAACGAATCGCTTCCGAAAATTCAAGCGTGGACAAAGCACAAAACCTGTTCGTTAAAGAACTCGAATGGATGCGTCGCCAACCCAAAGCGAGAACTTGTAAAAGTAAATCGCGTCAGGATGATTTTTATGATATTAAGGAAAAAGCCCAAAGTCGCCGTCGCGAGAATGTGGTCGAACTCGAGATTAATATGGAACGTATGGGAAGCAAGATTATCGAGCTTCACAAGATTTCAAAGAAATTCAAAGACCACGTCATTTTAGATAATTTTAATTTTGATTTTCAACGTGGCGAACGCATTGGAATCATCGGGAAAAACGGAACCGGAAAATCGACTTTCTTGAATTTATTAACTGGAACCATTCCGTTGGATAGCGGAAAAGTAGTTGTTGGAGACACCATCAAAATAGGGTATTATACTCAAAGCGGGATTAACCCAAAACCGGGTCAGCGCGTGATTGATGTCATCAAGGAATACGGCGAATTTATTCCGTTGATGAAAGGCAGATTAATTTCAGCTTCGCAGTTGCTGGAGCGTTTCCTTTTTGATTCGAAAAAACAATATGATTTTGTTGAAAAACTGAGTGGTGGCGAATTAAAACGTTTGTATTTGTGTACGGTTTTAATCCAAAACCCGAACTTTTTGATTCTGGATGAACCTACAAATGATTTGGATATCGTGACTTTGAATGTCTTGGAAAGTTTCCTTTTGGATTTTCCAGGTTGTTTGCTGGTAGTTTCTCACGACCGTTACTTTATGGATAAAATTGTCGATAATTTATTTGTTTTTAGAGGACAGGGCGAAATAGAAAATTTCCCAGGAAACTACTCTGATTTCAGGGCTTATGAAGACAGCGCCGATGTTGCCCAAAAAGAAGACAACAAGTCCGAAAAGAAAGACTGGAAACAAAACAATCCAACCGGAAACCTAACGTTCAACGAGCAAAAAGAATATCAGAAAATCGAAAAAGAAATCAAAGATTTAGAAATCGAAAAAGCTAAAATTGAGCAACTTTTTTCAGACGGAAAAGTAGCCGATGCTGATATTTCTGCCAAAGCAAAAGAACTGGAAAACATCAACAACAAAATTGAAGATAGAGAAGAACGGTGGTTTGAATTGAGTGCAAAGATAGAGGGATAAATTATTATTTTATGAAGATTCAGTAAGTTTTCCCACATCATACTCATCCTCCGGATATACATAAATCAAATCTTGCACGAAAAAGTTAAATTATAGAAAGAAAAATCAAATAAATACAAATGGAATTACTTGTAATAAGCATTATTTCAATAATAATTGGAATATTTATTTTTCGTGGAAAAGAAAAAAGAGAAGAATTAGAAACCTATGAATTGAATTCTAGATTTCGATTAAACAATAATCTTCTTGCTTTTGGAATTGTAGCTTTATTTATTGGAACTTTTTGCCTTATTGCTTTTTTCTATAGATTAATGCATTAAAAACCCTCTGGTGCTCGATTGCATCGAGCACCTACTTAAATTATAATACAAATCGTAGCGTTTTCAACGCGATTCGCCCTAATTTAAACAAATCATTCACATCTATTTAATAAATTCAGACTTCGTGCATTAGCTATAAACCTGTATTTCTTTCAATTTTCGGATTCCTTTCATACGTTTCCAAGCAATTAAATTTCGTTGTTTGTACAACCACAAACATCCTAAATCCAATAAGAAATAAAACAAACTAATCCCACTAGGTGGGTTGGCACTTTTTAAAAATGGAAATACACCATAAGCTGTATTTGGCCAAGCCCAACAACGGTAATGAGTTCCAACAATTTCTAAAAAAGCAACGACTATGTACATCGTTAAAAAGAACAAACGTTCTCTTGGTTTGTTTCTTAAGAAGAAGATAACTAGCAAAGACATTAAAAAACCAAAGATATCATTTGCAAAAATTAAAAAAAGTGTAGCATATACTAATACGAAAATAGTAAAGAGTTTTTCGAGTTGTTTTCTTTGTGTTTTAACTATTGCATCTTTACAGAAATATACTGCCGCAATATAAACAATGGCGTGTCCGGGAGGAACGTATAAAGGAACATTGCCTAATCGATACGTATACATACCTAAAGCAATTGAAAATAAATGTTCGCCAAGAAACCCTATAATTACTGCAAATAACATTTGCGATCTAATCCTGGATGTCGATCTATAAAACAATATAAAAAACCCTATCAGCATTACTAATGTGGCTAAATATTGTGTGTTTTCAAAAATGGGCGCCATATATTTACTGTCCAAATATAACCCAAAGGCTATAAATAGAAATAAATAACCAATGGTTTTATAGAAAGCTAAAAAAAGTGAAATGGCAATTTTTCTATTCATGTGGCGAAAATACATACTATTTTTACAAAATTCAATTACAATTTATTATTTATGGTAAACACTAAAAATCTTCGCTTCTTTATCGCTAATAAATCTCTATTAATAAAATTCTCTTCTTCAATTTTTTAAAAATTTCACACCATAAATACCAGTTGCAGGAAGTCTTCTGTCTTCGCACCCTAACAAATTTTACTATATTTGCCATTCAAAAAAATAAAACACAAATGAAACACTTTCTGTCAGCACTATTAGCCTTGACTCTTTTTGTTTCTTGTTCCAAAAATAAAAAAGCATCAATTGATTATGTTGCAAAAAACGAACTAGAAATTAAGGACTATATTGCCAAAAACAATTTAACTGTCCAAAGAAGCGATACGGGTTTGTATTATGTGATTACCAATCCTGGAACTGGAGCACAACCAGCAGCAGCATCAAATGTGACTGTAGCCTACAAAGGCTATTTTACTAATGGATCTGTATTTGACCAAAGTGGTTCCGAAGGAATTTCATTTGGTTTGAACCAAGTTATAAAAGGCTGGACTGAAGGTATTCCACATTTTAAAACTGGCGGTAACGGTATTCTTTTGATACCTGCTCATTTAGGTTATGGAAGTGATTCGAATGGTCCCATTCCTGGAGGTTCAGTACTTATTTTTGAAGTGAAATTAATTTCAGTAAATTAGCAATTATCAAATTCCGCTCCGCAAAGTCTCCGACTTTGAGATTGTGTTAGTCAGTCTTTGACTGAGAAAAAAATTTAAATAGTGTAAAATATAATCGGTTAAAAACCGAAAGTCACCACCTCAAAGTCGGAGACTTTGCGGAGCAAAAGCTGGAACGATAAAACAAAAAAAACCACAACAAAATTAATTCTGTTGTGGTTTTTTACTTGTTGCTAATTCCCCCTTCGGGGGCTAGGTGGCTTTTTACCAAGGAATCGGATTGTAATCTTTCAAAAACTTTCCGCACCAATGTTTGCCTGTATTTATTCCGTCAAACAAAGGATCCATAACCCGAGCCGCTCCATCAACTATATCTAATGGCGGTTGAAAATCTTCTTCTTCCTGTTTTCTTTTGGCTAATTCAGCCGGATCTTCATCGGTTACCCAACCCGTATCAACGGCATTCATAAAAATTCCGGCTTTCGCCAAAGTTCCCGAGGAAGTATGTGTCAGCATATTCAAAGCGGCTTTTGCCATATTGGTATGCGGATGACGGTCTTCTTTAAAAAAGCGGTGAAACTTCCCTTCCATCGCAGAAACATTGATGATGTGTTTTTGTCCCGTGTTGTCTTTCTTCATCACTTCCGAAAGTCGGTTGCACAATACAAAAGGCGCAACAGAATTCACCAATTGCACTTCTATCATTTCGGTGGTTTCAATTTGCCCCAAACGCAATCGCCAGCTGTTGGTTTTTCGCAAATCAACTTGCTGCAAATCGGCATCGAGTTCGCCTTCCGGAAAAACTTCATTGGCAACGAGCGCATTATCGAAAGAATAAGGAATCTGAGATAATTTGGCGGAAGCCCGCAAACCAATTCCAGGTTCGGGTCCGTGCCAAGTCACCGGCATATTTTCATTAGATGAAAAACCTGTTGTCAGGACTTTTAATTCGTCGAGACAATTAGTATGATCCAGCAATAATTCCTGCGCTTCCTTGGGCAAAGAACCCATTGGCAGCTCTTCGTTTTCCATCAAATGTGAATAAAATCCGGCTGGTCGTCGAACCGTTTGCGCCGCATTATTAATCAGAATATCCAATCGTTGGTATTTTTGTTCTATAAAATTGCAGAAAATTTCCACACTCGGAATATGCCGTAAATCTAATCCGTGAATTTTTAAGCGGTGTCCCCATTCCATAAAATCATCTTCCTTAGAAAACCGCAAAGCCGAATCCACCGGAAAACGAGTCGTAGCAATAACAGTCGCTCCACCACGCAAAAGCATTAACGAAATATGATAACCAATTTTCAGACGAGAACCTGTTATCACTGCAATTTGACCTTTTACATCGGCAGTTTGAAAACGTTTTGCATAATTAAAATCGCCGCAATCTGTACACATTGTGTCGTAAAAATGGTGCATTTTGGTAAATTCCGTTTTGCATACATAACACTTTCTGGGAGTTTCAAGCTCTAATTGTTCTTTGAGTTCCAAATCGTGCGAAGCCAACAATTTTGGAGCTACAAAAACACTCGCTTCCCGAGCATACCGAATCCCAGTTTCTTTGCGAGCGGTCCTGTCTTTCTTTTCCTGTTTGCGCTTGGCTACCGCTTTTCCGTCCTTCTTTCTTTTAGCCAACTCATCACGATTGGGACGTGAAAATTGTCCAGCAGTTTTGAGTAATTCGGTTCGTTGCGCTAAAGGAATGTCAAATATTTGGTCTGTATCCGAGTTTAATTGTGACAAAATAGCGATACATCGGTCGATTTCTTCCGAAGTTATGGCGTTTTTATTGTTTATTGCTGATGTCATTAGGTTCTAAAAATCAAGTTGGCAAAGATAGGTTTTTAAAGTCGTAAAGTTTCAAAGTCATCAAGTTGAAAGTCTTTGCAATTAGTTCCTAAACTTTGTCAATTTGTAACTTTCGACTTTAAGACTTTGGGCTTTGGACTATTATCTTTGTATCTTCGCACTCCTATTTGCAACTTTTTATGTTATTCCAAATAAAATCCTATCTAAAATTTCTATGGAACTCCAAGAACGAACACGCGGTGCATTCACCATTTGTGTTTAATTTGGTTACCAAATGTTTTTATGACAGAAAACCAAAACCTGACCCGAGCGGTAGCGAACAGGCGAAGCAATATCAAGTTTTAAAAAACTATCGGGATTCGCTTTTGAAAAACAAAAAAACAATCGACGTAACAGATTTTGGAGCCGGTTCAAAAGTTTTCAATTCCAATACCAGACAAATTGCCAAGATTGCCAAAACAGCCGGAATCACGCATAAACGAGCAGAATTACTGTTCCGAATTACAAATTATTTTCAGCCAGATAGCATTTTAGAAATCGGAACTTCATTAGGATTGGCGACTTCTACCCTAGCCTTGGGGAATACAAAAGCAAAAATCATAACATTAGAAGGTTGTCTTGAAACGGCAAAAATCGCTCAGGAACAATTCAGAAAATTTGGTTTAACCAATGTAAATTCCGTAGTAACAGAATTTCACAACTTTTTAAAAACCATCAACCATCAACCATCAACCATCAACCTCATTTACTTTGACGGCAATCATTCAAGAAGTGCCACCTTGGATTATTTTGAACTTTTATTACCAACCATAACTAACGATAGCGTTTGGATTTTTGATGACATTCATTGGTCAAAGGAAATGGAAGAAGCCTGGGAAATAATTAAAAACCATTCTAAAGTTACCGTAACCATAGATACTTTTCAATGGGGATTGGTGTTTTTTAGAAAGGAACAACCAAAAGAGCATTTTGTGATTCGGGGTTGATTTAACCGCAAAGAGCGCAAAGATTTCCGCAAGGTTCACAAAGGTTTCAAATTTATATGTCTTGATTATTTTATTGATAAGAAAATTGTAACAATTTTTAAAAACCAAACACTTATATTTGAAATTACATTTCGTACTTTTAAAATCGTAAATCGTATATTTAAATGAAGCCACTAATAAAAATAACCAATATCAAACGAGATTTTGCTCTTGGAAACGAAATCGTTTATGTACTAAAAGGTATTGATTTAGAAATAAATAAAGGGGAATATGTAGCATTAATGGGGCCTTCCGGTTCCGGAAAATCTACTTTAATGAACCTTTTAGGTTGTTTAGACACACCAACTTCTGGATCTTATATCCTCAACGGAAAAGACGTGAGTCAAATGCACGATGATGAATTGGCCGAAATCCGCAATAAGGAAATAGGTTTTGTTTTTCAAACTTTCAACCTTTTGCCGCGAACAACTGCGCTTGACAATGTGGCTTTACCAATGATTTATGCAGGATATTCCAAGTCAGAAAGAAGAGCTCGAGCCACTAAAGTATTGACTCAAGTTGGACTAGATGACCGAATGGATCACCAACCCAATCAACTTTCAGGAGGTCAAAGACAAAGAGTTGCAATTGCAAGAGCATTGGTAAACAAGCCTTCAATAATTCTTGCTGATGAACCTACAGGAAATCTGGACAGTAAAACATCTGAGGAAATTATGGTTCTTTTAGAGGAAATTCACAAAAACGGAAACACTATAATTGTGGTAACCCACGAGGAAGAAATCGCTGCTCACGCTCACAGAATCATTCGTTTACGTGATGGAATGGTGGAAAGCGATACTACTAAATAATTATACGACATTTTAGCCAAACGAAACGTAAAATAGACCTTTAATGAAAATTGGAAATAAAGAATTTAAATTTAAAAAAAATGCTTTAGAATATTATAGAAATATTCTAAACTCATATAATTTCGGTCAAAGTTTAAACGAAAATGATTTCGAACATATTTTAGATCTACTAGATTATGATTATTCATTTTATGATTCCGAAAACGAAATTGCAGAAGATAATTTACTTGAAGAAGTCGAAAATAATTTAAAGGTAAAAGACATAAGAATTGCAAAAGTTCAATTCAATACAAAATGTTTTGAAATAGTTTGGAATAATTTAGAAACGGAAATTATTTCGTTTAGAATGATTATTAACCGACCTAAAATGAATTTACACACTTCATTTAGTATTGCGTGCAGAAATATTATTCAAAATGACTTGACTTTAGTAAAACAAAAATATTTCAGTGAAAATTCAGAAAAAGGATTTGTAAAATGTCAAGAAACTAATGAAATGGCGAAATGGGAAGATTTGGCAGTTGACCATAGACAACCGAATACATTTTCAATCATAGTTGATAGATTTAAAGAAGTAAAAAATATTAAAGTCGAAGAAATAGAATATTACATTGATGAAAATAATTTTTTCCTTTTTAAGGATGAAATTTTAACAATAGAATTTCAAGAATATCATAAAAATAAAGCCAATTTAAGAATTGTAAAAAAGGAATGTAATTTAAGTCGAACAGGAATGGCTAGAATTAAAAGAACATCAAAAGACTTAATAATCAAATAGAAAAAGAAAAAAAACGTCGACAACCACACAAAAATGAAAATCTATACTAAAACCGGCGATAAAGGAACAACAGCACTTTTTGGGGGAACACGAGTTCCAAAAGATCACATTCGCATAGAAAGCTATGGAACTGTGGACGAATTGAATTCCTATATTGGGTTAATTCGGGATCAGGAAATAAATGAGCATTATAAAAAAATCCTGATTGAAATCCAAGATCGATTGTTTACCGTTGGAGCCATTCTTGCCACTCCGCCCGAAAAAGAAGTGAAGAAAAACGGTGAATTGCGTTTGAAAAATCTTGGGATTACAGAAAGCGATATAGAATTACTCGAAAACGAAATTGATACTATGGAAGAAGCGCTTCCGCCAATGACCCATTTTGTTTTACCTGGAGGACACACCACTGTGTCATATTGTCATATTGCAAGATGCGTTTGTCGTCGCGCAGAACGTATGGCTGTTCATTTAGACCACAATGAACCCGTTGCCGAAATCGTAATTATGTACCTAAACCGACTTTCTGACTACCTTTTTGTATTGGCACGAAAGTTGTCAAATGATTTAAACGCTGACGAAGTAAAATGGATACCGAGGAAATAGGATTTCAGATTGAAGATTAACGATTTTTGATTTCAGATTTATTTAAAAAATTAAAGACTTATTTTTAATCTAAAAAGTGTCATTGATTTAAACCTCAAAATTTCTTTTTTTTAAATCAAAAATCGTTAATCTACAATCAAAAATCAGCAATCAATAACACGTTCTTAACTTTAACAAAAAATAAATGATTTTTTACTTGTCTTTTTCAGTAAAAAATTTATTTTTGCACAAAACTAAACAGACAAAAGATGTATTGGACATTAGAACTAGCATCCTATCTTAGTGATGCACCGTGGCCTGCTAACAAAGACGAACTTATCGACTACGCTATTAGAGCAGGAGCTCCATTAGAAGTAGTAGAAAACCTACAGTCAATAGAAGACGAAGGTGAGATATATGAGTCGATGGAAGAAATTTGGCCAGATTATCCTACTGACGAAGATTATCTTTGGAATGAGGACGAATATTAAAAAAATATCCCAAGAAAAAAGTCTCTAAAGAGGCTTTTTTTTTGGTTAAATTTGCATTCTCTAAAATGAGAATTTTAAATAAAATCAATTAAAAATAATAATTACAATTAATTATTTGAAATAGTTTCAATTCCTAATTCGTAATTCGTAATTCGTAAATAAAAATGAGTTTCATAAACAGCATTCTTAAAGCCTTTGTAGGTGATAAATCTCAAAAAGATGTCAAAGCTTTACAACCTTATCTAGCGAAAATTAAAACTTTTGAAAGTGGTCTAGCCGCATTATCTAATGATGAACTGCGAGCCAGAACCATATTTTTTAAAGAAAAAATAAAACAAGATCGCTCAGAGAAAGACGCGAAAATTGCTTCGCTTAAACTGGAAGCCGAAAGCATCGAAGATATTGATAAACGAGAAGATATTTACCTAGCTATTGATGCTTTGGAAAAAGAAGCTTACGAAATTTCGGAAAAAACCTTGATGGATATTCTTCCGGAAGCTTTTGCAGTAGTTAAAGAAACAGCTAAAAGATTTAAGGAGAATACTCAAATAGAAGTAACTGCTACAGCTAAGGACCGAGAACTTTCTGCTACGAAAACCTACATTACACTTGACGGAGACAAGGCTTTTTGGTCTAATTCCTGGAATGCTGCCGGAAAGCAAATTACCTGGGATATGATTCACTACGATGTCCAGTTGATTGGTGGAATGGTTTTGCACGAAGGTAAAATTGCCGAAATGCAAACTGGTGAAGGAAAAACTTTGGTTGCAACTTTACCGCTTTATTTGAATGCCTTGACTGGAAACGGGGTGCATTTAGTAACTGTAAATGATTACTTGGCCAAACGTGACAGCACTTGGAAAGCACCTCTTTTCGAATTTCACGGTTTGACTGTGGATTGTATCGACAATCACCAACCCAATTCTGAAGGACGAAAAAAAGCATACGATTCTGATATCACTTACGGAACAAACAACGAATTTGGTTTTGATTATTTGAGAGATAATATGGCGCATTCGCCTGATGATTTGGTGCAGCGAAAACACAATTATGCCATTGTCGATGAGGTCGATTCGGTCTTAATTGATGATGCCAGAACTCCATTGATTATTTCAGGGCCAGTGCCACAAGGTGACCGTCACGAGTTTAATGAGTTGAAACCAAAAATCGAAAATTTGGTAAACCTTCAAAGACAAATAGCTAACGGGTTTTTATCGGAAGCCAAAAAATTAATCAAAGAAGGAAATACTAAAGATGGTGGTTTTTTATTATTGAGAGCGCACAGAAGTTTACCAAAAAATAAAGCGTTAATTAAGTTTTTGAGTGAAGAAGGAATCAAACAATTGCTTCAAAAAACCGAAAACTCTTATATGCAGGACAACAATCGCGAAATGCCGAAAGTGGATGAAGCTTTGTATTTTGTAATTGAAGAAAAAAATAATCAGGTAGAATTGACTGATAACGGAATTAAATTCCTTTCAGGAGATACTGAAAGTGATTTCTTTGTTTTACCGGATATTGGAACTGAAATTGCTCGCATCGAAAAGAAAAGTTTATCCAAAGATGATGAAGCAGAGGAAAAAGAAAAATTATTCCAGGATTTCGGTATCAAAAGCGAACGTATTCATACTTTGACACAACTTCTAAAAGCCTATACACTTTTCGAAAAAGATGTCGAATACGTGATTATGGAAAACAAGATTATGATTGTTGATGAGCAAACCGGTCGTATTATGGATGGTCGTCGTTATTCTGATGGTTTACACCAAGCGATTGAAGCCAAAGAAAGCGTAAAAATCGAAGATGCAACCCAAACTTTTGCAACGGTAACCCTTCAGAATTATTTCAGAATGTACAGCAAATTAGCTGGTATGACTGGAACTGCAGTCACTGAAGCTGGTGAGTTATGGCAAATATATAAATTGGATGTTGTCGAAATTCCTACTAACAGACCAATGGTAAGAAAAGACAAAGAAGATTTTATTTATAAAACCACTCGTGAAAAATTCAATGCCGTAATCGAGGATGTAACCGAATTATCGAAAGCAGGAAGACCCGTTTTAATTGGTACAACTTCAGTAGAGATTTCGGAATTATTAAGCCGAATGTTGAAAATGCGCGGTGTTGCCCACAACGTTTTGAATGCAAAAATGCACAAACAAGAAGCGCAAATTGTAGAAGAAGCAGGGAAATCTGGTGTTGTAACAATCGCAACAAATATGGCTGGTCGTGGAACGGATATTAAACTTTCTGCCGAAGTTAAAGCTGCAGGTGGTTTGGCAATTGTTGGTACGGAACGTCACGATTCACGTCGTGTGGACCGTCAGTTGCGTGGTCGTGCAGGTCGCCAAGGAGATCCGGGAAGTTCGCAGTTTTATGTTTCGCTTGAAGATAACCTGATGCGTTTGTTTGGTTCTGAAAGAGTTGCGAAAGTAATGGACAGAATGGGATTGCAGGAAGGTGAAGTAATCCAACATTCGATGATGACAAAATCTATCGAAAGAGCGCAGAAAAAAGTAGAAGAAAACAACTTTGGTGTTCGTAAACGTTTGTTAGAATATGATGATGTTATGAATGCACAACGTGAGGTGGTTTACAAACGTCGTCGTCACGCTTTGCACGGAGAACGTCTAAAAGTGGATATCGCCAATATGCTTTATGACACTTGCGATTTAATCGCAACCGAAAATAAAGCGACAAATGATTTCAAGAATTTTGAATTCGAATTGATTCGTTATTTCTCTATCACTTCGCCAGTTTCTGAAAGTGATTTCAATAAATTGACTGAAATAGAATTGACTGGAAAAGTGTATAAAGCAGCTTTGGCATTCTATACCGAAAAAACAGAACGCAGCGCCAGAGAAGCATTTCCTATCATCAAAAATGTTTATGAAGATAAAAATAACCAATTCGAACGTATCATAGTTCCGTTTACTGATGGAATAAAATCCCTGAATGTGGTTACTGATTTGAAAAAAGCTTACGAATCAAACGGAAATCAATTGGTTGCCGATTTCGAGAAAAACATCACTTTAGCAATTGTTGATGAAGCTTGGAAGAAACATTTACGCAAAATGGACGAGTTGAAACAATCAGTTCAATTAGCGGTTCACGAACAAAAAGACCCTTTGCTTATCTATAAATTTGAAGCATACAATTTGTTTAGTTCAATGTTGAATGGCGTAAATAAAGAGGTGATTTCGTTCTTGTTCAAAGGCGATTTACCACAACAACAAGCTCCTGCAATTCAAGAAGCAAAACAAGTTAAAATCAAGGAAAACTACAAAACGAGTAAAGACGAAATTCCTAATAGTGATAGTCTTGCTGCCCAAAACAGCCAAGCAGGACAAACACAACAACGTCAGGTTACTGAAACCATAGTTCGCGACCAACCGAAAATTAATCGCAACGATACGGTAACGATTCAAAATGTGGCCAATGGACAAACACAAGAAATGAAATACAAGAAAGCCGAGAGCTTGATTGCAAACGGAACTTGGGTTTTAGTTCACTAGTAAACAGATGGCAGTTTGCAGACAGCAGACGCAGTAAATAATTCAATCCTCAATTACGAAAGTAGTTGGGGATTTTTTTTTACATTTGAGAAGAATATAACTTCATAACTGTCCGCTAAGCGGACTAAATTTTAAGGATACAAACACTTTATAAAAACTTTGCCACGAATTACACGAATTTTCACGAATTTTTTTAAAAATTAAAACAGAAATTTGTGCTAATTCGTGACCCGAGACCAAGATCGAACTGGCGAAGCAAATTCGTGGCTAAAAAAAATCACCTTGAAAAACATCACACGTACCGTCTGGATTTTATCGTTCGTAAGTCTGTTTACAGATATGGCAAGCGAAATGTTGTATCCTATAATGCCCATTTATTTAAAAACCGTAGGTTTTTCGATTGTGTTGATTGGTATTCTTGAAGGTGTTGCCGAAGCTGTGGCTGGAATCAGCAAAGGCTATTTTGGCAAACTTTCGGACAATTCAGGAAAGCGAGTTCCTTATGTGCAAATTGGTTATGCTTTCAGCGCTCTTTCAAAACCAATGATGGCGCTTTTTATTTATCCACTTTGGATTTTCTTTGCACGAACCATAGACCGTTTTGGAAAAGGAATCCGAACTGGTGCCAGAGATGCCATACTTTCGGATGAAGCTACTCCGGAAACGAAAGGTAAGGTTTTTGGTTTTCATCGTTCTATGGATACTTTAGGGGCAGTTTTGGGGCCATTATTGGCCTTGCTCTACCTCTATTATTATCCCGAGGATTACAAAACCTTATTTTACATTGCTTTTTTCCCGGGACTTTTTGCCATTTTGGCTTCCTTCTTGCTCAAAGACAAAAACAATACACCGCCGAAAGAGAAAAAACCCGCCTCTTTTTTAGTCTCTTTCAACTATTGGAAAGAAAGTCCAGTATTGTATCGCAAAGTCGTGATTGGATTATTGGCTTTTGCATTATTTAATAGCTCGGATGTGTTTTTATTATTGAAAGCCAAACAATCCGGATTAAGCGACACCTTGGTCATTGGACTTTACATTTTTTATAACTTAGTATATGCCTTGTGCGCTTTCCCAATTGGAATTCTGGCGGACAAAATTGGATTGAAAAAAATGTTTATTGCCGGATTATCACTATTTATAATCGTGTATTTAGGAATGGGATTAAGCACGAACAGTTATGTTTTAGTTGTACTCTTTTTACTCTACGGAATTTACGCTGCTGCCACCGAAGGTATTGCCAAAGCTTGGATCAGCAACATAACCGACAAAAAAGACACGGCAACGGCAATAGGAACTTATGCCGGGTTTCAAAGTATTTGTGCAATGCTGGCCAGTTCATTGGCGGGATTGATTTGGTATCAATTTGGAGCAAGCGAAACCTTTATGGTTACTGGTTTTGCGACGATTTTGATTTTGTTTTATTTTGTGTTTTGGGTTAGGTTGAAAGTAGGGAATTAGTGAGTTTTATAATTTGAATTTGATTAAATTAGCAGAATAATTGGATAATCATTGATGTAATTAATTCAGAGCGAATTTGTATGATAAAATCTCAAAAATATAGAAATTAGTAATCACTAAGAATGAAAAAACTAACATTATTTTCAATACTATTATTACTCATTGGATGCTCTCCAAAAATAAGCAACAATTTTGAACAGAATAAATATATAAAGAATTACAATATTCATATAATAAATGATTCTTTACAATTATATTTTAAAACTCCAGGCGATATAATATACACAACGGATAAGAATGAGTTAAAAAAAATAATTCGCAAAGGAAAATTAAAACCAAAAGACAGTGTTTTGGTTTATGGAAAATCCAATGAGCCACCCTATGAATATTATGTAACTGTATCTGAAAATCACAAACAAAATAACATAAAACACTTTGTTGTATTCGACACAATAATAAATAAAAAAACAATACAATTTATTGGAAATCCTCTATCTGAAAATTCTAACAGCACTTTAAAAATTGATTTGGAAAATATTATTAAAAGCTTAGAAGTTGGCAAAAATTATAGAAAAGAGATTAGTACAGTTATGGATATTGTAAAAAAACATCAAAATTCAAATAAGTACTTTGCTATATTAAATGAAATTATTGATTTCCCAACTTATGACAAACAAGAAGAATGGACTAAATTACAAATGGAACTTACTTTTGCTTCATTTCTAGGAAATAATGATTTTTATGAGAAATATTTAAATCAACTTGAATCTAAATTTAAATCAAACGACACAATTTCTAAAATAATAAAAGAGAATTCCTCAACTGACCAAAAAGTTATAGAAACAATTACTAATGAGGCTAAAAGCCATAAGATTGTAATGATTAATGAAAATCATTTTTATCCTAATCATAGGTTATTTGTCTCAGATTTATTACTTAGCCTTAAAGAAATTGGATATAATTATTTAGCATTGGAAGCTTTAGATGTAAAACAAGATAGCTTGTTAAATTTAGTAAATGCCTACCCAACTTTAAAAACAGGATTTTACACTAGTGAACAAAATTATTCAAATCTAATAAGAAAGGCTAAAGAGTTAGGTTTTGAATTCATAGCATATGAAAATTTTGACAACAGTAAAGACAGAGAAATTGGACAAGCAGAAAATATTTATAACAAAACATTTAAAATAAAACCTAACTCAAAAGTCTTGGTACTAGCAGGAATAGACCATATTCTAGAAAAACAAACAAGAGAAGGTAAAAAATGGATGGCAACAATATTTAAAGAAAAATACAATATCGATCCTCTTACAGTTAGCCAAACACACCTTAACTCCTATAGAAAATCAGTTGATTCAGATTATAGTATTTTTAAAAGTGAATTATTTAATAATGAAAGATTAAATTCTGTTGACTTTCTTGTATTGAACAATAAAAAAATAGTCAATTTAACAACCGGTTATAATTATCAAAATAACTCAGAAACAGATGTACAAGTAGAATTGTTTTATGCGAATGAAATTTTAGATAGCTTTGATCATAATAAAAAAGCACCATATTTTTCAACTATTTTAAAAACTGGAAAAAAGTATAACTTACCAATAGATAAAAAAAGAGGAATGTGCTTATATACCTATGACAAAAATGGAAAACGAATTGATAACCAAATAATCGCACCAGCAAATAACTAAGGATTAGTTGAGTGCAAAACACCAGCAAATTAGAATTAAAAAACAATATCTAATAAAACGAATTTCAAATGACTATCCCGTTCCAAACTATAGACTGGAGTAACATAGAAAAAACGGAACACAAAGGTGAAACTGGAACTTCGTTTTGGCAAACAACACAATTTGCTGGGCTTCGAGTTCGAAAAGTGGAATATTCTTCAGGTTATCTGGCGGATCATTGGTGCAAAAAAGGGCATATTGTGCATTGCCTCGAAGGCGAATTTATCAGCGAATTGGGAAACGGCGAGCAATTCTTTCTATCGAAAGGAATGACGTATATTGTTTCTGACGATTTGAGTTCACATCGCTCTATTACTGCCAAAGGCGTCACTTTGTTAATCATCGACGGTGACTTTATGAAATAACACCAATTCATTTCTAGATTAGTCCAATTGTCAGTTCGAGCTCGTCATCCTGAGCGAAGCCGAAGGGCGAGAACCATTATCATCTAGACTGCGCTCGATGTGACAAAAAAATATTTGACTAATATATTATTGATATAACCTAAAATATGAAAAACGCCTGAAATCTTTTTCTTCTAAAGAATTTTCTTTATATTTACTTCAACAAAATCAGAAATCTAATATCTAAAATTTAATATTATGGCAAAAAGTCAAGACGCAAAAAAAACCGTAAAAAAAGAACCTCTTAAAACCGCCAAGGAAAAGAAAGAGGAAAAAAGAGAAAAGAAAAACAGTCCAAAAAGAGACTAAAATTAGTGTTCAGTGTTCAGTTTATAGTGTTCAGTAGTTGTACTGAACACTATTTTTTTTTCTAACCATAACTAATAAGAATAATAATTTTCGCCACAGATTTCACAGATTTTTTAAATAAATACAATTCACTTTTTCTTTAATCTGTGAAAATCTGTGAAATCTGTGGCGAAAAAACAAAGTTAGTCCGCTAAGCGGACTCAACACTACTTACATTAAAGGGATATTTTCTAAAATCTCCAATACAAATTTCCAAAATTTTTGTGAAGACACAATACTTGCTCTTTCGTCTGGTGAATGCGCTCCCTGAATCGTTGGTCCAAAAGAAATCATATCCATATCGGGATAATTCGTTCCCAGAATTCCACATTCTAAACCAGCGTGACAAGCCACTACTTTTGGTTTTTCGTTGTTTTGCTTCTCATAGATTTTAACCAATAAATCCAAGATTTCGGATTTAACATTTGGAGTCCAACCTGGATAAGAACCTGCCAAATTTACTTCGCAACCACATAATTCAAAAGCAGAACGCAAGGCATTTGCCAAATCAAATTTGGAAGTTTCTACCGAAGAACGTGTTAAACATCCAATAGAAATTTCACCATCTTTGATGATAACACGAGCCACATTATTAGAAGTTTCCACTAAATCTTCCATATCGGCAGACATTCTGTAAACACCATTGTGCGCAGCATAAATCGACCGAATAATACCTTCCTGCACGCCCAAATCCATTACTTTTTTAGGCAAATCACATTTCACGATTTCAATAGTCAGGTTCGGTTCGGTAGATTTGAATTCGGTTTTGATGTCGTTGATAATTTCCTGCATATCAAAAATATACGCTTCGTCATACATTCCGGCCACAATCACTTTGGCAACACTTTCTCTCGGAATCGCATTGCGCAAACTTCCACCATTAATTTCTGAAACCTGAAGTCCAAAATTTTCGAAAGCATCAAACAACAAACGATTCATAATTTTGTTGGCATTACCCAAACCTTTGTGAATATCCATTCCGGAATGTCCTCCGTTTAAACCTTTAACAGTAATTGTGTAACCAACAGAACCCTCTGGAGTTTCTTCTTCGTGATATTCTCGGGTAGCCGTAACATCGACCCCTCCGGCACAACCAATGTCAATTTCGTCATCTTCTTCAGTATCTAAATTCAAAAGAATTTCTCCCTTAAGAATTCCGCCTTTCAGATTCAGCGCTCCTGTCATTCCGGTTTCTTCGTCAATGGTAAACAAAGCTTCGATCGCTGGATGTTTAATCGTTTTAGATTCTAAAATTGCCATAATCATAGCAACTCCAAGACCATTATCAGCGCCAAGTGTAGTTCCGCGAGCACGAACCCAGTCGCCATCGACATACATATCGATTCCTTGTGAGTCAAAATCAAAGACGGTATCAGAATTTTTTTGATGCACCATATCGAGATGTCCTTGTAGTACAATTGGTTTCCGATTTTCCATTCCCACAGTGGCAGGTTTTCGGATAATTACATTTCGGATTTCATCTTCAAAAGTTTCCAATCCCAGTGAATTTCCAAAGTTCTTCATAAACTCAATAACGCGTTCTTCTTTTTTGGATGGACGCGGAACGGCATTCAAATCGGCAAATTTGTTCCAAAGTGCTTTTGGTTCTAGATTTCTTATTTCTTGGCTCATTATATTTTTATTTTGGATATTTTACAGGGTTCAAATTAGTATTAAAAACAGACATAATATAAATGATTTTAAGTTCTTCATCTATATAATAAAGGAGAATAAAAGGAAATTTTCGGATGGGAAAACCGTGATAATCTTTGTATCGAATTTGAAAGAAAGGACTTTTAGTCAAAGTTTCTATATGCTCTTCAACTACTTGAAAAAAATAAGTGCCCAACCCATTCTGTTTGGATTCATAATAGTCAATAGCGTCTTGTATATCAAGAATGGCCCTTGGTTCAATTACAACTTTATAAATCATTTTTCAGATTTAAAACGAAATTGCTTTTTGGCATCGTTCCAAGGAATGAAATCATCAGTTTTTGAAGTTGATCTTCTTTCATCCAACAAGTTTTTCATTTCTTCAGTGACAGAAAATTCATTAACAATCGTTTCGTAATTAAACTTTTCAATCAATTTCATAAAGAAACTCAATTCATTGTCCGGAATATTTAAAGTAATTTGTGTCATTCTTCCTTTTATTGAAAAACAAAATTACAAAAAAAGAATGCGTACTACTATTTTAATTGTTATTTTTATGCCAAAAGTTAAACTGTGCAACGCAAATATATTCTTCCACTATTCCTCCTGATTCAAATTCTGATTTTACAAATCGTTCCGTTTTTTCCTGAATTTATAGAACGGTTTTACAGCAATGGTTTGTATGCCTTTATTTCGAAATTTTCTCGAGTGGCATTAGGGAATATTCCTTTTTCTGTTGGTGATGTTATCTACGGAATCCTGATTTTATATATTCTGAAATCGATTTGGAACACTAGAAAAACTTGGAAAGTAGAATGGAAAAACAATATTTTAAAAATTTTAAGTGTGCTTTCGGTGGCGTATTTTCTATTCCATTTTTTGTGGGCGATGAATTATTACCGTCAACCACTTTTCGAAAAAATGAACATCGAACGGGATTACACTGATGCCGATTTATTGACTTTAACCAAAAAACTGATTACTAAAACCAACGAAATCCAAACCCAAATCACCAAAAACGATAGCTTAAAGGTAATCTTTCCGTACTCTCAAGAACAAGTTTTTGAGATGAATTTAAACGGATATAAAACGCTTTCTAACCAATATCCTTTCTTTGAATACACGAATCCCAGTATCAAAAAATCACTTTTTAGTTTGCCGTTGACCTATATGGGTTTTGGTGGTTATTTGAATCCTTTTACCAATGAAGCGCAGGTGAATTATTTGATGCCAATGTATAATTCCCCGACTACTTCTTGCCACGAAATGGCACACCAAATAGGTTTTGCAAGCGAAAGTGAATGCAATTTTATCGGGTTTCTGGCATCGGTGAAAAACGATAATTTGTACTTTAAATATTCGGGATATAGTTTTGCCTTGCGCTATTGTTTGGGTAATTGGCAAATTCGTGACGAAAAAGTTTTTGACGAATTATTAAAAAGTGTTCATCCTGGGATCTTGAAAAATTATCAGGAAAGCGAGGATTTCTGGAAACAATATGACACTTTTATAGACAAAGGATTTCATATTTTCTATGACAACTTCCTGAAAATGAATCAGCAAAAAGACGGAATGGAAAGTTATAGTAAGTTCGTAAACTTGATGGTGAATTATTATAAAGAAAAGGAACTTTAAGAAACTAAAGCTTTAGAATAGGTACTATCTTGAATACCTAATTTATTTTGATTAATTTTTAATATCTTTGAATTAGCAGAGAGGAAGCATGCTGTGATTTTTCGCTGGATGTTTACCTTGTTTAGCCTCAACTTGTTTGGGGCTAATTTTTGACTCTGTTTCTGCGTATATGCCTTTTTCAAATGCAAGCAGAGAAGAAAGCTCCTGCTCCTTTTCTTGGATATTTTGTTTGTAATTTGGATTATAGACTTCCTCTTTTTGCCATAAATGATAGACCATTACCAATATTTTTTTCTGTACTGCTACATAACTTTTCATTTTTATCCCGTGTTTTTCAAAGGTCCGATTGTATAAATCTAAAAATGGCTTTTCCTTACATTGAATCACTACCAGTGAAGGCATATGTAATGCTCTTCGGATTCTAGAATTCCCTTTTTTGGATATTTTGGTTTTACCAACACGTGTTCCTGATTGTGATTCTACTATGTCGTATCCTGCGTAGGACACCAATTGCTTGTAATTCTTAAACAACTCAAATCCATTTGTTTCTGCTAATATTGTAGCTAATGTCAGTGTTCCAAGACCTTTCATGGCTAAAATATTTTTCGTCTTTCTTTCTATATTTTCATTGGACTTGATATGCAACTTCATATTTTTATCTAATTCTTTCAGCTGTAAATCAAATAATGCTAATGTGCTTTTTAGCTGTTGAATTATAGATTCTGTTCTATACATTCCTAATTCCAATGCGTGTAATTGATTATTAATAACAGATTTCAATTCCTGAATGTTTTGATGCTGCCTTGTGTAATGGCGTAATTCATAATAATACCTACCTAATGGCTGCCATAATTCCAGACATTGTTCCGCTCCCATTTGTGATAATCCTCGTGCATCAATCGAATCATTCTTTGATTTCAAACCCAAACATTCCAAATACTTTTTTGCCTTATTTGGCAAAATTATTGAAGTTTTGTAATTCTTTTCAAACAAAAACAGAGCGCAATTCTCATGATAAATCCCCGTAGCTTCCATACAAATTACTAAAGGTATTGCTAGTTCTTTATGCCATTTAACAATCCAGGCTTCCAGTTTCTCAAATCCTTCTAAACTGTTACTAAAAACAATTTTTGACTTGAAACTTACTTGCTGTTTTTCATCTATCACGCAAATAGATCCATCAATTTTTTTGCTCGATACATCAAGCCCTACAGAATACTTTAAATCCATAACTTTCAAATTTTTGGATAAACAAAAAACTACACGGGTCTTGGCTCATAGTTATACTGCATCTAAATTCAAAACCTAGTGCTTAAGTACTATTGTGACTTGAAATGTAATTAAAATGAAGTTGATTAACCTAGCTTGCAATATCGTCTTGACGTATCTGGCCCCGATAGAATTTTGCAACTTCATTTTGCTTATCAATTGTTACTATTTCAAAGATACGTATTTCATAAATTTGTATTCTTAGCAAAGATATGAGCCCCGATGGAAGTGATATCCTCTTGTGGCGGGGTTCGCCATAAGAGATTTAACGAACAGCGGGAGCAATGGTCATTAAGTTTGCAAATCGTGGTGCTTCATAAAACAAAAAAAGCACCAGTTTTACAACTGATGCTTTCTTGAATTGTTTGAAAAGAATTATTTTTTCTTTTTCCCTGCAGGAGCTTTTGCTGCTTTTGCTGCTTCCTGAGCTGCTTTCATAGCTGCACGAGAAATTCTTACTTGAGCTACAACGGTGTTGTCTGGGTGTAATAATTTGTATTTGTCAGAAACAAGTTTCGTAACATACAATTTGTTTCCCATTTCAAGTTGAGAGATTTCAGCTTCTATAAAATCGGGAAGATTTTTAGGTAATGCTTTTACTCTTAATCTACGGGTGTTTAAACGTAAAACACCTCCTAAAAGTACACCTGGAGATACTCCGGTAACTTTTACAGGAACTTCCATAGTGATTTCTTTGTCGTCAAATAACTGAAAGAAGTCAATGTGTAAAATTTTGTCAGACACAGGATGTACCTGAATGTCTTGTAAAATAGCATTGAATGATTTTCCTTCACCAAGTTCAATCACAACGGTGTGTGCGTTTGGAGTGTAAACCAAGGTTTTGAATGCTCTTTCGTCTGCTGAAAAATGCACTGGTTGATTTCCTCCGTATATAACGCAAGGAACCGCTCCAGCATTACGTAAGGCTTTAGTCGCAACTTTGCCCACGCTTTCTCTTTCTGATCCTTTAATTGTAATCGATTTCATTGTAAAAAAATATAGTTAATAATTATTAAAATTCATTTTTGTTTAAAGCATTTGGCTTTTGTATAATGAGATTGCTTCGTTCCTCGCAATGACACTACATCAAAAATTTTCCACTAATGGAATTGTTGTGGTGTACCATGTGCATTACTTCGGCAAAAAGAGGTGCACAACTCACCACTCTTATTTTGTTTGATTCCTTCTTTAACGGAATGGAATCGGTAACTATTAATTCGAGCAATTTCGAATTTTCTATTTTTTCGTATGCATCGCCTGATAAAATGGCGTGTGTACAAATCGCTCTGACACTCAATGCTCCTTTTTCTATCATTAAATCTGCGGCTTTCGCCAATGTGCCTCCGGTGTCGATCATATCATCTACCAAAATTACATTTCTTCCTTTCACTTCACCAATCAGCTCCATCGTATCAATGATGTTGGCTTCTTTTCGTTGTTTGTAACAAATCACCACATCCGATTCTAAAAACTTTGAATAGGCATAAGCTCTTTTAGAACCTCCCATATCTGGGGATGCAATAGTCAAATTTTCAAGATTTAAACTTTTTACATAAGGCAAAAATATTGTCGATGCAAAAAGGTGATCTACTGGTTTTTCAAAGAATCCCTGAATTTGGTCTGCGTGCAAATCCATTGTCATAATTCTTGTTGCACCGGCAGTTTCTAATAATTTAGCCACTAATTTAGCTCCAATCGGAACTCTTGGCTTGTCTTTTCTGTCTTGTCTTGCCCAGCCAAAATAAGGTATTACTGCTGTAATATGTCTGGCTGAAGCGCGTTTTGCAGCATCAATCATAAGCAATAATTCCATTAAATTGTCAGAACTTGGAAAAGTAGAACAAACAATAAATACACGTAAACCCCTGATTGACTCTTCATAAGACGGCTGAAATTCACCGTCACTATATTTTGCCATTGTAACTTTACCTAAAGGAATTCCATATTCTTTAGCGATTATCTCTGCGAGATAAACACTTTCAGAGCACGCAAAAATTTTAGCTTCTGGTTCTAAGTGTGACATTTAGTATGTTGTTTTTATTCCGCTACGCTCCATACTATTGGGCTTTGTTCTATGTCAAAGCAAGATGTTTGTATGCGCCTCGGGTGTAGTTAGTTAGTGTGTTTCGTTTTACCGAGGTGCAAATTTAGGAATAAAATTGAACTCTGAAAGGAAAAATTCGAGTATTTTTATTAGAAACATTAATATTATTTTTTACATTTGCACCGTGTTAAAGGAAAAAGATGTTTAGCTACCACTAAATATCTCTTTATTGCGTGAAATAACTGTCGTTATTTCTGTCTGCTAAGCCCGGATGGCGGAATTGGTAGACGCGCTGGTCTCAAACACCTGTGGGAAACCGTGCCGGTTCGACTCCGGCTCCGGGTACGTTAGCGGAAAAGCTGTCAGAAATGACAGCTTTTCCTTTTTTATAACTTTTCCAACCCTTGCTATTCCTTGTCAAAACGTTGTTTACCTCATTTACTTTAGTGGTTCGACAATCATTATTTCCGAAAATTAGTTTTTGTGTGAATAATGAACCAGCTAGTATTTTTTTGCCTTCATAATCACTTTTATGAGTAAATTGTCTAATTTCAGTAGTAATTCCAAACCTGAATTGATATACGATTTTATAGAATTCCTTTTTAGGCTAACTAACATTTATGCTTAATTTTTGATCCTCCATAGGTTTTGGGATTGATCCATAACATTTTCGATTTTTCTAAAAAGAGTACAAAAACCGCTTCGAAAGAAGCGGTTTTTTTGGTTTTATAGATTTCTTGGTTGCTATTGTTTGTTTTGTTTGCTCTCGATAGTAGGCACGGATTGCAAATCCGCGCTAGCGTTAACGAGATAATTTATCTAAATCCGTGAGGTCGGGTTTTGCTTTGTTCAATTTTAGCAATGTAAGCGCGTTTTTTGCCGGAAAACGAATTGTTTTAAATCCCGTTATAGCAGTAAAAATTTAAATGGTATCTGTTTATTCAATCATTTTTCTACGGTTTACAACTATTTTACCGCTATAACAGTAAAAAATAGAGATTTTATTATAAAAAAACCACACTATAACAAATAATTGCTTATTTTTACTGCTAAAACGGTAAAATATGAATAATTTTAATTTAGGTCTCTTCATAAAAGAGCATCGTAAGGTAGCAGGATTGACACAATTAGAATTGGCTAATCTGGCAGGAGTAGGAAAGACTACGGTTTTTGATATTGAGAAAAATAAAGAAACGGTTAGCTGGAATAATCTTTTGGCTATACTGAAAGTATTGAATATTGAAGTACAATTTAAAAGTCCAATCAATAAACAATGATGAGGAAAGCAATAATATTAGTACACGATAAAAGGGCAGGAATATTGATTGAAGACAACACCGGCGGGTATCAATTTACCTATGACGACAATTATGAAGGAGAACCGGTATCATTGACTATGCCATTGATTACTAAAAATTATTCATTTGCCAAATTTCCCCTTTTTTTTGAAGGATTATTGCCGGAAGGCTTAATGCTTGAAGGGCTTTTGAAAATCGGAAAAATTGATAAAAACGATTATTTCTCTCAACTTGTAGCTACAGGAAATGATTTGGTAGGAGCAGTAACTGTAAAAGAATGGAAAGATGAATAGATGTCCAATAACTTACGAATTATGTGGCACTGAAAAATACAGTGAAAAAGGACTTCGAATGATTGCACCTAAGCTTACTGCATTAAATGATTTGCCATTTACGGCAGCCGAACAAAGACAAGAGGCTGCGAATCGTGCCAATAAATTGTCTATTCAAGGCGTTCAACCCAAATTAAGTGCTGTTGTTTCGGTTGTGAAGCAACAGTTTGAAATTGCGGATCAGTTTGGCAACTATATTATCAAACCTCAAAATGATATTTTTCCAGAATTGCCCGAAAATGAAGATGTAACGATGAAAATGGCCAAAGTTTACGGACTTGAAGTTCCTTTTCACGGATTGGTTTATTCCAAGGATGGCAGTCTTTCTTATTTTATCAAACGATTTGACCGGTACAGTAAAGGTAAAAAATATGCCACCGAGGATTTTGCACAATTATCTGGAAATTCAAGAGATACAAAGTATGATTACACAATGGAAAAATTGGTCAAAGTAATTGACGAGTTCTGCACTTTTCCAGCAATAGAAAAAGCAGATTTCTTTAAACGAGTTTTATTCTGTTTCATAACAGGCAATGAAGATATGCATCTAAAGAACTTTTCAGTAATTACAAAAGCAGGAAAAACAACATTGACTCCAGTTTATGATTTCTTAAATTCTTCCATTTCCATTAAAAACCCACAGGAGGAGTTAGCGCTGTCTCTCAAAGGTAAAAAGAGTAATTTCAACGCGACGGAATTGATAGATTATTATGCAAAAGAGCGGTTGGAACTTAATGACAAAACAATTAACACTATTTTATCGGATATGAATAAATGTGTGTCTAAATGGACGGAATTGGTAGAAATATCCTTTTTATCAGATGCTATGAAAGAAAAATACATGAAGTTGATGGAAAATAGGATTAAAAGATTTTGAAACTCATTTCATACCATTTAGTCATAAGATTTACTATGATTAATGAATTTAACAATACACGTCGGTTCGAGTATTTTATTAAAAAATGCGATAGCCATTTTTAATAAAATGTATCGAGAACCTCTTACCCTTTGAACTTCTCGATATAATTTTGAATGGTAAAGCTGTCGTATTACTATTCAAAATCACTCGAAGAGACGGAATGTTTTATTCTAGTAAAAAAATCAAATGTAAAATGGCATCACACCTTCTTTATCACATACGTCACAATTCCCCAAATAATTAATTGGTTCTCTTCCGTGACTTTTATGGGAGGATAATTGGGATTTTCGGGCATAAGATACAAGCAGTCTTGTTCGAGCTGAATGCGTTTCACGGTAAATTCACCGTCGATGAAACAAATGGCGATTTTGTTATTTTGTGGCTCGAGACTTCGGTCAACTACCAAAACATCATTGTCATTGATGCCGGCATCAATCATCGAATTTCCTTTGACTTTGATGTAAAAAGTCGCCAAAGGATTTTTGCACAAGGCCGTATTCAAGTCAATACTGTTTTCCATAAAATCAATGGCAGGCGACGGAAATCCAGCCGAAACACCTTCCTTGATTAAAGGAATTCGAATTTCACTGTCCAAGACAGGACGGTAGAATGTTAGTTTTAAGTCTTTGTTTATTGATGCCATTGGTTAATATGTTTTAGTTTAATCGTTCTGGTATTATGCCGCTGTATTTTTCATTTAGGTCAATTTTTATTGATCTAATTTGAAATAACTAGCGGTATGACATCGTATTTCGAGAATATCGTTGAAGTTAGTAGTGTATCTGGGCGAGAGGTGATTCTGGTTCATATTCCAAGTTAGATTTAAATTTTGGGTGGCCAATTTTACTTTTTTGTCGCCAATCTTGGTGTTCAATTTATCCATAACTTGCATCAAAGCCAAATGTTTTGGATTTTCTTCGTCGAATAATTGAAATTGTTTTTTGTTTTCGTCAATCAATTCGGTTACGATAACGCCTGCTTTTTTGAACTTTATATTTTCGTTTCCCTGGTACAATTTTTTCAGTATGTCGATGGCTGTGTTCGAAATAGTCAGCGTCGAATTTGTGGCAAACGGCAAGGTAATTGCCATGTTGAAATAATATTTTGATGTTTTGATGGTGTGTCTGTCAATGACTAACATCACAATAATCGTATGGCAACAAGATTTTTGCTTTCGCAATTTCTCTGCACAAACCGATGCAAAAGTTGCAACGCGTTCACGTAACAAATCAAAATCGGCGATTTGTTTTGGAAAACTTCGGGTAACGGCAATGCTTTTCTTCTGGTCAACAACCAGTTCTAAATCTAAAACTGATTTTCCTTCCAATTCATATTTCAACCGCATTCCTATCACGCCCATTTCTTTCCTAATCCAAGCTTCGTGTTGCGGTTGAACAAAGTCATAAGCTGTGTTGATGTTGCGCAATTTTACTTTTTTGGTCGTGCGATAACCAATGCCCCAAACATCTTCAATCTTAGTCCATTTCAGTGCCTTGATGCGTTTTTCTTCAGTGTCGATTACATAAACTCCTTGGGTTCGATCTTGGAATTTCTTGGCGATTTTATTGGCCACTTTGCATAGCGCTTTGGTTTCGGCAAAGCCAACACAAACCGGAATGCCGACCCATTTTTGTATTCTAGTTTTCATTTGGATTCCATAATTATGATAATCCGGAATCGTCAAACCATCAAAATTCAGGAAAGCTTCGTCTATGCTGTAAATTTCGAGATTTGGTGTAAACTGACCTAAAATCTTCATCACACGATTACTCAAATCGCCATAAAGAGCATAGTTTGAAGAGAAAATCTGGACGTTATTTTCTCGAATCAATTCTTTGATTTGAAATGCCGGAGCTCCCATTGGAATCCCCACAGCCTTAGCTTCGTTGCTTCTGGAAATCACGCAGCCATCGTTGTTGGATAATATCGCAACGGGTTTTCCGTTGAATTTCGGTTGAAAAACACGTTCGCAGGAAGCGTAAAAATTATTGCAATCGACTAAAGCATACATCCTGCAAAATTACTGAATAGCCAATAATTGTGGTGTGGATAAAAAGTTAATTTTAGAGGATTGTTGATAAAAAAATGGGAGCTATTGGGACGCGGATAGTACGGATTGCCAAGGCAAAACACGGATAAATACGGATTTTTTAAAATAATATAAAAATTGAAAACCCGTTTTAGCAGCGTAGTATCTGTATCATCTGCGTCTCAATTCGTTTAATCACAGCCATTAATGTCACAACTGTTTTCGGTTGTAGAGTTTAGCAAAGTCACTTTCGAATAAAATTGTCCTTCCTGCCACACTTTTTCCAAAGTTTGTAAAAAAGCAGTTGCCGGTTGTGCGCCAGAAATAGCATATTTATTGTCGAAAACAAAAAAAGGAACACCTTGGACACCTATGGCATTTGCCTCTTGAATGTCCTGTTTCACTTCAATACTATTTAGGTCGGAATGCAAAACTTTGGCAACAGCCTCGACATCAAGTCCTACGGCAATTCCCAATTCGCTCAATGTATTCAAATTATTCAAATCTTTGCCATCCGTTAAATAGGATTTAAAGAGTAATTCTTCTAATTCGTTAGCTAAATGGTGCTTTTTGGCCAAATGCAACAATCGGTGTGCGTTGTGGGAATTTGCCAAAACCGCTTTTTCGAAATGAAAATTCAGTCCCGCTGTTTTTGCATTTTCGGTCATATTGTTGACCATAGTTTGAGCCCAATCTTTGTCTTTTCGGTACTTTTCTGCCAAGTGTTCGATTACATTATCTTCAGGAGAAGGAATGAAACCAGCGTCTAATTGAAAACTTTTCCATTCGATTTCAACAACTTCTTTGTGTTCAAAAAGAGTTAAAGCTTCTTCGATTCTTCTTTTTCCTATATAACAAAACGGACACATAATATCCGACCATATTTGTACTTTCAATTTCTTTTCCATTTTGTGATTCCTTTATTGGCGTTGCCAATTGATTTTGTGTTGCAAAAATAATCAATTCGGTTTTTAGCTGTTTTTAATTTAGGTTTTTATTGGGAATCGTTTTAGACTGAGAGAAATTTTGCGGAGTGGAATCATAAAAAAAGAGACAAAGCTCAATTAGGTTTCTGTTAAAGAACACCCAAATTTTAGCTTTTATGAAAATTATTTTTTTTATTTTCAAAAATATTAAATAATTGATATTTAGTATTTTAAAAGCTTATAATTTGCCAATAGTTAAAAACACGAAACTTCGTTTCTAATCTTTGGCACGCTACTTGGATATCCCTAATCAAATAAGTAAAAAAGCGAAAGCCGAAAAGCTCACGAGTAGGCAAAACCCAAATTATATTGATTATGAAAAAAATTACTCTTTTAGTAGCTAGCATCTTCCTTATTGGAAGTGGTGTAGCAAATGCAACAGAAAGAAATAATAAAAAATCTCCTGTTGATTTTAGAAATGCCGATCCAATTGTATTCACGGAAAGAGGCGTTGAGTTTTATATATTTCCTGACGGACAATTTGATTTCAATACGCGTCCTTCAAATGGTGATATGTATTATAAATCAGGAAGAAGGAATGGTCCAAATAAAACGTATGGATCTCCTGCGAATGGTCAAAACAGAAATTACGGCGTAAAAGTAGAACACGATTATACGGGTAAAGTTAGACGTATTGGGAATGTGTTTATAAACTATGATGCAAATGACAGAATTAAACGAGTTGGTTCTGTTTACATGACGTACAACCGTTATGCTTTGTCACAAGTAGGAGGTTTGCAAATTATCTATAACCGTCGTGGTCAAATTGTTGACATTTTTGGAGCCGTAAAAGGAGGAAGAGAATATCAATACAGTCAAAATAATAATAATGACAACAATCATGATTATGGGAACAACCAAAACTCGAATGATCAAGATTACAACTACTATAAAACCAGAGGTACAAAAGCCCAAAATGAAGATGGTAAAGTAGAAGGAAGGTTAGATATCAGAATAAATAATTAGATTGGTTAAAAGGGTTGGTTAAAAAGTTCCCGTTGGTATTCGTGTCAGCGGGATTTTTGTTGCTTTGTTTCGAAAAATCGTTCTATAACTAATGATGTAAACATTCGCGCGCCAGTATCATTCATATGTCCTCAGGAAGAAAAGTATTGGTCACCTTGCACAACGCTTTCCAGATTGTGAATTTCGGGGTAGATTTTAAATTTTTCTATTAGTGTAATTTATTTTAAGGCTATACCCTTAAAATAAATTTGTTTTTTCAGGTTATAACCTTATATTTGTTTTTAATTTTAAGGCTATACCCTTATGAAAAATACTAAACAACAACTTTTAATAGAACAAACCGAGCGAAAATTGGAGCCTTTCCGTTCGCTTGAAGCCATTGTTATTCCTCAAAATGGATGGATACACACCATACGAAAATCATTGAAAATGTCGCTGCGACAATTGGGGATTAGATTGTCAATGACCGCACAAAGCGTCAAAGAAATGGAAGAACGGGAGGCCAACGGTTCCATTTCGATTAAATCACTTAATGAAGCTGCAAGAGTATTAGATATGAAATTGGTTTACGGTTTTGTTTCCAAGCACGAAAGTCTAGACAAAATGATTGAAAAAAGAGCACAGGAAATTGCCAGAGAAATTGTGTTACGCACTAATAATTCAATGATATTGGAAGACCAGCAAAACTCTGCAGATAGAATTAAAAAAGCCATTGAGCAAAAGACAACCGAAATCAAAACGGAAATGCCAAAATATTTATGGGATTAGATTTAGTTTATATTAATGGACAAACCCCATTAGATGAAGAAGAAAAGGAGGGATTGCGAATCACTACGATTTCCACTCGTGAAGAATTGGATGAGTTTGAGCAATATAACATTGAAAAAGCTATTCAATGGGTTTATTCTCGAAAATTGAATAAAGAACAACTACTGTCCGAAAAATTTATAAAAGAATTGCATAAAAAAATGTATGGTGAAGTGTGGCGTTGGGCTGGAAAGTTTCGAACATCAGAAAAAAATTTAGGAGTTGCGAGTTGTAAAATTACTATAGAACTCAAAATCTTAATGGATGACTGCTTGTTTTGGATAGAAAACAACACCTTTGAATCGGTTGAGATTGCTGTGCGTTTCAAACATAAATTGGTTAGTATTCATTGCTTCGCAAATGGCAATGGAAGACATTCCAGATTAATGGCAGACTTGATTATGGAAAAAGTTTTTGGAAAAACTATTTTTAGTTGGGGAGGAAATAATTTGGTTAAACAAACTGATACGAGAAATTCCTATATCAAAGCAGTTAAATTGGCAGACAAGAATGAATTGCAACCACTAATTGAATTTGCTCAATCATAGCTTTATTTATTCTCAAAAAATCGTTCTATAACTATTGATGTAAACATTCGCGCACCAGTATCATTCATATGTCCGCAGGAAGAAAAGTATTGGTCACCTTGCACCACATTTTCTAGATTATGAATTTCGGGATAGATTTTATTTGCTTTTTCAAAATAATCTAACCCTTTCACATTAGTACACATTGGCGTCATTATAGCGATTAGATTGTAATTATTTTGCTTGCATATTTGCTTGATTTCCTCGTAATATTTATTGCGAATGGGTTTCAAAGCCGTTAAATCATTCTTCATGTTTCCGGGTTTATGACCCAAAGGATGATACCCCAAATGATCCAAAATATTTGTTGGTTTGTCCGTCGCGGTATTGTACATTTCACGGAAACCAATGAGGGCGTCAAAATCTACATAACGGTAAAAAGGGATGTAATACAATTCATTAAAATTCTCCATTTTCGAAAAATGTTCCTTGATTACTTCGGAATGATGGATGTACGGCAGGAATTTTGCAGCGATAGCGTCGGATTCTTTTTCGTTGCAGAGACCCAAATCAGCTTCCAGAATCACGGTTTTGATTTTATAGTTGCGTTCTGCCATCAATTTTAGCATTAGGGAAGCTTCGAATAAATGCGCACCGCTCATTCCGTAATTGAAAGTTTTCAGTCCTTTCTTTTCAAACAATTCGGGTACAAAATGGTTGTTTGCTCTCGATGAACCTAAGATTATAACATCATAATTTCTGGCTTTAGAATTGAAGACATTTTCTACTTTCCCACGATTGGAAGAATGCAAATACACGATGGTATAAGCCCAATCCAGCACTACTAAAAGTACTAGCATCGTGAATAGAATTTTGACAACTAATGTTATAAATTTCGTCATTAGAATTGAAAATAAATGAATTCTTTATAGTCGGCATATGTTCCCAAAGCAATAATTGCTATGAGACACAAAGTCATTTTTATCCAACTGTATTTTCCTGAAATTGGTTCAATTTTGAATCGGCTGTTCCATTCGACCAAGACAAAAGCAAGAACCAACATCAGCATTTCGTAACTGTACCGTTCGTTTTGCAAGAATTGTGATGTGAAAGTTCGGTTGGTGAAAATTTGCCCGATGTAATCAAATGCGATATTGATGGATTTTGCCCTGAAAAATATCCAAGCCACACACGATAAGGTAAAAGTGGCCAGAATGCTGAAAAACACTTTTATGGAATTGAAATCCCAATGCAATTCTGCCGTTTCCATATTATTTCTATTCGTACCTAATAATAATGATGGTAAAAAATATAGGGCGTTGATGAATCCCCAAGCTAAGAAAGTCCAATTGGCTCCGTGCCAAAAACCGCTCACGACAAATATAATGAATACGTTGCGGACTTGTTTCCATTTGCTACCACGGCTTCCGCCAAGAGGAATGTACAAATAATCCCGAAACCAAGAGGATAACGAAATATGCCAACGTCGCCAAAACTCGGCAATATCTCTGGAAAAATAGGGGTAATTGAAGTTTCTGAGCAAGTCCAATCCAAACAATTTGGACATACCCAAAGCCATATCAGAATATCCTGAAAAGTCGCCATAAATTTGAAACGCAAAATAAACTGCACCTAAAATCAACGACAAGGAATTCATTGAAGTGTAATTGTCAAAAATAGCATTGGCATAAGTCGCACAAGTATCGGCGATAACGACTTTTTTGACCAATCCCCAAATAATTTGGTAAACGCCTTCTTTGGCTTTTTCGAAATCGAAGCTTCTTTTTAGTTTTACTTGTGGTAATAAATGGGTAGCTCTTTCGATTGGCCCAGCAACCAAAAGCGGAAAATAACTCACGAACAAAGCATAATCCACCACGTTTTTCTCGGAATGTATTCTTTTGTAATAAATGTCAATTACATACGACAAACCATGAAAAGTATAGAAAGAAATTCCAACTGGAAGAATCACGTCCAACAAAAGCGGACTGGATTGTATGCCAATGTTATTTAAAGCTTCCGAAAAGGAAAAAGCAAAAAAGTTGTAGTATTTGAAAATTCCTAAGAATCCAAGATTTAAGATGATGCTCAACCAAAACCAAAATTTCCGAGTTTTTTCTTGTGTGCTTTTTTCAATTTGGATTCCTGTGAAATAACACAAAAGAGTTGAAAAGAGCAGTAAAAATAGGAAGCGCCAATCCCAACAAGAATAAAAATAATAACTCACCACAACGAGAAATGCGTTTTGTGAACTTTTAGTTTTACTAAAAACAAACCAATACAGTAAAAAAACTATTGGCAGAAAAATAGCAAATATTAGGGAGTTAAAAAACATATTTTACTTGTATAATGAAGACAAAAACCATCCCGCATTTGGGCGGGATGGTTCTTTATAATTTATTTTTACATTTAGAATTATCCCAATAAATCCAAGACCACAGAAGGAAACAATCCTAAAACGATATTCAAAAGAATGGCAACAACGCCTACTGCATAAAATACAAATGGTGTTTTCTGTACTTCTTCATTCGGCTCTTTGTTATACATTGCCAAAACGAGTTTGAAATAATATCCCACACTTATGATAGAGTTGATAACCGCTGCGATAACCACTACTAAATAACCTGCTTGAATGGTTTGATTGAACAAAACGAATTTGGCAAAAAACCCTGCAAAGATTGGAATTCCAGCCATCGAAAGTAAAGCTGCCGTAAGAACTGCCGCCATTAATGGATTATTTTTTCCCAATCCGTTGAAGTTTGCAATATCTTCGTTGTCCTTGTTTTTACAAACGTATAAAATCACGGCGAAAGCAGCAATTCCAGCCAAAGAATAGGCTGAAGCATAATACAATAAATTTCCAGCAGAATTGCTGATACTCAACAAAGTCATCAACATAAAACCAGCGTGTGAAATCCCAGAGAAAGCCAACATACGTTTCACGTTAGTTTGTCTCAATGCCATAATGTTACCAACGGTCATCGAAGCAATTGAAATTACAATAATGATATTGATAAACGCATCAGAAATATCAGCATTCATAGCTGTTAGCAATTTGTAAAGCGTTCCAACGGCAACCACTTTTACCAAAGTACTCATTGTTGCTGTCACTAAAGCAGGAGAACCTTCGTAAACATCTGGAGCCCAAAAATGAAAAGGAACAGCAGCGACTTTAAAAAGCATTCCAATGGTAACCAATGCAATTCCTATTGGAAACCAAATTGGCAATTCGGCAGAGCGAGACCAATCGGTGATTTCGGCAACATCAAAAGTTCCCATTGCTCCATAAATCAAGCAAATTCCGAACAATATAATCCCTGAAGCAAAGGAACCCATTAAGAAATATTTCATTCCAGCTTCGTTGCTTTTTACATTCAATCTATTGCTTGCAGCGAGTATATATAAGGAAATAGATAAAACTTCAATTCCTAAAAAGAACATTGCCAAGTTTCCAAAAGAAACCATTGCAACTGCTCCAGCCAACATAAATATTTTGATGGCAATAAAATCGGATATTTTGGTTTGATGATTTTCGTAGAAATCGTGAGCCAAAGCGACCAAGAAAATGGTTAGAACAATAAACAAAGCAGAAAATGCAGATGAAAATTTGCTCACGACAATCATATTATTGTAATAACTCGCCGGACTATTAAATTCCGTATACGTAATTCCAAGAACGGCCAATAATCCAATAATCGTTATTGGAACAATGGCTTTTCTAAAATTTAAAATTTCAAATAAAAGGCATAAAACACCTAATCCTGTTATAGCTATTAATGTATTCATTTTTTATTTGACTTAGTTAAATCTATTTACTTGAGTTAAAATATTTTCGAGACTTGGTGTAATCAAGTCAATAATTGGTTTTGGATACATTCCAAAGAAAAACAAAACGGCAATGATAATCACCAAAGACAAGCCTTCATTGAAAGTCACGTCTTTGAATATTTTAGTATTGGTTTCACCCAACATTACGTGTTGAAACATTTTCAACATATAATAAGCCCCCAAGATTATGGTTGTTCCTCCAAGAAGTGCAAACCAGATATTTATTTGAGAAAGGCTGTATAATACTGTAAATTCTCCCACAAAGTTGAATGTTGATGGCAAGGCAACGGATGCCAAAACCAATAACATAAACATCGAGGTAAATTTTGGTGATTGTGCACGAATACCGCCCATTTCTGAAATCTTTCGTGTTTCGTATCTTCTGAAAATGATTTCGGCAATTAAGAACAATCCAACCACTACAAATCCGTGGGCTATCATTTGTAAAACCGCACCACGAAATCCGTCAAGTGTTAAAGTATAAGAACCTGCTGCTATTAATCCAACGTGAGCCAAAGAAGAATAAGCCAATAATTTTTTCAAATCTTTTTGGCGCAAAGCCACGATAGAACCATAAATTACGCCTGCAATTCCAAGTATAATAAACACGTCCATATATTCTTTTGCAGCCAGTGGCGCAATAGGTAATTGCCAACGAATAACACTGTACAATCCCATTTTTAGCATAATCCCAGAAAGTAACATTGTCCCAACAGTTGGTGCTTTTTGGTATACTTCTGCCTGCCAAGTATGGAATGGAATCAATGGAATTTTGATGGCATACGCTAAGAAGAATGCCAGGAATATCCAGAATTGCTCCGTTGCTGATAATTTAAGTTGAGTCAAATCATTAATTAAAAAGCTTCCTGCTTTTTGATATAAATAAATGAATGCAACCAGCATAAACAAAGAACCGGCCAATGTGTAAATGAAAAATTTCACCACTGCTTTTTTGCGTTCTTCGGCATCGCCATTACCCCAAATCAAAGCTATGAAGTAAATAGGAATCAAAGACAACTCCCAGAAAATATAATATAAAAGACCATCAGAAGCTAGGAAAGTTCCCGCCATTGCAAAGGTCATAAACAAGATTAATGCGTAGAAAGCTTTCGGATTTTTATAGGTATTTCCAAAAGAAGAATAGATGATAATTGGTGTCAATGCGGTAGTCAACAAAAGCATCGCTAACGAAAGTCCATCTGCCTGAAGAGCGAAAGAAATATTTGGTTTTGAAATCCAAATCTTCGCATAGTTTATTTCTAGTCCTAAATTGTATTGACTCAGCAAACAAATTGAACCTGCAAAAGCGGTCAAGCCAAAAAGCAAAGCCACTTTTGGAGCCCATTTATCACCCGAAAAATAAGTAGCAAATGTGCCAACAAGAAGAATAATTAATAGTGTAGTTACATCCATTATGTAAAAATTATTATAAAAATAAATAAGTTATTATGGCAACAACGCCTATGACAAAAGCGAAAAGATACAGCCCAACACTTCCGTTGTGTACTTTTTTTCCTTGCAAAGCGATTTCGTTTGTTACTTTTCCTAATCCAAAAACTAGTGCCGATAAAGTGGTTTCCACAGAATCTCTAAAGAAACTAGAAAGCACATTGACCGGTTTTACAAAAATAGCATCGTAGGCTTCGTCAACATAATATTTGTTGTATAATACTTTCGAAACACCAGTGATTTCAGCATCTTCGCTTGGAATAGTATTGTCTTTTAGGTATTTTTTATAAGCAATTCCAATTCCGATTAGAGCACCAATCGTGGCAATTGCCATCAATATATATTCAGTAGTTCCAAATGAATGTTCTTCGTGAGCCACTTTCGAAAATAATGGAGCTAAATATTCATTTAACCAACTGTTTCCTGGCAAACTTATAATTCCACCAAAGAAAGACAAGATTGCCAAAATGATTAAAGGCAAGGTAATCAAACTTGGGCTTTCGTGTAAATGATGTTTTTGTTCTTCGGTTCCTCTAAAGGAGTTGAAAAAAGTTAGATAAATTAATCTAAACATATAGAAAGCCGTCATTATCGATGCAATAGAACCAATTACCCATAAAGCTATGTTTCCGTGAAAAGCAGTCATTAAGATTTCGTCTTTTGACCAAAATCCTGCTAATGGAAATATTCCGGAAATAGCCAATGCCGCAATCAACATCGTTATAAAAGTGATTGGCATCGCTTTTTTCAAGCCACCCATTTTACGCATATCTTGTTCCCCGTGCAAACCGTGAATTACTGAGCCAGAACCTAAGAACAAACAAGCTTTGAAGAAAGCGTGTGTGATTACGTGGAAAACAGCAACTTCATAAGCGCCCAATCCTAAAGCCAAGAACATTAATCCCAGTTGTGAAACCGTAGAATAAGCCAAAACTTTTTTGATGTCATTTTGAACCAAGGCAATCGTTGCAGCAACCAATGCGGTAACCGCTCCGACAATCGCAATAATATTTTGAACACTTGGAGCCATATCAAACAAGAAGTTCAATCTGGTAATCATAAAAATCCCTGCGGTAACCATCGTCGCAGCGTGTATCAATGCTGAAACCGGCGTTGGTCCAGCCATCGCATCAGGCAACCAAGTATATAATGGAATTTGTGCTGATTTCCCCGCTGCTCCAATAAACAAAGCTAATGCAGCAATTGCAATCCACAGATCATTGATGTCACTTGCAGTTGTAATTATGTTTTTAAGAGAAGTAAAATCCAAGGTGTTGAATAATGACCCAACAATAAATATCCCGATTAAAAAACCTAAATCTCCAATTCTATTCATAATGAAAGCCTTTTTTGCAGCATCATTAAAGTCTTGGTTTTTATACCAAAATCCAATCAATAAATAGGAGCAAAGACCCACGCCTTCCCAACCAATGAACATCATTAGCAAGTTGCTTCCAATTACTAGCGTAATCATAAAGAAAATGAACAGGTTCAAGTAAGCGAAAAAGGAATGCATTTTCTCGTCATCGTGCATATAACTGATAGAATACAAATGAATCAAAGATCCAATTCCGGTTACAAATAATAACCAAATCAAAGATAATTGGTCTATAAGAAATCCAAAACTCACGTCGAATCTTTGAAACGAAATCCAATCAAATAAATTGATGACAACAGGTTCTGGATTTACTTGGTTGTATCCAAATAAATATAAAGTTACCGCAAAAGAAATCGCAACCGAAAGTGTTCCCACAATTCCTACGATGCTTTTACCTGCTTTTTTACCCAGGAAAACATTAAATAAAAATCCTAAAAAAGGAGCTAATAGTAAGACTAAAATTAAACTTGTATCCATTGAAGATTATCCTTTTAAGTTTTTTAAATTCCCAACATCAATTGTACCTAAATTTCTGAATATTGAAACTAAAATTGCCAATCCTACGGCAACTTCGGCAGCAGCAACAGCCATAGAGAAAAACACAAAAATTTGTCCTTGCGCATCTTGATGATAGGTCGAAAATGCCACAAACAAAAGGTTGACAGCATTCAGCATTATTTCGATTGACATAAATACGATGATAGCATTTCGTCTGTACAACACTCCAAAAACGCCAATACAAAAGAGTATTACGCTAAGGAAGATGTAATTTTCGATACCAATTTGATTCAAAATATTATTCATATTATTTCTCTAATTTTTCTTTTTTAGACAATAAAACCGCACCAATCATTGCTACTAAAAGCAATACCGAAGCAAATTCGAAAGGAACCATATATTCGTTTAAAAGCACTTTACCCAATACTTTTATAGATTGGTAATCTTCACCAGTAGTAGTGTAGTCTCCAACAATTGGTTTCGAATTGATAAAAACGGCTATCAAAACTAGACACATCAAACAGAACAAAACAATTGCTCCTAATCGGGTAATTCTAGGTTTATGCACTTCATTTTCCTTGTTCAAATTCATCAGCATCACGGTGAATAAAAACAAAATCATAATAGCACCAGCATAGACAATTACGTGAACGATTGCTAAAAACTGAGCGTTTAACAATAAATAATGACCTGCAATTGAGAAGAAACAAATCACCAAATAGATGGCGCTGTGGATAGGATTTCTGCTATAAATTGTTAAAAATGCAGTGGCTAATGTAACAATTGATAGAATACAAAATAAAATTTGTATAGGTGTCGCATTGGCTAAATCAGGGATATGTATCATTAGTTAGCGTTTTTAAGTTGAGCATTTTTCATTGCGATATCCAATGGCATTACCAATTTGTCTTTTCCAAAAATGAAATCTTCCCTGTTGTAACTTGCGGGAACTAATTCTTTAGAAATGGTCAAATAAATAGCATCTTTCGGACAAGCTTCTTCACACAATCCACAAAAGATGCATCGCAACATATTGATTTCATATATAGAAGCATATTTTTCTTCGCGGTATAAATGTTTTTCGTCGGCTTTGCGTTCTGCAGCTTTCATCGTGATAGCTTCGGCAGGACAAGATAAGGCGCATAAACCACAAGCGGTGCAGTTTTCACGACCTTGCTCATCTCGTTTCAACATATGCTGACCGCGATAAACAGGACTCATTTCACGCACTTGTTCTGGATAATGAATCGTGGCTTTTTTTCTAAAAAAGTGCTTAATTGTGATCCACAAGCCTTTGACAATGGCTATAAGATACATTCGTTCGAAAAAAGTCATCTCCTTATTAGAGACTATCTTTTTTCTTCCGGAAAGTGATATTTCTTGTATTGACATTTCTTATTTTTTATTTGAAGCTTAATCCTGCTATCCGTTTCAATCCACGCAAAAGGCGTGGGATTTCCTCTTCTATCAGGGCTAGGTAATTTGTGTTTTAATTAAAATCCTAAATAAGCCATTATTTCTACTCTCAAAAGGACAATTCCTGTAATGATAATATTAAAAATCGAAAGCGGGATCAAAATTCTCCAACCCAAATGCATCAATTGATCGTATCTAAATCTTGGAATAGTCCAGCGAACCCACATATAAAAGAATATAAAACCACATAATTTTATGAATAAGGCTAAAACCCCTATCACATTGGCAATGTTCACTCCCCAATTTTCAACAGCCCAACTCATTCCAGGATAATTATATCCTCCGAAGAATAAAACCGCCAAAATTGTTGATGAAATAAACATATTTGCATATTCAGCAAATAAATAGAAACCCATTTTCATTGAGGAATATTCTGTATGATACCCACCAATTAATTCGGTTTCACATTCCGGTAAGTCAAATGGAGTTCTGTTGGTTTCTGCAAAAGCACAAATCAAGAAGATGATAAACGATAATGGTTGGTAAAAAACATTCCAATGCATTCCGGATTGTTGAACCGAAATTTCTTTTAAACTCAATGTTCCGGTCATCATTAACAAAGCCACTATCGACAATCCCATTGCGACTTCATAAGAAACCATTTGAGAAGCAGCACGAACCGCTCCAATCAATGAAAATTTATTATTAGAAGCCCAGCCTCCAATCATAATTCCGTAAACACCAACCGAAACTACACCAACAACATATAAAACAGCCACATCTATATCAGTAGCTTGCAGTAAAATGTCTCTTCCAAAAAGGTGAAATCTATCGCCCCAAGGAATTACGGCACTGGTCATCAAAGCGGTTCCCATTGCAATTCCTGGTCCCACAAGAAATAAAAATTTATTGGGAGTGTTTGGAGAAAACTCTTCTTTGGCAAACAATTTTAATCCATCGGCAAGAGGTTGAAATAATCCTCCCCAACCCGCACGATTTGGACCAACTCTGTCTTGAAGAAAAGCAGCTACTTTTCTTTCAGCCCAAGTGGAATACATTGCCATTACCATTGTAAAGGCAAACACCACAAGGATTACAACACTTTTTTCTATAATAAATGCACTATCCATTTCTTATGATTTTTTGTTGTTAGCATCTAATGGAATTGCAGCCATACTTATTTTTTTTCTGTCTTGTTCTCTACCTAAAAGTATTGTCTCTTCAGTATTGATTTGAACTGTTTCTAATTTACCAAAGTGTTTGTTTTGGTTGATAACCGAATCTTTTTCAAATTCTCTCGGCCCTTCAATAATCCAATCATTCACATCTTTATGGTCAAAACGACAACTGTTGCAAATGAATTCATCTACTTCATGAAACTCGTCTTTTCTGCCGGTAACTCTTTGAATCTCGTCACCAAACATCCAAACGGTAGTTTTTCCGGAGCAAGTTGGGCAATCTCTGTGAGCGTCGAAAGGTTTGTTGAACCAAACTCTCGATTTGAATCTAAAAGTTTTGTCAGTCAAAGCTCCAACAGGGCAAACATCAATCATATTTCCTGAAAATTCATTGTCGATGGCTTGAGAAATACAAGTTGAAATATTCGAATGATCTCCTCTGTCCATCACTCCGTGAACTCGGTTGTCCGTAATTTGATCGGCAACCATCACACAACGATAGCAAAGAATGCAACGATTCATATGCAATTGAATATTCGGACCTATATCTTCCGGTTCGAAAGTTCTTTTTTCTTCTATATAACGACTTTCTGATTTTCCGTGTTCGAAACTTAAATTCTGCAAGTCGCATTCTCCAGCTTGGTCACAAATTGGACAATCCAAAGGGTGGTTGATCAATAAGAATTCCGTTACTGATTTTCGTGCTTCTTGTACTCTTGCCGAAGATTTGCTGTTCACTTCCATTCCCTCCATGCAGCCGGTTACGCAAGAAGCCATTAATTTTGGCATTGGTCTTGGGTCGGCTTCACTTCCTTTGGCAACTTCAACTAAACAACAACGACATTTTCCGCCGCTTCCTTTTAGTTTAGAATGATAGCACATTGCAGGCGGAACTACTTCTCCACCAATCATTCTGGCTGCTTGCAGGATGGTTGTTCCTGGCTCTACCTCAATCGCTTGACCGTCTATGGTTACTTTCATTTTCTACCAATATTTAACTCCTACGGAGTTTTTAATTCTGAAATCTTAAATCGTTAATCTTCAATCTTAAATCAATTCTTTAGAAACTAAATGCTTTACACTTTCGAAAGGTTCAGCAACAAAATGGTCTCTATTTTTTATTTTTTCCGGAAAACGGATATGATATTCAAATTCTTCTCTAAAGTGACGAATCGCTGCTGCCACTGGCCAAGCTGCTGCATCACCTAATGGACAAATCGTATTTCCTTCAATTTTGCTTTGAATGCTCAAAAGTAAATCGATGTCTTCCTCACGACCGTGACCGTTTTCAATTCTGTGCAATACTTTTTCCATCCAGCCTGTTCCTTCACGGCAAGGCGAACATTGTCCGCAACTTTCGTGGTGGTAAAAACGAGAGAAATTCCAAGTATTACGTACGATGCAAGAAGTGTCATTATAAACAATAAATCCTCCTGAACCTAACATCGAACCCGTTGCAAAACCACCGTCGCTCAAACTTTCGTAAGTCATTAAACGGTCGTCGCCATTGGCTGTTTTGTATATTAAATGAGCTGGTAAAACGGGAACTGATGATCCTCCGGGAATAAATGCTTTCAAAGGTCTGTCAGAACTCATTCCGCCCAAATATTCATCGGAATTCATAAATTCATAAACGCTCAATCCCATTTCAATTTCATAAACCCCAGGATTTTTGATATGTCCCGAAGCCGAAATTAATTTTGTTCCTGTAGATCTTCCTACTCCAATTTTCGCATAATCGGCACCTGAATTATTCACAATCCAAGGCACTGCAGCAATTGTTTCGACATTATTAACCACCGTTGGATTTGCCCAAAGTCCAGATACTGCCGGAAATGGTGGCTTGATTCGAGGGTTTCCTCTTTTACCTTCCAAGGATTCGATTAATGCTGTTTCTTCTCCACAAATGTAGGCTCCGGCACCGATTTGAACATATACTTCTAAATCGTATCCAGTTCCTAATATATTTTTTCCTAACCAACCCGCAGCTTTTGCTTCGGCGATGGCACGTTCTAAAATTTTGTAAACCCACATATATTCTCCACGAATATAAATGTAAGATAGGTTTGCACCCAAAGCAAAACTGGAAGTAATCATTCCTTCAATCAATAAATGAGGAATGTGTTCCATCAAATATCGGTCTTTGAAAGTTCCCGGCTCAGATTCGTCGGCATTGCAAACTAAATGTCTTGGTTTTCCTGATTTTTTGTCAATAAAACTCCATTTCATTCCTGCTGGAAATCCCGCTCCACCACGACCACGCAATCCAGAAGTTTTCACTTCTTCGACAATTTCGTCAGGTGTTAGTGTTTTTAAGGCTTTTTCTACAGAAGCGTATCCACCGTTTTGGCGATAGACTTCATAGGTTTTGATTCCCGGAATATTTACTTTGTCTAATAATATTTTTTGTGACATATTATTTATCGTGTAACGTAATTTTATTATCTCTACAATCAGCAATGATCTGATCTACTTTTTCTTTGGTAAGGTGTTCTTTGTAAAAATCACCCAATTGCATCATTGGAGCATAGCCACAGGCACCTAAACATTCTACCCCAGCAATGGTAAACATTCCGTCAGCAGTGGTTTCGCCCATTTTTATTCCCAATTTTTCTGAAGTATAATCCATTAAATCTTCGGCACCATTCAAACAACAAGGGGAAGTTCTGCAAAATTCGAACATATATTTCCCAATAGGTTTTTGGTTGAACATCGTGTAGAAAGAAACCACTTCGTAAACCTCGATAGGTTTAATTTGAAGTATTTCTGCTACTTTGTTCATTAATTCAAAACTCAACCAATTGTCGTGTGCATCCTGAACTTCGTGCAAAATTGGCAACAACGCTGATTTTTGCTTGCCTTCTGGATAATGACTGATTAATTCATTGATGCGGTTCATCAATGTTTCAGTTATGTTTATTTCTTGTTTGTAATGTGTTCTTTCCATTTTTATAATTTTTGCCACAAAGGCGCAAAGTCACAAAGTTTTTTTTAAATCTTAAATCGTTATTCTTCAATCTGAAATCTTTATGCGTCTAATTCTCCGGCAATAACATTTAAACTTGACAAAATAACAATTGCATCCGAAAGCATTGCGCCTTTTATCATTTCGGGATAAGCTTGGTAATAAATAAAACAAGGTCTGCGGAAGTGCAATCTATAAGGAGTTCTGCTTCCGTCGGTTACCAAGTAAAATCCTAATTCTCCGTTTCCACCTTCCACAGCGTGATAAATTTCGGCAACCGGAACAGGAATTTCCCCCATTACAATCTTGAAATGGTAAATCAAACTTTCCATATCGTGATACACATCTTCTTTTGGAGGCAAATAATACTCGGGAACATCAGCGTGAAATACATTTCCTTCCGGCATTTTGTCTAATGCCTGACGAATGATGCTCAAACTCTCCCAAACTTCGGCATTACGAACGCAAAAACGATCGTAAGTGTCACCTGATTTTCCAACAGGAACAATGAAATCAAAATCTTCATAAGAGGAGTAAGGATGCGCCACGCGAACGTCATAATCAATTCCGGCAGCACGTAAATTTGGACCTGTAAATCCGTAAAACATTGCTTTTTCAGCAGAAATAGGACCGACATTTACTGTTCTGTCAATAAAAATTCTGTTTCTTTCGAACAGGTTTTCAAATTCTTTCCAGGCAACTGGAAAATCTTTCAAAAACACGTCTAATTTGCGGAAAGCTTCTGGTGACCAATCTCTTTCGAAACCACCCATTCTTCCCATATTTGTAGTCAAACGTGCGCCACAAATTTCTTCGTAGATTTCGTAAACTTTCTCTCTAAATTGAAAAACGTACAAGAAACCGGTATAAGCTCCGGTGTCAACGCCTAGAATGGAATTACATATTAAATGGTCAGAAATTCTGGCCAATTCCATCACGATAACTCTTAAATATTGAACTCTTTTAGGAACTTCAATATCCAATAATTTCTCTAAAGTCATCCACCATCCCATATTATTTATAGGCGAAGAACAATAGTTCATTCGGTCCGTAAGTGGTGTGATTTGGTAAAAGGGACGATTTTCGGCAATTTTTTCGAAAGCTCTGTGAATGTAACCAATAGTTGGTTCCGCTTCAAGAATTTTTTCGCCATCCATCAACAAGACATTTTGAAAAATACCGTGGGTTGCAGGATGTGTTGGCCCTAAGTTTAGAATTGAAAGCTCGCTTCCGTCTTCGTTATGGCTCTCTTTTATTATTTTAGCATATCGATGCTCTGGTGGTAATAATAGTTCTGACATTTATAATGTTGAATTTTATTATTTATTTATTTGAGGCGTTCTTCCAAAGAAACGGTCATCTTTATCTGTTCTTCCGCCGTCTTCTAACGGAAATTCTTTTCGCATTGGAAAAGAAGTCATTTCATCCATATTTAAAATACGTTTCAGCTGCGGATGACCAATGAAATTAATTCCATAAAAATCATAGGTTTCTCTTTCCATCCAATTAGAACAAAGAAAAATATTAGAAATTGATTTTATTTCTGGTGTTGAACCATTGAGGAAAGCCTTGATTTTTATGCGTTTGTTTTCATACCAATTGTGCATATGATATACAACAGCAAATTGTCTTTCGACTACATTGTCCGGATAATGAACTCCACATAAATCGGTTAGGAAATGAAAACGTAAATCTGGGTCATTTTTTAAAAAAAGAATAACAGCGGTAATTTTATCTGCTGCTACTTCAAACGAAAATATATTTTTTTCTTGATTGAAATGGAAAGTGCTTTCGCCAAATGTTTCCACTAATTTATCTTGAATCTGTGTCGTTTCTAAACTCATTTTCTTATTTGATATTATAAGATGCCAATAATTCTTGATATTCTGGAGAACTTCTTCTTCTTACAGATTCGCTCTTTACTAATTCCTGCAATCTCATTACGCCATCTACAATTTGTTCTGGTCTTGGCGGACAGCCTGGAACATATACGTCAACCGGAATTACTTTGTCAATTCCTTGTAAAACAGAATACGTATCGAAAACACCGCCTGACGAAGCGCAAGCTCCAACAGCGATTACCCAACGAGGTTCTGCCATTTGTTCGTATACTTGGCGTAAAATTGGTCCCATTTTTTTTGAAATGGTCCCCATAACCAGCAACATATCGGCTTGACGAGGAGAAAAACTAACACGTTCCATCCCGAACCTTGCCAAATCATAATGCGAAGCCATAGTTGCCATAAATTCAATTCCGCAACAAGAAGTTGCAAAAGGCAATGGCCAAAGTGAATTAGCGCGTGCTAATCCTACGACATCATTCAGAGTTGTAGCGAAGAACCCTTCACCAGATACACCTTCAGGTGGTTCAACCATTATTATATTTGAATTGCTCATTTTTAATTTTTAGATTAAGGATTTTAGATTAAGGATTTTAGCCTAATACTAAATCAATCATTTTAAATCATTTTTATAATTTTGAGAAATCGTAAATCGTAATTCTCAAATCGTAAATTTTCATTCCCATTCCAATGCTTTCTTTTTGATGATATAGAAAAATCCTATCAACAACAAAAGCATAAAAATTACCATTTTTACCATTCCTTCCATTCCCAATTCCTTAAAATTGATTGCCCAAGGATAAAGAAAAATTACTTCGACGTCAAACAACACAAAAAGGATGGCGACCAGAAAGTATTTTACCGAGAAGGGGATACGTGCATTTCCTAAAGATTCAATTCCGCATTCGAAGTTTGCGTCTTTGACGGAGGAGGATCTTTTAGGGCCTAATTTTCCGGAAATTACGATTATGGCTGCAACAAATACAATAGCTAAGAGCATTTGCATTAGTATTGGAAAAAAATCTAATTGACTTGATTGCATAATGATTATTGTTTTATTCTGAAATAAGGCACAAAGATAGGTTTCAGGTATTTAAAACACAACTTAAAAGCAATATTTAGTTTAAAAACAAAACATAATTATTTCTTAATTTTCAATCCGCTTTCTCGTTTTTTTGGGAATAAAACCAATTTTTTTTATTAAACAAAAAAGCGTTTCGAAATTAATCGAAACGCCTTTAGACATTCGTCAGCAAAAAATAATTTTGCTTAGATAACTGCTACTTTCGCAGCAACTTTTCCTTTTCTTCCTTCTTCTTCTTCATAACTAACTCTGTCACCTTCACGAAGTTCTTCCGCGTTGATTCCTGATGCATGAACAAAAATGTCTTTTCCTGTTTCTTCGTCTGTAATGAATCCGTAACCTTTAGATTCATTGAAAAATTTAACTGTACCTGTACGCATTGTAATAGTAATAATAATTTATAATGTGGCAAATGTAATATTTAATATAATACGAAAGCAAGTATTATATGTATATTTATTAAAATAATTGAAATTCAACGTTTTATGGTAAATTTCATCGATGAACTACACTAAATCTAATTTTATATGCAGTTCTTTTAATTGAATTTCATCAATTATTGATGGTGCATCAATCATTACATCTCTTCCGGAATTATTTTTTGGAAAAGCTATAAAATCACGAATGGTTTCTTGTCCTCCAAGAATTGATACCAATCTGTCCAATCCAAAAGCCAAACCTCCGTGTGGTGGTGCGCCATATAGGAAAGCATTCATTAGAAAACCAAATTGATCTTCAGCCTGTTCCGGTGTAAAACCTAAATATTTAAACATCAATTGTTGGGTTGTTTTATCGTGAATACGGATAGAACCTCCGCCAATCTCGTTTCCGTTCAAAACCATATCATAAGCATTGGCACGAACCGCTTTTGGATTAGTTTCCAATAAGTGCATATCTTCCGGTTTTGGGGAAGTAAACGGATGGTGCATTGCGTGATATCTTCCTGTTTCTTCTTCAAATTCCAATAATGGAAAATCTACAACCCAAAGTGGTGCAAATTCTGTTGGTTTTCTCAATCCCAAACGATTGGCCAATTCCATTCTTAAGGCTGAAAGTTGTGTTCTGGTTTTATCGGCTGGACCGGAAAGAATAAAAATCATATCGCCGGCTTTTGCTCCAGTTGTTTTTGCCCAATTTGCAATATCTTCCTGGTCATAGAATTTATCTACAGAGGATTTGAAAGTTCCGTCTTCGTTGCATTTTACATAAACCATTCCGCTGGCGCCTACTTGCGGACGTTTGATCCAATCAATCAGTCCGTCAATTTCCTTACGGGAATATTCTCCAGTTCCGGGAGCAGCAATTCCCACAACCAATTCAGCCGAGTTGAAAACCGAAAACTCTTTATGTTGTGTAAATTCGTTTAATTCTCCAAATTCCATTCCGAAACGGATGTCCGGTTTGTCATTACCATACGTTTTCATAGCGTAATCGTAGGTAATTCTTGGGAATTTTTCTACTTCGATTCCTTTGATTTCTTTTAGCAAATGACGGGTCAATCCTTCAAAAACATTCAGGATGTCTTCTTGTTGCACAAATGCCATTTCGCAATCGATTTGTGTAAATTCTGGTTGACGATCCGCACGTAAATCTTCGTCACGGAAACATTTCACGATTTGGAAATACTTGTCCATTCCGCCCACCATCAACAATTGTTTGAAAGTTTGTGGCGATTGTGGCAAGGCATAAAATTGTCCTTCATTCATACGAGAAGGAACCACAAAATCCCTTGCGCCTTCTGGAGTAGATTTGATTAAATAAGGAGTTTCTACTTCGCAAAAATCTAAATCCGAAAGGTATTTACGAACTTCCATTGCCACTTTATGGCGAAAAAGCAAGTTGTTTTTTACGGGATTTCTACGAATATCCAGGTAGCGGTATTTCATTCGAATGTCTTCACCACCATCGGTTTCATCTTCAATTGTGAAAGGCGGAGTTAGGGAAGAATTCAGTATTTTGAGTTCTGTAACCAGGATTTCGATATCTCCGGTTGACATATTAGCGTTTTTGGCTTCACGCTCAATTACAGTTCCTTTGGCTTGAATTACATATTCGCGACCTAGGGTTTTTGCCAGTTCAAAAACTTCTTTTTGAGAGCGACTTTCGTCGAAAATCAATTGAGTAACTCCGTAACGGTCGCGCAAATCGACCCAATTCATAAATCCTTTATCGCGTGATTTTTGAACCCAACCTGCAAGCGTAACTTCGGTATTGATGTGTGAGGCGTTTAATTCTCCACAATTATGACTTCTATACATAATCTTATTTTTAGACTGCAAAAGTAAAAACAAAAAACAACTTAATCCCTAAAACTGTGAACTTCATTATAAATTATTGTTAATCTTAATTAGTCTTCAAATAATTAAAGTAGATTTGGGATATTAAAATTAAAATTTACGTCTTATGAAAAAATTGTTTTTAATTGCAATGCTCTCCATTATTAGCTTGAATACTAATGCTCAAAATAAAAAGCATATGACCTTTCAGGCAGAAATAGCCAATAGATTTGGTGATTTTATTACATTTTATAATGATCAAAACAAATTGGTTAAAAAAATACAAGTTAATAAAGACGGCGTATTTAAAGACACTATGAATGTTGTAACTGGGAGATATCGTTTTTCTGACGGGAATGAGTTTACAATAGTGTATCTGAAAAATGGCTTTGATTTAAAGTTAAAAATGGATGCTAAAATGTTTGATGAATCAATAGTTTATATTGGAAAGGGAGCTGTTGAGAATAATTTCTTGGCTCAAAATTCTTTGTTTGAAGAACAAACCGATATGGGAAGTTTGCTTGCCTCCAGCGAAGCTGATTTTTTAAAAGGTTTGGACAAGAAGAAAACGGATGATTTGAAGCGGTTAGAGAACAATAAATTAGATCCTGTTTTTGTTGATCTTCAAAAGAAAAGTATCGATGAGAATTATAATAATGTAGTCAAGTATTACAAACAAAATTACGAAGCGAATTTGGCAAAAAGCAAACTTAACAATTCGCCTTCCCCTTCATTTGATTATGAAAATCACAAAGGTGGAAATGCAAAACTCGAAGATTTTAAAGGAAAATATGTGTATATCGATGTTTGGGCTACTTGGTGTGGACCTTGTCGAGCCGAAATTCCATCGTTGAAAAAAGTGGAAGAAAAATACCACGACAAAAATATACAATTTTTAAGCATTTCTGTTGATGTTGCCAAAGACCACGATAAATGGAAAAACTTTGTAACCGATAAAAGTTTAGGCGGAATTCAACTGTTTGCCGACAAAGATTGGAATTCTGATTTTATGAAAAGTTATGGTGTTAACAGCATTCCGAGATTTATTTTGATTGATCCCAACGGAATAATTGTAAAATCAGATGCTGCTCGACCTTCGGATCCGGAATTGCAAAAAGAGTTGGATTCACTATTGAACTAATTGTAAGACTAATAAGGTCAATAAACCATCATCGGTTTGTTTTTAAAACAGAGCGCAAAATTCATTGACAAATATTTTTTTTATTGAAGATTAATGTTTAATTTTAAGGTATTCAGAAGACGCTCTTGTTAACAGATATTAGAGAAATGATTTAGAAAATAAACAACTCTTTCTGTGTATTAAATCAATACTATAGCGTCTATAAAAAAATCGGCTGTCGCAAATTTTTGCAACAGCCGATTTTGATTTTTGTGATGGTTAAGTTTTGTTCAATTCCAAAATTATTATGGTTTTTTGATGTTGTATGCTCTCGATTGAGGGCACGGAATGCAATTCCGCGCTATCGGGTTTGTATACTCTCGATTGAGGGCACAGTTTACAAAACTGCGCTATCGGTAATTCTTTTAGTATCGTTATCAAACATTTTTAAGCTATAAGTTCGTCATTCATTTTTAAAATAATACTTTTCCAATAAGTTCTCATCTCTTCCTGTTTTTCAATTTCAAAAAAACCTGTTTGATGAAAAACTACAGATGCTCTGCCTTTGCGATTGGTAACACGAAGTTCAATAGTTGATAATTTCTCCCAATGTTTTGGCTTCCATTTCAGCCGTAAATGGCAATTTGGTATAAACACCGTTAATTTTCCTTCAATTCCTTCGTCAGTCGTAAATGGTTTTTGAATTTCAAAATCGTCTATCGACATTGTACCCAACCAAACAGAAATACCTTCTTCCGATAATAAAAATTCCCACATCGTTTCTGTGCTTACCGGAAAAACTTTGCTAATAGAAACTTGAAAACCTAAATCCTTTATTTTTACAGTTTTTTCAGATACATTCATTGGTCAAATTTATTATGATTTTTCGAGGTATTGTTAAGTGTCGAGGTGCCTTTTAAAATTGCCGATAACGTTCTGGTACTACAGCGGGTTTGGGTTGAGGGCACGGAATGTAATTCCGCTATTGTTTATGAGGGGAATTATCTAAATCCGAGCGATAGGATTTATTTCGTTTGTGTTTTTAGCCAATTCAAGATTTCTGTCAACCCTATTGGTGAAAAAGTTTGTTCAATGTTTGCATATTCTTCTGGTGAACCTGTCTTGCATTCTTGAAACAAGTGGTTTAAGTTTGGTAATTCTTTAATTGTTACTTTTTTATTTCCGCCTTTTGTTAGTGCTTTTTTTATTGCTTCTAAATTTTCTTTTGGCGGCACTTGCAAATCTTTTTCTCCGTTAATTGCTAATACAGGGCATTTTACTTTTTCTAAAGCTGGTGCAGGATTATACTTTATAAAATACTGCATCCAAGGAGTTGCAATTTGTTTTACTTCTAATTTTACAAAATCATCATCGTTCATTCCTTCTGGTTTTTCAGCATTTGGATTGTCTTTTAATGCTTGTTTAATAAAGTCTGTCAAGTCAATATTCAGTTGTTCAAGATTAGTTGACTTGTTTACAATGTCAAATACTTTTCTATTTTCCAATTCGCTTTTTTGTAAATCTTCATCGCTAACTCCTGACGCTTTCCCAATTAATTTCTGTTGTAGTAAAAGTATTTGGTCGCCTTGTACACCTGTTCCTGCTAACAAAACAATAAAAGCTACATCTTTTGATTTGCTGGCAACCATTGGTGCAATTAATCCACCTTCACTGTGTCCAATTAAACCAATTTTCTTTTTATTTATTTCTTTTCTAGTTTTCAAATATGCAATTGCACTTTCTACATCTGTTGAAAAGTCTGCAGAAGTTGCAGTTTTAAAATCTCCATTTGACATTGCAGTTCCTCTGTCGTCATAACGTAAAACAGCAATTCCATTCTTTGTTAAAAAGTCTGACAAAACTAGAAATGGCTTGTGTCCTAATAATTCTTCATCTCTGTTTTGTGGTCCACTTCCGCTTATTAAAATTACAACAGGAAAAACGCCATCTTTATTTGGCAATGTCAATGTTCCTGCTAAATTTATTCCTGCTTTTTTATTTTCAAAAGTTATATCTTCTGAATAATAAGGATATGGTTTTATTGGTTCTTGTGATCTTATAAGTTTTTCTTTTTCGATTTTCTCTTTTGATAAGTTCATTGGGAAAGATTGTCCACCTTGCTTAAATGTCCCAACTATAACTTTGTCTTGTCCTAATGTTCCTTCATATTCAATTTTTGCGCTGGCAATTGTAATTTTCAAGATTGAATTTTCAAAATTCGTAGTTGTCGTTGGAATTCCTTTTGCTCCTTGGTCAGGACTATCCATTGTTGAACTTACACCATTGTCAGTTTTTGTAACATTAAACACAAGCCTTAATTGTGTTCCTTGAACTTTTAGTACTCCATTCCATTGTCCTATAATGTCTTGTGCTGATAATGAAATTGAAGCTAATAGTGAAATCAGTAAAATCGAAAAAGTTTTCATATTAATTTGTTGTTTTTAATTCGTTGTTTGTTTGTGGTGTGTTTCGGTATTTGATACCAAAAGGCTTATGTTTTTTTGGTGTTGTTTGCTCTCGATTGAGGGCACGGAATGCAATTCCGCGCTATCGGGCTCCTTTCATTTCTGGTCTGCTATATTCTATTTTTGCTATTTGAATTATCTATATTGTAAAAATTCATCTAATGATAAGCGAGTATTATATTTCTCCACTTTATAGACTTTTTCATTTTTATCAATATACATAAATCCCACTACGCTTGGGTAGTGATTTTGAGAATAATCTTCATAAAAATAAACATAAATTTGTTCACCATTTGAACTGTTAAGAATACGGCTTGGTGTACCAATTTTATTTAACATTTCGAATTTAGTTTGACCCACTTGTTTCTTAAGACCTAAACATGAAGTTGCGGAAGTTATAAATAAAACAAGTACAAAAAACATTAATGTTTTGATATTTTTTTTCATTTTTTAAAATTTAGTTCGCTTACTCTTTTCGGTTTTCAGCTTACGCCGTTTGCGGTTCGTTTTTCGAAGCTGACCGCTAACGTCTCGTCTTTAGTTTGCATTGAGAAATAATTTATTAATTTTCCGAAGAAGAAACGGGTGAACTAAAACGTTTCGTAGGGTTGAGACCTATAAGCTGCATAAGACCCGTTTCTACTTTCGGACTTGCCAGTACCACTTGGAATGATGGGTTTTTAGACCCGATAAAGGCGATAGCACAGCAAGTTAATTTATTATCCTAAAAACAAATGTATGAAAAAAGTAACAGAAACAATTGGAATCGATGTGTCAAAATTAACACTAGATGTTTACGTAAGAACAACTAAAGTTCACAAGCAATTTAGCAATGATTTAAAAGGCTTTAAACAAATTGTTAAATGGTCGTTAAAACAAAAAATTAATTTAGAAGAAACCTTATTTTGCTTTGAACATACGGGTTGGTACTGTTTAATGTTAAGTTATTTTTTGTTTGAAAACAAGTATCGTTATTGTTGTATCAATGCCATAGAAATTAAGCGTTCAATGGGATTGAAACGAGGTAAAAGTGACAAGGCAGATGCTTGGGAAATAGCTAATTATTCCTGGCTTAGACGTGACGAGTTAACTCCATCAACTCCGCCAGCTAAGGAACTAATTGAGTTGCAACGAATGATGAGCCTTCGGGAACAATTAGTAAAACAACAAACCGCGAGTAAGAATCTTTTCAAAGGAATGGGCGAAATTGTAGAGGACGAATTAAATGATATTTCTATGGTACTCATAAAGGAAAACATAAGTCATTTTGAAAATCAAATTTCAGCAATAGAGAAAGCAATGAATGAGCTAATAAAACAAGATGAAACAATGATAAATAATTATAAACTCTCAAAGACAGTCAAAGGTGTTGGAATGGTTTTAGCGATACAAATGTTGTTACACACCCACAATTACACCCGTTTTGAAAGTTCAAGACAGTTCTCTGCCTATTGTGGATTGGTTCCGTATCCACACCAGTCAGGAACGAGTATAAACGGACGAAATAAAATTCACCCAATTAGTGATCGAAAGATGAAGAGTTTGCTCTCAATGTCAGCAATAAGTGCCATTCAGCACGATAAAGAACTTAAATTATATTATCAAAAAAGAGTGGAAGAAGGGAAACCGAAAATGGTGGTATTAAACATTATTAGAAACAAAATTGTATCAAGAGTATTTGCAACAGTAAATAGAGGAACTCCTTATGTAGAAATGAATAAATTTTTAGCTTAAAAATTTGGATTTGATCTTGCGGTTTGTGTGTAGGCGATGTTGCCTTGTGTTGCGCCTGCGGCAAGGCAATACTGCTTACACGCTGTTATGTGTAGTTAATCTTATTTAATATTTTTCCATTCTTTTATAATAACACCTTTATCATCGTATTCTTTGCAATAAATTTCGTTATCTCTGAATTCTCTGAATTCTTTTATTGAGCCGTTTTCACGATAATGAATTATTTTTTCACTTTTATAGGTTGTTTCATTATAGAACTCCTCTTCCTTTAATGTACCATTTTCAAAGTATTCTTTTTGCCAACCAGTACTTGCTGACAACCTATTAATATTAGAAGTTGTGAATTTGTAATTATTTTCAGTTTGTAGGTTTCCGTTATCGTACCAGCTTTTTTGTTGACCATCCATGTGGTCATTTACATAATTTTGTTCAAAGCTTAACTTCCCGTTTTCATGCCAACCTTTTTGAATTCCGTGTTTGCCACCATCAAGATAATGCCATTCGTATTCAGTTTGTCTATTTGGATAATAGGTTGTCTTTTTGCCGTTTATATTTCGATATTTTGCTAATTCTGGTAACTGAAGGCATTTTCTCATTAATTCAAAATCATCTTCCGTAATAGATAATTCATTTTTATAATTATCCACATTAATTTCCCACCAATTTATAATTTCTTTTAATTGTCTTCTTGCAATTTCCTGCTTGTTAAGACTAGTCATAAATGAATTCATTGATAATATTTGAACAGCTTTAGATGCTTTCATCAAGTTTCTCTTAAATATTCTTTTTTTACTATTGAAAATTGAAAACATATTGTCTCTTTTTAATTACACATAACGGGCTCCGGCTTGTTCGTCGTTCCGAGAGGAGCTTGCTCCGAAGCGGAATGCGTACAAGCCGGTGATGGGGAACGTCCCTGAAAAGGGGCGTTCCGCTCACCAAGGCGTAGCCGGAGCCCGATGGGAGTGCAGCCCGGAGGGAT